>NZ_JAACJC010000002.1:0-479181 GCF_011033075.1 Cellulosimicrobium sp. SL-1 | reverse complement strand
GGAGCGGGTCGTGATCACGCGCGAGGTCGTGCTGGACAACGTCAATCCCACGATCGTGCCGCGCACCACGACCGCGCGAGCACGCACCCCGCGCGAGAAGTCCGCCTGACCCCGACGACCGTCGACCGGACGACCGGGTGAATTCCGTTCGACCGGTGCCGGGGCGCTCACCACGCCCACCTAGCATGTGCCCATGAGCACGCCCGATGGTTCTCCGGCACCCGGTTGGTACGACGACGGCAGCGGGACCGGTGTCCAGCGGTACTGGGACGGATCGTCGTGGACGCAGCACACGATCCCGGCCCCCCAGGGCCAGCCGGCCGCTCCCGGTACCGGCTACGGCGCCCCCGGCGGGGGCGCCTCGGCAGCAGCCTACGGAGCCGCCTACCCGGGCGCGACGACGGCCACCGCCCGCACGGTCCACCCCCTGGGGTGGGTGGCGCTGGCCGCCGCGGTCGTCGGGTTCGTGTTCGCCTGCATCCCCGGCGCGCTGATCATCGGCTGGGTCCTGCTCCCGATCGCTTTCATCCTGTCGATCATCGGGTTCTTCGTGCAGGGTAAGAAGTGGCCGGTCGTCACGGCGCTCGTCCTGTCCGTCGTCGGGACGATCGTCGGCTTCGTCGTCTTCTTCACCGTGGTGAGCGACTCGGTGGACGAGGCCTTCGGCGGTTCGGACGTCACCGTGACCACCCCGGAGGCCACGGAGGAGTCGGCTCCTGCCGAGGACGAGGCGGCGGCGGACGGCGCCGAGACCGACGCCGAGCAGGAGGCGGCCCCCGCAGCGGGCAGCCGCGACAACCCGGTCCCGCTCGGCAGCGTCATCAGCGGCGACGACTTCGACGTCACCATCAACAGCGTGCAGCTCGACGCCACGGACGAGGTCATGGCGGCGAACACGTTCAACGACCCGCCCCCCGAGGGGTTCACCTACGCCGTCATCGACGCCACGATCACCTACACCGGCGCGGAGTCGGGCTTCGCCATGATGGTCACCATCGACTACGTCACGAGCACCGGAGAGGTCCTGGCCTCGTACGACACCTTCGCGGTCCCGCCGGACCCTCAGCTCGGTCTCGACGAGCTCTACACGGGCGGCACCACCGCCGGCAAGATCGCCATCGCGGTCCCGGCCGGCGACCCTGGGCTCGTGCGCGTGACGCCCGGGCTCTTCGCCGACGAGGTGTTCGTCGCCCTTCAGTAGGGCAGCCCTACGCGGTGCGCAGCCAGTCGCGCGCCGCGGCGACGAGGAGCGCGACGCCCAGGTCGAGCGTCGGCTCGGGGACGGGCGCGAAGTACGGGGAGTGGTTCGGGGCGACGCCGTCGGGCAGGTTGCCCATGCCCGTCGCGGTGGACAGGTCGAACCCGGCGAACAGCGCGGGGTCGAACCCGCCGAGGTTCCAGTAGACGAGCGGCACGCCGGCGGCGGTCGCGAGGTCGCCGACGTCCTCGGAGCCAGGCAGCGGCGGGAGCGACACGACGGCTGCCCGCCCGCCCGCGGCCGTGATGCGGTCGTGCTGCTCGTCGAGCGTGCGGGCGAGGACGGCCCGGGTGCGCTCGGTGGCGGCGGGGTCGTTGACCATGAGGTCGAACGTCGAGACCTCCTCGTACTCCGGGGCCCGGGGTGCCCCGGACGCCACGGCCTCGGCGTCGACGATGCGGTGGATCGCGTCGAGCACGCGACGGCGCACCTGCGGCGTGAAGGACCGGACGTTGACGAGCAGCTCCGCCGACCCCGGGATGATGTTGGCCTGCGTCCCGGCGCGCAGGGCCCCGACGGTCACGACCGCGGACTCCCGCGCCCCGACCCCTCGCGACACCACGCCCTGGAGCCGCATGACCGTCGCGGCCGCCATGACGACGGGGTCGACCGTCGACTCGGGGCTCGAGCCGTGACCGCCCTTGCCGTGCAGGGTGACGCGGAACGAGTCGGTCGCGGCCATCGCCGGCCCGGCCGTGAGGTTGACGACGCCCACGGGCAGGGGCATGACGTGCTGCCCCAGGACGACGTCGGGACGTCCGCCGGTCCGGTCGAACAGGCCGTCCGCGACCATCGCCCGCGCTCCCCCGCCGACCTCCTCGGCGGGCTGGAAGACGACGACGAGCGTGCCCGACCACGTGTCGCGGTGCGCGGCGAGCTCGGCCGCGGCGCCGAGCAGGCACGTCACGTGCACGTCGTGGCCGCACGCGTGCATGGTGCCGGACTCGTGGCCGTCGGGCGTGGCCGCGGTGTCCGTGGAGGCGTAGGGCAGGCCGGTGAGCTCGGTGACGGGGAGCCCGTCCATGTCGGCGCGCAGCAGGACGCGCGGTCCGTCGCCGTTCGCGAGGACGCCCGCGACGCCCGTCCCGCCGATCCCCTCGTGCACGTCGTACCCCCACCCGCGCAGCCTCTCGGCGACGATCCCGGCGGTCCGGTGCTCGGCGAACGCGAGCTCGGGGTGGCGATGGAGGTCGGTATAGACGTCGGTGAGCTCGGCGGTGGTCAGCGGGGTCGCGGTCATGCACGCATGATCCCGCGCCCGGCGACGGGCGGCGACCGCGCGCGTCAGCCCACGAAGAGGCAGAACGGGTGACCCGACGGGTCGGCGTAGACGCGCAGCGGCTCGTCCGGGTCGTCGGACCGGTCGAGCAGCAACCGCGCCCCGAGCGCGAGGGCGCGGTCGTGCTGCCGGTCGAGCTCCGCGACGTCGGGCACGGTGCAGTCGAGGTGCAGCTGCTGGGGCACGCCGTCGTCGGGCCACGTCGAGGGCGGGAGCGTCCCCACCTGCTGGAACGCGAGCTGGACCCCGCCCGGTGCGGCGCGCAGCACGAGCCAGTCCGCGCCGTCGGGGTCGGGCTCGCCCGCGGCGGGCGGCTCGTCGCCCGCGCGGTACTCGAGCCCGAACAGGCCGCGGTAGAACTCCGCGAGCGCGCGGGCGTCGGTCGTGTCGAGCACGACCTGGGCGATCCGGGGGAACGTGTCGGCCACGGTGACCACCTCCGCACGTCACCGTCGCGCGTCGCGCGACCGTTCGCACGGCGGGGCCCCGCCGTCGGCACCCCTCGTCCTTGCCGTCGACGGAGAGCGGCACGGCGTCCGGGCTAGGCTCGCCCGCGACGGACGGCGCGAGAGGAGAGGACGTGACGGACCAGGAGGCACGTCTCGCGCGACACGTCGCCGAGGCGGCGGACGCGTGGCTCCGCGACCCGCTCGACGCGGGCGTGTACCGGCGTCTCGTCGACGCGACGCTCGCGTGGCGTTCCGGCGGGGGACGCGTGGTGCAGGGGTCACCGGCACATCCCGCGGCCTCGGCCGAGGCACACCCGGACGCCCCGGCGCCCACCACGGCGGACGACGAGGACGCGCGCTACCTCCGTCCCGAGCGTGCGCCGCGCGCGGTGGGCAGCACGCTCGCGGACGTCGCGAGCATGCTGCGCGCCCGAGCGAGCGCCGCAGCCCCGGAGGGCAAGACTTCGACAGACAGCCCGCAAGAATGCGACGAGCAGACCTGACCGGGACGTAGGGTGTGGGCATGACGCGCGTCCTCGTCACCGGTGCCGACGGCGGCATCGGCCGTGCGACCGTGCGCCACCTGCTCGGCCGGGGATACGAGGTCACGGCGCTGTCGACCGCATTCGAGCACCCGTGCCCCGCGGACCGCACGGTCGTCGGGGACGCCCGCTCCCCCGAGGACGTGAGCCGCGGGCTCGAGGACGCGGGCGCCGTCGTGCACCTCGCCGCGATCCCGCACCCGGACCTGGGCACGCCGCTCGAGGTGTACGCGACCAACACGACGGCGACGTGGGCGGTGCTCTCGCTCGCGGGCGAACGGGGCGTGCCGCGAGCGGTCGTCGCGAGCAGCATCAACGCGTTCGGGGTCCCGATGAACCCGCACGACGTGAGACCCGCCTACTTCCCGCTCGACGAGGACGTCCCGGCCGACGTCGCCGACGCGTACTCGCTCTCGAAGCAGGCGGACGAGGCCGCGGCCCGGGCCGCGTGGCGCCGGTGGGGGATCGACGTCGTCGCGCTGCGCTTCCCGCACGTGCGCGACGCCGCCGGGCTGCGCGAGACGGCGGCGGCCGTCGCCCGCGACCCGCGCGTCGTCGCCCGCGAGGGCTGGGCGTACCTGGACCTGCGCGACGCCGCCCGGGCGGTCGAGGCCGGGCTGAGGGCCGACCTCACGGGCGCCCACGTCGTCGGGCTCGCGGCCGACGACACGCTCCTCGACCTCCCGACGCCCGAGCTCCTCGCCCGGTTCGCCCCGGACGTGCCCCTCACGCGCCCGGTCGGGCCGCGCGACGGCCTCGTCGACACGCGGCGCGCCCGCGAGCTGCTCGGCTTCCGGCCACGGCACTCGGTCCACCGGCCGGACGACGCCTCGCCCGACCGACCGGACGCCCGCCCCGACGCGCGGCCCCGCACCCCGCCCGACGCCCGACCTCCCTCGGAGAGCCCGTGACCGACGCCCCGCTCCGCACCGTCCACCCCGTCGACCCCGCGTTCGCGAACCCGTGGCCCGCGCGGGACGGCACGCGCATCACCGGCGTGCGCGCGATCGTCACGGCGCCGGACGGCATCCCGCTCGTCGTCGTGCGCGTCGACACGAACGTGCCCGGGCTCTACGGGCTCGGGTGCGCGACGTACACGCAGCGCTGGCACGCGGTGGCCGCGTACGTCGAGCAGCACCTCGAGCGGCTCGTCGTGGGGCGCTACCCCGGCGACATCGGCGACCTCGTCCGCCTCGCGCGGCTCGCGCCGTACTGGCGCGAGGGGCCCGTGGGGAACAACGCGATCTCGGGCCTCGACATGGCGCTGTGGGACATCGCCGGCAAGCGCGCGGGGATGCCCGTGCACGAGCTGCTGGGTGGCAAGGTGCGCGACGCCGCCGACACGTACCTCCACGCGAGCGGGCGCACCGTCGCGGAGACGATCGACGACGCGGCGCGGATCGTCGACGCCGGCTGGCGCCACGTGCGGATCCAGACCGGCCAGCCGGGCGTCGGCCACTACGGCACCGCCGCGGACCCCGAGCCCGGCTACCCCGCTGCGCCCTACCCCCACGGCTGGAGCGTCGAGGAGTACCTGCGCCGGACGCCGCGGCTCTTCGCGGCGGCGCGCGAGGCGCTGGGCGATCAGGTCGAGCTGCTGCACGACGTCCACTCGCGCCTCACGCCCAAGCAGGCGGTGATGCTCGCGCGCGCCCTGGAGCCCTACCGCCCCTTCTTCCTCGAGGACGTCCTCGCGCCGGAGCACTGGGACCGCCTGCCCGAGGTGCGCGCCGCCTCGCCCGTGCCGATCGCCGTGGGCGAGCTCGCGACGTCGTTCCCCGACGCCGCGCGGCTCGTCCTCGGTGGCGGCGTCGACCTGATCCGCTGCCACATCAGCGCGATCGGGGGTCTGAGCGCGGGCCGCGCCCTCGCGACGGCGGCCGAGCTGGTCGGGGTGCGCACGGCCTGGCACGCGCCGGGCGACACGTCGCCGGTCGGCGCCGCGGCGAACGTCGCGCTCGACGTCACCTCGACCGCGTTCGGGATCCAGGAGGGCCACGTCTACCCCGACGCCGTCCACGAGGTGTTCCCCGGGACGCTGCGGATCGTCGACGGCTGGCTGCGCCCGCACGACGCGCCCGGCTTCGGCGTCGACCTCGACGAGCGTGCCGCGGCCCGCTACCCGGCCGACCTCGCGGGGCACGACGCGTGGGCCGCGGGCGTCCGCGCGCCCGACGGCGGCCTGGTCGCCCCCTGAGGGCGCGTCATCCGCCGGCGCACGTCGGGGTCGGCGGTTCGCCCGCGAGGCGCGCCTCGGTCCATCGCACGAGGTCGGCCGCGGCGGGCGAGCCCGCCCGCACGAGCCCGACGTGGTCCCGCCCCTGGTAGGTGCGGTAGTCGACCGGCTGCCCGGCCGCGCACCGGGCACCGACGTACGCCTCCTGCGCCGTGGGGAGGATCAACGTGTCCGACGCCCCCTGGGCGACGAGCAACGGAGCGGCGACCGGTCCGGTCGGCACGTTCTCGGCGAGGCGCTCGCCCAGCGGCCCCGTGGTCGGGTCCGTCGTCCACAGGGGCTGGTCCATCGACAGGGCCTCGGCCACCGAGACCAGCGCGCTGGGCTCGGACAGGCAGCGGGACGCCATCTCCCGCACGACGAACCGCGCACCCGGGCGGACGTAGCCCGCCGCGTCGCTGTCCGGGTAGATCGCGTCGTACGCCTCGACGACGAACGACGCGAAGACGCTCCCGCCCACGACGCTCTCCAGGTGGGCCACGAGGCCGGTGAGGTCGCTCGCCGGCGCGAGGGCGGCGACGCCGGCGAGGGGAACGTCGGGCGCGTACCCGGGGGCGACGGCCCCGGTCCACAGCGCGGCGTGGCCACCCTGGGAGTGGCCCCAGACGACGGTCTGCTCGCCGAGCGTCGCACCGTCGAGCTCGCGCGCGGCGCGGACGGCGTCGACGACGGACCGCGCCTCGCCCTGCCCGACGAGGTACGGGTGGGGGCCCTCCGTGCCCAGGCCGACGTAGTCGGTGGCGACGAGCGCCCACCCCCGCGCGAGCACGTCGTCGAGCAGGTAGAACGCGCCGGACTCGAACGGCTCGTCGAGGACCGACAGCGCGCACCCCTGCGCGGAGCCCGTCGTGCCGTGGGCCCACGCGATCACGGGCGACGGGCTCGCCGCGGCGTCCGGCACCACGACGAGCCCGCTCGCCACCGCGGGCCGGCCCTCGTCGCGCGTGGTCGTGTAGAGGATGCGCCAGGCCGTCGCCCCGTCAGGGACCTCGCGGGTGAAGGGCTCGGCGCGCAGGAGCCGACCGGGCTCGTCCGGGACGGACGCCGGCGGGTCGTAGAACGCGTCGACCTGCGGCGCCGCGCGGTGCAGCCCGACGCTGACGACGGCGAGCCCGCCCGCCGCGACGACCGCCAGGACCGCCCCGGCGAGCGCCGCCCGGCCGTGCGGTCGGGTCGTCGCCGGGCCGGGCGCCTCGACGAGCCCGGCGTCGAGGTCCGCGGCGCCCTCGCCCCGTCCCGGAGCGCGGGTGCGGTGCACCCCGGCGACGACCAGCCGGACACCGAGGACCACGAGCCGCACCCCGAAGACCACTGCGACGACGAGCACCGTGACGTCCGGCCACGCGAGGGCGACCAGGCCGAGCACGACCGAGGCCGCGCCGAGGCCGACGCGGCTCCAGCGGTCGATCCCCGCGGAGCGCACGCCCCCGAGCACGTCGAGCAGTCCGGCCACGACGAGACCCGCACCGACGAGGAGCGCGACGACGACGATCGACGGCGCGGGCCACAGAACGACGGCGACCGCGAGCGCCAGGAACAGGCCTCCTCGCGCGAACCGCAGCCCGCGCGGACGTGCGGGCCCTCCGCTGCCCGGCGCGGTGGTGCGCTCGTCGACCGCGCCATCGGCGAGCTCGGCGACGCCCAGGACGAGGGCCCCGGCCACGACCGCGACGACGAGCAGGGCGAGCGACGCGAACGGCCGCAGGACGACGGCCGCCCCGAGCAGGGCGCAGACCGCTCCCACGGTGATGACGGCCCACGGGGGCACCCGGGCCCTCGCGGTGACCGTGGCTCGCGTCCTGGCGACGAGGCGGCTCACGCGGCGACCGTACCGGGCGGGCCCCCGGAGCGCGCGTCGGCCGGGGGCTCGTCCTCGGCAACCCTCGGACGCGGCCGTCTCGACGGAGGCGAGCCGTCCGTGCAAGAACACGACGGGGACACGCAATATCGCTACAGACCCTTGCCACTGCGGCGACTGCATCCTAGTGTTCAGCACGAACGGCGCTGCCCGGAGGTGCGACCGCGCAGCGGGCCGGAGGGTCAGCACGCCCCCGGCGAGCACGGAGGCCGCACGCCTCCCGAGAGAAGACGGGTCGACGATGATTCGCAGCACGAACCACCCCACCGCGCGCCGACGCAGCGCCCGCACCGTGACCGTGACGGCGCTCGCCCTCACGCTCCTCGCGGGCGGCGCGCCGTCGGCCCTGGCCCACGGAACGCCCCGACCGCCCGCGCCCGCCGTGGTGACACGGGCCGCCGTCGACCCGGCGCTCGTCGAGGGACGCGGCGCCGCCGTCCCGTTCCTCGAGCAGGAGGCGGAGAACGCCGTGACGACCGGGACCGTGATCGGGCCCGGCCGTGACGCCTACACGATCGAGGCCGAGGCGTCGGGCCGCTCCGCCGTCCGGCTCACGGCGGGTCAGAACGTGGAGTTCACGCTCCCCGCGGACGCGAACGCGATCACGGTCAGGTACTCGGTCCCCGACTCCCCCACGGGCGGCGGCCTCACGTCGCCGCTCGACGTGTCGGTCCTGCGTCAGGGCAAGAAGGTGGGGCTCGACCGGCGCATGACCCTCACGTCGGCGTACTCCTACCTGTACAACCAGTACCCGTTCACCAACGACCCGACGGCGGACGTCCTCCAGCCCGGCTGGTGGGTCGCGGAGTGCGCGTGCGTCCCCGCGGAGACGACGCCGACCCCGACGTTCGAGAAGCCGTTCCGCCCCATGAAGTTCTACGACGAGCAGCGGCTGCTGCTCGGCCAGACGTACAAGAAGGGCGACGTCGTCCGCCTCGCGGTCCCGGCGCGCGGAGCCGCCGAGTGGACCGTGATCGACCTCCTCGACTCCGAGAAGGTCGCGCCGCCGAAGGTGCGCCTGCTCGCCGCGAACGCGCTGCTCTTCGGGGCCGACCCCACCGGTCGGCGCGACTCCGCCGACGCGCTCGACAAGGCGATCGCGTTCGCGAGGAAGCACCGGCTCGAGGTGTACGTCCCGCTGGGCGTCTACCAGGTGAACCGGCACGTCGTCGTCGACGACGTGACCATCCAGGGCGCCGGGAGCTGGTACACGATCTTCCGGGGCAGAGAGGTCGCGCTGGACGCTCCCGCCCCCGACGGGTCCGTGCACACCGGCGTCGGGTTCTACGGGAAGCACGCCGACGACGGCGGCAGCCGGAACGTCCACCTGCGCGACTTCGCGATCCTCGGGGACGTCCGCGAACGCATCGACACCGACCAGGTCAACGGGGTCGGCGGCGCGCTGAGCAGCTCGTCGATCTCAGGCTTGCACATCCAGCACACCAAGGTCGGGCTGTGGTTCGACGGGCCGATGGACGACCTGCGCGTGGAGAACACCGTGATCGTCGACCAGATCGCCGACGCGCTGAACTTCCATGGCGGCGTGACGAGCTCGGTCGTGCGGAACGTCTTCGTCCGGAACACCGGCGACGACGGCCTCGCGATGTGGTCGGCGAAGGTCGCCAACGCCGGCAACGTGTTCGAGAACAACACGATCCAGTCGAACACCCTGGCCAACGGCATCGCGGTCTACGGCGGCACGGACAACACGGTGCGCGCGAACCTCGTCGCGGACCCTGTCCGCGAGGGCAGCGGGCTCCACGTCGGGTCGCGGTTCGGCGCCGAGCCGTTCGAGGGCCGCCTCGACCTCACCGACAACACCGCCGTGCGTGCGGGCACGCTCGAGCTCAACTGGAACATCGGGCTCGGCGCGATCTGGTTCTACGCGCTCGACGGCGACATCGACGCCGACGTCCGGGTCACCGGCGACCACTACCTCGACAGCACGTACAACGCGATCATGCTGGTCTCCGACTGGGGCGTGAAGGACAAGGTGAAGATCGAGGGCGTCGCGTTCCAGGACGTGCGGGTCGACGGCACGGGCACGTCCGTGGTCAGCGCACGGGTGCGCGGCGGGGCGTCGTTCGAGAACGTCGACGCCCGCAACGTCGGCTGGGCCGGCGTGAACAACTGCGGCGCGTTCACCTTCCCGGACGGCGGCACCGAGTTCACGCTCACCGACCTCGGGGGGAACGACGGTACGTCGCTCAGCCCGTGGGAGCCCGGGACGGTGAACTGGCTCGGCCGGTTCGCCCCCAACGCGCCGAGCTGCACCGACCGGCCGCCGGTCGTCGCTCCCCCGGCCCCGTCGCCCTGGGTCCAGCCGGTCGGCTGACCCCGCTGCACGCGTGGATCGGTCGCGGTCGGATCGTGCCGGCCGCGATCGGTCCGTGCGCCCACGTGGTCCGTGCGCTCACGGGTGGGACGTCGGCGCGACGGTCGACCGCGACGTCAGACGGCCTCGGGCGCCACCTGGCGCGCGAGCTCCTCGACGATGCGCACGTCGGCGTCGAGCCACGGCACGTCGAGCCAGCTCCCGGCGTCGAGCCAGGTCAGCTCGTCGTGCTCGACGAGCGGCTGGGGCTCTCCCGCGGTGACCCGCGCGAACCACAGGCGCATCACGTGGCGGTCGGTGATGATCCAGGTCCCGTGGTCGGGGCCCACGATCTCGTCACCGAGCTCCACGGCCACGCCGAGCTCCTCGCGGAGCTCGCGGTGCAGCGCCTCCGTCGGGGTCTCACCGGGGTCGACCTTGCCCCCGGGGAACTCCCAGCGACCTGCGAGGTGCGACGGACGGGACCGGCGCGCGCTGAGCAGGAACCGCGGGGCGACGAGATCGTCGACGATCGCCGCGGCCACCACCAGTCTGCGCAGAGTCATACGCGGAGTGTCGCACGGCGTCGTGACGCGCGGGTGACACGACCGCGACCGCGGCCTGCGAGGGCCGCGGAGCCGTTCGTCAGCGCAGGCCGGCCGCCCGGGCCCAGGCCACGGCCTCGGCACGGGTCGAGACGCCGAGCTTGCGGTAGAGGCTGCGGACCTGCGACTTGACCGTGTTGCGCGTGACGAAGAGCTTCGTGGCGATCTGCTCGAGAGTGACGTCCTCAGACAGGTTCGACAGGACGACCCGCTCCCGGCGGGTCAGCGGAGCGATCGGGGTGGCGATCCGCTCCGACGGGGCCGCCACGGGGCGGACCAGCTCGATGGTGCTCATGTTCTCCTCCAGATGCTCTCCGGTCACGTCATCCCCACGTGGCGAGTTCCGGTTGGTGCTACTTGAAGGGATGGGACGGGAGTCGTTTCATGACGCGACTTCTCGCGACGAGTTTCAGGACGTTCGTCCAGACCCGGACGAACGTGCCGCCAGAGCGGCGTCGGTGCAGGTCAGACGAGGTGCTGGTACGAGAGCAGCAGCAGCGCGACGGCCGTGTAGTCCTCGACGGAACCCGTCGAACGGGTCACGACGCTCACGCTCATCTGCTCGACCGTCGGGAGCATTCCCTGGGCGAGGTCCTCCTGCAGCGTGCGCTCGACGGTGTCGCTCAGCGCTGCCATGGCGGCGTCGATGCTCGCCTGCGGGCCCGACGTGAGATAGGTCGGCGTCGGGACGCGGGGCCCGTGGCTCGCGCGGGTCGGGCTGTCGGGCGACGTCACGGTGTCGATCATGGGAGTACCCCCCTGCCAGTCCGGGGGACCGTCCCCTCGGCACCCACCACCCTGGTGCGCGGTCCTCGGGGGAATCCCACGTCCGCCGCAGGAGAACCTCAAGATTTGCTCAAGACTCGGGGTTCGTGCCCTCCCGGGCGCCGTCGGTCAGGGCGCGCAGGCGCTCGAGACGTGCCGGCACCGCGGCGAGGTCGCCCCCACGGAGCGCCGCCTCCAGCTCGCGCGCGGCCGCGGTCGTGTCGTCGTCGCCGAACGTCCCGGCGGACCCGGCGACGGCGTGGCACAGCGCCGCCGCCTCGAGGACGGCCTCGGCCGAGGGCTCCTCCGCGTCGTCCGCCCCGTGCCCCAGGAGGCGGGCCGCCTCCTCGACGCGCGCCGCGTTCCGGGCGCGCGCCCGCTGCCGCAGCACGACGAGCGCGGCGTCGAGCCGGTCGTCCGCACGACCGTCGGGCCCCGCCGTCACGGCTTCCACCCGAGGAGCGCGCCGAGCCGGGCCGCGAGGTCGAGAGCGTCGAACGGCTTCGTGATGACGCCGGCGGCGCCCAGGCCGTCGAGGCGCGAGATCTCCCCCGCGCCGACCTTGGCGGTGAGGAAGACGACCGGCACGTCGCGCAGCGCGGGGCGGGTCCGCAGGCGCGCGAGCACGGTGGGCCCGTCCACGACGGGCATCATCACGTCGAGCACGATCGCGTCGGGCCGCACGCGCTCGGCGAGCGCCGCGCCCTCGTCGCCGTCGGCGGCGACGTGCACCTCGTAGCCGCCCACCACGTCGAGCGCGAGCTCGACGACCTCGCGGATCGACGGGTCGTCGTCGATGACGACCACGCGCCGCCTGGTCTGCCCTTCCGCGTCCATCGTCCCGACGCTAGCCGAGAAGCCCGCGCCCGGCAGCGCGCGCCCACGGGCGGTCCCCTACGCTCGACGCATGGTGGGGCAGCGGGGACCGACGGAGCGGACGCACGACCCCTTCGTCCTCTGGTGCTGGGTGGTCGGCGTCCTCCTCGTGCTCCTCGCCGCGGTCCTCGCGAGCCCGCTCGACGCCGAGACGCGACGCACGGTCTCGCAGGCCTCGATCGTCAGCGCCGGGGCGATCGCCGCGGCGAGCTGCGGGTGGCGTGCGGCACGCTCGACCGGCCGACGGCGTCGGGCGTGGAGCCTGCTCGCGCTCGGCGGGGTCGTCGGCCTCGTGGGCAACGTCTACGCGGGCCTGGTCGACAACCCCTCGACGGGCGACTACGCCTACATCGCCGCGCTGCTCCTCGGCATCGTCGGGCTCGCGTTCTTCCCCACCGTGCGCCCGCGCGGCAAGGAGATCGGGCGGATGCTGCTCGACAGCGTCGTCGTCGGCGGCTCGGTGCTGTACATCGCGCTCTACGCGGTGACGCTCCGCTCGGCCGAGGCCCCGCCGACCGGCACCGCGGCCGTCACGGCGTACACGCTCCCGGTGGTGGACGCGCTGCTCGCGACCTTCGCCGTCCTCGTGATGACCCGCTCGACCGCCTCCGAGCGGGTGCCCCTCGTGCTCGTGGGCAGCGGGTTCGTGCTCTACGCCGTAGCCGACGTCGCGTTCGCCCTGCTCTCCGCCGACGGCACGTTCACGTTCGGGAGCCCGATCGACGTCGGCTGGGTCGGCGGGTATCTCATGATCGCGCTCGCCGCGCGGCACCGGGCGGCGAGCGGCAGCCCCGTGGCCGACGAGCGGGCGCAGGGGTCCGCGATCCTCGGCACGACCGTGACGTTCTGCCTGTTCCTCGCGGCCGCTCTCGTGCGGGTGGTGCAGTCCTCCTCGACGGGGTTCTCGTGGGCCCCGAACGCGCTCTGGGTCGTCGTCCTGCTCGCCGTCGTCGCGCGGCAGATCCTCGTCGTCGCCGACAACGAGTCGCTGCTGCACGGCCTCGAACGGCGCGTCGAGGAGCGCACGTCCCAGCTCCGCGCGCTCGCCGGGGAGCGCGCGCGGACGCTCGAGTCCGTGGCGGACGGCATCTACGGCGTCGACCCCGACGGCCGCGTCACCTTCGTCAACGCGGCGGCGTCCCGCACGCTCGGCGCGAGCCCCGACTCGCTCATCGGCCGGGACGCGCACGCGCTCTTCCACGCGCCCGACGCGGACGGCAACCCCTACCCCGCGGAGTCCTGCTACATCCGGGAGGCCGTGCGCGACGGCATCACCGCGGTCGCCGAGCAGGACGTCTACCTCCGCGAGGACGGCTCCGAGGTGGCCGTCGAGGTCACGGCGAGCCCGCTCAAGGACGACGGCCGCACGCTGGGTGCGGTCGTCGTGTTCCGCGACATCACGGACCGGCGGGAGGTCGAGCGGCTCAAGGACGAGTTCGTGTCCGTCGTGAGCCACGAGCTGCGCACGCCGCTCACCGCGATCCGCGGCGCGCTCGGCCTGCTCGACAGCGGGGCCCTCGGCACGCTCCCCGAGCGCTCGGCGCGCATGGTGCACGTCGCGCGGTCCAGCAGCGACCGCCTCAACCGGATCGTGGACGACATCCTCGACATCGAGCGCATGGACTCGGGCACGACGCCGCTCGAGCGGGCCGACCACCGCGTGGCCGACCTCGTCGCGACGGCCGCGGAGCCGGTCGGGCTGCTCGCGCGCGACGCCGGCGTCGAGATCGTGCAGGAGGACACCGACGAGGTCGTCGCCGTCGACGGGGACCGCGTCGTGCAGATGCTGACCAACCTGCTGAGCAACGCCGTGAAGTTCTCCCCGCCGGGCGGGACGGTCCGCGTGTCCGCGCGCTCCGCCGGGGAGATGGTCGAGCTCCGCGTCGAGGACGAGGGGCGCGGCATCCCCCCGGACAAGCTCGAGGCGGTGTTCCGGCGCTTCGAGCAGGTCGACGCGTCGGACTCCCGCGAGCGGGGCGGCAGCGGGCTCGGGCTCGCGATCTCGCAGAGCATCGTGGAGCGCCACGGGGGCCGCATCTGGGCCGAGAGCCGCGGCGAGGGCACGGGCGCGACCTTCCGCGCGACCCTCCCCCGGCCCGAGCCGGTCCTCGGCGCGGCCGACGACGTGCCCGCGACCGCGACCGGCGACCAGCGCCCGCGGGTCGTCGTGGTCGACGACGACGCGTACGTCGTCGACGTGCTGCGCGCGGTCCTGGAGTCGCGCGGGTACGACGTCGTCGGGGTGACCGACGGCACGCTCGCCTTCGCGGCCATCGAGGCCGCCCGGCCCGCCGCCGTCGTGCTCGACCTCGCGATGCCGGGGCGCGACGGGCAGGACGTGCTCGACCGGGTGCGCCGGAGCGCCGCGACGGCGAACGTGCCCGTCGTCATCGTCTCGGGCTCGCAGCCCTCGAAGGCCCAGGCGACGGCGTCGCTCGCCGACCGCTGGCTCGTCAAGCCGGTCGCGCCCGCGGAGCTCGAGCGCACCGTCAAGGAGGCCGTGAGCCTGCGCCCGCACCACGAGCACGTGCTCGTCGTCGAGGACGACCCGGAGGTCGGCGAGGTGGTCCGGGCCGTCCTGCAGGGCGCGGGTCTCGTCGTCACGCTGGCGCGCAGCGTCCACGAGGCGCTGGAGGTGCTCGCGGGCGGCGACGACCCGGCGCTCGTCGTGCTCGACCTCACGCTGCCCGACGGCGCGGGCCGCGAGGTCGTCGACGCGCTCCGCCAGGACGGCCGCCTGAGCCGGGTCCCGCTCGTCATCTACAGCGGGGCGCGCCTCGACGCGCACCAGCGTGCGGACCTCCGGCTGGGAGATACCGTCTACCTGCGCAAGGGGAGCACCGCCCCCGAGAAGCTGCTGGAACCCGTGCTCGACCTCCTGGACACGGCCGCGGGCCGCTGGGGCACGGCGCACGACGACGGGGCGAGAGCCTCGAGGACGGAGAACACATGACCGCGGGACCCATCATCTACGTGAGCCACGGGACGGGCACGGGGAGGACCGAGCTGTCCGCGTTCGACGCGGCGCTCACGGACGCCGGCGTCGGCGACTTCAACCTCGTCCGGCTGAGCTCCGTCGTGCCGCCCGGGTCCCGCGTGGTCGAGGTGGACCGCCTCGAGGAGGGGTACGGCGGGCACGGCGACCTCCTCTACTGCGTGTACGCCGAGGCGCACGCCGTGATGCCCGGCCACGAGGCGTGGGCCGGCGTGGCGTGGTCGCTGCGTGACGACGACAGCGGTGCCGGTCTGTTCGTGGAGCACGAGGCGCCGTCGCACGAGCAGCTCGAGCTGGACCTCACGCTCAGCCTGGAGGACCTGGCCGCGACGCGCGGCAACCGGTTCCACCCGGCCGGCCGCCGGGTCGCCGGAGTGCGCTGCGAGTCGCTGCCCGTGTGCTCCGTCGTCGTCGCCGCGTACCGCCGCGAGGGCTGGGACGGGGAGACCCGGTGACCGCGCCGGCGCGCGCGGGCGCGGGGCGCGCCACGGTGACGTTCGAGCAGACCGTGGAGGGCGAGCTCGCCGACCGGTTCTGGGACCTCTATCTCGAGGCGTTCGAGCCGCTGCGCACGCGCGCGGCGGCCCGGCACGTGCTGCACCGCGAGGAGTTCGACGAGGAGATGAGCGACCCGCGGGTGCTCAAGCTCCTCGCGCACGACGACGACGGCGCGGCCGTCGGGCTGACGACGCTCGCGACCGACCTCGCGGCCGTCCCGTGGGTGAGCCCGGAGTTCTTCGCGGCGCGCTACCCCGAGCACGCGGCGCGCGGCGCCGTCTGGTACATCGGCTTCACGCTCGCCCACCCGGGCCGTCGTGCGAGCCGGACGTTCATGGACATGATCGACGCGCTCGTCGCGCACCTCGCGGAGAACCGCGTCGTGTGCGCCTACGACGTGTCGCGGTTCAACGACGACTCGCTGCGGTTCGCGGACAACCTGCGCCGCCACCTCGAGCGGACGCAGGACGTCGAGGTCGAGACCGTCGACCAGCAGACGTACTACGCGACGACGTTCCGCTGACCGGCGCGCCGACCCTGTGCCGGGGCGGTCCGCACCGCCCCGGCACGGCCGTCAGCTGCCGACGTGCGCCGCGTACTGGTCGGCGGTGAGCAGGTCGCCCGTGTCGACGACGTCGACCTTGAACAGCCAACCGTCGGTGTACGGGTCCGAGTTCACGACGGCCGGGTCGTCGACCGCCGCCTGGTTCACCTCGACGATCGTGCCCGTCACGGGCGAGAAGAGCTCCGACACGGACTTGGTCGACTCGACCTCGCCGATGACGCTCCCGGCGGTCACCTCGGCGCCCACCTCCGGCAGCTCCAGGTAGACGATGTCGCCGAGAGCCTCGGCGGCCGTCGCGGTGATCCCGACGACGGCGGGCGTCGAGCCGTCGATCCACTCGTGCTCGGCCGTGTACTGCAGGTGCGCCGGGAACTGGGCCTCGGTCATGGGGTTCTCCTTCGGGACGACGGGGCGGTCAGGACTGCTGGGGACGACGGTAGAACGGGAGCGGCACGACGACCACGGGCTCGGCCCGGCCGCGCACGTCGACGGCAAGCTCGGTGCCCTCCGCCGACAGCTCGGGCGTGACGTACGCGAGGGCGACCGGGTGGCCGAGCGTCGGGGACGGCGCGCCGGACGTCACCGTGCCCACGCGGCGCGCGGACTCCCCCACCGCTCCCCCGGCGTCGACGCCGTCGCCCGGCAGCACGACGGCGTAGCCCGCCCGCGCGGGCCGCCGCCCCAGGCCCCGGAGCCCGACGAGCACGCGCGCGGGCGGCGACTCCCGGCGCGCGGCGAGCGCGGCGCGGCCGACGAACTCGAGCGGCGCGCCGTCGGCGTCGACCTTGTCGAGCTTCACGACGCGCCCGAGCCCGGCCTCGTACGGCGTGGTCGTGGTGTCGAGCTCGTGCCCGTACAGCGGCATCCCGGCCTCCAGGCGCAGCGAGTCGCGCGCGGACAGGCCCGCCGGGACCAGGCCGAGCGGCGCCCCCGCGGCGAGCACGGTGCGCCACAGGTCGGCGGCGCGGTCCGCAGGCACGAACAGCTCGAACCCGTCCTCCCCCGTGTACCCGGTGCGGGCCACGAGCGCGTCGACCGGGCCGTCGTCGGTCCGCAGCACGAGCGGCGCGGCCGCGTAGTACCGGAGGCCGCGCACGGTCTCGGCGGCGACCGGGTCGGCCGGGTCCGTGAGGCCCGCGACGATCTCCTCCGCACGCGGCCCCTGGACCGCGACGAGCGCCGTGCTCGCGCCCTGGTCGGTGACCGTCGCGTCGAAGCCCGCGGCGCGCTCCACGAGCTCGCGCGCGACGAGGTCCGCGTTCCCCGCGTTCGCGACCACGAGGAACCGCTCGTCCGCGAGGCGGTAGACGACGAGGTCGTCGAGGACCGCGCCGTCCTCCTGGCAGATCATCGTGTAGCGCGCCCGGCCCGGCGCGACCGCGGAGAGGTTCCCGACGAGCGCGTGGTCCAGCGCGGCCGCGGCCTGCGGTCCCGCGACCTCGATCTCGCCCATGTGGGAGAGGTCGAACAGGCCGGCCGCCTCGCGGACGGCGCGGTGCTCCGCGAGGTCGGACGTGTACCGCAGCGGCATGAGCCACCCGCCGAAGCTCGTGAGGTTCGCGCCGTGCGCGACGTGCTCGTCGTGCAGCGGGCTGCGGCGCTCCGCGCTCTCGGTCGTCCCGGTCTGCTGCTCGGTCATGCGAGGTCTCCCGTCACGTAGGACTCCAGGGGCGGGCACGAGCACACGAGGTTGCGGTCGCCCCGCGCACCGTCGATGCGGCGCACCGGCGGCCAGTACTTCCCGGCGCGCAGGCTCGCGACCGGGTAGGCCGCGAGCTCGCGCGAGTAGGGCTTGGCCCAGTCCTCCGCCACGAGCGCCGCCGCGGTGTGCGGCGCGCCGCGCAGCGGCGACTCCTCGACCGCCCAGCGGCCCGACGCGACCGCGTCGATCTCGCCGCGGATGGCGACGAGCGCGTCGACGAACCGGTCGAGCTCCGCGAGGTCCTCGCTCTCCGTCGGCTCCACCATGAGCGTGCCTGCCACGGGGAACGAGAGCGTCGGCGCGTGGAACCCGTAGTCCATGAGCCGCTTCGCCACGTCCTCCGCCGTCACACCCGTCTCCGCGGTGATCGGGCGCAGGTCGAGGATGCACTCGTGCGCGACGAGGCCGTTCGGGCCCGTGTACAGCACCGGGTAGTGGTCGGCGAGCCGGCTCGCGACGTAGTTCGCGGTGAGCACCGCGGTCTTCGTCGCCTCCGTCAGCCCGTCCGGGCCCATGAGGGCGACGTACGCGTACGAGATCGGCAGGATCCCGGCCGAGCCGTACCGCGTCGCCGAGACGGGCGTCGCGGCGGACGCGCCCGGCGCCAGCGGGTCGCCCGGGAGGAACGGCACGAGGTGCTCGCCGACCGCGACCGGTCCGACCCCGGGCCCTCCCCCGCCGTGCGGGATGCAGAACGTCTTGTGCAGGTTCAGGTGCGAGACGTCGCCGCCGAACTCCCCCGGGCGCGCGAGCCCGACGAGCGCGTTGAGGTTCGCCCCGTCGATGTACACCTGGCCACCTGCCTCGTGTACGAGGTCGCAGACCTCACGGACGTGCTCCTCGAAGACCCCGTGCGTCGACGGGTAGGTGATCATGATCGCCGCGACCCGCGGCCCGTGGTCGGCCAGCTTGGCGCGCAGGTCGGCGAGGTCCACCTCGCCGCTCTCGGCGGTCCGCACGACCTCGACCTTCAGGCCCGCCAGCGCCGCCGACGCCGCGTTCGTGCCGTGCGCCGAGGCGGGGATCAGGCACACGTCACGCTCCACGTCCCCGCGAGACACGTGGTACTCGCGGATCGCCAGCAGGCCCGCGAACTCGCCCTGCGAGCCCGCGTTGGGCTGCACCGAGACGCCCGCGTAGCCCGTGATCTCCGCCAGCGCCGACTCCAGGCCGCCGATGAGCTCCTCGTAGCCGCGCGCCTGGTCGGCGGGGACGAACGGGTGCAGGTCCGCGAACCCCGGCCAGGAGATCGCCTCCATCTCCGCCGTCGCGTTGAGCTTCATCGTGCACGAGCCCAGCGGGATCATCGTGCGGTCCAGGGCGAGGTCCTTGTCCGCGAGGCGGCGCAGGTAGCGCAGCATCGACGTCTCGGAGCGGTGCAGGCGGAAGATCGGGTGCTGGAGGTACGGCGTCGTGCGGGTCGCCCAGGCCGGGAGGTCGTGGCCGGGCGATGCGGCAGCGGCGACGTCCTCGCTCTGCCCGGTCGCGAGGTCGATCCCGAACGCCCGCACGACCGTGGCGAGGATCGCGGGCGTGGTGGTCTCGTCGCAGGCGATCTGTACATGGTCTGCATCGGGGTTGTACAGGTTGACGCCGGCCGTCGCGGCAGCCTCGACGACGTCGGCGGCGCGGCCCGGGACCACGGCGCGGACGGTGTCGAAGAAGGTGTCGTGCTCGACGGTGACGCCGCCCGCGCGCAGGTGCTCGGCGAGCCTCGTGGCGTGGGCGTGGGTGCGCTCGGCGATCGCGCGGAGGCCGTCCGGACCGTGGTAGACCGCGTACATCGAGGCGACGATCGCGAGGAGCGCCTGCGCCGTGCAGATGTTGCTCGTCGCCTTCTCGCGCCGGATGTGCTGCTCGCGCGTCTGGAGGGCGAGGCGGTAGGCGGTGTCGCCGTCGGCGTCGATCGAGACGCCCACGAGGCGGCCCGGCAGGGAGCGCTCGAGGCCCTTGCGGACGGCCATGAACGCGGCGTGCGGGCCGCCGTAGAACAGCGGGACGCCGAACCGCTGGGCGGAGCCCACCGCCACGTCGGCGCCGAGCTCGCCGGGGGAGACCAGCAGCGTCAGGGCGAGCAGATCGCTCGCCACGGTGACGAGCGCACCCGCGTCCTTGGCCTCCGCGACCACGGGCCGCCAGTCCACGACGCGACCCGACGCGCCCGACTGCTGGACGACGACGCCCACGAGGTGCGCGTCGTCGTCCACCTCGGCGGGGAACGCGCCCGCCGCGCGGGCGGCGGCGAGCCCGGCCTCCAGGCCACCCGACAGGTCCGCGACGACGACGGGCAGGCCGACGGCCTGCGCACGACCGAGCGTCACCGCGAGCGTCTGCGGGAAGAGGTCGGCGTCGAGCACCACGTAGCCGCTCTTCGCGCGCGACGCCCGCCACATGAGGGCGACGGCCTCTGCGACCGCGGTCGCCTCGTCGAGCAGCGACGCGTTCGCGACGTCGAGGCCGGTGAGGTCCTCGACGACCTGCTGGAAGTTCAGCAGCGCCTCCAGGCGGCCCTGCGAGATCTCGGGCTGGTACGGCGTGTACGCCGTGTACCAGGCGGGGGACTCGAGGACGTTGCGACGGATCACCGGGGGAGTGACGGTGCCGTAGTAGCCGAGCCCGATCATCTGCGTCTTGACGACGTTCTTCGCGGCGAGCGCGCGCAGGTGGTCGAGCACCTCCGTCTCGGTGCGCGCCGGCGGCAGGTCGAGCGCGCGCTCGGTGCGGATCGTCGCGGGCACCGCGGCGTCGACCAGCGCGTCGAGCGAGGCGTAGCCGAGCTGGTCGAGCATGACCTGCACCTCGCGGCCCCGCGGGCCGAGGTGGCGCGGCGCGAACGCGCCGGAGGCGGCGTCGGGCGGCGAGGTGCGGTCGAGGGACGGCTGGGTCACGGGGACCTCCGGGGGAGGGGACGACGACGGGTCCCTCCCCGCTCTGTCATCGGACGCACGCGTCGACCTGAGAGTTTTGCCGGTCCGCCGTGCCGCGAGGGCCGGGGCGCGCCGACTTGCACCGTCGGTGGGCCGAGGTCGCCGGGGTCCGACGAGCGCACGACCGCTTTCCAGAGTTGCCTCGCCTCGACGGTACGTGGGCCTGAGAGATTCCCGGGGAGGACTTGCTCCTTCGGCGCCGGCGCCCGGTCCGGGGACCGTGCTGCCGAGCTCTCCCGTCGAGGTTCGGGCGGCAGTACTGCAGTTGTGCGCACGATCCTACCGGGGTCGTGCCGCCCGGGCGGGCGGGGGTCGAGGCCGACGTCGGTCCCCGCGTCCGCGGCCGCGCTCGGGGCGGACGCGCTCGACCTGGGGATAAAAACTACGGACCCCTCACAATCTCCGCTACGGTCGCCCGACGTGCGACGACGCGAGCGGGGAGGGTCATGAGCGAGGACCGGTACGAGGGGCGACCGCCGCTGCGGCACCGGGTACGGCGCTGGACGACGATGTGGGGCCTGCTGCGGCACGCGGGACTGCCGATCGTCGCGGCCGGCCTGGCGCTCAGCCTGCTGCTCGCGGTGCTGCCGCTCGCGACGATCGTGCTCCTGGGCCGGGTGCTGTTCCTGCTCCCGGACGTCACGTCCCGCCCCGGCGGCTGGGGGGAGCTGCTGGGCGTGCTCGGGCTGGCGGTCGCCGCGCTCGTCGTGCAGCAAGGGCTCGCGCCGTTCCAGGCGGGCGTGGTCGAGACGATCGGTCGCCGCGTCGACCAGCGCTGCATCGACCGCCTGCTCACGGCGGCGCTGTCCGACGCCCCGCTGGCCCTCCTCGACGACCCGGAGGTGCTCGACGTCGTGGCCGACGCGCGCGCCGCGTTCGCACGCCAGTCCCGCAGCCCGGGCGACGCGGCGTCGGCGCTCGTCCCGCTCGTGGGTCGGTACGTCCAGCTCGTCGGCGCGTCGGTGCTCGTCGCGGTCGTCGTGTCACCGCTGGCCGGTGCGCTGATCCTCGCCACGGCCCTCGCGATCCGGACCGGCGTGCGCGGCACGCTCGGCCGGTTCGGCCCGGTGTGGGACTCGCTCGCGCCCCTGCGGCGCCGCCAGTCCTACCTGCGCGACCTCGCGACCACGCCGTCGATCACCAAGGAGGTCCGCCTCCTGGGCCTGCTGCCGTGGCTGCGCGGGCGCCTGCACGACGACACGATGGCGTTCCTCGAGCCGCAGTGGGCGAGCAGCCGACGGCTCCAGCTCTGGCCGTTCGTCGGGTTCTCGGCGATCGGCCTCGTCGGGGGCGCGGCGGTGCTCGTGCTGGTCGCGCTCGACGCCGCGACGCTCGACCTCTTCGCGCTCGGCGTCGCCCTCCAGGCGGTGCTCATCCCCATGCGCTTCGGGGTGTACTTCCCGGAGTGCGACGTGCAGACCCAGTTCGGCCTGCAGTCGTTCGACGCGCTGGCCCGGTTCGAGGAGCGGCTCGCGTCGGGCGACGCACCCGAGGCGGCGGACGGCGACCGGGCCGTCCCGCGGGGCGTCATCCGCTTCGAGGACGTGTGGTTCCGCTACCGCGACGACGCCGCGTGGGTCCTGCGCGGTCT
Organism: Cellulosimicrobium sp. SL-1; assembly: GCF_011033075.1. Classification (NCBI taxonomy): domain Bacteria; kingdom Bacillati; phylum Actinomycetota; class Actinomycetes; order Micrococcales; family Promicromonosporaceae; genus Cellulosimicrobium; species Cellulosimicrobium sp. SL-1. The sequence continues at coordinate 456,721 of NZ_JAACJC010000002.1, read as the reverse complement.
CGACCTCGAGCTCGTGCCCGGCACGTCGACGGCGATCGTCGGGCTCAACGGGGCGGGCAAGACCACGACGATCAAGCTCCTCGCGCGCCTGTACGAGCCGACCCGCGGCCGCATCACGGTGGACGGCGTCGACGTGCGCGACCTGCCGCTCGACGCGTGGCGCGCGCGCCTCGCGCTGATCTTCCAGGACTACGTGCGGCTCGAGCTCCCGGCGGCGGACAACGTGGCGCTCGGCGCGCCCGCGCTGCGCGACGACGACGCCCGGCTGCGCGAGGCGGTCGCCGCGGCCGGGGCGGACACCGTCGTGGCGGGGCTCGGCGACGGCCTCGGCACCGTGCTCTCCGGCGGGTACGCCGGCGGGCGGGACCTGTCCGGCGGGCAGTGGCAGCGGATCGCCCTGGCCCGGGCCCTGCTCGCCGTCTCCGGCGGTGCGGACGTGCTCGTCCTCGACGAGCCGACGGCGCAGCTCGACGTCCGCGCGGAGGCGGAGTTCTTCGAGCGGTTCCTCGCGCAGGGTGCGGTCGACGCCGTCGCGGCCGGGCGCCCGGTCACGTCGGTCGTGATCTCGCACCGCTTCTCGACCGTGCGGCCCGCGGACCGCATCGTCGTCGTCGCGGAGGAGCGCGTCGTCGAGCAGGGCACGCACGACGAGCTCCTCGCCCTCGACGGCCGGTACGCGGAGCTGTTCCTCCTCCAGGCGCGCCGCTTCCGCACCGACCCGCTGCCGACCCCCACCACCGGAGGTGCCCTGTGAGGCGCGTCGCCCTCGCCGCCCGGTTCATGCTCGCCCACGGCTGGGCGACGGACCGGCGCCGTTTGCTCGTCGCGATCGTCCTCATGACGGTCGGGTACCTCTCGGCGCCGCTCGTGGGCGTGGGCCTCGGGATGTTCACCGACGCCGCGGTCGACGCGGACACGGCGCGCGCGGTGGGGCTGGCAGGCGCGCTCGCGGTGCTGCTCGTGGCCGAGCTGATGATGAGCCACTTCGCCCACCTGTCGTACTTCGAGCTCGCCGACCTCCAGCAGCTCGCGCTCGTGGACGAGGTCGCCGGGCTCACCCACGGCTCGGCGAGCCTCGCCGAGCTGGAGGACCCGGAGCGCGTGCGCCTGCTCACCTCGGTGACGGAGGGCCTCCAGCGCGTCCGGATGGCGCTGGAGGGCACGCTCCAGCTGGGCGGTATGACGCTCCAGGTCCTGGTCACCACGGTCATCCTCGGCGTGGTCGAGCCGTGGCTGCTCCTGCTCCCGCTCGCGGCGCTGCCGCCCGTGTGGCTCGCGGACCGGGCGCAGCGGCTCCTCGACCGCGCGCGCGACGACGCCGCCGACGACGTCCGCCTCTCCCGGCACCTCGTCACCGCGGGCACGACCGGCTCGTCGGCCAAGGAGATCCGGCTGTTCGGCGCGCGCAGCCTCGTCGCGGACCGCCAGCGGACCGCGTGGGACCGCACGACCGCGAGCCTGTGGAGCGCCCACCGCCGGTCGGCGCTGCTGCGCGCCGGGGGTCAGGTGTGGTTCGCGCTCGCGTACGGCGCGGCGGTCCTCGTCGTGCTGCGAGGGGCCGCGTCGGGGACGGCCGCGATCGGCCAGGTCGTGCTCGTGGTGACGCTCGCGATCCAGGTCAGCACGCAGGTCGCGGGCGCGCTCGCGCTCTTCGGCTCGCTCCAGGGCGCCGGACGGACGGTCGAGCAGCTCACCGAGCTGCGCGCCACGGCCGGGACGGCGGGGACGCAGCCCGGGACGGCGGAGAGCGCCGAGGTCGGCACGGCCGACCGGGCGGGGGCCACCGCGCGGCGGGGCGAGGCGGCGCGAACGAGCGAGGCCGCGCGGGCGAACGAGGCCGCGCCGGCGAGAGAGGAAGCCGCGGAGCGCGCGGTCCCCGCCCGGCTCGCCCACGGTCTGCGCCTGGAAGGCGTCACGTTCGCCTACCCGGGTGCGGACCGGCCCGTGCTCGACGGCGTCACGCTCGACCTGCCCGCGGGCGCCACGGTCGCGCTCGTCGGCGAGAACGGTGCGGGCAAGACGACGCTGGTGAAGCTCCTGTGCGGGCTGTACCGCCCGACGTCGGGCCGCGTCCTGGCCGACGGCGTCGACCTCGCCGCCGTCGCGCCCGACGCGTGGCAGTCCCGGGTCGCGACGCTGTTCCAGGACTTCGCACGCCTCGAGCTCACGCTGCGCGAGGACGTCGGCGTCGGCCGCGTGGCCGCGTTGCACGACGACCGCGCGCTGTGGACCGCGATCGACGAGGCCCGCGCCCGCCCGATCGTCGAGCGCTCGCCCGACGGCCTCGACCAGATCCTCGGCACGGCCTACGCGGACGGCACCCAGCTCTCCGGCGGCCAGTGGCAGACGCTCGCGCTGGCCCGCACGCTCCTGCGCGAGGACCCGCTCCTGCTCGCCCTCGACGAGCCCGCGTCCGCGCTCGACGCGACGGCGGAGCACGCGCTGTTCGAGCGGTTCACCGAGACGGCGCGCCGTGCGGGGACCGCGTCGGGCGGCGTCACGCTGTTCGTCTCCCACCGCTTCTCCACGGTGCGCGACGCGGACCTCATCGTCGTGCTCGACGGCGGCCGGGTCGCCGAGCTCGGGGCCCACGACGACCTCGTCGCCACCGGTGGACCGTACGCGGAGATGTACGCGCTCCAGGCGCACGCCTACCGGTAGCCCGGCACGGGCGCGCGCCGCCGTGACAGGGTGGGGCACGTGCACCCCGACACCGTCGCCGATCTCGTGCTCCTGCTCGTCCTCGCCGGAGCGGGTCTCCTGCTCGTCTGGTGCGCCCGCGCCACGGCCTCCGGACGGATCGGTCGCAACCAGGTCGCGGGCATCCGCACCGCGACGACTCTGGCGAGCGACGACGCCTGGCGCACGGCACACCGCGCGGCCCGGCCGCTGAGCGAGGCGGCGGGCTGGGTGCTCGTCGCGGCCGCCCTGGTGCTCCTCCTGGTCGACGACGCCGCGGGCCTCGTCGTCGTGCTGGTCGCGACCGGTCTGGCGCTCGCGCTCACGGTGGGAGGGCTCGTCGTCGGGACGCGGGCCGTGCGCCGCGAGGTGGGTCCTCGCAGCTGACCCGGCGGCGGCTCGCGCACGGTCGACGCCGCGAGCCCGGCCGTCGCTCAGCCCGGCGTGCCGTGCCGGGAGGAGTCGCCCGCGGGCTCCACGACGACGGAGCGCACCGTCGCGAGCCGCCGGACCGCGCGCTCCAGGGCGCGCGTGCGGCGGGGGGTCGCCCTAAACGACACGATGATCCGCCCCGCCCGGCCGTCGCCGTCGACCGGCCCGGTCGCGAGCGAGTCGAAGCTCACGCCGCGCGTCGAGAAGACCCCGGTGAGCGCGGTGAGCGTGCCCGGCTGGTCGAGGCCGTGCACGGTCGCGACCCAGTCGCGCTCCGCGCCGACCGGGGCCGGCGCACGCACCGCGCCCGCCGCACCGGTCCTGCCGGGGACGCCCGCCGCCCCGCCCGGCGAGCCCGCCCCGCCCGGCGAGCCCGCCCCGCCCTGCGGACCCGCCGCTCCCGCCGCACGGCCCGCGTCCGGCACCGCGCTCGCCGAGACCAGGCGATCGATCCCCTCGGCCGCCTGCACGAGCCGGCGCGCCTCGTCGTCGGGCAGCTCGTCGAGCAGCACGCGCGTCCAGCCGCCGGGGCCGAGCACGACCGGGACGCCGAGGACGCCGCGCGACGGCACGCCGTCGGCCGGGGCGAGGCGTCCGTCGAGCTCGCCGTCGAGCGCGACCTGCCCCGCGACGACGATCTCGCGGCCGTCGAGGATCACCTCCAGGAGGTCGACGGTCGCGCTCGCGGTGCCCGCGGGGGTCTTGGCGCCGGACTGGTGCGTCATCCAGGGCCGCGTGACGAGCCGCAGGTCGGCGGGCCAGGTGTCGATGAGCTCGAACGCGGCACCCATGTCCTGGCTCGCGACGCGCGCGAGCTCGTCCTTCGCCGCGGCGATCTCGCCCGGCAGCGCGTCGAGCGTGCGGCCGCGGCGCAGCGCGGCGACGGCGCGCGCCCGCTCGTCGGCGTCGAGCCCGCTCACCCGGGCGGTCGACCAGAGCGGGACGGCGTCCTCGCCGTGCTGACCCCCCACGAACCCGCCGACGCGGTGCCGCCGCACGCCCAGCTCGACCGCGAGCTCGCGTCGGAACCGCAGCGTGTCGAGCCAGGCCCCCATGCCGAGCACGCGGTGCCGCCCGAGCCGTTCCGCCATGACCGCGACACCGAGCTCGACGGGGTTCGTCACGACGATCACGACCTCGTGCCCCGAGCCGTGCCGCGCGATCGCGTCCGCGTACTCGGCGAGCACCGCGCCGTTGGTCGCGGCGAGCACGCGCCGGTCGGGGTCGGCGCCCGTACGGGCCGGGGGAGTGAGGCCGGCGGCGACGACGATGACGTCGGCGGTGACGTCGTCGGGCGAGTGCGCGACGTCGAGGAGCGGCGCGTGCTCGTCGTACGCGTCGACGAGGTCGGCGCGCAGCCCGTGCACGGCGCGCCCCGACGCGCCGCCGGCCCGACCGACGAGCTGGAGCCGCGCCGTCGGCGCGAGCACCCGCCGCTCGACGATCTGCGTGCACACCTGTCGGCCGACGTCGCCCGTCGCCCCCACCACCGCTACGTCCACCCCGGCAGGCTACGACCCCCGCGACGACACGGACCCCCCAGCGGCCCCCGGGATGGGGATCCCGGCGTCAGGCGAACGCGATGCCGCCCGCGGCGGCGACCATCTCGTCGAGCACGGCGGAGACCACGGGGCGCGGCTCGTGCCGGGTCGCGCGGTGGCGCGCGACGAGGCGGCGCGAGCCGAGGCCGGGCAGCCCGACGACCGTGACGCCGTCGGGCACCTCGTCCGACGCGCCGCCCTCCACGGCGAGCGCCGGGAGCATCGCGACACCGAGCCCGGCGGCGACGAGCGAGAGCGCGACGTCGAAGTCGTAGTAGTTGTGCCGCGTGCGCAGGGTCCCGCCGAGCCCGCGGGCCAGCCGCCGGAGCGCTCGGGCGGCGGCGGTGCCGGGCTCCGGTCCAAGCCAGACGGCGTCGCGCACGTCGTCGAGGCGCGTGGGCGTCGGCATGCCCGCGGGGACGACGAGCCGCCACGGCTCGTCGAGCAGGACGATCTCGCGCGTGCCGCGCGGGGCGGGGGAGTCGGCCTCGTAGTCGCGCTCGAGCAGCACGACGTCGAGCTCGCCCGCGCGCAGCAGCCGCAGGGCCTCGGTGGGCTCGCGCTCCTGCACGTCGAGCTCGATCCCCGGCGCGGTCTCGGCGAGCCTCCCGGCGACGGGTGCGACGACGGCGCGGATCGCCGTCTGGAAGGAGCCGACGGCGACGCGCCCGCTCACCTCGTCACCGAGCGCGGCCAGCGCCTTGCGGGCCTCGACGAGCTCGGTCTCGATGCGCTCGGCGGTCTCGGCGAGCACGCGACCGGCCGGCGTGAGGGTCACGCCGCGCGGTCCGCGGTCGAGCACGACGACCCCCTCCTCGGCCTCGAGCCGCTGGATCTGCTGGGAGACCGCGGACGGGGTGACGTGCAGGAGATCCGCTGCCGCGAGGATGCCTCCGCCCCGGTGCACGGCAAGGAGGAAACCAAGTCTGCGTGGGTCCGTCGCCATGTAGAGATGCTAAACGGCCGGTGCAGAATCCTTCGATTGTGCTGAACCTCGGAAGGCCTCACACTTGTCGTGGCGCCGGTCGGTTACCTCCTCCTCCTTACGGGTCGGCGCCCGAGCTTCGCACCACCCGCGCCACCAGCCATCGGCCCGGAGCGCACAGCCACCGCAGCGTCGCGGTACCCCCCTCCACCCCTTCTTCGTCACCGGAGTACCGCTGTGCCCGTCACCCTCGACGCGATCGTCATGTTCCTCGGCTGGATCGGTGCCGCCGCCGGCGTCGTCGCCTACGCGATGGTCAGCCGTGGCCGCTGGGCGCCGTCGTCCGCCCCGTTCCAGCTGACCAACCTCACCGCCGCAGGTCTCATGGGCATGGTCGCCGCCGCGAACGGCGTGTGGCCGTCCGTCGCCGCGAACCTCGTGTGGGTCCTCATCGGCGCCCAGGCGATCGTCGTCATCGTGCGGGCGCGTCGTGCGCGCCGTCGCACGCTCGCCGAGGCCGCCGGGATCACGGCGGCCGCCTCCGCACCGGCCGCCGTGCGCGCCGACGGCGACCCCGCACCCCAGGAGGTCGGGCTCGCGGCCTGACCGCCCCCGGCCCCGCTCAGCGCGAGGCGCCCGGCGCGGGCTCCAGGACGACGTCCACGACGACCGCGCGGTGGTCGGACAGCCCCGTGTCGACGGCCGTGGCGGGCCCGAGGGCCCGGACGGTCGGGCCGCCGGGCAGGCCGTCGGCGAGCACGTGGTCGATCTGCCGCACGGGCCGGTCGACGGGGTGCGTGAGCACGTCGGCGAGCGACGTGAACCCGGTGATCTCCGCCGGCTCGGGCGCGCGCAGGTTGAGGTCGCCCAGCAGCACGAGCGGGCGGGGGAGCGGCGCGCAGGCCCCCGTGAAGGACCGGAGCTGGTCCGCGGTGAACTCGGGGCGCGACGTCGTGTGCGCCGTCACGACGGTGAGCGGCCCCCACGGCGTGCGGACCGCGGCGGCGAGCGCGGCGCGCGGCTCGTCGGGCACCACCCGGAACGGGAGCAGGCGGGCGGCCCCCGTCGCGGCACCCGGCCGTCGCCGTCGCACGCGCGACCGCCACGGCATCCGGTCGAGCTCGAGGCGCGCCCACCGCTCGACGGGGAACCTGCTGACGAGCCCGATCCCGTACGACGCGACGCCGGGGACGCGCCGCACGCCCGACCCCGGCCGGCCCGCGCGCACCCACGCGCCGGAGACGCCGCGCAGCGTGGGGGACAGGTGCCGGTGCTCGGCGCGCAGCGCCTCCGCCGCGACGGCCACGAGGTCGGCGCGGTGCGAGCGGGGCGAGTCGCGCTCGACCTCCTGGAGCGCGAGCACGTCGGCGTCGAGGTACGCGACGGCGCGCGCGAACCGCTCGACGTCGACCGTCCCGTCGAGCGCGGCACCGTGCAGCGTGTTGAAGGTCGCGAGGCGCAGGGCGCTCTCCGGTCGCGGGGGCAGCGGTCCGTCGGTCAGGTCACGGGAGTCGTGGGGCACCGGACGATCCTCGCGCGGGCCACGGGCCGTCGCGACCAGGGCGGGTTCCCCGCCCGGTACCGGGGACGCCGCAGGGGCGGCGCGCCCCGGGCCCGTCAGAGGGTGCGGCGCCAGGCGGCGATGCGCTCGACCGCCTCGGCGACCGTGCTCGGCGCCGCGGCGAACGACAGCCGGACCCAGTCCCCGCCGCGGACGCCGTCGAAGTCCGTGCCGGGGGTGAGCGCGACGCCCGCCTCGGCGAGCAGGCGCGCGCACCACGTCACGGAGTCCAAGCCGTCCCCGGACACGTCGGCGTAGACGTAGAACGCGCCGTCGGCGGGCGCGACCCGCGACCACCCGAGGTCGTCGAGCCGGGACAGCACGAGCTCGCGCGACGCCGCGTACCGCGCGACGTTCTCGGCCGCGGCGGCATACCCCTCGGGGGAGAACGCGGCGACGCCCGCGTGCTGCGCGAGCGCGGGCGGCGACAGCGCGACGTTCCCGGCGAGCGCGTCGACCGGCCCGACGAGCTCGTCCGGCAGCACGAGCCACCCGAGGCGCCACCCGGTCATCGCCCAGTACTTCGAGAACGAGTTGACGACGACCGCGCCGTCGGGCACGTACCGCGCCGCCGTCGGCAGCGCCGCGGCCGGACGCTCCGCGCCGTCGCCGTCGCCGTAGACGATGCCGTGGTAGATCTCGTCGCTCACGAGCCGCACGTCGTGGTCGGCGCACCACGCCGCGACGGCGTCGAGCTCGGCGGGCAGGATCATCGTCCCCGTCGGGTTCGCGGGGCTCGCGACGACGAGCCCGTCGAGGCCGCCGTCGTAGTACGCCTCCATGAGCTGCGAGACCGTGGGCTGGTAGCGCGTCTCCGGGCCGCAGTCGAGCTCGACGACCTCGCAGCCCAGCGCGCGCAGGATGTTCTTGTAGGCGGGGTAGCCGGGGCGGGCGAGCGCGACGCGGTCGCCGACGTCGAACGCCGCGAGGAACGCGAGGAGGAACCCGCCGGACGACCCGGTGGTCACCGCGACCCGCGCCGGGTCGATCTCGACGCCGTACCAGCGGTCGTAGTGCTCGGCGATCGCGCGCCGCAGCGCGGGGACCCCGAGCGACTCGGTGTAGCCGAGGTCGCCGTGCTCGAGCAGCTCGATCGCCCGGCGCCGCACGACGTCCGACGCCCCGGTCGACGGCTCGCCCGCGCAGAGGTTGAGGACGGACGCGCCGGCGTCGCGCAGGCGGTTCGCCTCGGCGAGGACCTCCATCACGGCGAACGGCGGCACGTGGGAGCGGCGTGAGACCTTCATCGACCCGGGCATGAGCCCATCATGCCCGGGGTCATCCGTTCGGCGGACGCCGGCCGGCCCCGCGCGGAGGTGTCGGTCGTCCGGGCGACGCGCCGTACCGCGCGCCCGGGGTCGGATGAGGCCATGACGACCGACGACGCCTGGCGCGACGGCCCCGAGGACCGGAAGGACGACCGCGGCGGCCACGGCGACCATGGCGACCGACGCGACGGCGCCGCGACCTTCCGCCCCGTGCGCGGGTGGGCCGTGCTGTGGCGGAGCGCGTTCGGGCTCCGGCACGGCGGCCACGAGTACGTCGTGGCCGTGGACTTCCTCGACTGGGACGAGCGCATCCGCCTGTACCGGGACGGCCGGCTCGTCGACGAGCAGCGCTCGCGCGCCCGCTTCGACCTCGGGGGCGCGACGCTGGAGGCGAGGATGAGCACCTACGGGATGCGGTACGTGCGCGTCGTCGACGCGGTCGGCACCGTGCACGACGTCCCGCCGCTGCCCGGGACCGCCGAGGCGTGGCGCGACCGCATGGACCGCGAGCGCCCGACGGCGAGCCGCGCCGTGGGCGTGACGGCGTGGGTCGTGCTCGCGGTCGCGCTCGTGACGCAGGTGCCGCAGCTGCTCGAGCTGGCGTCGCAGTTCACCGGCTGGACGCCGCCGTTCGTGCCGGACCTCCCGGGCCCGGTGAACACGGTCCTCACGGTCGGCGGCGTGCTGGCCGCCCTCGACCGGGCCCTGCGCCGCCGGTACCACCCGCTCCTCGACGGCTGATGTCCGCTCGTCCGGCCGGACCGGGGCTGCCTACGCTGGGCGGAGACGACGAGGGAGGTGCTCGTGTTCCGACGACGTTCCCGCACCCCGGACGACGACCCCGTCCGGCGGGCCGCGCAGTACCGGGTCGAGCGGGAGGCCGCGCGCGAGGCCGCGGAGCGGGAGGTGCCCGACGACGACCCCGCCCGCCGCGAGCCGCCGGGCGGGGCGGGCACGCACGGCGCCGTCGAGGCGCGCGACGACGACGCCCCAGTCGGGGGTCCGCGCCGTGTACGACCCGAGGATCGCGCGATGTACGTCGACACGGTGATCGACCAGGCCGTCCGCCGCGGGGAGTTCGACGATCTCCCCCTCGCGGGCAAGCCGATCCCCGGGCTCACGGGCACGCACGACCCGGACTGGTGGCTCAAGGCGGTCATCGAGCGCGAGCAGCTCACCGGTCTCGGGCCGCCGGCGATGCTCCTCAAGACCGAGGACCGTGAGCTCGACGACCGCCTCGACCGCGAGCTCGACGAGCAGGCCGTGCGCGAGATCCTCGCGGACTTCAACGCGCGCGTCGTCGACGCCCGCCGCCAGCTGCTCGGCGGGCCGCCCGTCGTGACCCCGACGCGCGACGTCGAGCACGAGGTCGCGCGCTGGCGCGCCCGCCGCGCCGACCGTTGACCACCGGACCGGCTCGACCGGACCCGACCCCGCCCGACCGGTCCGCGACCCGCCGGGCGGGCGGTCGTCGTCGGGCCCGCCTAGGGTCGGCCGCATGGCGGACTGGCAGCCCGACGTCCTGGGCGACGACTACGAGCAGCTCACGCTGCCGCTCGCGCCCGACGAGGAGGGCGACGTCGTCGCGACGCTCGTGCGGCGCCGGCGCCCGGGGCCCGACCCGTACCTCGACGTGCTGTACGTGCACGGCTGGTCCGACTACTTCTTCCAGACCGAGCTCGCCGACTTCTGGGAGGCGCACGGCGCGCGGTTCCACGCGCTCGACCTGCGCAAGTACGGCCGCAGCCTAAGGCCCGGCCAGACTCCCGGGTTCGTCGCCGACCTCGCGACGTATGACGAGGACATCGAGGCCGCGCTCGTCGCGATGGGCCACCGGGGCGACGGGCGGTCCCCGCGCGAGGTCGTGCTCATGGGCCACTCGACCGGCGGCCTGACGCTGAGCCTGTGGCTCGCGCGCCACCCCGGGCGTGCGGCGGCGCTCGTCCTCAACAGCCCGTGGCTCGAGTTCCAGACGCGCGAGGTCGGCCGTCTTCTGCTCGAGCCCGTGATCGGCGCGCGCGCCCGGCTCACGCCCACGCGCCCGCTGCCGAACGTCGACCTTGGCTTCTACACGCGCTCCGTGAGCAAGGAGTTCGACGGCGAGTGGTCCTACGACCTCGCCTGGCGCCCGCAGCACGGCTTCCGGACGACGCCCGCGTGGCTGTCCGCCGTCTTCCACGGCCAGCAGACGGTCGCACGCGGGCTCGGGATCGGCGCCCCGGTGCTCGTGCTGCTCTCGGCCCGGAGCACGCTGCTGCCCCGCTGGTCGCCCGAGATGATGCGCACGGACACCGCGATCGACGTGAACGGCGTCGCGCAGCGCTCGGTCCAGCTCGGCGACCTCGTCACGGTCGCGCGCCTCGACGGCGCCCTGCACGACGTCGTCCTCTCCTCCCGGCCCGTGCGCGCGCTCGCGTACGGACGCATCGCGCAGTGGGTCGGCGCGTACCTGCCGCGGCCCGTGCCCGTCACCCCGCCCGTGCCCGACGCCGTCGCCCCCTCTCCCCGCGGCGCGCCGCGCGCGACGGGCGGCGTGGGCCGCGCGCTCGGCCGGCTCGGTGCCACGGTGCGTCACGCGGGACGGTCCGTCGCGCGGTCCGTGGGCACCGCCGTCGGGACGCTGCGCGGGCGGACCCGCCGCCGGTGACGCTCGACGACGACCTCCCTCTCGCCGACCGCACGACACACCGGAGTGACGCATGACGCTGCCCCCCGCCCCGCCCACGACCCCGGGCGGCGCTGCCCCCGCCGCCCGTCCCGCCCGTCGGCGGCCACCGTGGCTGGTCCCGCTCGTCGTCGTGCTCGCGCTGGCCTTCGTCGCCGCGGTCGCGCTCGTTGCCACCCTCGTGCTGCGACCCGGCCTCGAGCGCCGGGCGAACATCGCCGCGGTGTCGACGGCGTTCGACGAGTGCGCCCTCGGCGGCACGGGGGCGACCCTCGACCGCGAGAACGGCTTCGTCGACCTCCGCCGCGTGGGGTCCCCGTACGGCCCGAGCTGGACCGACGTCCAGTGCCTCACCGACGCGCTCGCGATCCCGCCGGAGCACCTCGCGGCGCTGCAGGAGCCCGGGGGCGCGGACTCCGAAGAGGTGCGCTGGGACGCCTACATGGCGCAGCGGCTGGAGGGCGACGGCGAGACGTACGTCTTCCTGTACCACGACTGGTCGGCGCCGATCTACGGGGACTGACCGCTCCTCGCGGTCGGAAGGGCCGACGCACCGCGCGTCGTGCACGGTCCGGTCCTTCCGCAGGGGGAGGGCGCCGCGGCCGGGGTCGCACCGTCGGGGGATCTCCCGGGTGGCGGGGCACCGCTACCGTCGGCGACGTCGTGCGTGGCGTCGTCAGCTGAAGGAGCGGTTCGAGTGTTTCGCGAGGTCCCCGTCCTCCCCGTCGTCGTCCCGCTGGGGGCGGTGGTCCTCGGGCTGCTGCTGTGGCGCCTGCACCGGTCCGGTCGTCTCACGCTGCCGCGGGCCGCCGTCGCGCTCGCGCTCGCCGTCTACGCGGCCGGGGTCGTGGCGAACACGGTGTTCCCGATCTTCGTCGACAAGCCGGCGAGCAGCGCCGCGTGGGACGCCCATCTGGTCCTCGTGCCCCTCGTGGACTACGAGGCCGCCGACGCGGTGATGAACGTCCTCGTGTTCGTGCCGCTGGGCATGCTCCTGCCGCTCCTCCTGGCGCGGCCGTCGTGGTGGCGCGTCGTGCTCACGGCAGCGGCCTTCAGTCTCGCGATCGAGGTCACCCAGTACGTCACCTCGCACCTGCTGGGTGGCGGCCACGTCGCGGACGCCAGCGACCTGCTCTTCAACGTCGTGGGCGGCGTGCTCGGCCTCGGGCTGTTCACCGTGCTGTCCCGCGTCCCCGCGCTCGACGCGTTCTTCGACCGCTTCCGCTGGTCCACGGCCCCGCTGCGCGGGTCGCGCGCCGACGGGACGGACGCCCGTCGCGCGCGCTCAGCCGTCGAGCTCTGAGCGCACGAGGTCCACGATCCCGTCGGCCGCGGCCTCGACCTCGGCGAGGCAGTCCTCGAAGTCCTGCTGCCCGCCGTACCAGGGGTCGGCGATGTCGAGCACGTGCTCGGACCCGCCCGGCTCGACGCGCGGCGCCGCCGGGTCGAACGAGCGGTAAAGGCGCACCGGCGCCGACGCGTCGAGGCGCCGCAGCGCCCGCGCGTGCTGGGCGATCATCGCGAGCACGAGGTCGCGCGCGGCGAGGTCGCCCGCGCGCACCTGACGCGCCCGGTGCGTCCCGTCGACGACGTACCCGTGCTCCGCGAGGACGGCGCGGGCGCGGCGGTCGATCGGGTTCCCCCGCTCCTCGTCGCTGATCCCGGTCGAGTCCACCACGACGCGGTCGCCGAGCCCGGCCGCCTCGAAGCGGTCGCGCAGCACCACCTCGGCCATGGGGGAGCGGCAGATGTTGCCGGTGCAGACGGTCATGACGCGGTAGGGATCGACGCGTGACATGAGTCCATTGTGGGAGCGCACGAGCGAGGACCGCACGATCGCGGTCGTCGCGTGTCCGACCGGGGACGGAGGTCCACGGCGCGCGCCCCCGACCACGGAGCGATCCGCCGCCCCGAGGGCCTCCGCCACCCTGGGCGCATGAGACGCCGCCAGGGACCACGACCGCCCCTCCCTCACCGACGCCGGGGTCGGCGGTGGCGCCGAGCGCTCACCGTCGCCGGCCTGCTCCTGGTCGCCGCGGTGGCCGCGGTGCCGACCACGAACGCCGTCCTCACCGCGAGGGAACGTGCCGCCACCCCCGCTCCCGGTGCGCTCGTCGACGTCGGCGGCGACCAGATGCATGTGCTCGTCGAACGGCGGGGCTCTTCAGCGCCCGCGGTCGTGCTGCTGCCCGGTCTCGGCACCGCCTCGCCGGTGCACGACTTCGCCCCGCTGGTGGAGGAGCTCGCGGGATGGGCCACGGTCGCCGTCGTCGAGCCGTTCGGCTACGGCTGGAGCGACGCGACCGACTCCTCGATGCTGCCGCACCAGGTCGCCCGCGACGCTCGCGCAGCCCTGCGTGGGGCCGGCGTCGAGGGCCCCTACGTCCTCGTGGCCCACTCGGTGGGGAGCCTCGCGGCGCAGGCGTTCGTCGCGGATTTCCCCGAAGACGTCGCCGCGTACGTCGGTCTGGACCCCACGATCCCGCGCACGGAGGACTTCGTCCCTCCGGAGCGACGCGGGGACGACGACCCCTACGCGTCCCCGGTCCCCGGGGGCATGGGCGTCGCGGCACGACTGGGTGGTGTCCGGCTCGCCCAGGCCGTGGCCGGGCACGACCCCAACCTGCTCTCGGGGGCGTCGTCCGGCGACGGCTACGACGAGGAGAACCTGCGGGCCCAGGAGATGATCGCGAACTGGTCCGGTCTCAGCCCGAACGTGCTCGCTCAGGCGACCTCTCTCGGCGAGGCGGTCGGCCGGACGGCGGACCTGCGGTTTCCCCCCGGCCTGCCCGTGCTCGCGCTCGTCGCCGGAGAGGACGCGACGCTGCCCGCGTGGCAGCGGGCCGCGGTCGACGACTTCGTCGGTCCGGCGTCGGCGTGCACCACTTCCGTCGTCCTGCCGTCAGGTCACTACGTGCACCATTCGCACGCGCGCGACGTCGGTGAGCGGACCCGGGCGCTCGTCGACGAGTGCGTGGTGTCCGGGTCCGGCTCCGGTGCGAGCAGCAGGTGACGGGCCGGACGTCGTCGGGCGGCCCGTGACCAGGGCGCCTACCGTGAGGAGATGATGATCGGGGCGGGGTCGGGACGGGTCGCCGTGACGGGCGCGAGCGGTCTCCTGGGGTCGAAGCTCGCGTTCCGGCTCGCCGCCGAAGGCGCGCCGCAGCGCCTCGTGGTGCGCGACGCCGCCCGCGCGCCCAGCCTGGGCGACGACCCGCTGCCGGAGTCGGACGTCGCCGTCGTCGCCGGGTACACGGACACGCGCGGCATGGTCGAGGCGTTCACCGGCGTGGACACGGTCCTGCTCGTGTCCGCGCGCGAGGACGTCGACCGCGTCGCGCAGCACCGCGCGGCCGTGGACGCGGCCGTCGCGGCGGGCGTCCACCGCATCGTCTACGTGTCGTTCGTCGGCGCCGCCCCCGACGCCGTGTTCACGTTCGCGCGCGACCACTGGCGCACCGAGGAGTACATCCGCGCGACGGGCGTGCGGCACACGTTCCTGCGCGACAACCTCTACCACCGCGGGCTCGCGCTCATGGTGGGAGACGACGGCGTGATCCGCGGCCCCGCGGGCGACGGACGCGTGGCGTCGGTGTCGCACGACGACATCGCCGACGTCGCGACCGCCGTGCTGCTCGACGCCGACGCGCACCGTCACGACGGCGTCACCTACGACGTCACGGGCCCCGCGGCGCTCACGCTCGCGGAGGTCGCTGCCGAGCTGTCGTCGGCCACGGGCCGCGACATCACGTACCACCCGGAGACCGTCGACGAGGCGTACGCGTCGCGCGACCGGTACGGGGCGCCGCGGTTCGAGGTGGACGGCTGGGTGTCGTCGTACACGGCGATCGCCGCGGGCGAGCTCGCGCACGTGAGCGACACGGTCGCGCGGCTCGTCGAGCGGCCCGCGCAGTCGTTCGCCGCGTGGCTCGACGACTACCCCGAGGAGTGGGCGCACCTGCGCCCCGCCTGACCCGCGTCGAGCGCGCGGCGTCGGCCCGCGCGTCGCCTGGTCGACCCTCGCAGGACCGACCCGGCGAGCCGGCGGCCCGTTCCCCGGCGGTTCCACGCCGTGGGCGAAAACCCCTGGCGTGGCCGCGGGAGGCGGACGTACCGTCGTCGTACACGCGAAAGGAGGTGGTCCTGGAAGTGAAGATTCTTCGGACTCGTGAGGTGGTTGCGCGCTAGTCGTCGCGCAACCGATCCAGCAACGGACCGGATGCGGTGAGCCCGTGAACCGGGCGGGGTCTCCCGAGGGGAGCCCCCGGCGGCGAGCGAGTACCACGCAACCACCGGAGCCCGCGGGTGTCGTGCCCTCGTCCAGCACGACAGGAGGAACCCTCCAGCCCGCGGGCTTCTTGCTGCCCGCACCCCGACGCTGAGTGCGTGAAACAGTCGCGTCCGGGACGCCAGGACGCGACTGTTTCATGCACTCAGCGGGTGGCGGGGGCCGGTCGTGCGGTCTCCGTGGTCGAGGACTCGACGGCGGGACCGGCCGGCCCGACGGCGGCCCGGCGGCGCGGTGCCCCCATCGCCACGGCCGCGAGGGCGAACGCCGCGACGGGGACCCACAGCGCGGTGTGGAAGGCGGCGAGGCCCGCGTCCGGTCCCGTCGCGTCCCCGAGGGCGAGGACGCTGACCGCCGTCGCGGCCGAGATGCCGATCGCCGCACCGAGCTGGAACGACGTGTTGAGCACCCCGCCCGCGACGCCCTGCTCGGCGTCGGTCACACCCGTCGTCGCCGCGATGGCGATCGGCCCGTAGACCAGCGCGAACGCGACCCCGACGAGCGCCAGCGACGGGACCATGACGGCGTACGCCCAGTCGAGCCCCGACCCGAGGAACCACGCCGCGGCGAGCGTGCCGGCGACCAGGCCCCCGACGATGACGCGCGGCACCCCGAACCGCTCCACGAGGCGCGGCGTGAGGACGGGCGCCAGCACGACGTCGATCGCCATGAGGAGCATCGCGAGCCCGGTCTGGAACGGCGTCCAGCCGCGCAGCTCCTGGAGGTACAGCGTGAGGAGCACCTGGAAGCCGTAGAACCCGCCCGCGAAGAGCACGGCCGTGACGTTCGCCCGCACGAGCTCGACCGACCGGAAGAGCCGCAGCGGCAGCAACGGGTGCGGGGCACGTCGCTGCCGCACGACGAACCCCGCCAGCAGCGCCGCACCGCCCCCGAGCGCGGCGACCGTCCACGCGAGCCCGTCGCCCGGGTGCTCGAGCCGCACGATGCCGACGGCGAGCAGGACCATGGCGGTCGTCGCCAGCACGGCACCGAGGACGTCGAGCGCGCCGCGGACGCGCGTCGTCGTGTCGCGCGGGACCGTGACCAGGGCGAGCGCGAGCAGCACGACGGCGACGAGCACCGGGGCGAAGAAGACCCACCGCCAGTGGACCGCCGCCAGGAGACCGCCGACGACGAGCCCGAGCGAGAAGCCCGCGGCCCCCGCGGCCCCGTAGACGACGAGCGCGCGGTTGCGGCGCGGCCCCTCCGCGAACGACGTCGTGATGAGCGACATCCCGGCGGGCGTGAGGAAGCCGGCCGCCACGCCCGTGACGAAGCGCGACAGGAGGAGCATCCAGCCGTCGGTCGCGAACCCGCCGAGCCCGGAGAACACGAGGAAGACGAGCAGCCAGACGACGAACATGCGGCGTCGGCCGTAGAGGTCGGCCGCGCGTCCGCCGAGGAGCATGAACCCGCCGTACCCGACGACGTAGGCGGTCACGACCCCGCCGAGCTCGCCGGTCGCGAGGCCGAGGTCGGCGCGGATGCCCGGGAGCGCGACGGAGAGCATCGCGATGTCGCTGCCCTCGAGGAAGATCGCCCCGCACAGCACGAGGAGAAGACCCCAGTCCCGGAGGCTGAACCGCGCGGCCTCCCGCGCGGCCTCGCGGCCGGCCTCCCGGATGCTCGCACCGCTGCGGCTCGTCGTCCCGTCGCCCATGGACGTCCCCTGTCGTCGTGAGCACCCTTCGGCACCCGGTTACCTCTTGATACCGAACCCATCGTGGGTCAGGATCAGGAGGCATGGAAGACGGCACATCACGCCCACCTGGTATCACCGCGGATACCGTGGCGGCGCGCCCTCGACCGGCAGGCGCGGCCGACCACGCCGCGACGGAGGAGGTGTGCGACCCGCGACCGCCGTCACGCTGGGAGAGCGACGCCGACGTCTGGCAGTGGGACGCCCGCGAGGACTGCGAGGTGCGGCAGATCCTCGACCGCATCGCCGACAAGTGGTCGCTGCTCGCCATCGCGCTGCTCGACCGGCGCGTCATGCGCTTCACCGAGCTGAAGCGCGAGATCGACGGGATCAGCCAGCGCATGCTGTCGCGCACGCTGCGTCAGCTCGAGCGCGACGGCATCGTCGAGCGCACGGTCTACCCGACCGTCCCGCCGCGCGTCGACTACGCGCTCACCGAGATGGGGCGCTCGCTCCACGCGACGACCAAGGCGCTCGTCGTCTGGACCGAGGCGCACCAGGAGCGCATCGCGGCGGCCCGCAGCGCCTACGACGAGCGCGAGGCGGAGCTCCGGGACCTGTGACCCGGTCCGCGCGGCGGGGCGGCGCGGGCGTCAGAAGGGCTTGCGCGCGACGACGAGGAAGCGCGGCGCCTCGTCGACGAACTCGTGGCCCGCGGCGAGGTGCAGGTGCAGGGCGCGCAGCGGTGCCTCGTAGCGCGCGACCGCCTCGGACGAGAGCGACGCGAGCTCGGGCACCTGCCAGGCCATGAGCCGCAGGTACCAGAGCAGGGCGGACAGGTCGCGGAACCGGCGCAGACCCTCGTGCTCGCGCGCGGCGTCGACCACGAACCCGGCCTCGCGGAGCACCTCGACCGCGGCGTCGAGCGTGACCGAGTCCGGGTCCCACGCCGGCTCGGCGCCGAGCGCGGTGCTCAGGCGCACGCCGTCGCGCGAGTCGGCCTGCTGCGTGAGGAACACGCCGCCCGGCTCCAGCACGCGGAGCACCTCGTCCGGGTCGAACTCCTCGTGCCGGTCGAGGACGACCGCGAACTGGCCGTCGAAGAACGGCAGGAGCTGCTCGTCGTCGCCCTCCACGGGCCGCACCTCGACGCCGAGGGGCTCGAGCCGCCGTCGGGCCACCGGCAGGTTCGGGGCCCAGCCCTCGGTCGCCGCGGAGCCCGCGGGGAACGGGCCGAGCGTGGAGAGGAGCTCGCCGCCGCCCGTGCCGAGGTCGAGCACCGGCCCGCGCCCGCTCGCGACGAGCTCGCGCGCGAGCGCGACGTAGTCCCACGGCAGCGGGTCCTCGACGACGCGGCCCGCCACGGGGGAGAGGTCGACACCGACGACCGGGACCGCGCGGGCCCACGCGACGTGCTCCTCGAACGAGGCGTCCCGGGCGGGCACCGGCGCCTCGCTCGCGCGGTCGGGGGTGGCGGGGGTGTCGGGTACCGCGTCAGGCATGGGTCGATTGTCACCCGCCCGGGCGCCGGAGCCGAACGCGAGCGGTGCGCGGGCGCGGGCGCGCCACGACCCGACGGGGAGGACTCCCCATCGCCCGGACGACGGCGCGCACGGTAGCCTCCCGGTGCCCGCCTCGCGCGTCCCGGACACCGGGTGCCGGCGGGCCGGACGACCGACGAGGGGACGGGGACGACGTGAGCGGTATGTGGGGCGCGGACGTCAACGAGCTGCGGAGGCTCGCGCAGTCGCTGCGGTCCGCCTCCGACCAGCTCGTGAGCACGACGTCCGAGGTCAGCGGCCTCGTGGAGGCGGCGGGCCGCTGGCAGGGCGGCGACGCCGACCAGTTCCGCAGCGAGTGGACCGGCACGTCCGTCGCGCTGCTGCGCGGCGTGAGCCAGACGCTCTCCGAGGCGTCGCAGGCCGTCCTGCGCCACGCGGACCAGCAGTTCGCGACGAGCACCGAGGGCGGGTCCATCCCGTCCCCGGGCGTCCCCGGGCCCGGCGTGCCGACCGGCCCCGGCGGCGGCCCTCCCGGCGCGGGCGACCCGCTCGACGGCTCGATCTGGGACGTCGGCGACACCGCGCTGTCCGCGTGGGGCGCCGGGAGCGGCGCGTGGATCGCGTACCGCACGTTCCTCGCCGCGCGCGGCTTCCTCGCCGCGAGCCGGCTCGCGGCGCTGTCGCCCGCGGCCGCGAGCGCCCTGCAGCTCACGCGCGGGATGGCGGTCGGGGACGCGCTGAGCGTGCTCGGGCGGGCCACGACGTTCTCCCGGTTCATGGGCTTCGCGGGCGGCGCGGCCGGCGTGGTCGGCGGCATCAACCAGATCGTCAACACCCAGTACGACGGCGTGCGCGGCGGCGTCGACCGGGGCATGGGCGTCCTGTCCGTGATCGGCGGCGCGGGCACCATGGCGATCGCGGCGGGGCTCCTCACCAACCCGGTCGGCATCGCGGTCGTCGCGGGCGCGGCGGCCGTCGCGGGCGTCTGGGCGCTCGGCAACCTCGTCTACGACAACTGGGACTCGATCACGGGGTTCTTCTCGGACCCGGGCCCGTACCTCGCGGACGGCTGGAACGACGTCACGAGCCTCGTCGGGGACGCGGCCGATACCATCGGCGACGTCGCGTCCGACGTCGGTGACGCGATCGGCGACGGGCTCTCCGCCGCCGGCGACTTCATCGGAGGCCTCTTCTCGTGACCCAGCAGCCGACCATGCAGTGGTCCGCGGCCGACATCGCGGCCGCCGAGCAGACGCTCGCGCGCACGGCGCCCGGCGAGGTGACGCACGTCGTCACGCTCACGGACGAGGAGGTCGCGATCCTCGACGGGCTCCAGAACCCGCAGCTCGTCCCGCTGCCCTGGCTCGACGCGCAGGAGGGCGCGGACCGCACGCTCGTGGGGCGCGTAGCCCTGCGGTCGCTGCTCGCGCGGGGTCTCGTGGTGCCGTCCGACGAGGAGCGCCCGCCCGGGCCGGGCGGCGAGCCGCAGGTCGGGATCGACGCGGTCCCCGAGGTGACGGGCCCGCTCGTGCTGCGGCGTACGGCGTCGGCCATCCTCTCCGCGGACCGCACGACTGCGCTCGGCAAGCACTGGGTGTACGTCTACCTGCACGACGACGACCGGGTGCTCGAGGAGGAGGTCGGGCCGAGCGGCCACCACTCCTTCAGCGTCTACCCGCTCGCCGAGCTCGCGGGGCGCCTCGCGGTGTTCCTCGACCCCGCGGCGAAGGCCGTGCTCGACGGCCGCGCCCGCACCTTCACGACCGAGCAGTTCGCCGCGGAGGCCCGCACGTCGCCCGAGCTCTCCGGAGCGGTCGCCGTCACGGTGCTCGGCGCGGTGCGCGCAGGCTCGGACACCCTCGTCCGGGTGAGCGTCTACGCGACGCCGGACGGCGTGTACCTCGTGCGCGGCGGCGAGCACGACGCCGACGGCGCGCCCGTCACGCTCGAGCTGTCGGAGGTCGGGCCGGCGACGCTGCGCCGCCTCCCCGCCGAGCTGCTCGGCCGATGACGGCCGCGCCGACCGGCGACCGCGCGACGCGCAAGGTGCGCCACTGGGCCGACGCGTCGCGCCTCGGCCGCCTGCGGCACGTCGAGGCCGCGACGCCGAACGGCCCCGCGTGGGCCGTGGTCCTCGTGCTCGTGCTGCTCGCGCCGGTCGCCAGCCTGGCCGACGGCGAGGTCGTCGCCGCGGCCGTCCTGCTCGTGGCCGTCGCCGCCGTGCTCGGCGTCCTGCTGTGGTTCCTGGGCTCGGAGAAGCTGCTCGTGCTCGACGGCGGCATCGTCGTGGGCTCGTTCGCGCCGTTCCTGCGCCCGACGGTCATCCCGTGGTCGGGGATCGACCCCCGCACGGTGTCCGCCGTCGTGGGCAACCAGCGCACGATCGGGCTCCTCATGGCCGACCGCGGCGTGAGCGGCGCGTCCCGCACGGTGCTCTGGTCGCGCCGGCCGGTCACGTTCCTGGCGGTGTCGCCGGTCGTCGCGCGGCACGCGTGGGCGCAGGGCCAGCCCGTCGACCTCGCGACCGCCCCCGGCTTCGACCTGTGGGTCTTCTCGACGCGGCGGCCGTCCCGGCAGGCGCCCCTGGTGCACGCGCTCGCCGCCGCGATGCACGACGCGCGGGTCCCCGGCGCCGACGCGGTCCTCCCGCACGCGCTCCCGCCGCGGCGGCTGCGCTCGACCGCCGAGGACGCCGACCACCTGGGCATCCCCGAGCGGTTCCGCCGCGCGCAGCTCCGGCGCGTCTGAATCCTCGCTCCTGCCCGGTCGCGGGCCGGGCGCGGTCAGGCGGAGGCGGGCCCGAAGGCCGCGGCGAGGGGCGCCGTCGGGCCGTCGCCGGCCGTGCTCGCGCCGCCCAGCGCCCCGACCTGGAGCACCATCCACGGGCTGAACGCCCACGGCGTGGCGGCGACCCCGCGCGCGACGTCCCGCGGGTCCGCCCAGGCGAGCTCCATCACCTCGTCGGGGTTCGCCTCGACCGGGCCCGCCGCACGGGCGGCGTAGACGGGGCAGATCTCGTTCTCCACGACGCCCGACGCGTCGACGGCCCGGTAGCGGAACCCGGGGACGGCGACCTCCAGGTCCGCGATCTCGAGCCCGAGCTCGTGCCGCGCGTGGCGGAGGATCGACTCCTCGGTCGACTCCGTCCAGCGCGGGTGCCCGCAGAACGAGTTGGTCCACACGCCGGGCCACGTGCGCTTCGCGAGGGCGCGCCGCGTGAGGAGCAGGCGGCCCGCGTCGTCGAGCACGTAGCAGGAGAAGGCGAGGTGCAGGGGCGTCTCGGTCGTGTGGACCGCGGCGCGCTCGAAGGTGCCGGTCCGGCGACCCTGGTCGTCGACGGTGACGACGTGGTCGGCGGCGACGGGGACGTGCGAGGTCATGCGGCCACTCTCGCACACGCCGCTCGCGGACCGGCAACCCCCTCCGGCACTGACGGTGAGCGGGGTCACTCCACCGGGTTCGTGGACGATCTTGCCGGACCCTTCGGGGCGTGAATTAAGGTGAGGGTAACCTCACTCGTGTTGACCCGCCGGGCCGAGCGCCCCCGAGCAGATCCGAGCACCATGACCTCGCCCGCGACCGCCGCCACGACGGCCGACGTCCCCGGCGGCACGGCACCGGCCGACCCCGCCGACCGCCCGGCCGGGGTCGCCCGCACGAACGCGGGGCGCAGCCTCGGGCTCGTCGTCGCCCTCGCGGTCCTCGTGCTCGCGGTCGTGCTGAGCCTCGTCGTGGGCTCGAAGCCGGTCCCGCTCGGCACGGTCTGGGACGCCCTCACCGGCTACGACGGCTCGGGCGACCACGTGATCATCCGCGACCTGCGCCTCCCGCGAACGGTCGTCGGGCTGCTCGTCGGCACCGCGCTCGGCGTCTCGGGCGCCCTCATCCAGGCCATGACGCGCAACCCCCTGGCCGACCCGGGCATCCTCGGGGTCAACGCGGGCGCCGCGTTCGCCGTCGTGCTCGCCGTCGCGTTCCTCGGGCTCACCGACATCGGGTCGTTCATCTGGTTCGCGTTCGCGGGCGCCGTCGTCGCGACCGTCGCGGTGTACGCCATCGGGTCGCAGGGCCGCGGGGGAGCGACGCCCGTGCGGCTCACCCTCGCGGGCGTCGCGCTGGGCGCGGTGCTCGGCGGCGTCTCGCAGGGCATCACCCTGCTCGACCCGGCGGCGTTCGACCGCATGCGCTTCTGGGGCGCCGGCTCGCTCGCGGGCCGCACGATGGAGATGGCGGGGACGATCGCCCCGTTCGTCGTGATCGGGCTCGTCATCGCGCTCGTCGTCGCGCGCCCGCTCAACACCGTCGCGCTCGGCGACGACCTCGCGAGCTCGCTCGGCGCGCACGTCGGGCGCACGCGCGTGCTCGTCGGCGTCGCGGTCATGCTCCTGTGCGGCGCGGCGACGGCCGCGGCCGGGCCCATCGCGTTCGTCGGCCTCATGGTGCCGCACGTCGCGCGGTGGACGGTCGGCCCGGACCAGCGCTGGATCCTCCCGTACTCGGCGGTGCTCGCGCCCGTCCTGCTGCTCGTGTCCGACGTCGTCGGCCGGGTCGTCGTCATGCCGGGCGAGCTCCAGGTCGGGATCGTCACGGCGTTCGTCGGTGCCCCGGTCCTCATCGCGCTCGTGCGCCGCTCGAAGGCGAGCGGGCTGTGAGCGCCCCGGTGCAGGACCGTCTCCCGGCCGGGGCGCCCGGTCCGGACCGGCGCGTCGACTTCGGCCGCCCGACGCGCGTCGTGCGCGGCCGGGGCGTGAGCCTGCGGCTCGACCTGCGCACGCTCGCGGTGTGCGGGGCGCTCCTGCTCGTCGCGCTGGCCGTCGGCGTGGTCGCGCTCACCACCGGCGACTACCCGCTCACCGTGCCGCAGGTGCTCCAGGCGCTCGTCGGCGCGGCCGACGGCCCGGTGCACCTGGTCGTCGTCGAGTGGCGCCTCCCGCGCGCGCTCATGGCGCTCGTGCTCGGCGCGGCGCTCGGCGCGAGCGGCGCCATCTTCCAGTCGCTCACGCGCAACCCGCTCGGCAGCCCCGACGTCATCGGCTTCAACACGGGCGCGTACACCGGGGCGCTCGTCGTCATCATGCTGCTCGGCGGCGGGTACGTCGGCGTCGCGGCGGGCGCGCTCGTCGGCGGGATCGTCACCGCCGGGGTCGTGTACGTCCTCGCCTACCGGCGCGGCGTGCAGGGGTTCCGCCTCATCATCGTCGGCATCGCGGTGTCCGCGATGCTCGCCTCCGCCAACCAGTGGCTCATCGTCAAGGCCGACCTCGAGACGGCGATGGCCGCCGCCGTGTGGGGCGCGGGGTCGCTCAACGGCATGACGTGGGCGCAGGCGGTCCCCGCGTGCGTGCTCGCCGCGCTCCTGGCCCTGCCGCTCGTGTGGCTCGCCCCGCGCATGGGCCTGCTCGAGCTCGGGGACGACGCCGCGGCCGCCCTGGGCCTGCGCAGCGAGCGGGTGCGGCTCGCGCTCGTCGTCCTCGGCGTCGCGCTCACCGCGCTCGTCACCGCCGCGGCCGGCCCGATCGCGTTCGTCGCGCTCGCCGCGCCGCAGCTCGCGCGCCGCCTCACGGGCAGCGCGGGCGTACGCATCCTGCCCGCCGCGTGCATGGGCGCGGTGCTCCTCGCCGCGAGCGACCTCGTCGCGCAACGCGCGTTCGCCCCGACCCAGCTCCCCGTCGGCGTCGTCACCGTGAGCGTCGGCGGCGCCTACCTCGTCTGGCTCCTCGTCCGCGAGGCCCGCAAGTGACCCCGACCCCGCAGACCGGAAGGACCCCGGTGGCACCCACCCAGCTCGCGGACGCCCCGCACGACGCGGCCGCGCCCGCCGCGCCCGGCTCCGCCGACCGCCCCGCGGCCCCCTCGACCGACCGCCTGCACGCCGACGGCATCACCGTCGGCTACGACGACCGCGTCATCTCCTCGGGGCTCGACGTGACGATCCCCGACGGCTCGTTCACGGTGATCGTCGGGCCGAACGCGTGCGGCAAGTCGACGCTGCTGCGAGCCCTGTCGCGCCTCCTCAAGCCGTCGCAGGGCGAGGTCGTGCTCGACGGCCGCTCCATCTCGTCCATCCCCGCGAAGGAGGTCGCGCGCCGCCTCGGCCTCCTGCCGCAGTCGTCGATCGCGCCCGAGGGGATCACCGTCGCGGACCTCGTCGCGCGCGGGCGCTACCCCCACCAGAAGCTCCTGCGCCAGTGGTCGCGCGAGGACGAGGCGGCCGTGGTCGCCGCGCTCGCCGCGACCGGCACGACCGACCTGTCGGGCCGCCTCGTCGACGAGCTGTCCGGCGGTCAGCGCCAGCGCGTGTGGGTCGCGATGGTCCTCGCGCAGGAGACGCCCCTCCTCCTGCTCGACGAGCCGACGACGTTCCTCGACATCGCCCACCAGATCGAGCTGCTCGAGCTGTGCGCCGACCTCAACCGGGACCGCGGGCACACGCTCGTCGCCGTCCTGCACGACCTCAACCACGCGTGCCGCTACGCGACCCACCTCATCGCCATGAAGGACGGCGCGATCGTCGCCGAGGGCGCGCCGGGCGAGGTCGTCACGGCCGAGCTCGTGGAGGACGTGTTCGGCCTCCCGTGCCGCATCATCGCCGACCCCGTGACGGGCACCCCGCTCGTCGTGCCCGAGGGCCGGCCCCGCCGCGCCTGACGCGGCCCCGTTCTCCCGGTCGGACCACCCCGCCCGACCGGCCCCCCACCGTCCTGCGCTCGCCCGCACCGCCTCGTCGGAGGAGCACCGCATGACCCGCACGACCCGTCCCTCGTCCACCCTGCCCGGCGCGTCCCGTCCACGGCGCCGGCCCGCGCGCGCGGTCGCGGCGGCCACGCTCGCGCTCGGTCTCACGGCCGTCGTCGCGGCGTGCTCCCCGGGCACCGACGCGGGCTCCGACGGCGCCGGGGGCGGCCAGCCGTCCGCGAGCGCCGACGGCTGGTCGTGGACGTCCTCGGGCCACGGCACGACGTACGAGCTCGACGAGGCGCCGGACCGCCTCGTCGTCGACGGCTACTCGGCCGCCGCGCTGTGGGACTACGGCGTGCGGCCCGACGGCGTGTTCGGGTACGGCTTCTCGGACACCGGGGCGCTGTCGATCGGCAACGCCCGGGTCGACGAGATGGAGGTCGTCGGCACCGACGCCGAGCTCAACCTGGAGAAGCTGCTCGCGCTCGACCCCGACCTCGTGATCGGGTTCGGCACGGAGGACGGCACGGCGTGGCGGTGGTGGGACGAGAAGATCACCGAGGAGGCCACCGCCGTCGCGCCGTTCGTCGGGATGAAGTTCTCCGGCCGCCCCGTCGTCGAGGTGATCGAGGACTACGCGTCGCTCGCGGAGGCGCTCGGCGGTGACGCGGACACCCCGGAGGTCGCGGAGGCGCGCGCCGCGTTCGACGAGCGCCTCGACACCCTGCGGGCGATCGCGGCGGAGAAGCCGCTGACGATCCTGCCGCTCAACGGGGCCGAGGAGCTGTGGGTCGGGCAGCGGACCCTGGGCCAGCTCGCGCTGCTGGAGGAGCTGGGCTTCACGATCGGTGGCCCGCAGGACCAGCAGGCCTGGGCGGAGCTCAGCTGGGAGCGCGTGCCGGACTACCCGGCGGACGTCGTGCTCAGCTACACCGGCTCCGACGAGGCCATGGCGGCGAACCCCGTCTACGCGGGCCTGCCGGCGGTCCAGGCGGGGCAGGTCGTCGGCTGGGACGACAAGCGCCCGTTCACGTGGGCGAGCTACGTCGAGTGGTTCGACGAGCTCATCGCGGTGCTCGACGGCGCCGAGGTCGTCTCGGGGCCGCCTGCGTCCTGACCGTCCCACCAGTCGAGGACGACGGTCGCGTGGTACGTGAGCCAGCGTGACGGCTCGCCCGCGGGGGCGTCGACCTCGAACCACACGCGGCCCGGGTGGCGCCGGCCCTGGAGCCAGGTGCCGTCCGGGCGCCGCGCGCGGCGGACGTGCTCGACCGCGTCCGCCGCGCGCGGCTCCGGCGGCGTGCCGTCGAGCAGCGACGCGGCGCGCAGGTAGACCAGCGCGTTGAGCACGCTGTAGTACCAGCGGAACGGGTAGGCGAGGCGGAACGCCCAGTCCCCGACGGGCTCGCCGGTGCCGAGCCGGCGGAACAGGCCGCGGCGGAGCAGGTACTCCTCGCCGGCGCGGCGCGCGGCGCGCAGCTCGTCCGTGGCCCCGGCGTGCTCCTGGTAGGCGAGGAGGCCCTTGAGCGCGTTGAGCGTCGAGTGGTACGACGACACGGTCGCGCCCTCGACCCACGCGCAGTTCCACCCGCCGTCGGGCAGCCGCCCGTCGAGGACGGTGCGGAGCAGCCCCGTCACGTCGACGCCGAGCCACGCGCCCGCGGCGAGCGTGTACCCGTTGATGCACCAGTCGACCTCGCCGCCCCAGAAGGGCAGGTCGTCGTATTCCCAGCGGCAGTGCTCGGCCAGCAGCTCGGGCGTGCGGCGCGCGCGGAGCACCTCGGGGTCGAGACCCCACTCGCGCAGCGCGACGAGCGACCAGGTGGTCGCGGTCCAGGGCTGGCCCTCCTCAGGCCTGCCCTCGGCGTCCGGCGCGGCCGCGCCGTCCCCGCCGACGTCCGCGGGGAAGTACGCGCCGCCCGCCCACTGCCCGTCGGGGTCCTGGAGCGCGAGGAGCCGGGCGCCGAAGCCCTCCGTCGCGACGCGCGCCCGCGTCGCCCGCCACACGGAGGGCGGGGCGTGCACGACGTCGCGCTCCACCTGCCAGCGCAGCGCCGGGTCGGCGTCGAGGAGCCAGCCGACGACGTCGTCGTCGACCGGCCCGCCGGACGGTCGGTCGGCCATCCCGTCACGCTACGCCCGGGGACAGCCGACCGCCGTCGGTCAGACGAAGCCGAACACGGGCGGGAACACGAGGGCGACGACCGCCGCCCACGCCGCGTAGACGGGCAGGAAGCGCGTCTGCCACGCGACGAGGTCGGCGAACGGCCGGCGCCCGCGGAGGAACGCCGTCGCGAGCACGGCCGACCACGCGAGGTGGACGAGCAGCAGGAGGTTGAGCCCGAGCGCCGCCGCCTTGTTGGGGCTCACGCCGAACTCGGCGATGCGCGTGAGCATCGCGGTGAGCGCGACGGCGTCGACGGCGAGCGCCGCGCCGACGAGGACCACCAGGAGCCCGTCGAAGAACGACCCGGGCGCGAGCGGGTCGCGTGCCGAGACGGAGTAGAGGAGCAGGCACAGGACGAGCACGAGGATCGCGTCCATGAGGATGAGCAGCTCGCGGTCGACCGCCGCGAGGTTCCCCGCCGTCGCGAGGACGACG
This sequence comes from Cellulosimicrobium sp. SL-1, assembly GCF_011033075.1. Lineage (NCBI taxonomy): Bacteria > Bacillati > Actinomycetota > Actinomycetes > Micrococcales > Promicromonosporaceae > Cellulosimicrobium > Cellulosimicrobium sp. SL-1. Next base: position 428,941 of record NZ_JAACJC010000002.1, on the reverse strand, counting down.
AACGCGGCGAGGAGCATGACGAGCGTCAGCGGCGTGAACACGCGCGTGAGCACGGGCGCGATGTTCTCGACGACGTTCTGCTTGGCCTCGACGAGCCACGCGGCCACGATGAGCGCCGCCGGGACGCACAGGGTGAGGATCCAGCTGTCGAGGTAGGGCTCGAGGTCGACGCCGGCGAGCGAGAAGACCCCGGTCGTCAGGCCGAGCAGCACCCCGCCCCCGAGCGCGATGAGCGTGTAGTACACGGCGAGCTCGCCCGTGAACCGCACGAAGTCCATGCGACGCGCGTCCGAGCGCCACCGCCCGCCCACGTAGGCGAGCCCGACGACGGACCACAGCGTCACCGGGGCGGCGAGCGCCGCGAGGACGAACGTCGCGTCCGTGGGCGCGAACGGGTACACGTTGAGGACGACGCCCAGCACGGCGAACGGCACGACGAGCGCGCCGACGACGCGCAGCGTCACCTGGCGCTTCCACGCGAGGTAGGCCGTGAGGAACGGCAGCACGAGGAGCCCGACGTTGAGGCCGACCGTCTCCCAGGGCAGGAGCACGGTCGCCACCTTGACCGTGACGCCCACCGCGACGGCGAGCCCGAGCACGACCGTGAGCTCGCGCCACGAGCGGGTGCGGCCGGGCTGCTGGCCCACGAGGACGAGCTGCTTCCACAGGCGCTCGGAGTGCTCCTGCGCGAACTCGCGCGACAGGTCGTCGAGCGTGCCCATGCGCTTGACGGCGACGAGGAAGGCCTCGTCGTCGTCGAGGCCCGTCGCGCGCAGATCCTCGACCCGCTCGCGCAGGTGGTCCTCCATCTCGTCGACGTCCGCGGCGGAGATCGCCTCCCGGCGCCGGACGTACCCGCGCCACTGGTCGATCTGCGCCTCGAGCGCGGCGTGCGGGCCGGGGCTGGCGGCGCCGGCCGGCGCGGTCGCGGCGCCCATCAGGCCCACCCCTCCGCGCCGCGCGGCGGGCTCTGCAGCCCGTCCTGGGCGGAGCGCCACACCTGCTGGAGCGCGTGCGCGACGACGTCCCACTGGGCCTGGCGCTCGACGAGCGCCTCGCGCCCCGCGGCCGTGATCGCGTAGTGCTTGCGGCGCCGGCCGACGTCGGACGTGCCCCACGAGGCCTCGACGAGCCCGAGGCGCTCCAGCCGGTGCAGCAGCGGGTAGAGCATGCCGTCGGTCCACTGCATCCGGCCGCCCGAGAGCTCGTCCACACGCTTGAGGATCGCGTAGCCGTAGGACTCGCCGTCGGCGAGGATCCCGAGCACGAGCGGGGTGGCCGAGGCGGCCACGAGGTCCTTGTCGATACGCATAGCGCTCCTATGCCTAGTTGTTCTAGGGGTTATGACCCTAGCAGATCTAGGGTTGGCATCGGCGGGCGTGCCCGGCGCTACCGTGGCGCGATGGACGCCGCGACCCACGCCCGCCTCGTGCGAGCCCACCTCGACGCCGCGACGCCGGAGGCCGTGCGCCGCCTGCGCGCCGTCGTCGACGCGCTCCCGGACCGCGCGGAGGAGATCGTCGTCACGGTCTTCCCCGACCAGGACGGCGAGGGCACGTTCGACGTCGTCGTGTCGCTCGACGGCCCCGACGCCGCCGTGCTCGACCGCGCGATCGCGCCGCACCGCGCGCTGTTCGAGGTCGTGCACGGCGAGGACGGCCCCGTCCCGGGCGTGCCGCTCGTCGCACCCGGCCGGGCCCCGTACGACGCGCGCGACGTCGTCGTCGACACCGCCGCCGACTGGGTCGTGGAGGTGTGGGACGCCGCAGCGCGCGGCAGGTCGCGCGTGCCGGGCGTGGTGGAGGGGCACGACGGCCACGGCACCTCCGTGCCGCGCGCGCTCGCGCCATAAGCGCGGGAGCCAGGCCACGCGTGGTCGCCGGGGGCGACACCCGGAGGCGCAGCCCGGAGGAAGAGCACGAGCCGGGGAATGCGAAAGTCCCGGTCAGGGACGACCTGACCGGGACCTCGTCACGTGCGCGAGGGGGGAGTTGAACCCCCACGCCCTTTCGGGCACACGGACCTGAACCGTGCGCGTCTGCCTATTCCGCCACTCGCGCGTGCCGCAGAAGACTAGCACGGCGCGGGCGACCGACCGGCACCGCGCCGTCCTGCGTGACGCCCGCCACCCGGACGCACCGCGGCGTGGCCCCGTCGCCGACCACGACCTTCGTCGCCCTCGAGCACGTCGTCGCTCCCGGGAAGAGCGGCGAGACGACAGCAACCTCGTGCTCGGCGGGGGAGCGGACGCCCGACGTTCACACGCTCCGCCACGAAAGCGCCACATCCGTCCGGTAATCGTCCGACGAAACGGGCCTGCTGGTCCGACGCGATCGATACGATCTAGGTAGTCTGCCCGGACGCGGGTGCGCGGGGGGCCACCGGGGAAGGGTGCCGGCAGAGCAGACGAGATCCGCGCGGCGTGAGCCGCGGCACGAGCGAGCACGAGGGAGGAGGTGGCATGGGAGTCCTGGACCGCTTCGAGAAGGGCGTCGAGCGCGTCGTGAACAACGCCTTCGCCAAGGTCGGGCGCAGCGAGGTCAAGCCCGTCGAGCTCGCGAGCGCGCTGCGGCGCGAGGTCGACGACCGCGCCGCCGTCGTCGACCGCGAGCGCACGGTCGTGCCCAACGAGTTCACCATCGAGCTGTCGGTGGACGACTTCGGCCAGGTCGAGGGGTGGGGCGCGGAGACGCTCGCCGACGAGCTGGCGTCGAACGTCACCCAGTACGCCGCGTCGCAGCACTACGCGTTCGTCGGCCCCGTGAGCGTGAGCTTCGAGCAGAACGACACGCTCGACGTCGGCCGCTTCCAGCTCCGCTCGGCGAGCGTGCGCGGCAACGTCGCCCCCGCCACGACGGCGTCCCCGAGCACGCGCCACCCGCTCGTCGACATCGACGGGCAGCGCTACCTGCTCACCGGCCCGGTCACGGTGATCGGCCGCGGCTCGGAAGCCGACATCGTCGTCGACGACCCGGGCGTCTCGCGGCGCCACCTGGAGATCCGCGTGACCCCGGAGGGTGTGATCGCGACCGACCTCGGCTCCACGAACGGGCTGTTCGTCGAGGGCCACCAGGTGCCCGCCGCGACGCTGCTCGACGGGAACTCCCTGACGATCGGCCGGACCCGCATCATGTTCTGGACCGGCGCGTCCGACAACGAGGAGTGGTGATCCGGCCCGCATGACCGATCTCACGTTCACCCTGCTCCGGCTGGGCTACCTGGTGCTGCTCTGGGTGTTCGTGCTCTCCGCGATCGGGGTGCTGCGTCGGGACCTGTACGGCACGAAGATCACGCCGCGCCGCGGCAAGAAGGGCGCCCCCGCCCCGGCCGCCCGCCCGACGTCGGGCCCCACCCCCGCCGCCCCGGAGCCGTCGCGACCCGCCGCGCCCGCGGGCCCGTCGCGGCTCGTCGTCACCGCCGGCCCGCTGACCGGGACGACGATCCCGCTCACGACGTCGTCGATCCTCATCGGCCGCGCGCCGAGCTGCACGCTCGTCCTCGACGACGACTACTCGTCGTCGCGCCACGCCCGCATCTTCCCGCAGCACGGGTCCTGGTTCGTCGAGGACCTGGGCTCCACGAACGGCACCTACGTCGAGGACCAGCGGATCGCCCAGGTCACCCCCCTGGGCCTGGGGACGCGGGTGCGGATCGGTCAGTCCGTCGTCGAGCTGCAGAGGTAGCCCGCAGTGAACATCGCCCTGCGCTACGCCGCGCGCTCCGACGTCGGGCTCGTGCGCTCCAACAACCAGGACTCCGGCTACGCGGGCCCGCACCTGCTCGTCGTCGCGGACGGCATGGGCGGACACGCGGGGGGCGACGTCGCGTCCTCCATCGCGATCGCCGCGCTCGCCCCGCTCGACGGCGAGTCGCACGGCCCGGACGACGCGCTGGCCGAGCTCGAGCGCTCGATCGACCACGCCCGCCAGGACCTCGTGGACCGCAGCGTGACCGACCCGGAGCTGGTCGGCATGGGCACCACCGTCACCGCGATCCTGCGCGCCGGCAACAAGCTCGCCATGGCGCACCTCGGCGACTCGCGCGCCTACCTGCTGCGCGACGGCGAGCTGAACCAGGTCACGACCGACCACACGTTCGTCCAGCACCTCGTCGACACGGGGCGCATCTCGGCGGACGAGGCGGAGACCCACCCCCAGCGCAACGTCGTCATGCGCGTGCTGGGCGACTTCGACATCGACCTCACGCCGGACATGTCCGTGCGCGAGGCGAAGCCGGGCGACCGCTGGCTCCTGTGCTCGGACGGCCTGTCCGGGTTCGTCAGCCAGGAGACCATCGCGCAGACGCTCGCCGACACGGACGACGTCGACGCGTGCGCCGACCACCTGCTCCAGCTCGCGCTGCGCGCGGGCAGCACGGACAACGTGACGGTCGTCGTCGCGGACGTCGTGGACGTCGACGCCCTGCCCGACGGCGGGGCCCCCGGCACGGGCGCGCAGGTCGTCGGGTCCGCGGCGATCGACCGCGACGCCCCGACGTCGGCCGCGGACGGCCCGGCGGCCCGCGCGGCCGCGCTCATGGCGAGCACGAAGGCGACCGCCCCGGCCGAGGACCCGGACGCCGACGCGGCGGACGAGGACGGCGCGGAGGGTCGCACCACCCCCGAGGGCTCCGGCGACGACGAGGACGACGTGCGTCCCGGTCGCGCGCCCCGGCGCTGGGTCACCGTGGTCGCCATCCTTCTCGTGGTCGCGGGCCTGGGCGTCGCGGGCTGGGCGGGCTACCGCTGGACGCAGTCGCAGTACTACGTGGGCGTCGCCGACGGCCAGGTCGCGGTGTTCCGCGGCATCCCCGAGAACGCGGGCCCGGTCACGCTGTCGACCCCGATCGAGCTCACCGGGACGCGCGTCGACGACCTGCCGGGCTACGTCGTCGACCGCCTGGAGACCACGATCCCCGCGGAGTCGCTCGAGGACGCCCGCGCCCGCGCCGAGCGGCTGGTGGCCGAGGCCGCGGAGGACACCACCGAGACCCCCGCGACCGACGGCTCGACGGACGGGACCACGGGCGGGACCCCCGACGACGCGACGACGGGGACCCCAGAGGCCGACGCGCCGGCCGTGACCCCCGCGCCCACCGACGGCGCCGGCTCGGGGGCCTGATGGCCACGGTGGAGACCACCGAGGTGCGCCCCGGCCGGGGCGCGGAGCTCGGTCTGCTCGTCCTCGCGCTCGCGCTGGGCATCGGGGCGTACGCGCTCGTGGGTCTGCAGCTCACGGGCGAGCTCCCGGGCCGCTTCTACGTGTACAGCATCGGCACGGTGGTGCTCGCGGGCGCCGCGCACGTGCTGCTGCGGTTCAAGGCGCCGTACGCGGACCCGGTGATCCTGCCGATCGCCGTCGCGCTCAACGGCATCGGCCTCGCCATGATCTTCCGCCTCGACCTGGGCTCGCAGGTCACGGGCGGCGAGCAGGACCTCGCGCCCCGCCAGCTCCAGTGGACCGCGCTGGGCATCCTCTGCGCGTTCGCCGTCGTCTGGTTCCTGCGCGACCACCGCACCCTGCGCCGCTACACGTACACCGCGATGATCGCGGGCATCGTGCTCGTCGCGCTACCGCTCGTCCCGGGCCTGGGCACCCGCATCAACGGCGCCCAGATCTGGATCAACCTGTTCGGCTTCTCGCTCCAGCCGGCCGAGTTCGCGAAGGTCGCGTTCGCGATCTTCTTCGCGGGGTACCTCGTGACGAACCGCGACACGCTCGCGCTCGCCGGCCCCCGTGTGCTCGGCCTCCAGCTCCCCCGCCTGCGCGACCTCGGGCCGATCATCATCGTCTGGCTCGTCTCGCTCGCGATCCTCGTGTTCGAGCGCGACCTCGGGACCTCGCTCCTGTTCTTCGGCCTGTTCGTCGCGATGCTCTACATCGCGACCGAGCGCGTGAGCTGGGTCGTCATCGGTCTGCTCCTCATCGCGGTCGGCGCGGTGCTCGCGGCGTCGACGTTCGGGCACGTGCAGGCGCGCATCGACGTGTGGCTGCACCCGTTCGACCCGGAGATCTTCGGCCGCAGCCCGGGTGGCTCGGGCCAGCTCGTGGGCGGCCTGTTCTCGCTCGGCAACGGCGGCCTCTTCGGCACGGGCTGGGGCGCCGGCTACCCCCGAACGGTCCCGTACGCGTTCTCCGACTTCATCTACGCGTCGCTCGGCGAGGAGCTCGGGCTCACGGGTCTCATCGGCATCCTGCTCGCGTACCTCGTCCTCGTGGAGCGCGGCCTGCGCACCGCGATCGGCGTGCGCGACGGGTTCGGCAAGCTGCTCGCGGGCGGCCTCGCGTTCGTCATGGCGTGGCAGCTCTTCGTCGTGGTCGGCGGGATCACGCGGATCATCCCGCTCACCGGCCTGACCATGCCGTTCGTCGCCCAGGGCGGGTCGTCGCTCCTCGCGAACTGGCTCGTCGTCGGGCTGCTCCTGCGCATCTCGGACGACGCCCGGCGTCCCTCCTCCCTGCCCGTGCGCGGGCAGGTCGCGCCCGGCGGCGCGCGCAGCCGCACCGACTCCGACCCGGTCGCGGTCGTGGGTGGCGGCGCGGCCGTGGGCGCCCTGCCCGACGACGCCCCCACCACGGTCGGCGCGCCCGCCGTCCCCGGTACGTCCACGGGCCCCGCGCGCGCGACGACGGGCGTCCAGCCCGCCGTCGGGCGAGCCGGGGAGGTACCCGACCACCCGGACGACCTGCGGACCGAGGTCGTGCAGCGCCCGGACGCAGGCGCCGAGACCGACCGTGACCCCTGGGGAGGAGCCCGGTGAACGTCCCCCTGCGTCGCGTCGCGACCGTCGTCCTCGTGATGTTCCTCGCGCTCATGGTGTCGACGACGTACATCCAGTTCGTCCAGGCCGACTCGCTCAACAACGACTCGCGCAACGCCCGCACGATCTACCGCGAGTACAACAAGTTCCGCGGCCCGATCGTCGTCGCGGGCGACGCCATCGCGTCCTCGACGCCGGTGGACGACGCGTTCGGCTTCCAGCGGCAGTACTCCAACGGCCCGCTCTACGCGCCCGTCTCCGGCTTCCTGTCGCTCACCAACGGGCGCACGGAGATCGAGGACAAGGAGAACGACTACCTCAACGGCGAGGCGAGCTCGCTGTGGCTCGACCGCCTGAGCGCGCTGTTCACGGGGCAGCAGCCGCAGGGCGCGTCCGTCGAGCTGACGATCGACCCGGCGGCCCAGCAGGCCGCGTGGGACGCGCTGGGTGACCAGCGCGGCGCCGTCGTCGCGATCGAGCCGAAGACGGGCCGCGTCCTCGCGCTCGTGTCGAAGCCGAGCTACGACCCGAACGAGCTCGCGACGCACGACACCGCCCTCGCGCGCCAGCGCTACCAGGAGCTGCTCAACGCCGAGGGCAACCCGATGTCGAACCGGGCCATCCGCGGCAACACGTACCCGCCGGGCTCGACGTTCAAGATCGTCACCTCCGCCGCGGCCCTCGAGAGCGGGCAGTACACGCCCGAGACCGTGATCCCGGCCCCGGACGAGCTGCCGTACCCCCAGTCGACCCAGACGATGAAGAACTTCGGCGGCACACGCTGCTCGCCCACGGGCGAGATGACCCTCGCGGACGCGCTGCGCATCTCGTGCAACACCGCGTTCGGCGACCTGGCCATGACCCTCGGCGAGGACGCGATGCGCGACCAGGCCGAGGACTTCGGCTTCGACGCCTCGCTCGAGATCCCCATGGACGTCACGCCGAGCCGCTTCCCCGCCGAGGGCACGCCGGGCGCGGACGCCGCCGGGATCGCGCGCGCCGGCATCGGCCAGGGCGAGGTCAAGGTCACGCCGCTCCAGATGGCGATGGTCGCCGCCGCGATCGCGAACGACGGCGTGCAGATGGCCCCGTACACCGTCGAGACGATCCGCAACCCCGACCTCGACGTCGTCCGGCAGTCCGAGCCGCGCCGTCTGCGCACCTCGGTCTCGCCGTCGACGGCCGAGCAGCTCACCCAGATGATGGTGGGCGTCGTGCAGAACGGCTCGGGCAAGGCGGCGCAGATCCCGGGCGTGCAGGTCGCGGGCAAGACGGGCACCGCCGAGACGGGCGGCGAGGCCGCGCCGCACGCGTGGTTCACGAGCTTCGCCCCGGCCGACGACCCGCAGGTCGCGGTCGCGGTCATCGTCGAGAACGGCGGCTCGATGGGCAACGAGGCGACGGGCGGCGCGATCGCCGCGCCGATCGCCCGCGCCGTCATGGAGGCGGTGTTGAACGGATGAAGCCGGTCCGGGGGCTGACGCTCGGCAACCGCTACCGCCTCGTGCGGCGCATCGCCGTCGGCGGCATGGGCGAGGTGTGGGTCGCGGCCGACGACGCGCTCGGCCGCGAGGTCGCGGTCAAGGTCCTGCGGAGCGAGTACGCGGGCAACGAGGACTTCCTCAACCGCCTGCGCACCGAGGCCCGCAACAGCGCGGCGCTCTCGCACCCCAACATCGCGCAGATGTACGACTACGGCGAGACGAACGGCTCCGGGTACCTCGTCATGGAGCTCGTCGTGGGCGAGCCCATGGCGGACCTGCTGGAGCGCGAGCCAGTGCTCCCGCCCGCGCGGCTCCTGCCGATCCTCGCGCAGACCGCCCGCGCGCTGCACGCCGCCCACCTGTCCGGCGTCGTGCACCGGGACGTCAAGCCCGGGAACATCCTCATCGACCGCTCCGGCACGGTGAAGATCACCGACTTCGGTGTCTCGCTCGCGGCCAACCAAGTCCCGATGACCGCGACGGGCATGGTCATGGGCACGGCCCAGTACCTCTCGCCCGAGCAGGCCGTCGGCCAGGCCGCCACCGGCGCCTCGGACATCTACGCGCTGGGCATCGTCGCGTACGAGTCCATCGCGGGGAACCGCCCGTTCACGGGGTCCACGCCGGTGGACATCGCGGTCGCGCACGTCAACGAGCCGGTGCCGCCGCTGCCCACGTCGGTCGACCCGGAGCTCGGCGAGCTCGTCATGGTCATGCTCGCCAAGGACCCGCTGGCGCGGCCCCACCCGGCCGACGCGCTCGCGCGCGTCTTCGAGGGCATCGCCGCGCGCCTCGCGAGCGACCCCTGGTCCGCCCGCACAGGGGCGCCCGCCCCCACGCGCCGCGCGCGCCGGGCCCGCCCCACCGCCGACGACGTCCCCGCGCCCGAGCCGGACCCGGCACCCGTCATCACGCCGCTCGTCATCCCGGCCGCGGTGCGCGACCCGCACGCGACGGACCCGGCGAACCCGTGGGTCGCCCCCGAGCCCCGTCGCGCCGCGCACGCCGCGCAGGCGGACGTGCCGCCGCCGTCGGCCGCGACGCCCCCCGGCCCGCCCGACGACGACGCCACCCGCGTCCGCCCGCTCGGCCGGCACGGCGGGACGGTCCCGGCGACCGCCGAGCCCGTCCCGGCGCCGCCCGCACCGGACGACGCCGCGCCCGGCCCGGCCCTCCCGTGGGAGCGCCCCGTCCCCGCGGCCCCGGCGGACGACCCGGCCGCCCCGCGGTCGTACCCGCCGCGTCGCGAGATGCACGGTCCGACGCGCTCCTCACGACGGCCGCAGCCCACCCGCGCGGGCACGCGCCCGGCCGGCGCGCCCGGGGGTCCGGCGGGCTCGACGCGCGCCGAGCACGTCGCCCCGGCGACCCGCGCCGAGGCCCGACGACAGTCGCAGTCGGCACCCGCGCCGTCGCGCTCCGCGGGGCGCCGCACGTCGACCACGACGGGCCGCCGCCTGGGAGGCCTGCCCAACGGCCTGACCTGGCCCCTCGTCGCCCTCCTGGGCCTCCTGCTCGTGCTGGTGATCGCGACGATCGCCACGCTCGGGGACCGGGACGGCGACGGCGGCGACGCCGCCCCCGTGCGCGGCGCCGAGACCTCCGTGGAGGTCGCCGTGCCGGACGCCGAGACGCTCCCCGGACGGGTGACATCGTGACGACATCGTGGTGTTCCCCGCGTGGCCGCAGGGTCGCGGGTGGGATGATTGCGCCAGCTGTGCCGTGGGCGGACGCGCCCACGGCTCCGACGACACCGAAGGACGAATGAGTGGTGGACAACGCTCCCCGAGTGCTTGCCGGGCGCTACCAGGTCGGTGAGCTCATCGGCCGTGGTGGCATGGCCGAGGTGCACATCGGGCACGACAACCGCCTCGGTCGTACCGTCGCGATCAAGATCCTGCGCTCCGACCTCGCGCGCGACCCGACCTTCCTCGCGCGCTTCCGCCGCGAGGCCCAGGCGGCGGCGTCCCTCAACCACCCGGCCATCGTCGCGGTCTACGACACCGGCGAGGACGTCCACGCGGACGCCACCGGCAACTCGGTGCACGTCCCGTTCATCGTCATGGAGTACGTCGAGGGCCACACCGTGCGGGACATCCTGCGCGACGGCCAGGCCGTCCCGATCGACGAGGCGGTCGAGATCACGGCGGGCGTGCTCGCCGCGCTCGAGTACTCGCACCACGCCGGGATCGTGCACCGCGACATCAAGCCCGCGAACGTGATGATCACGCCCACGGGCGCGGTGAAGGTCATGGACTTCGGCATCGCCCGTGCCATGGCGGACTCGGCCGCGACGATGACGCAGACCCAGGCCGTCATCGGCACCGCGCAGTACCTCTCCCCGGAGCAGGCGCGCGGCGAGACGGTCGACGCGCGCTCCGACCTGTACTCGACCGGCTGCCTGCTCTACGAGCTGCTCACCGGCCGCCCGCCGTTCATCGGCGACTCGCCCGTCGCAGTGGCCTACCAGCACGTGCGCGAGGCGCCCGCGACGCCGAGCGCGATCGCTCCCGACGTGCCCGAGGTGCTCGACCGCATCACGCTCAAGGCGCTCGCGAAGGACCGCACGGCGCGCTACTCGAGCGCCGCCGAGTTCCGGGCCGACCTGGAGAACGCCGTGCGCGGCGGGTCGATCACGGCTCCGGCGCTCGGCGTCGCGGCCGCCGCCGCGGGCCTCGGCGCTGCCGCCGCGGCCGCCGACCTCCAGCCGACGATGGTCGAGTCCGCGACGCAGGTCATGACCCCGGCCGCAGCGGCGGCGAACCCTTGGGCGACCAGCGCGGCTCCCGCCGTCCCGCCGGGGGAGCAGCCACCGGGTGAGGACGAGGAGCAGCCGAAGAGCCGCAAGGGCCTCATGTGGACGCTCATCGCCGTCGGCGTGCTCGCGCTCGCCGCGATCATCACGATGATCGTCATCAACAGCCAGGGCGAGGACGAGCCGACGACCGGCACCGTCCCGACCCTGTCGGCGGGCGTCACGCCCGCGGAGGCCGAGCAGAGGATCACCGAGGCGGGCTTCGAGTACGCGCAGGCGATCGACCAGGACTCCACGGAGCCCGAGGGCACGTTCACCCGGACCGACCCCGCCGGCGGCACCACCCAGGAGCTGGGGGTGACCGTCACCGCCTTCTTCTCGGCCGGTCCCGACGCCGTCACCATCCAGGACCTCAAGGGCAAGACGCAGGAGGAGGCCCGGCAGTACCTCTCCGACGCCGGGCTCAACGTCGGCGACGTCAACACGGAGGACTCGCCGGACGTCCCGAAGGGCGCGGTGACGAAGACCGACCCCGGCGCCGGCCAGTCCGTGCCGGCGGGCTCGACGGTCAACCTGTTCGTGTCGAGCGGCCTCGTCGCCCTGCCGGACGTCACGGGCCAGCAGTTCGACGCTGCGAAGTCGACCGTCGAGGCGCTCGGCCTGAAGGTCGACCGCAGCGACGAGGAGTCCGACGAGCCGGAGAACCAGGTCCTCTCGCAGCAGCCCAACGCGGGCAGCGTCCCGCAGGGGTCGACCGTGACCCTCAAGGTCGCGATCCCGCGCGCGGCGGAGACGACGACGGTGCCGTCGAACCTCGTCGGGATGACCGAGGACCAGGCGAAGGACGCGCTCGGTGGTGCCGAGCTCAACGTGGGCACCCGCCAGACGCAGGAGTCCGACCAGTGGCCGGCCGGCGTCGTGATCGGGTCCGACCCGCGCGGCGGGGCAGAGGTCCCGGTCGGCACCCAGGTGTCGCTCATCGTCTCGACCGGACCCGGACCGTCGAACGGTGGGAACAACGGCGGCGGGAACAACGGCGGCGGCAACGGGAACGGCGGGGGCAACGGCGGAGACGGCGAGGGCTGACCCACCGCCCCCGGGCCCTCCACGACGACGGGCCCTCACCTCCACGGAGGTGAGGGCCCGTCGTCGTGCGGCGCGTCCGAATAGGCGGCAGACCGGGGCCGGTGCCGCGCGGTGCTCGCTACTGGCGCACGAGCGGGGCCATGCCCGCGGAGCGCTCGACGGCGCCCTCCAGGCCGCACGCCTCGAGCCAGTTCGCGAGCAGGCGGTGGCCACCCTCGGTGAGCACGGACTCCGGGTGGAACTGGACGCCGTGCAGCGGCAGGTCCTTGTGCTGGAGGCCCATGATGACGCCCCCGGCGGTCGTCGCCGTCACCTCGAGCTCGGCGGGCACGGTGTCGCTCACGACGGCGAGCGAGTGGTACCGCGTCGCGGTGAACGGGTGGGGGAGGCCGGCGAGCACGCCCTCGCCCTCGTGCTCCACGAGGCTCGTCTTGCCGTGCATGAGCTCGGGGGCGTGCGTGACCGTCGCGCCGTACACCTCGGCGAGGGCCTGGTGGCCCAGGCACACGCCGAGCATCGGCGTGCGCGACGCGGCGCACGTGCGGATCACGTGCTCGCTCTGCCCGGCCTCCTTCGGCGTGCCGGGCCCGGGGGAGACGAGGACGCCGTCGAACACGGTGCCGTCCGCGTCGCGGAAGCGCCCTTCGGCGTCGGGCTCCGGCACCGCGTCGTTGCGCACGACGACGGTCTGCGCGCCCAGCTGGTCGAGGTAGCCGACGATCGTGTAGACGAACGAGTCGTAGTTGTCCACGACGAGGATGCGGGTCGGGTGGGTCATCGCGGGGCCTCCACGGACGCTGCGCCGGCGGCGTCGGTCTGGATGTTGGGGTCGTTGAACGGCATGTACTCGGACACGAGCGGGAACAGCCACTCGAAGCACGCGAGCACGACGGCGGCCGCGAGGACGAGCAGGATCAGCACCCGCAGCCACGCCGGGCCGGGCAGCACGCGCCACAGCGCCCCGTACATCACGAGCCTCCTTCGGCGGCGGGAGCGGTCTGGCCGACGAGCTCCGGCGGCGTGCCGTCCTCGACGGGCATCCAGTAGTCGAACTTCGCGTTGACGATGTACCGCGCGACGAGCGAGTTGAGGCCGATCGGGTGGCACGTCGTCAGCGTGAGGTACCGCTCGGTGGGCTCGACGCCGGGCTGCCACGGGACGGGCGCGATCGCCTCGACCTGGTCGGGCTTCACGGCCTGCATGTGGTCGACGCGGTAGACGTACCACGTGCCGTCGGCCTCGACGACGATCGGGTCGCCGATCTCGAGCTCCTCGACGTCGTGGAAGATCTTGCCGTACGTCTGCCGGTGCCCGGCGAGGGAGAAGTTCCCGACGGCGCCCGGCATGACGGTCTCGGGGTAGTGCCCGGCCATCGCCTGGTCGAGGATCGACCGCTTGTCGGTGCCTTCCGCGATCGGCATCATCTTGCCGTCCCAGCGCGGCACGTAGAGCGTGCCCCACACCTCGCCGAGCGCGGGCGCGGCGGGGACGGGCGGGTCGTCACGCAGGATCGTCGTACCGACGTCCGCCGCGTCCGGCGTCGGCGCCTGGATCTCCTCGAGCACCTGCGCCTGGACGCGGTCCGCCTGGACGTCCGTCCACCAGAGCTGCCAGACGACGTACAGGCCGAGCAGGATCCCCAGCGTGATGAGCAGCTCGCCGAGCACCCCCACGACGGCGGACACCGGACCGCGACCCGAGCCGCGGTGCCCCGCGTGGCGGGCCGGTGCGGGGGTCGTCGCGGTCACGACGCCACCGCGTCGGACGGGCGCGCGTAGCGGAGCTCGAGCGCCCCCTGGTAGCCCGGCATCTCGATGTCGCTCTCGTCCTCGACGGACCAGCCGAGGTTCACCGCGTCGACGTACTCCTTGTACACCTGGACGCCCGGCGAGCGGTCGAGCGCGTCGCGCAGGGCCTCGGGGTCGCCCACGGCCTCGACGACGTAGGGCGGGGAGTACACGCGGCCGTGCAGCAGCAGGATGTTGCCCGCGCAGCGGAACGCCGACGTCGCCGTGACGCGCTGCCCCTGGAGCGTCATCGCCTCGGCACCGCCCGCCCACAGCGCGTTGACGACGGACTGGATGTCCTGCTGGTGCACGACGAGGTCGTCGGGGCGGATCCCCGCCGGGTAGCTGCCCTCGGGGGGCGCGTCGTCGAGCGTCACGGAGACGCCGGCACCCTGGACGGGCGTCGTCCCCGCGGCGACGGCGGTGCGCGCCGCGAGGTCGGGGTCGACGCCGGCGGGCGCGTCCCCGGTCTGCGACAGGCCAGCGACCTCGGCCGTCAGGGCGTCGACCTGCGTCGCGAGGTCGGCCACGCGGTCGGACTCGCGGTCCACGAGCTGCGCGAGGTTCTCCGGGTGCCGGGACTCGTCGCCGCGCGCGAGGCGCGCGTTCGCCGTGAACATGACCCCGGCGAGCGCGAGGACGAGCGCGACCGTCACGGCGGACCGGACGCGACGCGCGCGCGGCGTGCCGTCCGGGGCGGACGACGGCCCCTCGGCGGGGTCGTCCGGGCCCGTGGCGGCAGGGTCCGTGGTGCTCACGCGACCGTCTCCTTCCTGGGGCGGACGAGGTCGTCGACCGGGTCTGCGTCGTGCGTCGGCGTCGTGCTGAGGTCGTGCGGCGCACACCTCGCGGCACGTCCTCCGCGCGCGGTGTCCGTGCCTATTGTGTGCGCCCACTACGCTAGTCGACGAACGTCGTCCACGATCGTGACGGACCTGTGCTCCGGCAGAGCCTCGCGGCCCGTCGACGACCTTCGCCCGACCCATGCACGGTTCCTGCACGACGACGGCAGGCGTCCGCTCCCGCGGTGCGTCTCGGCGCCGGCGCAGCGAGCCCCACCAGGACAGGAGCCCACCCTCGTGCCCGAGTCGAAGTCGCGCAAGAAGCCCAAGCCGCAGCGTCCGCCGAGCGTGCCGAAGCCCGAGACGGGCAACCCGCGCTGGCTCGTGCCCACGATGCTCGGGCTCATGCTCGTCGGGCTCGCCTGGATCGTGCTGTTCTACCTCAGCGGTCCGAAGCAGCTCCCCGTCCCGCCGCTCGGCGCGTGGAACCTCGGGGTCGGCTTCGCCTTCATCATCGCGGGCTTCGCGCTCACGACGCGCTGGAAGTAGCCGCGCGCCAGGGCGGGGCCTGGGCCCCGCCCTGGCGCGTCGGGCCTCACACCGGTGTAGTTCCACACCTGTGAGTAACCCTGGGGATAACTCTTGTGGCCGCCTCGTCAGGCGAGGTGGCCGAACTGGTCCGCGGCGGCGTAGGTGAGCCAGGAGGCGGCGACCAGCGCCACCACGACGACGACCGTCGCCCCCACGGACACGAGGGTGCGACGCTCGCGCGGCGCGTACGCATAGGCGGCGCCGAGCGCGAGCCCCACCACGAGGCCGCCCAGGTGCGCCTGCCACGCGATGCCGGGGAAGAACAGCCCAATCGCGAAGTTGATGCCGATGAGCACGACGATCTGCATCGCGTTGCGGCCCGTCCGGCGCAGGACGAGCAGGATCGCCCCGAAGAGGCCGAAGACCGCGCCCGAGGCGCCGACGACGGGCTGGTACCAGGCCTCCGACGTCGGCCCCCCTGCGAGGAGCAGGTAGCCGACGGAGCCGCCGAGCGCGGAGAGCAGGTAGAGCGCCGTGAAGCGCAGCCGGCCGAGCTGCTGCTCGAGGAACGGGCCCGTGATCCACAGGGCGTACATGTTGAAGAGGATGTGGACAGGGCTCGTCGAGTGCAGGAACGCCGCCGTGAGGAAGCGGTAGGGCTGCAGCTCGCCGACCCAGGGCGCGAACGCGAGCATGTTCGTCCACGTACCGCCCGTGACGAGCTGGAGGAGCCAGCTCACGACGCACAGGCCGATGATCGTGAACGTCACGACGGGCGGCCCGCCTCGCACCTTCCCACCCAGCGCGGTGCGCTGCGTCGGCGCCTGGCGGGCGGCGTCGCGCACGCAGTCGACGCACTGGATGCCGACCGCGGCCGGTCGCTGGCACTCGGGGCACGCCGGGCGCCCGCACCGCTGGCAGCGCACGTACGACACGCGGTCCGGGTGCCGCGGGCACACCGGCGGGACGGCGGGACCGTCGTGCGGTCCGGCCGTCCCGTACGCCGGCGGGCCGGGTGGCCCGGGAGGTGTCGCCGAGATGGTCAGTCCTCGATGGTGACGGACGTGATGACGATGTCCTCCTGCGGGCGGTCGCCCGGACGCGTGGGCGTCGCGTTGATCGCGTCGACGACGGCGCGGGACTCGTCGTCCGCGACCTCGCCGAAGATCGTGTGCTTGCCGTCGAGCCACGGCGTGGGGACCGTCGAGATGAAGAACTGCGACCCGTTGGTGCCCTCGGCCTCGCCCGTCACCGGGTTGCGGCGCACGCCCGCGTTCGCCATCGCCAGCAGGTACGGGCGGTCGAACTGGAGCTCGGGGTGGATCTCGTCGTTGAACGTGTAGCCGGGGCCGCCGGTGCCGGTCCCGAGCGGGCAGCCGCCCTGGATCATGAAGTCCTGGATCACGCGGTGGAAGATCAGCCCGTCGTAGAAGGGCTCGGTGCGCTCGGCCCCGGTGCGGGGGTCGGACCACGTCGTGGTGCCCTGGGCGAGCCCGACGAAGTTCGCCACCGTCTTCGGGGCGTGGTTCGGCAGGAGCTCGATCCGGATGTCACCTGCGGTCGTGTGGAGGGTTGCGAACATGGGCACCATCTTCCCACGAGACCCGCGCCCGACCCGTCCGGGGCGATGTCTCGCGGCGTGGCCGGGGTGGTGGCAGAGTGGGCGGAAACGCATCGCATCCGCACATTCGTCCCGTCGGACGACGACCCCGGGGAGCACGCATGACCCGTACTCGCTCAGCGAGCGACTCCGTCAAGGACACGCTCGAGTCGATCGACACCGAGAAGCTGAAGGAACAGGCCGCCCAGGCCGCCGCGACCGCGCAGAGCGCCGCGACCCAGCTCGCGGACCAGGCCAAGGACGCCGCGGTGCACGCCAAGGAGTGGGGCACGCCCAAGGTGGAGGCGTTCCTCGAGTGGCTCCAGCCGCGCGTCGAGAAGGCGTGGCAGGACAGCATCCAGGCCGCCGCGCCGCGCGTCGAGAAGGCCGCGACCAAGGCCGCGCCCGCGATCGACACCGCGCACGACCGCCTCGTGGAGGACGTGCTGCCGAAGATCGTCGCGAGCTTCAACGCCGCCGCCGCCAGCGCGGCCGACTCCGCCCAGCGCGCCGCGGACAACGCGGCCGAGGCGACCGCCGCCGCCACGGCCGCGGCAGCCGCCGCGTCGGGCAAGAAGGCGCGCAAGCTCGCGAAGCAGGCCAAGAAGGCGACGGCGGAGGCCGCGAAGCAGGCGCAGAAGTCCGCGGGCAAGGCCGGCAAGAAGGCCGCCAAGCACGCCGACAAGACCGCGGAGAAGGCGGCCGCCAGGCTCGCCGCGGCCGCGGCCGCGGACAAGGCGGCGGCGAAGGCCGCCGAGGCGGACTCCTCGAAGGGCAAGGGCCGCACGCTCTGGTGGATCGCCGGTGGCGTGACCGCCGCGGGCGTCGGCTACGTGCTCTACCGCCGCGCGCAGCCCACGACCGACCCCTGGGCCGAGCCGTGGGAGCAGGAGCAGCAGCAGGTCCACTTCGACGACGTCGTCGGCGACGCCAAGCACGCCGTCGGGGACGCCGCCGAGTCGATCGGCGAGGCCGCGGGCGCCGCCGTCGCGAAGGGCCGCGAGGCCACGGACAAGCTGGCCGAGCGTGCTGCCGAGGTCCGCGACGACGTCACCGACCGCGTCACCGAGGCCGTCTCGGACGCGAAGGACGCGGCGAAGAAGGCGACGAGCCGGGCCCGCAGCACCACCCGTGGCGGCGCTGCCGGCGCGAAGGACGCGGTGAAGGACACGGCGGAGGACGTCAAGGACGCCGCCGCGGACGCCAAGGACGACCTGGGCGACGCCGGCAAGAAGGCGCGCGAGGCCGCCGAGTCCGCGGCGCAGGACGCCGCGAAGAAGGCCGACGACGCCTGACGCTCCACCCCGCCGTCCTCGCACGGTGACCGACGACCGAGGGGCCCGTCCCAGCAGGGACGGGCCCCTCGTCGTCCCCAGAGGGCGGAGATCTCACGAGCACGCCGACGCCGAGGCCGGACGCACGAAGACCCCGTCCGGCGACGGACGGGGTCGCGCTCAGGCGGACTGGAGCCGACTTCCGACCGCCGTCGCACGCCCCAACCCCGCTGCCAGTGTGGGCTTGACGCTCCTCGTGATCGCACGTACCGGAAGAGCCCCGGTGGCGAACCGGGCGAAGGGAGCGGTGCTCACTGGTCAGCACGCTTCGACGAACGTTCACTGGCGACTGCCTCGACGCGGTCGCTCGCAACAAGGGGTGGCTCGTGCTCCCACACGCGCACCACCGTCCAACCGAGCTCCCTGAGGAGGCGGTCGGTGTCGCGGTCGCGCGCCTGGTTGGCGGCGAGCTTTGTCTTCCACCAGTCGCCGTTCGACCGCGGCATCATGCCGTGCTCGGGGCAGCCGTGCCAGAAGCAGCCGTCGACGAAGACGGCGACCTTGGCTCGTGTGAAGGCGACATCGATGGTCCGCCTCCGCTGACCTGGGACCGGGTATGCGACGCGGTACCGCATCCCGCGTGCGTGTAGCTCGCGGCGCAGCGCGACTTCGGGGGCCGTGTCGCGTCGCTTGGCAACGCTCATTCGCCTCGAGACGACCACGGACGAGGAACCCGGGTGAGCGGGGACGTGTTGCGGGACGGGGCGCTCGGAGGTCATGACACCATCGTGCCGTCTCGACGCGAGCCGCCGAGGTGCCGAGGCGATGAAGAGTGCCCGCATCCCCCGTCCGAAGTCACACCGCGGCGAGCAAGCGGCGAGGGGCCGAACGGAGGGCCTCATGAGCCTGCTTGGATGGCGGCATGACAGCAGATCGGGTCAAGAAGGACGAGTATCCCAGGATCATCGCCGACTACCTGGGCATCTTGCCGATCGAGGGGGCGGGCGGTCCATGGATGTCCAGACAAGGCACTGTCATGAAGGAGTGGCTCGAAGCGGTTGGTGAGGCCATCGACGTGCCCTACCAGGGCGAGAAGGTCCGCACGATGGCAGCCCTCGTCGAGCGAGTCCGCGGCAGGTGGGATTCCTCGACGATGTCGTCGAAAGAGACGAGGAGCGGCGGGGGAGGGAACATCACAGAACGGGCGTTCATCGCGCTGCTCGAAGGGCTTGAGGCAGACGTGCCAGCGTCCATGGCTGCAAGAGCGCGCGAACTCCAGCATTCCGTGTCCCGCGGACAGAGCGCGCACGGTCAGGGCCCGGCGCACGTCAAATCGGGTCGTCCGTTCGATGCAACGACGCCAGACCGACACGACGATGACCGAGCGATCCGAGCCCTCCTCATCCGCAAGGGGCAGCCACGGTTCCGAGCGCACCTTCTGGTTACCTACGAAGGGCGCTGCGCCGTCACTGCATGTGGGTGGGCGAGGTCCTGGAGGCCGCGCATGTCGTGCCTTATCGGCTGGGTGGCACGTACGCCACCAGCAACGGCCTCCTGCTCCGCGCTGACTTGCACACGCTCTTCGACACCGGACTCCTCGCCTTTGACGACGACCGGCGGGTCGTCCTTCATCCGCGGCTTTCAGACAGCGAGTACCAGCCACTCGTTGGGGTCCAGGTTCGAGAGCCCGTCGATCCGAGCGATCGTGTCCCGACGGAGGCGCTGATCGCGCATAGGAAGCGCGTGGGTCTCTAGCTAGGCGGACGCTGCCAGCCGCCTCGACTCCGCGAACTTCGCGCGACCGCGGGCAACGACCGCATCGAGGCGGTCGTCCGGCGTCTTCGGTGCGTCATCGACAAGTGCCTTCAACAGCGCCGCTCCACGTTCCGTGGACCGCAGAATCCGAGCGTCGTTCTCCGCGTGCGCTCTCAGCACGTTCCACACAGCTCCGATGTTCACGCCGTTCCCGAGCTGCTTGTACGTCGCGGCCGCGGGCTGCGGTCCGAAGTCGAAGTTGTACGGGAAGCCCTGGAGGCGCGCGGCCTCGCGCGTTGAGAGACGGCGGCGAAGAGGTCCGATGATCGACGTCTGTGTGATTGCGACGAGCGCCGGCACGTGAGTCGGCCGCTTCGCCCGGATCCCCGATGGGCGGAACTGCAGCACGCAGTCCCACAGCGAGGCCGTTTGCTGGGCCTGCCACTCAAGTTTGCGGCGCGACGCCGGGAACGAAGCTAGGTCGTGACGGGAGGCCCACTTGTCGAGCTGTGCCTTGTACCGCGTGTAGAACTCAGCGTTCTTCAGGAGGAAGGTCTTCTTCCAACTCGGCACCTCGTCCCAGGTGTCGGGCACGTCGACGGCACGGTACGGAGACCGGCCACCGACCATCCAGAATGCGAGGTCCTCGGACTCGACCCAGTGGTCGGCCCAGATCGGGAACCCAGGGAGCGTGGCCAGCTTGCCGCCTGACTGTGCCTTCCGCACCTCGGTCCACATCGTGGTGACGAAGTCGTCCCACGCGTCGATCCACGAGACTTCGGGCGCCGAGAGCTCCGTCCCGGGAACGTCGCGAGTCAGGTCGACAGGCAGGTCGTGGAGCAGGTCCCATTCCTCCTTGCCGCGCTGCGTCACATTGGGGAGGGCAGGGAGAGCCTCGACGCCGTCAAGGATGCCGTCCGGGTCGTAGGTGGCGGTGATGAACACGCGCTCGCGTACCTGGGGGCGCCCGCCGCGTTCGAGCGGTAGCAGGTGGGGGGAGAAGACCGTGGGCGTGCGAGAGACGCGGTAACCTTCATCGCGCAGGGTTTGGATGATCAGCTCCCACTCGTGCCTGTGGCGCGGCCCGGCGAGGTTCCTGACGTTCTCCAGGAGGACGACGGTCGGGTGGTGTGCCTCAATGATCTTGAGGATGTTCCAGAAGAGCGTGCCTCGGGTCTCTTCCATGCCGCGCTGGGCGCCCGACTTGGAGAACGGCTGGCACGGGAAGCCGGCGGCCAGAAGGTCGTGCGCCGGGACGTTCATCACGCCGTCGTTGGCGTCCTTGGTGATGTCTCCGAGAGGCGAGTGACCCCAGTTGCGCTCGTAGACCTTGGCAGCCGCCTCGTCGATCTCGACGGAGTAGACACACTCGCCCCCGAACGCTTCGAGCGCGGCCGCGAAACCACCGATGCCCGCGAACAGGTCGATGTATCGGAAAGGGGCACCGCTCGTCGTCGCCACCTGATCTCCTCCAGCCGCAGCACGTATTCGAACATATGTTCGAACATCTGTACGCTATCGGACAGCAAGTCGAGCTGCCAGCGCGTGTTCACAACCGAGCTTAGCTGAACCTTCAGCTAAACTCAACCGTGCGCAACCGATGTTTGCGTCTCGTCGCGCCCGTCATGCTCTGGGTGCCGCCAGATCTCGACGACTGCGCTGCTTGGCCCCAGCTAGTCGACGTAGAACCTCACCGCATCACGAACGGCCTGAAGGCCCTTAAGAGTCACGGTCCCTCCGCGAGACTCGAAGTCCGGTGCCCAGACCTCGCCGGTCGACTCGACGATCGCCTGCGCGATCTGGGGCTTCGTCAGCGCAGTCGACAGACCTAGCGCGAGCTCCTTGTTGACCATGTCGAAGATCGTGCGGGGCTCGGTCGACCCAGTGGACATCTTCGGTGCCTCCCGTCCGAGCACTTCGGCAATCTCGATGACGACGTCCTTCTTCTGCACCCTCACAGCTCGCCTACCTCTTCCATGTGTTCCTGCAGGTCATTGATGGCCCCTGTGACCCAGCCCTGTGCGAGCTCGTCCGTCACGGACGGTGCCGCGAGACCGACGATCCTGATCCGGTCGAGCACCATGTACTTGAGAGCCAGCTCGTTCCAGATCGTTCCTGCTGCCAGTGCGGTCGGCGTCGCCAGCGCGGTCGTGGGATCGACGTCCATCGCCAACCAGGATCCCCACAGCCGCGTGTCGACATCCATGCCCTTTGCGAGGAGGTTCTCTTGCAGGGTGCACTGCACGAGCACCACCGGGAACCCAGAGCGGCCGTCAGGGAACGGACGCCATGCGACGACATCGACGCCGCCGTCCTTTCGGCGCGGCTGCCGGTATCCCTGCCCGACGTCCACACCGATCTGCTGGGCGAGCCAACGGATCGCTAGGTCGAACTCTGGTGGTCGGCCGATGTCGGAGGGCCACCCGAACCGCAATGCGTGACCCGCGTCGCCCCAGATCCGCGAGGTTGCTTCCGCGACGACGTTCTCGAAGATGACCGCCATCGACTCGTCCGGCGCTGCACCCAAGTACTCGCGCACCGGGTTGCCGGGTGCCATCAGCGCAACGGTCACGTACGACGATGATGCAGCGTCCGGGTTCGCACGGACCGCGAACTCGTTGACCCTGAACGGATACCTGTCGCCAAGCAACCCCTCCCGTCGAGCCATCTCGCGGACCCCAGTGCTCACCATCTGGGCCTCCAGCCCATGGCGTGCCTCGAGGAAGGCGTTCAGCGGATCGAGCCCGAGCGGTCGCGTACCGCGGACGAGCAGCATCGTCTCGATCCAGTCCGCGATCCGGTCACGGCCGCGAATCGTCACGACTCCTGCGCCTCTATCGCCGCTTGGTCGACGACGTTCCGCATGGACTCGACGAGGGACTCGAGGTCCGACAAGAGTCCGACGACCTGCTTGTCCGCGGCATACTCCGCGAGGTCGTCGCTCGCCGCGCCGAGTGCGTTCGTGGCCGCGGTGATGCGTCTGATGAGACGCTCCCGCGGGTCCATCCCCGCACTCTGAACCTGCTGCTTCGCCTCTTCGAGGCTCTTGCCGGAGCGGAGAGCGGACAGGCCCACCTCGCTAGACACGACGTTGCCGAGGGCGCTCATCTGTCGCGAGTCAGTGATGACCGGCTCTGCGTCCTCGTCGCCGAAGACCCAGGAGATGACCTCCTTGAGCTCGTTGATCTTGCCGGCGGGCACGGGCTCGTCGCCGGGCTCGAGCCGGGAGCCCAGAGGCGCGCCGATGTGATCGCGGAGCTTGGTGTTGCCCATCGCGACGGTCAAGAGCGAGAAGGCACCTTCGACGTTGCCAGTGTTCAGACCGACGGAAGCCGCCTGGCTGACGATCGCCTGGTCACGGTAGAGATCGGCAGCCTTGCTCTTGGTGATGCCGATCAGATCGGCAACCTCCTTGATGGTGCGGCCCTCGGCGACACGCGCGGCTATGAAACGCGCCTGCATGTAGGGCCGCCACTGGAGCTTGCCCACGACGTGCGCGCGCGACACCTCGACATGAGTGGCTTCGCGGCTCTGGTGGACAACGATCGGGACAGCGACATCGGGCGACATCGCGGCCTTGGAGGCGACCGCCTCCCACCGGATCGGCTCGATAAACTGCTCGCGAATCTCGGGGTGGGTCAGCCCGAGTAGAGCGGTCAGCCGGCGGTTTCCCTCGACGACGATGTACCTGCCGGGCTCATCGTCGCAGATGGCGATCAGTGGCTCGGCCGCGAAGAAGCCGTTGTCAGCGATGGATTGCGCGACAGCGAATGCATCGAACCCGAGTTCCAGGTCGATCGCGAGGTCCGACTGCGCGCCACCTTGACGGGATGCAGGGAGCCGGGGGTTGTGGGGGTCGAGCAGGAGGGCCGAGATCGGCGCGTGCACGAGCTCGCCGGATCGGACTCCGGACTGGCCATCAGTCATGCGAGGGTTCCCTTTCGGACGATCTTGCGGTCACCGAGATGCACGGCGAGCGTGAGCAGCTCATTGGTCGGGTCATCACGACGAACGACCCGATGGATCTGGACGACGAGGGCGCCGGGATCATCGGCGATGCCACCGATCACGCGGTCGCCGGGATAAGACGGTCCGCCGTTGTTCCGCACGTTGTCACGGCCTTGGAAGAGGTTGACGAACCCCGTCTCGACGTCCCACTTGCGCTTCCGCGCCTGCCCGTCGTCGTCCATGAGGATGACAGGAACGGTCTGCGACTGGTTGTGGTGTCTCTCCAGCGCATCAGTCACGTCGCGGAGGCGCCACGACGGCCCGTAGTCGTCGGCGGACCAAGGCAAGACGAGCCGTGCGACGACATCGGCCACCGTGAGTTGCACCGTGCGCAGAGACAGACGTCCGTAGTCAATGGCGGGCGCGTCCAGCAGACCGATAGCCTCCGTGAGCGATCTGTTCGTGGCGATCGCTTCGGGGGTGAGACGCGGTAGCCGCACCGAGGTCCATCCCATGCCCTGGTAGTCGAGCTGGCTCACAACCGCGTCGCGGGTCGGCTTCATGCCGTCGGGGAGCATGAGTCCGACGTCCCGCGCCCAAGAATGGACGGTGCCGCCTGCGTCGACGTGGTCCTGCAGCTGAGCTCGCAGGTCATACTCCGTGAAGACGATGTCGCGGAGCGAGCGGATGGTTCGCTTCGTCGCGAAGAACTGGCAGTAGGACAGCTGATCCCGGCGGTATCCGAACGCACGAGCCCGTTGTTCGAGCGTGTCTACCTGGGCGCTCGGCGGTCGGTTCATGTAGGTGACCGTCAGTCCCTCGACGGTGAACCCGCGGTCGAGCTTGTTGCCGCCAATGAGGATGTGGACCGGAGTGACGTTCCACTCGACCTTGTTGAGAGCCGACGTCGAGTTGACGAGCCAGAGCGACGTCTCGCGCAGAACCCAGCGGACCTTCTCGAGGAATGACCCGTTGTCGAGGTCCGGGGCTCCGCGTTCCGTCAACGTGACGCGTTCCCTCTGCACGGCGTCAGGCAGGTCGGCGAGCGATGCCGCCTTGTCGGCGACGGAGCGCCACTTCCGGAGCTCACGTTCGATGAGGAACCTGTACCGCTCCTGAACATCGTTTCGTTGAGTCGAGTGGACGAGCATGCTCACCGGCGCGGCGTCGGGCTGGCGTTCGACGAGCATGGCGGCACCAGCGATGAACGACCCGAGCGCAGACGTGAGACTCAGGGGGAGCTCGAGAGGCAGCGTCTTGGGCGCCTGCTCGTCGAGGAGCGGGACGTCGCGGATCACCTGGTCAGCGAACTCGACGAAGAACTCTCGTCCGCCGGTGTACCCGCTGCCCGGCTCGAGGAACTCGACGAAGTCCGGACTCAGCAAGTCGTCCGCGTCAAGCATGAGGGGTGCGTACGGAGTGGCCGTGTATTGGACGTAGAGGTGTTTTGGCACGCGCGAGCGGAGGATTCGGATCGCCTCGTAGGTCTTGCTCTCCGTCGCCGAGCTTGTGTTTAGCGACGCCTGATCCGCCTCGTCGTCGATGATGAGCACCGGCACCTGCTCGATCCCGGGCACGTTGTCGAGAACAGCGGCGAGCGCGTTCAGCCGACCAGCGTGCTTCAGCACAGGTATCAGCACCGCGCGACCGCTATCGACCCTGTCACCGATCCGCTTGGCGGTTGCAATCCCAGAGGGGTTCGTCTCAGTGACCCATCGGTAGTCCTTGCGGGACTGTGTGCCGAGCGCGGACTCGAGTCGGTTCTTGTTCTGATCCAGGAGGAGGTTCGTCCCTCCGAGCACGGCGACGATGATCTGGTACCCCTGGTCGGCGGCCGCCGCGATGAGCGCGGTGATTGACGTCGTCTTGCCCGACTGGACGTAACCGAGCGCGAGCCCTGTCTGTCCGCCGACGCCGGTGCGCTGGGGCCCACGTTCGAGGATGCTGATCACGGACTTCCAGATGCGAGAACGACTCTCGTCATCCATCCGCGCCACGAGCTGCCCGTCGATGAGCAAGGCTTCCTTGCCGGTGAGCGCTTCGGAACTCATGGCTTCCCTCTCGATCAAGATGGTGCGGCGAATCTCGTTCCACCTTCCGAGCCGTCCGCGGAGAACGCCGCTCGATGGTGCTCCTGGCGCGCGCTCGGTACGCCAGGTGTCGTACCCGTGGAACGACGCCGTGGGCCCGCTGTGCTCGACGTAGGTCCGTGCGAAGTGCCAGAGGTCGTCGTTCGTCCACGACGACTGGTAGTCCCGCCGCCTGCGCCGCGAGCTTTCAATTCCGGCAAGCTCGCATGCGGCCGCCCAGCCGTAGAGCTGCTCGATCCGGGCTGCGCTCGGACCATGGATCTCGCCCTCGTCGATCAACTCCTGGTATGCGTTGCGGGACAGCGGCCACTCGTATGTCGCGGCGGTGCTGAGTGCAGAGATGACGTCGTCCTCCGTCCATCGGACCGAGCCCCGTTTTGTCAAGCCGAGGTACGCGGAGAGTTCCTTCCCGCCAATCCGTCGCACGGTTTCCTCGTCGACGTCCGACATGATGGCGACCTCTGCCGTCGAGCGGGCAAGTCCGGTCGCGACGACGGAGAACACGCGGTCTCGAACCCGCTGATCGCGCTCCTCCCGCTCGGTGAAGCGCGCAGCCCGCACAGCTGCGCGGTCGACTCCACCCATGTTGCGGACGATCTGCCGGACACGCTCGCGGGTGAGGCCGAACTCTTGCCCCACTTCGTCGAGCATGGCGCCTGCTTGGCGCATCTCGTAGATCTGCCGATCGCGGTCCTGGGTCGTCGTCCAGTTCCGGGTCGCTTTACCCAAGCGTCACCTGCTTGCTCATGTCAACTGCCGACCTCATCGCCGGACATCCAGAGGCTACCGATAAGCGCCGACAATGACCGAGATGACACCTGGGATCGGCCGGGTGAAAGTGAGTCACGAACCGAAGGCGCGAGTCGAAGGATGACGGGCGACAGGTGACTGGACGAGCGGCCGAGCCGTGACGGCGGCCTGGTGGTCAGACGGTTTTCCCAAGGACTGACGTTGGTGCATGTATGCCAAGGTCAGCCCATGCGGAATCGCAAGGCACGCATACTACAGGGCTCCGTTGGCCCCGGGTTAGCGTGCCTGCATGACCGCCGGCGAGATCGCCAAGATCGGGCCGAGGGCGGGCGGACTGCATGCCTCGCCTGCCCCATTCGCACGCCGCTGCGACGGACTTGTGCCCGCCCCCGGCGAAGCCGTCCTCTCTGGCCCGGCCGACGCCTACGCACTGTACGCGGCCGAGGGCACCGGAGCTGTTCTCCACCTCGCAGTCACGCCGGGCGCCGCGTCGCGGTAGCAGCACATCACGGTCGAAGAAACTCGCATCACTCCTCGACTGGCGTCGCCTCGACGACTTCGAGAACCGTGGGGTACAGCGGGCCGACTCGGTCCTCGCGCTCGATAAGACGGTCAACGTCGCGAAGGAACTGAGCATCCTCGCGGCGCGCGATCCGGAGTTCGCGGCCGTGCTCGAGCGGGCGATGATCCACGCCAGCCGGGTGTTGGTCGAATCGATCACCGCTGACGCCGTCACGCGGGTGGGGTCCGCGGGTGCACAGGACGTGATCCCCGTCGAACTTCTCGAGGCGCCGCAACACACCGAGGCCTGGAGATCGGTTCGCGTCGGCGGGGACGCCAAGACCCCGAAGTCGCGGCGCACCCTTGCGCTCTCCGAGCTCGTCGTCGGCGTCCTGAGGAGGCATCAGCAGGAACAGACCACCGCTGCCGGCGAGGCTGGCGAGCACTGGAAGGACCACGGCCTGGTCTTCCCGTCGGAGATCGGTACTCCACAGGACCGCTACAGCGTGCTGCGCATGTTCCGCTCGGCCCTCGCGCTCGTCCCCGGACTCGACCCGCAGGAGGGGACGCCCCGAGACCTCCGGCACTCGTTCGTCTCGATCCTGTCGCAGCGCGGCGTCCCCATCGAAAAGATCTCATGCCTCATGGGTCACTTCGGCATCCGCTTTCACCGAGGTCGTCTACCGCCACGAGCTCAGACCTGTCATCCAGTCAGCAGCGAACGTCATGGACGACGTCTTCCGGTACGTCCCGACAGCCGCCGACGCCGACGAACGACCGACCCCCAAAGATGCCCAGTCAGCCACAGGATCCGGAACGATAGACAGACTCCGCTCCTTGAACGCAAAGAAGATGACCTGGTCCGAACGCATCGGACCAGGTCATCTGATGTGGAGCCAGGGGGACTCGAACCCCCAACCCCCTGCTTGCAAAGCAGGTGCGCTACCAATTGCGCCATGGCCCCGGGTGACGCGGCCGGGGCCGGTCAGCGGCGAGAGGTGCTCACTCGAAGGTGTCGGTGACCTCTGCCCAGAGGTCGCGCTCGGCGTTGTCCTCCGTGTACTTGCGCCACACGAGGTACCCGGCGCCGGCGGCGAGGAGCAGGAGCAGAAGCTTCTTCATGATGTTCCCCCTCGAGTGGGTTGGCAGTGGGCCTAAGAGGACTTGAACCTCTGACCTCTTCCTTATCAGGGAAGCGCTCTAACCGTCTGAGCTATAGGCCCGCACGCGCCTCGTCGGACAGCCCCAGGAGGGCTGCTCCGCTCGCAGGCAGCGATTGAGGTTACCCCACCGGGAGCCGCAGACCCAAACCGAGGGCCCGTGCTCCCGGTCGAGGAGCCGGTGCGCGGTCAGTCGTCGGTGAGCGTGAGGTGCACGCCACCCACGAGCGCCGCGACGATGTTGTACAGGAACGCCATGATCGTCGAGAGCGCCGTGATGATGACGACGTTCACCACGCCGAGCAGCGTGGCGATCGAGATCACGCGACCGAACGCGACGTACTGGCGGATGTCGACGTCCGTCTCCGTGCCGACGATCTGCGTGAACAGCTCCTCGATCTTGAAGAAGACCTGCATGCCGTCGAGCACGTACCAGACGACGGCGGTCGCGACGACGGTCATGATCCCGATGGCGACCGCGAGGAGGAAGCCGAGCTTCATCGCGGACCACGGGTCGATGCGCGAGACCGCGAGCCGGACACGGCGCGGGCCGCCGTCGGGCCGGACGGCGGGCGTCGCGCCCGTCGCGGTCCCCACGGCCGGCGTGGCGCCGGTGAGCGGGCTCGCGGTGCCCGTCACCCCGGCGGCGGAGTAGTGCATGGAGGCCCCGGCGGGAGCGCCGGCGGCCGCCGCGCTCGTGGGGGCCGAGGTGGTCGTGGGCACGCGCCTCACCGTCTCGTCGTCGATCTCGTCGTGCCCGCGCTCGGGCTCCGTCTCTGCGGGTGCGGCGGGGACCGCCGCCGACACCTTCTTCGCGGCCGTCTTCGCCGCCGCGATCGCCGCGGCGGCCGCCTTCACGGCCCCGGCACGCGCGACCGCGACACGGCTCTCGCCCGACGCGCGCTCCATGCCGTCGTCGTCCACCGTGCCCGGCGCGGGCGCGGCCTGGGCGGACGGGCCCGGGGGCGGCGGAGGCGGCGGCGGGACGGCGGCCGTCGCCCCGTCACGCGGGGTCGCCGCCGCCGAGGCGCCCTTCGACGAGCCCTTCTTCGACGAGCCGTTCGACGACGTCCCGTCCGCCTCGCCGTGCCGGCTCGGGGACGCGGCCCCGGGGCGTGCCGACGCGTCCGTGTCCGGCCGCGGCACGGTCAGCCGCGGCGTGATGGTCGGCGGTGCGTTGTTCTCGCTGCTCATCTGGTTTCCTCGGTGGTTCCGGGGGCCGGGTCGGTCCCGCCCGCCCCGTCGGACGAGGCGGTCGCGTCGGTGGTCGGTGCGCTGCTCGTGTCGGTGACGCCCGGGGCCGTGCCGGTCCCGTCCTCGCCCTCCACGGTATCCCGATCCTCTCCGAGACGACGCTCGACGTTCCGCGCGACCGCGATGATGCGGTCGCCCTTGTCGGGCTTCGCGAACGTCACCCCCTGCGTGTTCCGACCGGTGAGGTTCACCTCGCCGACCGCGGACCGCACGATCTTCCCGCGCTCCATGATGACCAGCACCTCGTCGTCGGCCTCCGTCACCAGAGCCCCCACGAGATCTCCACGAGCCTCCACCAGGTTGGCGACCTTGATGCCCAGACCGCCACGGCCCTGGACGCGGTACTCGTCGATCCGCGTCCGCTTCGCGAACCCGCCCTCCGTCACGACGAAGAGGTCGGAGCCCTCCTCGACCACGTCGGCCGAGAGCAGCTCGTCGCCGTCGCGGAACTTCATGCCCGTGACGCCCGACGTCGCGCGGCCCAGCGGCCGCATCGTGTCGTCGTCGGCGGGGAAACGGATGGACTGGCCCTTGCGCGACACGAGGATGAGGTCGTCGTCGGCGTCCACGAGGAGCGCCGCGACGAGCTCGTCGGGCGTCCCGGACTCGTCCTCGCGCAGGTTGATCGCGATGAGTCCGCCCGAGCGCGGCGAGTCGTACTCCGACAGCCGCGTCTTCTTCACCAGGCCGCGACGCGTCGCGAGCACCAGGTACTGCGCCGCGTCGTAGTCGCGCAGGTCGAGCACCTGCGCGATCTTCTCGCCCGGCTGGAACGCGAGCAGGTTCGCGACGTGCTGACCCTTGGCGTCGCGCCCGCCCTCGGGGAGCTCGTACGCCTTCGCCCGGTAGACGCGGCCGAGGTTCGTGAAGAACAGCAGCCAGTGGTGCGTCGTCGTCACGAAGAAGTGGTCGACGATGTCGTCCTCGCGCAGCTGCGTGCCGCGCACGCCCTTGCCGCCGCGCTTCTGGGCACGGTAGCTGTCGCTGCGCGTCCGCTTCACGTACCCGCCGCGCGTGATGGTGACGACCATCTCCTCCTCGGCGATGAGGTCCTCGATGGAGACCTCGCCGTCGAACGGGAGGATCGTCGTCCGACGCTCGTCGCCGTACTTCGCGACGATCTCGCCCATCTCGTCGCCCACGATCGACCGCTGCCGCTCGGGCTTGGCCAGGATGTCCTGGTAGTCGAGGATCTGGCGCTCGAGCGCGTCGTGGTCGTCGAGGATCTTCTGCCGCTCCAGGGCCGCGAGCCGGCGCAGCTGGAGGTTGAGGATCGCGGTCGCCTGGACCTCGTCGACGCCCAGCAGCTCCATGAGGCCCGTGCGGGCCTCCTCGACGTCGGGCGAGCGCCGGATCAGGGCGATGACCTCGTCGAGCGCGTCGAGCGCCTTGAGGTACCCGCGCAGGATGTGGATGCTGCGCTCGGCCTCCGCCAGCAGGTACCGCGTGCGGCGCACGACGACGTCGAGCTGGTGCGTCGTCCAGTGCCGGACGAACGCGTCGAGGCTCAGCGTGCGCGGCACGCCGTCGACGAGCGCCAGCATGTTCGCGCCGAACGTGTCCTGGAGCTGCGTGTGCTTGTACAGGTTGTTGAGGACGACCTTCGCCACCGCGTCGCGCTTGAGCACGACGACGAGGCGCTGGCCCGTCCGGCCCGACGTCTCGTCGCGGATGTCCGCGATCCCCTGGACGCGGCCCTCCTTGACGAGGTCCGCGATCTTCGCGGCCAGGTTGTCCGGGTTCACCTGGTAGGGGAGCTCCGTGACGACGAGGCACACGCGGCCCTGGATCTCCTCCACGTTGACCACGGCGCGCATGGTGATCGAACCGCGGCCCGTGCGGTACGCCTCCTCGATGCCCTTGTGGCCGAGGATCGTGGCGCCCGTGGGGAAGTCCGGGCCCTTGATGCGCTGCAGCAGCGCCGCGAGGAGCTCCTCGCGCGAGGCGTCCGGGTGGTCGAGGTGCCACTGCACGCCCGCCGCGACCTCGCGGAGGTTGTGCGGCGGGATGTTGGTCGCCATGCCGACGGCGATGCCCGCCGAGCCGTTGACCAGCAGGTTCGGGAACCGCGCCGGCAGGACCGACGGCTCCTGCGTGCGGCCGTCGTAGTTGTCCTGGAAGTCGACGGTGTCCTTGTCGATGTCCCGGACCATCTCCATGGCGATCGGCGCCATGCGGCACTCGGTGTACCGCGGGGCGGCCGCCGGGTCGTTGCCGGGGGAGCCGAAGTTGCCCTGGCCGGCGACGAGCGGGTAGCGCAGCGACCAGTCCTGCACGAGGCGCACGAGCGCGTCGTAGATCGCGCTGTCGCCGTGCGGGTGGAACTTGCCCATGACGTCGCCGACGACGCGCGAGCACTTCGAGTACGAGCGGTCGGGGCGGTAGCCGCCGTCGTACATCGCGTACAGCACGCGCCGGTGCACGGGCTTGAGGCCGTCGCGCACGTCCGGCAGCGCACGACCCACGATGACGCTCATCGCGTAGTCGAGGTACGACCGCTGCATCTCGAGCTGCAGGTCCACCTGCTCGATGCGCCCGTGGTGCACCGCGACCGCCGTCCCGTCGGCGTGCACGGTCTCCTCGGACCCGTCGCCGGGAGCCGTGGGCTCGTTCTCGGGGTTCTGCTCGTCGGTCACGGTCTACCTCGTTCGTTCGTCTCTTCGTGCGTCGTCGTCCTGGAAGACCTCCGGACCCGCCCGGGAGGGCGGGCCGCGCCGGGGCGTCCGGTCCTGCCGCCCCCCGGCTCCGCGAGGAGCGGCTCAGATGTCAAGGAACCGCACGTCCTTCGCGTTGCGCTGGATGAAGCTCCGGCGGGACTCCACGTCCTCGCCCATGAGGACGGAGAAGATCTCGTCGGCCGCCGCGGCGTCGTCGAGGGTCACCTGGTTGAGGGTGCGGTGCTCGGGGTCCATGGTCGTGTCCCACAGCTCCGAGTAGTCCATCTCGCCCAGACCCTTGTAGCGCTGGATCCCGTTCTCCTTGGGGATCCGCTTGCCGGCGGCCTGCCCGGCGGCGAGGAACGCGTCGCGCTCCTTGTCGGAGTACACGTAGTCGTGCGGGGCGTTCGACCACTTGAGCCGGTAGAGCGGCGGCTGCGCGAGGTAGACGTGCCCGTTCTCGATGAGCGGGCGCATGTACCGGAACAGCAGCGTGAGCAGGAGCGTCGCGATGTGCTGGCCGTCGACGTCGGCGTCGGCCATGAGGACGATCTTGTGGTACCGGAGCTTGGCGAGGTCGAAGTCCTCGCCGATGCCGGTGCCGAACGCCGTGATGATCGACTGGACCTCCTGGTTGGACAGGGCCCGGTCGAGGCGCGCGCGCTCGACGTTGAGGATCTTCCCGCGGATCGGCAGGATCGCCTGCGTCCGGGGGTTGCGCCCGCGGACGGCCGAGCCGCCCGCGGAGTCACCCTCGACGATGAAGATCTCGCACTCCTCCGCGCGGTTCGACTGGCAGTCGCGCAGCTTGCCCGGCATGCCGCCGGACTCGAGCAGGCCCTTGCGGCGGGTGGCCTCGCGCGCCTTGCGGGCGGCGAGGCGCGCCTGCGACGCCTGGATCGCCTTGCGCAGGACGTCACGGGCCTCGTTCGGGTGCGAGTCGAACCAGTCGTTGAGCCGCTCGTTGACGACGCGCTGGACGAACGTCTTCGCCTCGGTGTTGCCGAGCTTCGTCTTCGTCTGGCCCTCGAACTGCGGCTCGCCCAGCTTGACGGAGATGACCGCCGTCAGGCCCTCGCGGATGTCGTCGCCCGTGAGGTTCTCGTCCTTGTCCTTGAGGATGCCCTTGTCGCGCGCGTAGCGGTTGACCAGCGAGGTCATCGCCGCACGGAAGCCCTCTTCGTGCGTGCCGCCCTCGGTCGTGGAGATCGTGT
Organism: Cellulosimicrobium sp. SL-1; assembly: GCF_011033075.1. NCBI lineage: Bacteria > Bacillati > Actinomycetota > Actinomycetes > Micrococcales > Promicromonosporaceae > Cellulosimicrobium > Cellulosimicrobium sp. SL-1. Next base: position 395,553 of record NZ_JAACJC010000002.1, on the reverse strand, counting down.
TGGCGAACGTGTGGACGGACTCCGAGTAGGCGCTGGTCCACTGCATCGCGATCTCGACGGAGATGCGCCGCTCGGTGTCCTCCGACTCGATGTCGATGACGTCGGGGTGGACGAGCTCGACCTTCTTCGCGCCGTTGAGGTGCTTCACGTAGTCGATGAGGCCGCCGTCGTACTTGTAGCTCACCGTGCGCGCCGCGGTCGACGCGCCCGACGACGTCGCGTCGCCGCTCGCGGGCGTGCCGTCCTCGGCCTCGCCGGTGACCTCGTCCCCGGTGTCGAGGTGCGCAGGGCGCTCGTCGGTGAGCGTGATCCGCAGCCCCTTGTTGAGGAACGCGTACTGCTGGAACCGCGCACGCAGCGTCTCGAAGTCGTACTCGGTGGTCTCGAAGATCGTCGGGTCGGCCCAGAACGTCTGCGTCGTGCCCGTCGCCTGCGTCGCCTCGCCGCGGTGCAGCTCGCCCACGGGCTTGCCCCCGTCGGCGAACTCCTGGCGCCAGGCGTAGCCGTCACGCTGGACCTCGGTGACCACACGGGACGAGAGCGCGTTGACGACCGAGATGCCGACGCCGTGCAGACCCCCCGAGACGGCGTACCCGCCACCGCCGAACTTGCCGCCCGCGTGGAGGATCGTCATGACGACCTCGACCGTGGGCCGGCCCTCGGTGGGGTGGATCGCGACGGGGATGCCGCGCCCGTTGTCGACGACGCGCACGCCCCCGTCGGCGAGGAGCGTCACGTCGATCGTGTCCGCGTGCCCGGCGAGGGCCTCGTCCACAGAGTTATCCACAACCTCGTACACAAGGTGGTGGAGGCCTCGCTCACCCGTCGAGCCGATGTACATGCCCGGACGCTTGCGGACCGCCTCGAGGCCCTCCAGGACGGTGATGTTGCTCGCGTCGTAGCCGCCGCCCGCCGAGGGTGTCGCCTCCGCGGACGCCGTCGGGTCGGGGATGGCGGTGTCGGTGTGCTCTGCCACGGGCAGGACTGCTCCTCGTCGTCGTGCGCGCGGCCGCCGTGTCCGTGCCGGACCGGCCGCCGCTGCTCAAAGGTTCCGGGCCCGCACCGCCGCCTGCGCCGGCTCCGCGAGGGAGCGTCCGACCTGCCGCGGACGGCTGGTGGAGGCGCCGCGGACGGGCTGCGCGAGCGGGTGGTGACAAGACCCGGAATGACCTCCCCAGTCTACCCGCCACGAGCCGAATTCCGCGGATCTCGGCCGTCCTGAGGACATCTCGCAGGACATCCGCGACGCGATCCGCGCCGTCTCGGCGGAAGTTCTCCACACGGTTGTCCACAGGCTCTGTTCACGACGCGCAGGTGGCCGTCGACGGCCGTCGAAAAAGTGCCCGCAGCAACCGTCGCGCGCTCCTTGGTGGGAGCGCTACCGCAACCGACAAGTCGGGAATCGGCGTTTCACGCGGAAAGTGGTCTAATACCACACACCATCCTGATTCGCGCGTCGTCCGCGCAGCAGCGATCGCACGCGGGCGGCTCGACCCCGAAGGGACCCCACTCAGTGAAGAGACTCCTCGCGAGCGCTGCGGCGACGGCGCTCGCGCTCGGTGGCCTGATCGTGGCCACCGCGGCACCCGCCTCCGCCCACACGCCCGTCGTCACGGCCGACTGCACGACGCTCTCGGTGAAGCTCTGGGCCTACTCGAAGAAGAGCAACGACCTGACCGTCACCGTGGACGGCAAGGAGGTCGAGTCCACGACCTTCCAGCGCGAGCTCACGCGCTCCTACGACCTCGACCCCACGCAGGACCACACCTGGACCGTCTCCGTCGACGCGTCCGACGGCCGCCAGTACGACTACGACCAGTCCGGCTCGACCCGGGCCTGCGAGACGCCCGACGCCCCCGTCCAGGTCGGCGTCTACGTGTACCCCAAGATCGACCCCGCACAGCCCGCGGCGTGGGAGAACTCCGGCCCGCAGAAGATCGTCACGGGCACCGAGGTCGCCCTGCCCGAGAAGCCGTGGGACAGGGCCTGGGTCGTGCAGCCCCTCGACCTGGAGGACGTGAGCGAGGTCGCCCGCGCGATCCAGCCGGACGTCGACACGGCCGACCTCTGCACCGCGTGGGCAGTCCAGCAGGACCTCGTGGACCTCCCCGGCGGTCTCGACGACCTCCCCGCGGACATCCGCTACTCACCCGACGGCGAGCACCTCGGCGAGTTCCCCGAGGGCACGCTCGTCGCGTGGGACCACCAGGACCTCGCCGACCTCCTCCCCGAGGACGCGTGCGACACCCCGAGGCCCGGCACTCCCGCCACGCCGGTCGCGCCGGAGGTCGACGTGGTCACGCCGGCCGTGCCGGCCGCCGTCGAGGTCTGTGGCACGGAGCTCACGAAGCAGGACCTCCCGGCCGAGTCGGAGGACGTCCGGTACGAGCTCACGGCGGAGGGCGTCGTCGCCGTCCCGAAGAGCGCCGCGGCGACCTTCTCCTCGGAGACGGCGAAGCTCGGCTACGTCGTGGCCACGAACGGCCGCAGCGCGCTGCTCCCGCTCGTCGATCTGCTGCCCTCCGACGAGACGTGCGCGCTCGTGCCCGGCGAGATCGGCGCCGTCTGCCAGGGCGACGTCCCGTACCTCGGCTACGAGATCGGCCTGCCCGAGGGCGCGACGGTCGACTCGGAGACCCCGCTGACGATCACCTTCCTGCACCCGAGCGGCGGCGAGAACTACGTCGTGCCGGACCAGCCGCTCAGCGGGACCCTTCTGTGGCCGGGAGCCTCCGCCGAGGAGCCGAAGCAGTGGCCCGGGTTCGTCCGGAACGAGGACGGCTCGTACACCCAGACCGACGGCAACTACGCCTGGACCCGCGACGGCGCCAAGGTGCTGTTCGAGGTCAACCCGTCGTACTCCACCGTGGTCGAGTACCCGCCGGCGACGAGCGCGTGCGCGAACCCGCCCGTCGCCCCCGTGGCCGTCGAGGACGTCGCCGGACCCGAGGAGCCGACCGGCCCCGCGCTCGCCACGACCGGTGCGACGGTCGCCGGCGCGGCCGCGTTCGCCGCGCTGCTCGTCGGCGGCGGGGCCCTGGTGCTCTGGCTGCGCCGCCGAGCCCAGGCCTGACCCCCCTGACGTGGTGACCAACGCCCCGGTCACCACCCGCGAGGCCCGCCGTGCCCCCTGCACGGCGGGCCTCGTCGTCGGTCCGGACCCTCTCAGCCCCAGGTGTCGCGGGGACCCGGCCCCCGGACGGACTTCTTCCCCCGGCGGAAGCTCGGACCCGCCGGCCCGAGCACGGTCACCGTCTCGACGACCCCCTCGCCCACCTCGCGCGCGAGCCGCTCGAGCAGCTGCGGCGTGAGGAGCCGCACCTGCGTCGCCCACGCCGTCGAGTCGGCCCGCACGACGAGCACCTTGTCCTCGAACGTCTCAGGCTCGCAGTGGTCGGCGACCTGGTCGCCCACGACCTCCCGCCACCGCCCGACGACGCCCCCCACCGACACGTCCGCGACCCAGTCCCGCTCGCGCAGCAGGCGCGCGACGACGTCGCCCAGGAGCTGCGGGTCGCGGCCGCCCGGGCGCGCGCCCGACGTCAGCGGGTCCGCGAGGATGCGTCGGCGAGGCTCCTGCCCGGGCCGGAGCCCCTTCGCGCGCGCCGCCGCCTTGGCGCGGTTCAGGGCCTGCCGCGCCACCTCCGCCGGTGGGGTCAGCTCCACGACGTGGCCGACGGGCAGCCCCGTCGTGCGTCGCTCCGGGAGGTCGTCGGCCGGGCCGGGGCGCGCGTCGTCGTCCTGGCGGTCCGCCCCGTCCCGGTCCGCGGGCTCAGTCCTCGACACGGTGCACCGTCCCGTCGTGCACGGCGAACCGCGCGCCGTCCAGCCGGCTCGGGACGTCGTCGGGCACGGCCGCGGTGATGATCACCTGGCCCGCGTCGGCCACGAGCTCGGCGAGCCGCTCGCGCCGCCGGACGTCGAGCTCGGCGAACACGTCGTCGAGCACGAGGATCGGCTCGCCGTCGGGCCCCCACTGGTCCGCCCAGAGGAGCGAGTCGAGGCCCGCGGGGGCGCCGTCGCGCAGCAGCCGGTACGACGCCAGCCGCAGCGCGAGCGCGAACGACCACGACTCGCCGTGGCTCGCGTAGCCCTTCGCCGGGAGGCCGCCCAGGGTGAGGACGAGGTCGTCGCGGTGGGGACCGACGAGGTTCACCCCGCGGTCGACCTCCTTCGCGCGCACGGCCTCCATGGCCTCCAGCATGCGCCTCTCGAGCGTCCCCGCGTCGGGGATGCCCGACGCCGGTGCCTCGCCCAGGTCCGCGACGTCGCCCGTCGTGGACCCACCCGCCGGGCCGTCGTCCGCGTCGAGCGCCTCGTCCACGGACGAGCGGTACGCGATGCGTGCCTCGCCCTGCCCCGCGCTGACCTGCTCGTACGCCTCCGCGACGTAGGGCGTGAGCGCCGCGACGAGCTGCAGGCGCAGCGCCGTGATCTCCGCGCCGAGGCTCGCGAGACGCGCGTCCCACACCTCGAGCGTCGCGAGCGGCGAGGCCGCGGACTCGGGCGCGTCGTCGTCGGGTGGCGGGTCGACGACGGACGGCCTCCGCCGGCCGCGGCCGCGCAGCGCCGTCGCCGACTTCAGCAGCGCGCCGCGCTGGCGCAGCACCCGGTCGTAGTCCGCGAGGAGCGCCGCCACGCGCGGCACCAGGAGCACCGCGAGCTGGTCGAGGAAGCGACGCCGCCCGTCCGGGTCGCCCTTGACGAGCGCGAGGTCCTCCGGCGCGAAGAGCACCGTCCGGACGATGCCGAGCACGTCGCGCGGCCGCTGGGCCGGGGACCGGTTGATCCGCGCCCGGTTGGCCCGCCCCGACGCGATCTCGAGCTCCACGGTGCTCGCCCGGTCGCCCCGCACGACGCGCGTCCGCACGACGGCGCGCGCGGCCCCCGCACGGACGAGCGCGGCGTCGCCCGCGACGCGGTGGCTCGCGAGCGTCGCGACGTACCCGATCGCCTCGACGAGGTTCGTCTTGCCCTGCCCGTTCTGCCCGACGAGCGCGTTCACGCCCGGGACGAGCTCGACGTCGACGGACTCGTACGAGCGGAAGTCGACCAGGGAGAGGTGCGAGACGTACATCGGTGCGGCGAGGGTCGAGGAGGTCGGCGGGGAGCGGTCAGGCCGGGGGTTCGAGCGGCCCGGCTCCCGGGGAGGCGGGCCCGGCCGCCTTGACGGCGTGCCCGCCGAACTGCTGGCGCAGCGCGGCGACGGCCTTGAGCGCGGGCGACTGCTCCTGGCGCGAGGCGAAGCGCGCGAAGAGGGCGGCGGAGATCACCGGCAGCGGGACGGCGTTGTCGATCGCCTCGTCGACCGTCCAGCGGCCCTCGCCGGAGTCGTCGACCCAGTCGTCGATCGCGGCGAGCTGCGGGTCCTCCTCGAGCGCCTTGACGAAGAGGTCGAGGAGCCACGAGCGCACGACCGTGCCACGGGTCCACGCCTTCATCGTGCCGTGCACGTCCTTGACGAGCTCGCTCTTCGCGGCGAGGAGCTCGTAGCCCTCGGCGTACGCCTGCATGAGCCCGTACTCGATGCCGTTGTGGACCATCTTCGCGAAGTGCCCGGCGCCGACCTCGCCCGCGTGGACGAAGCCCTCCTCGCGCGGGCCGTCGGGACGCAGCGCGTCGAAGACCGGCATGGCCGCCTCGACGTACGTCCGGTCCCCGCCGACCATGAGCCCGTAGCCGTTCTCGAGGCCCCAGACGCCGCCCGAGACGCCGACGTCGAGGTAGCCGACGCCCTTCTCGGCCAGCTCCGCGGCCCGCGCCTGGTCCTCGGCGTAGTAGGAGTTCCCGCCCTCGATGACGAAGTCGCCCTCGCCGAGCAGGCCGCCGAGCTCGGTGACCACGCCGCGGGTCGCGTCGCCCGCCGGGACCATGACCCACACGATGCGCGGGCCGTCGTCGGGCAGCGCTGCGACGAGGTCGGCGAGCGTCGCGACGTCCGACACCTCGGGGCGAGGGTCGTACCCGACGACCTCGATGCCGGCGGCGCGGACGCGCGCCCGCATGTTGTTGCCCATCTTGCCGAGGCCGACGAGGCCGATGCGCGTGACCATACGAGTCCTCCGGGGTGCGGTGGTGCGGTGCGAGCCGTCCGGCTCCGTCGGGATCAGCCGGCGAAGCGGATCGGCACCAGCAGGTAGCGGTAGTGGGACGAGTCCTCGCCGTCCAGGGAGTCCTGGCCCGTGAACTCGACCGGCTTGTTCGGGTGCGTGAAGCTCAGGCGCACGAAGTCGGTGCCGAGCGCGCCCAGGCCGTCGAGCAGGAACTGCGGGTTGAACGCCACCGAGATGTCCTCGCCGACGAGCACCGCCTCCAGCGCCTCGGACGCCTGCGCGTCGTCGCCCTGACCCGCGTCCAGGACGACCTGGCCGTCCGTGAACGACAGGCGGATCGGCGTGTTGCGCTCGGCGACCAGGGACACGCGCTTGGCGGCGTCGATGAGCGGGGCGGTGGGGACGACGGCGTGGATGGGCGTCTCGTCCGGGAAGAGCCGGCGCACGGCGGGGTAGTCCCCGTCGACGAGCTGCGACGTCGTGTGACGACCCCCGGCCTCGAAGCCGATGAGGTCCACGCCGGCGCCCGTGTTGAGCCCGACGTTGACGAGGCCCGAGCCGCCGAGGGACTTCGCCACGTCGTTGAGGGTGCGCGCGCGCACGAGGGCGACGGCGGAGTAGCTCGGGGTCACGGGCGTCCAGGTGAGCTCGCGCAGGGCGAGGCGGTACCGGTCCGTCGCGAGGAGCGTGATCTTCTCGCCCTCGATCTCGACGCGCACGCCCGTGAGGAGGGGGAGCGTGTCGTCGCGGCTCGCCGCCACCGTGACCTGCGCGACGGCGTTCGTCAGCTCGTCGCCCGAGACCGTGCCGGAGAGCTCGGGCATCGCGGGCAGCGCCGGGTACTCGTCCACCGGCATGGTGAGGAGCGTGAACCGGCTCGCGCCGCACGTCACCGTGACCTTGTTGCCCTCCAGGACGACGTCCACGGGCTTCGCGGGCAGCGCCCGGGAGATCTCGGCGAGCAGCCGGCCGGAGACGAGGACCGTGCCGGGCTCGCTGACCTCGGCGGGGATCTCCGAACGGGCCGAGACCTCGTAGTCGAAGCTCGACAGCCCGATGGTCCCCGACGCGTCGGCCTCGAGCCGGACCCCGGCGAGGACGGGCGCGGGCGGGCGGGTCGGCAGGGTTCGCGCCGTCCAGGTCACCGCGTCGGCCAGGACATCACGCTCAACCCGGAACTTCATCCCACACCCTCTCGTCCCCACGTCTCGGTCGGACCCGATCTTCACATGTGCCGTCCTGCTTCGCCGCGACGCCGGGCTCGCCGTCGGGGCCGCTCGTCCTCGCTCGTCCACCGGGCAGGTCTGCCTCTGTGGACACGAGGTGCCGGGTCGCAGGTCCGCGCACACGTGTCGTGCATGAACCCTACGCGAGGAGGCGGGTGGGAGGAACTGGAACGGCGGGCCTGGGGACGGAGGCCCGACGGCGGTCTCCGCCGACGTCGCGCGCTCACCACGGCTCGGCCAGGATCGGGAGCGGGCTCGTGGAGCACAGGTCGCACCGTCGGCCGCCGGAGCCTGATGAAGGCGTGTGGAATTTCCCCTCTAAGAAAACTTTCGTCGTCGTCATAGGGGTTGTGGATCTCGTGGAAAACCGGTGTCCGCCCAGGTCAGAGGGCACAAATGCGTGTGGACGAACCGGTGGGCCCAGTGTGGGAAAGTCGCGGCGCCTGTGGGCGGCCGATCTGTCCCCACACGTCGTCCACTGATCGAGGGTGGCCCGTCCACACTGAGACGGCCTTCGTCCACAGCTGTCCACAGAACTGTGCACAGAGCCCCTCCGGATGAGCCGTCCACAGGGTGTGTACGAGGCCGCCGTCCACAGGTTTCGGGGGGAAAACCATGATGTTGTCAGGATTTGTCGCGCCGCACGAGACCCTGTGGTCCACCGTCGTCGTCTGCATTCCGCGGATGTGAATACCCACAGGAGACCTGTGGATGACTGTGGACAACTCCACCCACAAGCTGTGTACGAGTGTCGTACCTGCCCGTGGCTGGAGAGGCGCGTCGGTGCTTGACGCCGATTTCCACAGAATAGAGCACCACGGTGGGTAACCCTGTGGACAGCACGCGGGACAGGTGGGGAAGGGTCTTCGGGGTCGGCGACGAGCTGGTGAGACCGTCCACTGGCGGTGGACAACCCCGATGGCAGACCGCTCGGGGAGGGGCGCGTCTGGTCCGTCCCGGGGCGTCGGACGGCGTCTCGTCGCGCGACGAGAGTGGACAGCCAGAAGAAGATCGGCATGGTCGACGAGGGATCTCGGTGATCTCGGAGGCGCTCCGGCGAGGGACGACGAGAATCTCCCGGGCAGAGACCTGGAACGTGATGGACATGGATCGTCCGAGCTCGACGCAGGCCGAGGAGGGCCGCCGGGGCGCGTGACGGGGGGCCACCGGTGGTGTGAGGGGCGACGCGAGAGAGCCCGGCCGAGGCGCCTGACCGCGGCTCGTGCCGAGGGCTGCGTCCGGCCCGGGTGCGAGGCAGAACGGCGGGGATGTGCGGTTGCCTCCCCGTACGGCGCACCCGCCATGGGCTCAGGAAGCGCCGGTGCGCGGGGGCGACCCGCTTCGTCCGGGACCGGACCGCACCGTGAGGGGGAGAGCCGCGGTCAGCGCGGCGTCGAGCCGACGAGCAGTACCGTCCGGGCACGGCCTCGCCGCCTCAGCCGCGGTGCTGCTGCTTGATCCGGCTCGTGAGCTCCGTGACCTGGTTGTACGTGGAGCGACGCTCGGCCATCTGCTCGGTGATCTTGCGGTTCGCGTGCATGACCGTCGTGTGGTCGCGGCCCCCGAACTGCTGCCCGATCTTCGGGAGCGACAGGTCGGTGAGCTCTCGGCACAGGTACATCGCGATCTGGCGAGCGGTGACGAGGACGCGCGATCGCGAGCTGCCGCAGAGGTCGTCGATCGTCAGGCCGAAGTACGCGGCGGTCTGCGCGATGATCGCGGCGGGGGTGATCTCCGCGCTGTCCTCGTCGGTGATGAGGTCCTTGAGCACGATCTCCGCGAGCGGGAGGTCGACCTGCTGGCGGTTGAGGTTCGCGAACGCGGTGACACGGATCAGCGCGCCCTCGAGCTCCCGGATGTTCGTCGAGATGCGCGACCCGATGTAGGACAGCACGTCGTCCGGAGCGGCGAGGCGTTCGCTCGACGCCTTCTTGCGGAGGATCGCGATGCGCGTCTCGAGGTCCGGCGGCTGGACGTCGGTGATGAGGCCCCACTCGAACCGGGACCGCAGGCGGTCCTCGAACCCGTTGAGCTGCTTGGGGGGCAGGTCGGACGTGATGACGACCTGCTTGTTGGCGTTGTGCAGCGCGTTGAAGGTGTGGAAGAACTCCTCCATCGTCTGCTCCTTGCCCTGCAGGAACTGGATGTCGTCGATGAGGAGCACGTCGACGTCGCGGTAGCGCCGCTGGAACGCTCCGGCCTTGCCCTCGCCGATGGAGTTGATGAAGTCGTTCGTGAACTCCTCCGAGTTCACGTAGCGCACGCGCACGTTGGGGTACAGGTTGTGGGCGTAGTGCCCGATCGCGTGCAGCAGGTGCGTCTTGCCGAGCCCGGAGTCCCCGTAGATGAACAGCGGGTTGTAGGCCTTGGCGGGTGCCTCGGCCACCGCGACCGCGGCGGCGTGCGCGAACCGGTTGGAGGAGCCGATGACGAACGTCTCGAAGACATACTTGGGGTTCAGCCGGCTCGGCTCGGCCTGGGGACGGGGCGGGGGAGGCGCCGGCAGGTCCGGGAGGAGCACGTCGTCGGGCTCGATGTAGGGCCGCTCGACCGCCGGCCGCGACGCGGGCGCGAGGACGGGGTCGGAGCTGAGCTCCGGGTCGACGGTGATGCCGAACCGGACGTCGCGCCCGAGGCAGGAGGACATCGCGGTCACCAGCTCGTCGCGGACCCGCGTCTCGAGGTACGTGCGGGTCTGCTCGTGGGGGACCGCGATGAAGACGGTGTCGTCCAGGATCGCGAGCGGCTTGGCCAGCCGGATGAACGCGATCTGCCGCGGAGTGATGTCCGGGCTCGCCTCGAGGATGCTCAGGGTCTGCGCCCAGACGTCGGCGATGTTCTCGTCCGGGTTGGCCACGGGCAGTTCCTCACGGGGTCGACAGCGTGCGCCGGGCAGAGCTCCGGCCGTCGAGCACGCTGACGGGCCGGGCGGGGGTGCGCCGACGAGGAGAAGGTCACGGATGGGGTGATGCTGGGGTCGATCGTGCCACGGGAACCCCTCATCCACATAGTTGTCCACAGGCTGTGGGTTGTAGGGTGAGGATGCTCTCACCGGCAGGATGCCGGGATCCGGGACGACGCCGCGCCATCGTCGCACGCGGTGAAGGTCACCCGTCGCGGTTTGACCCGGGGGGGTCGCGCAGCGTAACGTCAGACAGCCGTTCCAGGTGTTCTTGGCGCGCCCGCGTGGAGGAAACTCGACGCGAGGCCTCACGTCAGGATCTGCCTGCGAGGACCCGATGCCCCCAGCAATGGTCATCCGGTCCGCGCGCCTGAGCGGTGACCGGGCGGGCGACCGTCCGGCGCACGACCCGAACCATCGGCAGGAGCCAACCGGAGCCTGTCACTGCATCGTCGAGGACATAGACGGTGTACCTCCCCGACGTTCTTGGAGTACCTCGTGAGCAAGCGGACCTTCCAGCCGAACAACCGGCGCCGGGCGAAGACCCACGGCTTCCGGCTGCGCATGCGGACCCGCGCCGGCCGCGCCATCCTGGCTGCCCGCCGCCGCAAGGGCCGCACCGAGCTCTCTGCCTGATCGCACGTGCTCCCCGCGGCGCACCGACTGCGCCGTTCCGTCGATTTCGAGCGGGCGGTGCGCCGCGGCGTGCGTGCTGGTAGGTCGACCGTGGTCGTGCACCTCTCGGAGGATCCCGAGGGCGCTGCTCAGCCGCAGGTCGGCTTCGTCGTCTCCAAGGCAGTGGGAAACGCGGTGCACCGCAACCTCGTGAAGCGCCGACTGCGCGCCGCCACGGCGTCGCGTCTCTTCGTGCTGCCCGCGCACGGGCGCGCTGTCGTCCGCGCGCTTCCCGGCGCGGCGCTCGCCTCCTTCGAGGAGCTCAGCGCCGACCTCGACAGCGGTCTCGTGCGTGCGACCCGTCGGCTCGACGAGCGAGCGGGCGAGCGTCGATGACGACGACCCACCCGCCGCGCGTCCCGGCGCCGCCCTCGTCCGAGGAGCCGGCACCCGACGAGCGCGGCGTCGTCCGCCGCGTCGCCGACCTGCTGCGCCGGGTCCCCGCGCTCACGTTGATCGGCATGATCAGGGCCTACCAGTCGGTGATCTCCCCGATGACCGGGCCCACGTGCAAGTACTACCCGTCCTGCTCCCAGTACGCCCTCACGGCGGTGCGTCGTCACGGCGCCCTGCGCGGAACGGGCCTCGCCCTCTGGCGGCTGCTGCGCTGCAACCCCTGGAGCCTCGGTGGGGTCGACGACGTTCCGCCGGCACGACACACGCACTAGTCCGTAGCCCGATACCGGGCGATTCACACGCTTTGTCTGAAGTTGAGGGAGCAGTCACCGATGGACTTCTTCGCGTTCCTCGCCCCGATCGAGTGGGTCGTGGCGTGGATCATGTACCTCTGCCACCAGGGTCTCGTGTTCCTCGGGTTCTCCGACGGCCCGGGCCCGGCGTGGGTCCTGTCGATCGTCGGCCTGGTCATCATCATCCGTATCCTGCTGATCCCCTTGTTCTTCAAGCAGATCAAGGCCTCGCGCGGCATGCAGATGCTGCAGCCGGAGATGCAGGCGATCCAGAAGAAGTACAAGGGCAAGACGGACCCCGCGTCCCGTGAGGCCATGAGCCGCGAGACGATGGAGCTCTACCGCAAGCACGGCACGAACCCCTTCGCTTCGTGCATGCCGATCCTGCTCCAGTCGCCGATCTTCTTCGCGCTCTTCCGGGTGCTGAACGGGCTCGTGCCGATCTCCGACGGCTCCTCGAAGCCGATCGGTCCTATCGACGCCTCCGTGGCGTCCGACATCGAGAGCTCGTCCGTGTTCGGTGCGCAGCTGTCCGACGTCTTCCTCCGCACCGATGACCTGCAGACGAAGATCGTCATCGCGGTCCTCATCGTCGCGATGTGTGCGACGACGTTCTTCACGCAGCGTCAGCTCACGATGAAGAACATGCCGAAGGCGGCTCTCGAGGGCCCGATGGCCTCGACGCAGAAGATGATGCTCTACGTCTTCCCCTTCATCTTCGCCGTCTCCGGCGTGAACTTCCCCGTCGGTGTCCTCGTCTACTGGACCACGACGAACCTCTGGTCGATGGGGCAGCAGTTCTACACGATCCGACGCATGCCGGCCCCGGGTTCGGAGGCGGAGCGCCTCCTCAAGGAGCGCCAGGCGCGCAAGCGTGCGGCGAAGGGCGTCGTCGAGGACGCGACGCCGGTCATCGAGCAGCCTCGCGGCCAGCGCCAGCAGCCCAAGCGCAAGGACCGCCAGAAGAGCGCCCCTCGTCCCGTCGGGACGGTGTCCGCGACCACCCCGGAGGATGCCCCGGCGGAGGATGCCCCGGCGGACAAGCCGGCACCGGGCGGTGCCGCGAAGGGCGGGTCCGGGACCGGCGCATCGAAGCCCGCGCCCAAGAAGAAGAAGCAGAAGTAGACCTGCGCCCGAGCGCGCACGTGCCGTGAGGAGCAACGCATGACGCCTACCGAGACGCCCGCGTCCGACGCGACGTCCACCGAGGAATCCGCCCCGGAGACCACCCGACTCGAGGAAGAAGGGGAGATCGCGGCGGACTACCTCGAGGAGCTCCTCGACATCGCGGACCTCGACGGTGACATCGACATCGACGTCGAGCACGACCGGGCCGCTGTCGAGATCGTTGCGGACGACCCCGCCGCGCTGAGCTCTCTCGTCGGCGACGACGGCGAGGTGCTCGATGCGCTGCAGGAGCTGACGCGCCTCGCCGTGCAGGCCAGGACGGGGGAGCGGAGCCGCCTCATGCTCGACGTCGCCGGTTTCCGAGCGGGCCGTCGTCGTGAGCTCACGGCGCAGGCCGCAGAGGCGATCGAGCGCGTGCGTGCCGAGGGAGCCAAGGTCTCGCTCGATCCGCTCAACGCGTTCGAGCGCAAGGTCGTCCACGACGCCGTGGCCGCAGCGGGGCTGCGGAGCGACTCGGAGGGTGTCGAGCCTCAGCGCTACGTCGTCATCTACCCGGCAGACTGACACCGCCGGAGACGAACCCCCGCTTTTTCGCCCCGCGTTTCACGTGAAACGCGGGGCGAAGTGCGTTGCTGAGGGTGCTGGTACTCAGGAGTTCCGCGCGACTCTGGGTGCGGGGGTGCTGACGGGTTCGCTGGTACGGGAACCGCACGGGAGCTGCGGAGTGGGACGAGCGCCGGGTGGCGGGGCGTGTGCAGTCCTGTGCGTATGCCCTGCTCGACGGCGTTCGCCACGTCGTGACGACCGCCGTTCCTCGGGTCGGCGAGGAGAGGTGTGACGACGATTCCCGGAACGTTGGCGACATGGTCGAAGCTCGTCGAACCTCGCTCGACGCTCGGTGGGCCGCGCACCCTCGACGTCGTTTCACGTGAAACGATGAGGCGTTCGCACACGAGGAGGCAGACGACCCGATGCAGCACGAGGCCGCAGGCAACGAGGAGCCGGACATCCCCCGGGAGGCGTTGATCGAGTACTTCGGTGACTCGTTCGTCGCCGTCGAGAAGTTCGCCGAACGGTTGCGGAACGAAGGCGAGCTGCGCGGTCTCATCGGACCGCGGGAGGTTCCGCGCATCTGGGATCGTCACATCCTGAACTCGGCCGCCGTCGTGCCCTTCCTGCCCAGGACCGGGCTGATCGCTGACGTGGGGTCGGGCGCTGGTCTGCCGGGCGTCGTGATCGCCGCCATGCGTCCGGAAGCGACTGTCTACCTCATCGAACCGATGGAGCGACGCTGCGCCTGGCTGACGGAGATCGCCGAGGACCTCTCCTTGCCGAACATCGAGGTCAAGCGGGGCCGAGCCGAGGAGTATCACGGTGCGTTCGAGTGCGACGCGGTGACGTCGCGTGCCGTCGCGGCACTCGACAAGCTCGCGCGCCTGTCGCTCCCGCTGGTTCGACCAGGCGGGGAGATGATCGTTCTCAAGGGTCGTAACGTGAGTCGCGAGATCGATCCGGCACGGAAGGTTTTGCGCAAGCTCAAGGGGTCGGAGCCGGAGATCATCGAGGCACCGACGCTCCCCGGTGTGGAGACCACGACGGTCGTTCGTATCGTGCGGCAGACTGGTTCACGCTGATCTAGGGAACGGGTGCCGAGGACGTGAGCGACACGCCCGCTCTCGGCCCCGAGATCCGTCGAAAGCCATGGCGCACGGCGGATGCTGAGAGGCGACGACGGAGAGGATGAGACGCGTGACGCAGAGCCCTGTGGGCCCCGACGGCTCCGAGGAGCAGGTGGCGCTCTCCCACGACGGGGAGGGCGCACGGAGCATGGGAACCGAGGACGACCGCCGGGCAGCGCTGATGGCGAGTCTTCCCGTCGCCGACGAGTCGACGCCGCTGGCGGCCCAGCTCGCGGAGGACGCCCGCCGTCGGATCGACCTTCACGGGCGACGCTTCCCTCGACCGGTGACGACCCGGATCATCACCGTCGCGAACCAGAAGGGCGGCGTCGGGAAGACCACGACGACAGTGAACCTTGCCGCCGGGCTGGCGATGGCCGGGCTCAACGTCCTGGTGATCGACAACGATCCCCAGGGCAATGCGTCGACCGCTCTCGGCGTCGAGCATCGTGCAGGGACGCCGTCGGTCTACGAGGTTCTCGTCGATGGTGACCCGTTGGCGAGCGCGGTGCAGCAGTGTCCCGACATCCCCACGCTCTGGTGCGTCCCGGCGACCATCGATCTCTCGGGTGCGGAGATCGAGCTCGTGTCGCTCGTTTCACGTGAAACACGGCTTCGTCGTGCGCTCGACGAGTATCTCGCCCAGCGTGAGCGTGACGGGCTCGAACCCATCGACTACGTCCTGGTGGACTGCCCCCCGAGCCTTGGCCTCCTGACGGTGAATGCCTTCGTGGTCGGTCGGGAAGTGCTCATCCCGATCCAGTGCGAGTACTACGCCCTGGAAGGCTTGAGCCAGCTCCTCAAGACGATCGAGCTGATCAAGGCGCACCTCAACCCCGGGCTCCATGTCTCGACGATCCTGCTCACCATGTACGACGGCAGGACGAACCTCGCGCAGCAGGTCGCCAGCGAAGTCCGCGAGCACTTCCCGGAGCAGACGCTGCGCACGACGGTCCCGCGATCCGTGCGGATCTCGGAGGCCCCGAGCCATGGGCAGACGGTCATGACCTACGACCCAGGGTCGACGGGGGCCCTCGCGTACCTCGAAGCGGCCCGCGAACTCACGCAACGCGCGGAGAACCGTAGCGACGAGGGGACCAGCGAGGGCCTTCAGCGCAACGCCGAATCGCCGCCACCCCAGGACCCTCCAGCATCAGCACACACCGGTTCCACGTCTCACCACGATCATGAGTTCGCCGGCACCATCGGTGGTCCCGGCCTGCGGCAGGAGGAACAGCGATGAGCGAGAAGCGCCGAGGGCTCGGTCGAGGACTAGGTGCCCTGATCCCGACGAGCTCCGAGGGCAGGCGGCCCGTCGACGTCTTCTTCCCGAGCCCCTCCACGGACGAGGCGAAGCACCACGAGACGAGCAACGCTGCAGAGAGTTCTGTCGACCAGCAGGCCGGGGAGGACGCAGCCACGACGAGTGTGACGACCCTGGTGGCGGACGCGGACGCCGGGCCCGCTGACCTCGCGTCGCTCACGTCGCTCTCGGACGCGGACCTCGCCGAGTTGGACGCTGTGGCGGCAGGGGACACCGCCCACTCGAGCGCGAACTCCGCGCCGACTCGCGGCTCGTCGACGACAGACCAGGCGAAGACAGACCGAGCGACGATCAACTCGGCGACGACCGATTCGGCGACGACTGACTCGGCGACGACGGCCGCGGTTTCACGTGAAACGACGTCGGACTCCAGCCCGAAGACGGGCACGAAGCAGATCTCCGCAACGGAGTCCGGTGGCCCTTCACCTGCGGGATCGACCAGCGTGGAGGAGTGGACAGGCGGGGCCGCCGACGACTTGGTGCCCGTTCCGGGCGCGCGGTTCGCCGAGCTCCCGACCTCGTCCATCCGGCCCAACCCGCGGCAGCCGCGGACCGTCTTCGACGAGGGCGAGCTCGACGAGCTCATCGGTTCCATCCGTGAGATCGGCGTGCTCCAGCCGATCGTCGTGCGCCCGGTGCCAGGGGAGTCCGCTGCATACGAGCTGATCATGGGCGAACGCCGCTGGCGGGCGACGCAGGCAGCGGGTCTTGATGTCATCCCGGCCATCGTCCGTGAGACCGACGATGCCGACCTGCTGCGCGACGCGCTCCTGGAGAACCTGCACCGCAGTGCTCTCAATCCCCTCGAAGAGGCGGCCGCGTACCGGCAGCTTCTGGACGATTTCGGCTGCACCCACGAGGAGCTGGCGGACCGCATCTCGCGAAGCCGTCCGCAGATCTCGAACACCCTGCGCCTGCTGCGCCTGCCGCCGCTGGTACAGCGTCGGGTCGCTGCCGGAGTGCTCTCGGCAGGACACGCCCGCGCGCTCCTGGGGCTCACGGACGGTGCGGAGATCGAGCGTCTGGCGCAGCGCATCGTCGCCGAAGGGCTCTCCGTGAGGGCGACGGAGGAGATCGTCGCGATGGGCGGTCTTGACGGCGAGCGTCGCGCGCCGAGAACTCCACGGGCGGGACAGCGTTCCGCGGCGATCGACGAGCTCGCACATCGGTTGTCCGACCGCTTTGAGACGCGGGTCAAGGTCGACCTCGGCAAGAACAAGGGCCGTCTCACTGTGGAGTTTGCCTCCGTCGAGGACCTCAACCGCATCCTCGATGTCATGGCGCCCGACGACCCGGGTCTGTTGCGGAAGTAGACGACGCTCGTGCCGGTGTTGTCGGCGCATCTGCGGCGACCAGCGTCGGCTCGCGGGATCACCCAGCGGGGCGGGCGCGCACGCCATACGGCGAGTGCGCCCGCCCCGCTGGCCTGTCTGGAGGACGGACCGCACCTCGTCTCCTCCGCATTCTTACGGTGAGACGCCTGGCCGGCCTCACCGGCACGCGTCTGAGTCGCATGACCAGCAACCCCTGTGTCGGCCGGTCGCCACAACGCGCTGTGCCCATGGTGCGTGGTGTGGGAGCTGTGCATCTGCCGCAGGCCCGCCTCGAGACAGGTAGGAGGAAGACCGCCGTCTGGAGCACGAGGTTCTTCGGCGAGTGCTGGACCGCCTCGCTGCCGAGGAGGGCCGCGTCGCGATGAGCGGCTTTCGCCTACGCCATTCGAGCACTGCGCGCACCCGACTGCGATGATCGCTCCCCGGAGGGAAGGGCGGGTGTTTCACGTGAACGGCAGGCCAGGGGCCCTCCGCAGGGAGCATGGTGTTGTCGCGCCGTGTTTCACGTGGAACACGTCAGGGACGACGTGGCCCTTGGTCAGTGAGTTCCATGACGGCAAGCGAGCAGACGGTTGACGCCGACCTCCTCATGCGCGTGCAGCGCCAGTCCACCGTCGAGGCAGCGGAGGTCGCGGCGCTCTCCGCTCAGAGACGCTCGCGGAGGGGGAGAGGCCGACGGTGCCCGGAAGCGCTGGGCAGATCAAGGCGCCCGTGTGACGTCGCCACTCTGTCACCCCGCCCCCGGGTCGATGTGCGGGGCGGCCTGTCGGCTGTTCCCTGTGGCAGAGGCCGAGCACCCCGACACGATGCGGATTCTCTGAGAACGGGATGGCCGTCGAGCGGGGCGGGCCTTCGACGATGGGCCGCAGAGCTGTCCCTCGCGGGTTCGTGGCCACAGCGTTTCGATGCCGTTGCCGTGCACCGCCGGCCGACCTCGGGTGCCGGTTGACGGTCCGGTGGAGTCCCGTTGTGCGCACACAGCGGTGTAGCGGTGGGCCCGTACGCGGAGGGGCCTGACAACGCGGCGTCTTTCGCTCACGCGCCGTGACCGGCTGTTTCACGTGGAACATCGGAAGGTCGTGGCAGCGCCCGACGCGGCTGTGCCGGACGCCACGCACTCGCCCGCACTGCGCCGTCGGACTCCGCATGTGAAGCGCTCGGGTGCGCGACGCGTCGGCGGGGCTTTGGAGGCTACAGCCCGGCACCGGGGGAGGGGAGGGGCTCCCGTGATGCGCCGCCAGGACCACCAGGAGTGGACCTGGATACAGGGGAGGTCAGGAGTGCCGTTCGGGACGCCCGCCGCGTGAGGCTCGCTGTTCCCCCTCGCGACCATCCTGGCCCCGCGGCAGTCGTGGGCGGGCAGTGCCATCACACATCGGTACGGGCGAACCCCCGTCCACCCGAGACCTTCGCCTCCGTGGCTCTGCTGCACCGTGCGCGTCGCGTGGGTGGGAAAGCTCTCCGCCTTCGGAGAATGAGTCAGCACGGGTGCGTCCACGCGAACCAGACGTCTACGCGCTTCGCGAGCGCGACGCCGTGCGTCGCCCAGTCCATGGGCGCGGACCCGGGACGCCGGCCGGGGACTGCGCGTTCACGACGCGGGGCCGTTCGCCCGGAGAGTGGCCCCGCGCGAAGTCGGCCGGTCCCATCAGGCGTGTTTCACGTGAAACGACGCTCCTGTCGGCGATCCTGAGCCACCCTGTGGGTGGGGCGCGAAGGTGCACCGTTCGAGATCATGACGGGAACGTGGGTCGGGCCGGGAACGAGCATCCGCGCCACGGTCGGGATGGGTCGCATCAGTCGGTGCTATCCCGTCAGGCCACCACACCGCCAACTCCGTCGCGGCAGACCATGGCATCGCCGTGTCTCTCGCTCACCAGTGCCACCGGAGTGGGCCGAGAACGAACCCCCCGGAGTGGGCCGAAAACGAACGGCGCCGCCGTTTCACGTGAAACAGCGACGCCGGTCAGCCAGGCGGAGGAGGGATCAGTGCCGCACGTGCGCGTTGACGAGAGACCGGTAGAGGTGCCCGAGATCGAGTCCGGCAGCGCGTGCCGCCTGGGGGAGGAGGGACGTCTCGGTCATCCCCGGCGCGACGTTGACCTCGAGGAACTGCACGACCCCGTCAGCGTCGAGGATGACGTCCGTCCGGGAGAGGTCGCGGAGACCGAGCGCGGAGTGGGCTCGAACGGCGACCTCGCGGACGACGCCGAGGACGTCGTCGTCGAGCCGCGCCGGTGCGAAGTACTCGGTGCGGCCGGGGTTGTAGCGTGCGTCGAAGTCGTACGGACCCGTCGTCACGATCTCGACCGGCGGCAGGGCCTCCGGACCGCGGCCCAGGTCGACGACGCTCACGGCCAGCTCGACACCGCGGACGGCCTGCTCGATGAGTGCGACCTCTCCGTACGCGAAGCAGTCGACCATGGCGCGAGGAAGCTGGTCGGCTCGCTCGACGAGCGTGACGCCGAGCGCGGACCCGCCGTGCGTCGGCTTCACGACGAGCGGCAGCCCGAGGCGTGCGACGACCGCGTCAAGCACGGGCTGGGCGCCGAGCTCGCGGAACAGGCTCTGGGGGAGAGTGACGTACTCCGGGGTGCACAGGCCGGCGCCGAGGACGACGTTCTTCGCGACGGGCTTGCTCCAGGCTGCACGGCTCTCACGCGGACCGGTTCCGACGTAGGGCACGCCGACGAGCTCGAGGACGTCGCGGATGGAACCGTCCTCTCCGCTGGCACCGTGGAGGAGCGGCCAGACGACGTCGGGTCGCGCGGACTCGAGGAAGGGGAGGAGGTCGGCGTCGACGTCGTGCACGGTCACCTCGAGACCGGCGGCGCGGAGGCTCTCCGCGACACGGCGCCCGGAGCGGAGCGAGACGTCGCGCTCGTGCGAGAGGCCGCCGGCGAGGATGGCGACGTGCCCGCCCGGGGGGACGTCGTCGTCGGGCCGAAGAAGGTGAAGGTGCTGGTCAGGGCGCTGCGCGTCCGTCGAGGTCGTGCTGTCGGCGACGCCGCTCGTCGTGGGGCTGCCCGTGGTCGTGTCCACTGGTGACGGACTCCTGTTCGGTGCCGCGGCCGCCCGGTGGGGCGGCCGCGGCGTCGTGTGGTGAGGGGCTTCAGGCCAGGTTCGGCGAGGGGTTCTCGACGTCCGTGACGTCGGGGTCGAGCTCGGCGTTGGTGCCGAAGATCTCGACGAGCTCCTGCTCGGCGTTCACGACGCCCGCGAGGCGACGGACACCCTCGCGGATCCGCTCCGGGGTCGGGAAGCAGTAGGAGAGGCGCACGTGGCTCGCGCCCGTGCCGTCGGCGTAGAACGCGGTCCCGGGCACGTAGGCGACGCGCGCGGTGACCGCGCGGGGGAGCATGGACCGCGCGTCGAGCCCGTCGGGGAGCTGGACCCAGGTGTAGAAGCCGCCGTCGGGCACCGTCCAGCGCGCCGAGGGGAGGTGCTCGGCGAGGGCGCCGATCATGGCGTCGCGACGCTCACGGTAGAGCTCACGGAACTGCTTGATCTGGCCCTTCCAGTCGCACGTGTCGAGATAGGCGGCGATGGCGAGCTGCGACGCGTTCGACGGGCACAGGATCGCGGACTCGCTCGCGAGAACGAGCTTCTCGCGGACGGCGTGCGGTGCGACGACCCAGCCGACGCGGTATCCCGGGGCGAAGGTCTTCGAGAACGACCCGAGGTAGAGGACGCCGTCCTCGTCGAGCGACCGCAGCGCGGGGAGCGTCTGGCCGTCGAAGCCGAGGAGCCCGTAGGGGTTGTCCTCGATGACGAGGACGCCGTACCGCTGCGCGATCTCGAGGATGCGCGGGCGGCGCTCGGCGGTGAGGGTCACGCCGGCGGGGTTGTGGAAGTTCGGGACGGTGTAGAGCAGCTTGACGCGACGCCCGTCGGCGGCGAGGCGCGCGAGCGTCTCCTCCAGCGCCTCCGGGACGAGCCCGTGCTCGTCGAGGGGCACGTGCACGACGTCGGCCTGGTACGACCGGAACACGCCCAGCGCCCCGACGTAGCTCGGCGCCTCCGCGACGACCACGTCGCCCGGGTCGACGAAGATCCGCGTGACGAGGTCGAGCGCCTGCTGCGAGCCGGTCGTCACGACGACGTCGTCGGGGTGGCACTCGATGCCTTCCATCCGCACCACGTCGAGGATCCGCTCACGCAGGGTCTCGTCGCCCTGGCCGGAGCCGTACTGCAGCGCCGTGGCACCGCGCGTCGCGACGAGGCGCTGCATGGTGTCGGCGATCTGGTCGAGAGGGAGGCCTTCGAGGTACGGCATCCCGCCGGCGAGCGACACGACCTCGGGCCGGTTCGCGACCGAGAACAGCGCTCGGATCTCCGACGCTCGCATCCCGTGCGCTCGCTCTGCGTAGGCACCGAACCACGGGTCGAGGCGGGTGCCGCTGGGAGCGGGCTGCTGCGAGGGAGTCGTCGGTCCAGTCACGATCCCCAGTGTGGCACGGAGGATCGGGGGATCGCGTGAAGACGCCGGAGGGCGGACCACCGTGCTGGTGGCCCGCCCTCCGGCGTGCATGGTCCGACGTCGCTCCCGGTCCGAGCTCCGAGTGCCGAGCGGTCGCGGAAGCGACGGCTCAGACGGTCGTGGCGAGGACCGCGTCGATCTCCTCCGTGAGCGCACGCTTGGGGCGCGCACCGATGATCGACTTCTGCAGCTCGCCGCCGACGTAGACGTTGAGCGTCGGGATCGACACGATGCCGTAGGCGGCGGTCGTCTCCGGGTTCGCGTCGGTGTCGAGCTTGGCGATCTTGATCTTGCCGTCGTACTCCTCGGCGAGCTCCTCGAGGATCGGCGCGACCTGGCGGCACGGGCCGCACCAGGTCGCCCAGAAGTCGACGAGGACGGGGACGTCGGACTCGAGGACCTCCGCGCGGAAGGTGGCGTCGGTGACGGGGACGGTCGACATGGTGAACCTCCTGGGGTCGTCGGTGGCTGCGGTGCGGGGTCAGGCCTGGAGCTCGGCGAGCGCCTCGGGCAGCTCGTCGGGGTTCGGCGTCTGCGGGGTGCCGGCGAGGTCCGCGAGCCCCGCCGCGTCCGCGAGCTCGGTGAGGTAGCGCTGCGCGTCGAGGGCGGCGGAGCACCCCGAGCCGGCGGCGGTGATGGCCTGGCGGTAGGTGTGGTCGACGGCGTCGCCGCACGCGAACACGCCCTCGAGGTTGGTCGCGGTGGTGCGCCCGACGACCTGGATGTAGCCCTCGTCGTCCAGGTCGATCTGACCCTTGACGAGCTCGGTGCGGGGCTCGTGGCCGATCGCGACGAACAGTCCCGTCGCGGGGAGCTCGCGCTCCTCGCCGGTCACGGTGTCGCGCAGCGTCACGCCCTCGACCTTCTTGTCGCCCTCGATCCCCGCGACCTCGCTGTTCCAGGCGAACTCGATCTTCGGGTCGTTGAGCGCGCGGTCGGCCATGATCTTCGACGCCCGCAGCTCGTCACGACGGTGCACCAGCGTCACCTTCTCGGCGAACCGGGTGAGGAATGTGGCCTCCTCCATCGCCGAGTCGCCCCCGCCGACGACCGCGATGTGCTGGTCGCGGAAGAAGAAGCCGTCGCACGTCGCGCACCAGGACACGCCGCGGCCGGACAGGCGCTTCTCGTCGTCCAGGCCGAGCTCGCGGTAAGCGGACCCGGTCGCGAGGATGACGGCGCGGGCGCGGTAGGTGTCGCCGTTGCCCGTCACGACGGTCTTGACCGGCCCCTGGAGGTCGAGCAGCGTGGCGTCGTCCCACTCGATGCGCGCGCCGAACCGCTCGGCCTGCTTCTGCATGTGGTCCATGAGCTCGGGGCCCATGATCCCGTCGGGGAACCCGGGGAAGTTCTCGACCTCGGTCGTGTTCATCAGCGCACCGCCGGCGGTGACCGACCCCGCGAGCACCAGCGGGGACAGTCCCGCGCGCGCCGCGTAGATCGCCGCGGTGTACCCGGCGGGACCGGACCCGACGATGATCAGGTTCTGGACGGCTGACTGCTCGGTCACGTGCTGCTCCTCGGATGCTCGGTGCGTGGCGGCCGACCACGCGAGAGTGTGAACGCCGCCGGGGCGGCTTCTGTTCCACGGTACGGGGGTTCGCGGGCTGGCGGGTGCTCGGCTCACCGTGGGTGCGAACCGACCGGCACCCGGCTCGCCGCGGCGATGGTCCCGGCGCCGGCCCGCGGCCGTGCCCGCCGACACGGTGCCGTGGGCGGGCGCTCCACGGCCCCGTGTCGGCAGAGCGACGGGCGGCCGGCGACGTCGCACGTGTCCGCGACGAGCACCGCACCGCGGGCACGAGCACAGCGGCAAGCAACGTCGCGGGCCGTGGGGGACCCGGCGTCGGGGCCCCCACGACGTCAGGAGACGAGGATCTCGTTGATCTCCGCGCGGTACTCGCCGGCCGGGTTCTGCGGCAGCTCGGTGAACCACAGGACGATGGACTCGGCCTCGACCGGCTGCTCGAACGTGAACGTCGCACCGGGGGAGAGCGGCCCGGAGGCGAGCACCGTGCCCTCGGTGGGGGTGTCCGGGCTCGTCGCGCGGATCTCGACGTTGCCGCCGTTCGTCGCGGTGTCGATGACGATCGACGAGACGGGAGCCTTCTCCTCCAGGGTGACGGCGAAACCGATCCCCGAGCGCAGCCCGGCGAAGTCTGCCGCGTTGTAGCGCCGCGAGATCCACGTCGTGTCCGGCTGCTGGTCGTAGGCCAGCGACGCCAGCTCGGGGTGCTCGCCGTCGTTGTTGCCGGCGGCGTCGCCCTCGGGATCGAGCGCGGTGCCGGACGCGATCATCGGGCGGACCTCGGGCGCGGGCGGTGCCTCCTCGCCCGCGGAGCCCGTGCCCTCACCGCCCTCGGCCGGCGCCTCCGACCCGCCCGCGGTGGGCTCGTTGGTCTGCACGGCGGGGCCGAAGCCGTCGAATGCCGTGTTGACGGCCCAGACGACACCGCCGACGACGAGGGCCAGCACGAGCACGAGGACGATGGGGGTCGCGTTGAACCGTCGCGGCCCGCGCCGCGACGGGACGGGCTCGCTCCACGCTTGCGCGGCGTCGGGACCTGCGGGCGGGGGCGGCGCGGACGCCGGGTCGTACGGCAGGGGAACGGTGCCCGCGTCGTAGCCGACGGGCGGCGGCGGGACCGAGTACGCCTCGGCGGTGGGCGGCGGCACGGCGGCGGTGGCCCCGGTCGCCGCCCCGGCGGCGTACGCAGCCCCCGCGCCCGCACCGGCCGACCCCGGCACCGCGCCGACACGGTGGATGCGTCCGGTCGTCGGACGGCGGACGGGCGGCGCGGGCGGCGGCGTCCCGGGCGGCGCGCTGGCCGCGCCGTCGAACGCCGTCCGCACCGACTGGCGGCTCACACCGGCGGCGGGCTGCACGAACGCGGGCAGCGCCGCGACGACGGAGACCTCGCCCCAGGGCTCGACCGCACCCACGACGTCGGCGGGCGAGCGCGGGCCCTCTCCCCGGGGCGTCGCGGTCCACTCCGCCGCGGTGCCGTGGGTGCCGGCGAAGGTCTCGGCGCACAGCTCGTCGAGCTCGGCGGGGACGTCGGGACGGACGTCCGAGAGGGCGAGCACGCTGTCGCCCGCGCGCTGCGCGGGCAGCGGGTGGATGGAGTCCGCGGCGATCCAGGGGGCGTCGAGGGACGGCCCGGCCCAGCGGGCCGTCATCGCGTAGTAGAGGAGCGCGACGAGCCCGACGGCGTCCGCGCGCGAGGTCTGCTCGGCGTCGTGCTGGTCGTGGCCGGCCACGCCCGCGTCGAGCCCGAGGCCCGTGACGAGCACGCGGCCGCCGTCGACGCGCACCGCGTCCGGGCGCAGCGCGAGATGGTGGACACCGCGGCGCCGGGCGACCTCGAGCGCTGCGGCAGCCTCGCCGACGATGGCGCGCGCCTGCTGCGGGTCGACGATCCCGCCGGCGACGACCTCGCTCAGCGTGATGCCCGTGTAGCGCTCGGTCACGACGTACGCCACGCCGTCCTCGGACCCGACGTCGAGCACCCGCGTGAGGCGCGGGTCGACGACGAGCGCCGCGCGTCGTGCGGAGTCGAGCGCCTCGGCGACGTGCGCGCCGGTGACGACCGAGAGCCGCACCGGTCGGTCGAGGATCTGGTCGTGGGCCGACCATGCCGTGACGTCCGACAGGTCGGACGCGAGCTGCTCGTCGAGCCGGTAGCGCGCGACGAGCAACGTTCCTGGGGCCACGCCGTTCACCGGACCTCCTCCGTGTGGGACTCGTGGTCGAGACCCCATGGTACGCGGGCCCGGATTGCCCCCGTATCACCGGATACCCGCACGTCAGACGTGTCGCGTCACCGGCGGACGAGGCGTCTGACGCGGCCCACGAGCGGTCCCGCGAGCTGGTCGAGCTCCCGCACGCGCATGAGCTTGAGGCCGCCCGCGTAGACGAGGCCCATCACGGTGCCGCCGACCGCCACGACGACGACCGACTGCCACCACGAGAGCCCGTAGATCCCGTCGGCGGGGTCGCCCGAGAGCATGACGAAGGCCCGCAGCACGCCCCACCCGGCGACGGCGCTCACGAGCGCGGCGAGGCCGGCCTTGACGTGCAGGCGGAGGATCCGTGCACCGTCGAGCCCGTGGAGGGTGCGCCGCAGGCCGACGGTGCGCAGCCCGACCGCCACGAGGTTGGACAGGCTCATCGCCAGGCCGATGCCCACGACCCACAGCTGGGGCGGGAGGACCTGCGTGCCGAGCCACGACACGCCGACGAGCACGAGCGTGCCCGGCACCTGGATCCAGAAGACCGTGCGCCCGTCCTCGAACGCGTAGTAGACCCACTTCATGAGGACCATGCCGCCGAGCGGCACGAGCCCGAGCGCCATCGCGCGCAGCACCATGGACACGGCCTCGCCCGAGGCGGCGTCCACCGAGGGCACGAGCAGCTTGGTGACGGGCAGGGCGAGGACGACGAGGACCGCCGTCGCGAACACCGTGAACACCCCCACGGTGCGGACGCCGCGCGAGAGGTCGTGCCGCACGCGCGCGAGGTCGCCCGCGTGGGCGGCCGCGCTCATGCCCGTGAACAGCGCCGTCGCGATGGAGACGGTCACGAGGGAGTGCGGCAGGAGGTAGATCATCAGCGCCTGCGTGTAGGCCGCGTTGCCCGCCACGGCGAGCGCGCCCGAGAAGGCGTCGGGGGCGCCCGTCACGAGCCCGGTGACGGCGCCCAGGGTCCCGGGGTCGTCGCGGTAGGCCCCGAAGGTCTGCGCGAGCGCCGCACGGGGCGCCTCGCTCGCGAAGCGCGTCGTGAACAGGACGCCGACCTGCTCCAGGAGGACGGCGGCGAAGGTCCACAGGGCCACCTGGCCCGCGGACCGCAGGCCGATGCCGTGGAGGCCGAACCGCAGGTGCCAGCGGAAGCCCGCGCGCCACAGCGGCACGACGAGGATGAGCGCCTGGGCGGCGACGCCGAGCGTCGCGGTGCCTGCGAGGAGCGCGATCTTGGTCCCGTCCCACTGCGTGAGGTCGTCGACGTTCCCGGTCGCCGCGGGGCCGTACAGCGCGATGAACGCCGCGAACCCGGCGATCGACACGACGTTGTTGAGCACGGGCGCCCACATGAACGGGCCGAACTGCCCCCGCGCGTTGAGGACCTGCCCGAGCAGCGTGTACAGGCCGTAGAAGAAGAGCTGGGGCGTGCACCAGAACGCGAACGCGACGGCGAGCGACGTCTGCGGCGCCGTCCAGCCCGGCCCCGTGTACAGCGCGACGAGGATGCTCGAACCGGCCGTGAGCAGCGCGGACAGCGCCAGCAGGATCACGCCCGAGAGCGTGAGCAGCTTGTCGAGCCGTTCCTGCGTGTTGCGCGCGCGGTAGGCGCGCACGATCTGCGGGACGAGGACGGCGTTGAGCACGCCGCCCGCGAGGATCGCGAAGAGGACGTTGGGGATCTTGTTCGCGACGTCGAACGCGTCCGCCACGAGGCCCGTCGTGCCGATCGCGGCGACCAGCAGCACGTTGCGCACGAGGCCCAGGCCGCGTGAGACGAAGGTGCCGGACGCCATGAGCGCCGACGACCGGCCGAGACTCCCCGTACGGGGTGCCGGGGCCTCGGTGGCGCCCGCCTCCGCGGTCTCGTCGGGGGTGCCCGACGCCGCGGGGTCGCCCGGGAGCGCGCCTTCGATCCTGGGGACGGCGTCGCGCGTCGTCCCCGGGCGAGAACCTCGCCCGGCACCCGCGGGACGGACGTGCCGCGGCTGTCCGGGGCTCACTCGACGCGCTCCTCGTCGCGGCGGGGCGGTCCGTCGGGCCCGCTCGGCGCCGCGGCCGGCGGGTCCTGCGGCGACGGCTGGTCGAGCGTGGCGCCGGCCAGACGGCGGGGCGAGCGACCACGACGCACGGTGCGCCAGATGCCGGCGAACAGGGCGATGACGAGCAGGACGGCGACGACGACCGTGCCGACGGACTCCCAGTCGGCCCGCACCCGGACCACGAACTGCTGCGGCTCCGCGACCCGGACCTGGGGCTGCGCGGCGCTGACGAGCTCCACCTCGACGGTGACGTTGCCGCTCCCGAAGCCCTCGACCGGCACCCCGACGCTCGCCTCGGTCGGGACGAGGTCGCCGTCCGCGTCGCGCGTCGCCGCCGGGATCGTCACCGTCGTGCGCTCCGGGGCCCGCAGGCGGGGGTCGTCCGGCCGGAGGACGACCTGGACCGTCGCGTCCTGCGTGAGGGTGCTGCGCACCCGGACCGGCAGGTCCTCCTGCTCGGCGACGAAGAAGAACGACGAGCGCGTCTCCACCGAGAGCCCGCCCCGCACCGCGGCGGACCGCTGCTCGGCCTGCTGGACGGCGAGCGTGCGCGACGGCGGCGCCGCGCGGTAGGCGACGGCCGTCGGCGTGACGAACGCCGGCTCGAGCGGGCGCATGAGTGCCGTCGGGTCCGCCGCGACCGTCGCGAACGCGGCGAGCTCCGCGCGCGACCGGTCGAGGGACCGGAGCTCGGCGGCACCGATCTCGCCGTCGGCGGGCGCGTCCTCGGGCAGCGACGCGCGGTCGACGGCGGGCGGCTCGACCGCGAGGAGCTGGTCCACGGGTGCGAGGTCGACCCAGCCGGAATCGCGCAGCGCGTCGAGCCGCGCCGTGAACAGGCCGGGCTCGGGCTCCCACGACCGGGGCAGGGCCGCGAGGACGTGCCGCTGGTCGGCGGGGCGCTCGCGCGCGATCACGGCCGTCTCGGCGAGCAGGCGCTGCGTCGCGGAGACGCCGGAGCCGTCGCCGGCGGAGAGCAGCGCGGTGAGCACCGGGTCGGCGACGAGCGCCGTGGCCGGTCCCGCGGACGTCGTCACCGTCGCGACGCCCGAGGGCGTGTACGTGAGCGAGTCGGCCGGCGCGAGGCCGCCCGGACCGACGACCGTCGCGGTCGCTCCCGACGCGACGGCGAGCGTCGTGGTCGCGAGGTCGGGGACGGCGTCGGCCGGCCAGGCGAGGTCGGTGCGCCACCCGTTCGTCGGGTCCGGGGGCGCGGGGGTCCCCGTGTCCGCGGCGTTGTCGTCGCCGTCGGTCGTGCCGTCGGCCGTGTTGTCGGCCGCCGTGCCCGACGCCGGGTCGGACGAGGTGCCCGACGACGGCAGCGGCGTCCCCTCGGGCAGCGCGAGGCCCGCGTGCGCGAACGCCGCGACGTCCGGGTCGTAGGCGCGCAGCGCGAACGTGGAGCGCCCGGCGGTCGCCCCGCTCACGGCGTCCGCCCAGGCGTTCACCGCCGGGTCGGCGGCGACGGCAGCGGCCGCGAGCAGCGCCGGGTCGGCGACCCAGCCCACGTCGGACGTCCCGCCCGTCGCGGCGAGCAGGCGGCCGAGCCGTCCCTCGCTCGCGACCGCGGCCGAGAGCGCGTCGTCGTACGCGACCGGGTCGGGGTCGACCGGGGGGCCCGTCACCGCCGCGACCACGCTGAGCCGCACGGGAGACACGTCGTCCGCCGGGGCCCGGAGCGCGAACGTGCGCTGCACGGCGAGGCGCGTACCGCCGTCGGACACGGCGACCGCCAGGCCGCGCGGGCCCGGGTCGTTGCCCGTGCCGAGGCCGAGCTCGGCGGCCGACGCGGAGAGCGTCACGTCGGCGCTCTCCCCGGGCGCGAGCGGCCGCCCGACGTCCTCGGCGGCGACGGTGGCGCCGACACGCCCGTCGAGACCGGTCGTCGTCCAGCTCTCGAGCGCGGACCGCGTGCCCAGCGCGCGGCGGTCGACGCCGAGGGTCACGGTGGGCGAGCCGAGCGTCTGCTCCGTCCCGTTCGTCACGCGCGCGGTGACGGTGAGGGTGCTGTCCGGCGCGAGGACGGTCGGTGCGAACGACGTGAGCTCGAGCGTCACCGCGTCCTCGCCCTCCGGGACGGTGTCGGCCGCGGCGGGCGGGGCCGCCGTCGTGCCGCCGAGCAGGACGCCGGCCGCGACGACCAGCACCAGGAGCAGGGTGACGAGCAGCCGTGCGGTCGGACCGCGGAGCGAGGCCGGCGCGGCGCCGGGGGGGCGCGCACCGCTGCGGGAGGAGGGCGTCATGAGTGGTCGGTCGAGCTCCGTGGGGCGGGCGGTGCCGGGCCGCCGCGGCCGTCGTGCGGGTGGCCGTGCGGGCGGACGATCGTCCGGGTCACCCTACTCTCGACCACCCCGTGGAACCGCGTGCGACGGCCCTCGAGGACGCCCTGCGCGACGACGGCGATGCGCCGCTCGTTCGGGTACGCCAGCCGGGCCGGAAGGTCCACGACCGGGATCCAGGCGACGTCCTCGGCCTCGCCGTCCGGGTCGCCCTCGACCGTGAGGTGCCCGCCCGTCGCGCGGAGCAGGAAGTGGTGGACGACCTTGTGCACGCGCCGGTCGTCGCCCGTGAACCAGTAGTCGATGACGCCGAGGGGCTCCTGCACCGCGCCGCGGATGCCCGTCTCCTCCGCGATCTCGCGGACGGCCGCCTGCTCGGGCGTCTCGTCGCCCTCGAGGTGGCCCTTCGGCAGGCACCACTCCAGGCGGCCCCCGCGGTTGCGCCGCGCGATGATCGCCGCGCACGGGTAGCCACCGGCGACGGTGATGACGAGGCCGCCCGCGGAGACCTCGTCGACGACCGGGAGCGGCGCCGGCGCGGGGCCCGGTCGCGAGCGCGGGTCGATGCGGAGGGCGTGGCCGCCCGGCGGGGCCGGGACGGGGGCGGGCTGGCCGCGGCCGTCGCCACGCCCGCCCGCCGGATCCCTCCGGGGGTCGTCGGCGTGCGCGGGGGTGGACATGGGTTCAACTTTACCGAGTGGGCACCCACCTCCCCGGGACCGGCTCCCCGGCGCGGGCGCCGCATCTGGCAGGCTTGGGTGTCGTGCCCCAGCCTTCGTCCCCCTCGCCGTCGCCCCAGCCGACACCGCCCGCGACACCGCACGCGCTCGAGCTGCAGCGCCGCGCCCTCGCGGTGCTCACCGAGATGGCGCCCGCGGCGATCGAGCTCGGCGAGGCGTTCCGGGCCGCGGGCCACGAGCTCGCGCTCGTCGGGGGACCGGTCCGCGACGCGTTCCTCGGGCGGGCGAGCAACGACCTCGACTTCGCCACCTCCGCGTCGCCCGACGAGACCGAGGCGATCCTCGCGCGGTGGGGCGACGCGCACTGGGACATCGGCAAGGAGTTCGGCACGATCGGCGCGAAGCGCTTCGGGCGCAGCGGCCCCGGTGACGACCTCGTCGTCGAGGTGACGACGTACCGGACGGACGAGTACGACCCGACGTCACGCAAGCCCGTCGTCGCGTTCGGCGACACGCTCGAGGGCGACCTGTCGCGCCGCGACTTCACCGTCAACGCGATGGCCGTGCGGGTGCCGGACATGACGTTCGTCGACCCGTTCGACGGCCTGGGCGACCTCGCCCGCCGCGTCCTGCGCACCCCGATCGCCCCCGAGCAGTCGTTCGACGACGACCCGCTGCGCATGATGCGCGCGGCGCGGTTCGCCGCGCAGCTCGAGTTCGACGTCGACGGCGGGACGCTCGCCGCGCTGGTCCTCATGACCGAGCGCATCGAGATCGTCTCGGCCGAGCGCGTGCGCGACGAGCTGTCGAAGCTGCTGTGCGGCGCCGCGCCGCGGCGCGGGCTCGAGGTCCTCGTGGACACGGGCCTCGCCGACCACGTGCTGCCCGAGCTGCCCGCGCTCAAGCTCGAGATCGACGAGCACCACCGGCACAAGGACGTGTACGAGCACTCGCTCACGGTCCTCGACCAGGCCATCGCGCAGGAGACCGGGCCCGACGGCGCCGTCCCCTCGCCCGACCTCGTGCTCCGCCTCGCGGCGCTCCTGCACGACGTCGGCAAGCCGCCCACGCGCCGGTTCGAGGCCGGGGGCGGCGTGAGCTTCCACCACCACGAGGTCGTCGGCGCCAAGATGGTCGCCAAGCGCCTCAAGGCGCTGCGGTACGACAAGCAGGTGGTCAAGGACGTCGCGCGCCTCGTCGAGCTGCACCTGCGGTTCCACGGCTACGGCGACGGCGCGTGGACCGACTCGGCCGTGCGCCGCTACGTGACCGACGCCGGCCCGCTGCTCGAGCGCCTGCACCGCCTCACGCGCGCCGACTGCACGACCCGCAACCGGCGCAAGGCCCAGCGGCTGCGCGAGTCGTACGACGACCTGGAGCGCCGCATCGCCGACCTCCAGGCGAAGGAGGAGCTCGACGCCGTCCGCCCCGACCTCGACGGGCAGCAGATCATGGAGATCCTCGGGATCCGCCCCGGGCCCGTGGTGGGGAAGGCGTACAAGCACCTGCTGGAGCTGCGCCTCGACCGGGGCCCCGTCGACGAGGAGACGGCGCGCGCGGACCTCCTGCGGTGGTGGGCCGAGCAGCCGGAGTCGTCGGCGTCCTGAGCGTGGCGTACCCCCGGCGCGCGGGTGAGCCCTCGGGGGTGAGAAGGAGCGAAGACACCGAAGGGGTGCCGCTCTCGGGCTGATGAGAGCGGCACCCCTCGCCGTGCTCGCGGGTGCGACGTCGTGCCGGTCGCCTCAGACGTCGTCGGTGGCCAGGGCGGCCTCGACCTTCACGTCCGCGGTGCGGGCGTCCGTGGCGCGGGAGTCCCCGGTGCGGGCGTCCTCGACCGGGGCGTCCTGCGTGCCGGGCTGCGCCGGGCCGTGCCCGTGCGCCGGCGGCGCGCTGCGGCGCAGGAGGAACGACAGGCCGACGGCGACCAGCATGACCGCCGTGCCCCAGACGAACGCGTCGCCGACGCCCTCGGCCAGCGCCACCCGGGGCGACGCGCCCGCCTCGCCGTACGCGATCGAGCGCGACGTCATGACGGCGACGAACATCGCGGTCCCCGCGGCACCCGCGAGCTGCTGCACCGTGCCGATCGACGCGGAGCCGTGCGAGTACTGGTGCGGCTCGAGCGACGAGAGCGCCGACGTGAACAGCGGCGTGAACATGAACGCGAGGCCCAGGCTCAGCGTGACGTGCAGCGCCAGGACGAACCACGGCGACGAGTCGGCGTGGATCGTCGTGAAGGCCGCGAGGGCCACCGCGACGACGCTCACGCCCGGGATGACGAGCGGACGCGGTCCCACCCGGTCGTAGAGCCGGCCGACGGTCGGGCCGAGCAGACCCATGAGGAGCCCGCCCGGGAGCACGATGAGCCCGGTCGCGAGCGGCTCGAGGCCCATCGCGTCCTGGAGGAACAGCGGCAGGAGGATGAGCGAGCCGAACATCGCGACCATGCCGACGGCCATGATGCCGAGCGGCACGCTGAACCCGCGGTGCGTGAACACGCGCAGGTCGAGCAGGGCGCGGTCCTCGCGCTGGAGGACGATCTGCCGCCACGCGAACGCGGCGAGCGCGAGGACGCCGAGAGCGAGCGGCACGGCCGGCGGGACGACGGGCGTGTGGCGCGCGGCCTCCCCGATGCTCGAGAGCCCGTAGACGAGCCCGCCGAACGCGAACGCCGCGAGGACGAGGGAGAACGGGTCGAGGCGCGAGTGCGTACGGTCTGCGACGTCCCGGATGTACAGGAAGCCGAGGAGGAGCGCGACGAGGCCGATGGGCAGCACGATGCCGAAGACCCACCGCCAGCTCAGGGAGTTGAGGATGAGACCCGAGAGCGACGGACCGAGCGCGGGCGCGGCGGCCATGACGATCGAGATGTTGCCCATGACCTTGCCGCGGATGGCCGGCGGCACGAGCGTCATGATCGTCGTCATGAGCAGCGGCATCATGATGGCCGTGCCCGACGCCTGGACGACGCGCCCGACGAGCAGCCACGCGAAGCCGGGGGAGAGCGCGGCGAGCAGCGTGCCCGCGCTGAACAGCGACATCGCGAGCAGGTAGGCGCCGCGCGTCCCGAGCCGTTGGAGCAGGAACCCGGTCGCCGGGATGACGACGGCCATGGTCAGCATGAACGCCGTCGTGAGCCACTGGCCCGTGCTCGCGGTGATCCCGAGGTCCGCCATGAGCGGCGCGAGCGCCACGCTCATCGTCGTCTCGTTGAGGATCACGACGAACGCCGAGCCGAGCAGCAGCGCGATGACGAGGAAGTCCGCCCGGGGGAGGCGGTCGACGGCGGCCGAGGTGTCGTGGGTGGGGGAGGCTGTCACGGTGTGTCTCCGCTCGCGTCGGTGGCGTCCCGGGCGCAGGGTCGGACCCGGTCGGGGGGCAGGGTGCGCTGCAGGGCAGCGCGACGGTCGCGTGCGGGGGCACGCGACGACGGTGTCGGTTCGGTCGGCGGGGCC
Source organism: Cellulosimicrobium sp. SL-1 (assembly GCF_011033075.1). Taxonomy (NCBI): domain Bacteria; kingdom Bacillati; phylum Actinomycetota; class Actinomycetes; order Micrococcales; family Promicromonosporaceae; genus Cellulosimicrobium; species Cellulosimicrobium sp. SL-1. The sequence continues at coordinate 361,866 of NZ_JAACJC010000002.1, read as the reverse complement.
ACGAGCAGGGTGACCCGACCCGGGACGGCCCGCGCGGCGCTCGCCGCGAGATCCGTACCCTGTACGACCATTCACCATCCTGCGTTATTCCCGCCGACGGTGACGACCTCTTTTCCGCCCCGGACTCATCGGTACGCCGAGGGCAGAAGGAGGCCCGCGCGCGTCGCGCAGGCGGTCGAGGGGACGGCGCGTCAGGCGTGCGGCGTGCGGGGGGACGCCCCGGCGTCGGGCACGACGGCGTCGCCCGGCTCGGACGGCGTGCGAGCGCCCCGCGTCCACAGGACCAGGGCGGCGACGCAGTACGCCACCGCCAGCACGGCGAACACGCCGCGCGACCAGCCCGTGTCCGGGAGGGTGAAGGCCGCGAGGGCCGCCGCGCCCACGAACGCCGCGTTGTAGAGCACGTCGTAGAACGCGAACGCGCGGCCGCGGAACTCGTCGTCCGTGTCGCGCTGGACGATCGTGTCCACCGCGATCTTCGTGCCCTGGGCGGCCAGGCCCAGCAGCGTCGCGCCCGTGAACACCACCGCGCGCGACGGCGTCGTGACGAGCAGGAGCTGGCTCGCCGCCGCGAGCAGCAGCATGATCGCGATCCACACCTGGGGACCGGTGCGGCGCGACAGGAACGGGGTGATGACCGCCGCCGCGGCACCCCCCACGCCGGTGAGCCCCACGACGAGCCCGAACGTCACGAAGCCCGCGTCCTGGTCGCCGGGGCTCAGGAGGTTGCGCGCGATGAGGATCGACGCGATGAACACCACGCCGTAGAGGAAGCGGTGCGTCGCCATCGCGAGCAGCGCCTGCCCCGGCGTGCGGCGCGCGACGAGGTACCGGGCGCCGTCGGCCAGACCGCGCGCGACCCGCGCGATCTCCGAGCGGATCGCGGACTCCGCCGGGCGCTCCGGGCCGAGCTGCGTGCGCCCGAGGCGCAGCGCCAGGAGCGACGCGACGCCGAAGACCAGCGCCGCGCACACGAGCGCCGACGAGTCCTTGACCCGGCCCGGCTCGAACGCCAGCCCGAGCACCACGCCGATCCCGCCCCCGACGAACGCCGCACCCGCGCCGAGCGTCGGCGTGAGGGAGTTCGCCGTGAGGAGCAGCGGGCCGTCGACGACCCGCGGCAGGCCCGCCGAGAGCCCCGCGAGCAGGAAGCGGTTCACGGACAGCGCGGCCAGGCCCAGCGCGTAGATCCAGCCGCTCACCCCGCCTGTCAGCATGAGCACCGCCATGCCGAGCGTGATGACGACGCGCACCGCGTTGCCCCACGCGAGGACCTGACGACGCTGCCACCGGTCGAGGAACACCCCGGCGAACGGGCCGACGATCGTGAACGGCGCGAGCATCACCGCGAACGCGCCCGCGATGGCCGCCGCCGTGCCCTGCGACTCGGGGGAGAAGAACAGGAGCGACGCCAGGCCGACCTGGAACATGCCGTCCCCGGCCTGCGACACGAGCCGGACGGCGAACAGCTTGCGGAAGCCGTCCAGGCGCAGCAGCGCCCGCAGCTCGGAGATCACACCCACGCGGTCACCCTACGTTCGTCGTCGTGCGGTCGGACATGCGGTTGTCCCCCGTGGGGCGTCGTGCGGCGGGTCGGGGGCCGACGGCGCTGGTCGGGGCCGACGACGAACCCGGCCGAGCGAGGTAGAGCCCTGGTCCTCCTGCCGGACGACCAGGGCTCTACCGCTGCCTACTCAGCGCTCAGCGCTCGACTCTTCGGTCGCGCTGGTCCTGCGCTCCGCTACGGCCGGGAGCCCGGCGAAAAGCGTGCCGGGCTCCCGACCTTCGCTGCACTCCGGATCAGCGCTCGACGTCTCCGGTCGCGCTGACCTTGCGCTCCGTGACGGTCGAGCGCCTCGTACCTCGGCCCTCACCCTCCACTGCGCTCCAGGTCAGCGCTCGACCTCACCGGCGATGAAGGCCTCCAGCTGCGCACGGCCCTTCGTGTCCTCCATCTGGACCGGCGGGGACTTCATGAAGTACGTCGAGGCCGAGAGGATCGGGCCGCCGACGCCGCGGTCCTTGGCGATCTTCGCGGCGCGGACGGCGTCGATGATGATGCCGGCGGAGTTGGGGGAGTCCCACACCTCGAGCTTGTACTCCAGGTTCAGCGGGACCTCGCCGAACGCGCGGCCCTCGAGGCGCACGTACGCCCACTTGCGGTCGTCGAGCCACGCGACGTAGTCCGACGGGCCGATGTGGACGTTGCGGTCCTCCGTCTTGCCGCCGAGCGGGCCCTCGAGGTTCGAGGTCACGGCCTGTGTCTTGGAGATCTTCTTGGACTCCAGGCGCTCGCGCTCGAGCATGTTCTTGAAGTCCATGTTGCCGCCGACGTTGAGCTGGTACGTGCGGTCCAGCACGACGCCGCGGTCCTCGAAGAGCTTCGCGAGCACGCGGTGCGTGATCGTCGCGCCGACCTGCGACTTGATGTCGTCGCCGACGATCGGGACGCCGGCCTCCTCGAACTTCGCGGCCCACTCCGGGTCGGACGCGATGAAGACGGGGAGCGCGTTGACGAACGCCACGCCGGCGTCGATCGCGGCCTGCGCGTAGAACTTCGCGGCCTGCTCCGAGCCCACGGGGAGGTAGCAGACGAGCACGTCGACCTGCGCCTCGCGCAGCGCGGCGACGACGTCGACCGGCTCCGCGTCCGACTCCTCGATCGTCTGCGCGTAGTACTTGCCGACGCCGTCGAGGGTCGGGCCGCGCTGGACGGTCACGCCGAGCGGCGGGACGTCGGCGATCTTGATCGTGTTGTTCTCGGAGGCGTTGATGGCCTCCGAGAGGTCGAAGCCGACCTTCTTCGCGTCGACGTCGAACGCCGCCACGAACTCCAGGCTCGACACGTGGTAGTCGCCGAACTGGACGTGCATGAGGCCCGGGACGGTGCTGCTCGGGTCGGCGTCACGGTAGAAGTGCACGCCCTGGACGAGGGACGATGCGCAGTTGCCTACGCCGACGATGGCGACGCGGATGGAGGTCATCCTCGCTCCTTGGTGTTCGTTGTTCCAGGGTCCTCGGGACGCCTCGCGCCGTCGGGCTCCTGCTCGGATGGTTCCGCAGGATGCGGGGTGCTGCTGGACCGCGCGCGGGCGGCGCCCCGGGGGTGCCCGGAGCTCCTGTCGCGCTCGGTGGTGATGAGACCGTCGAGCCAGCGCACCTCGCGCTCGACCTGCTCGAGTCCGTGACGTTGCAGCTCGAGCGTGTACTCGTCGAGCCGCTCGCGCGTGCGAGCCGCGGACTCCCTGACCGCCTCCAGCCTCTCGGTGAGCCGGGTGCGCCGGCCCTCGAGGATGCGGATGCGGGTCTCGGCGTCGGTCTGCGCGAAGAACGCGAACCGGACGTCGAAGCTCTCGTCCTCCCACGCCGCCGGCCCGGAGGAGGCCAGGACGGTCTGGAGGTGCTCCTTGCCCTCGGCCGTCAGCTCGTAGACGATCCGCGCGCGCTTGCCCGAGAGGGCGGGCGCGAGGGTCGACTGCGCGGCCGACTGCTCCGTGCCGGTGATGAGCCCGCGGGCCACCAGCGACTTGAGGGCGGGGTACAGCGAGCCGTAGGACAGCACGCGGAAGGAGCCGAGCATGATGTTGAGCCGCTTGCGCAGCTCGTACCCGTGCAGCGGCGCCTCCTTGAGGAGACCCAGGATCGCGGTCTCGAGCACAGGTGTCTTGCTCCGCACGATCCCACCTCCTGACGCTCCTCGGCGTAGCCCCGGAGGGACTCGCTGGGATCTGGTTCGACCCGATGTATCGAGTCGATACATCGACAGGTTAGGTCGTCCCGATGTGTCGTGCAATCCTGACCGGACTGTGACACACGTCGCCGGGCATGTGAAGAACCCGCGGAGGCGGCGGGACGCCCGGGCGAATCAATGGCGGACGATCCCGCTCACGGTGCGCTGAACCCTTGTCGGGACAGGGTGACGCCCTATTGTTCAGGGTGGTCCGGCGTGCGCCGACCTCGTGCCCGACGGCGGCCCGCCCCCGAGGCAGGGCCCGTCCCATCGGTCAGGTGGTCCCCGCACGGCGGCCCACGGGCAGGCCCGCGGTCGACGCGAGCCGGCTCCTCGATGCCCCCCAGAGGAAGGTAGACCGTGGCGCGATCCACGAGGACGAACGGACGGCCGACCCCGCGCGGGCGCCGTCGGTTCTTCAACTACCCACGCTCGCACGTCAAGGGCGTCCGCCGCTGGCTGCCGTCGTGGCGCGTGGTCGTCGGGACCATGCTGACGGGCATCGCGCTCGTCGCGGGCGTCGCCGTCGCCGCGTGGTTCACGACCGAGGTGCCGACGAAGCTGCCGAGCGTGGGGGCCCAGACGTCCACCGTCTACTGGGGTGACGGCACCACGGAGATGGGCAAGTACGCGGTCGAGAACCGCGAGATCGTCGACTACGCGACGTTGCCGCCGTACGTCGGCAACGCCGTCGTCGCCTCCGAGGACCGCACGTTCTGGACGAACTCCGGCGTCGACGTCAAGGGCATCGCGCGCGCCTTCTACAACAACATCAAGGGCGGCGGCCGTCAGGGCGCGTCCACGCTGACACAGCAGTACGTCGAGCGGTACTACACGGACTCGGTCACGGACTACGCGGGCAAGGCGCGCGAGGCGATCCTCGCCGTCAAGATCACGCAGCAGCAGGACAAGTCGGAGATCCTCGGCAACTACCTCAACACCATCTACTTCGGTCGCGGCGCCTACGGCATCCAGGCGGCGGCGCAGAAGTACTACGGCGTGAACGCCGCCGACCTCACGGTCTCGCAGGCGGCCATGATCGCCGGCATCATCCCCAGCCCCAGCAACTGGGACCCGGCCGTCAACCACGCCCAGGCCGAGGAGCGGTGGAAGCGGACGCTGCGGAACATGGAGGAGGACGGCCACATCACCGCCGCGGAGCGCCAGGCGGCGGTGGACGCGGGCTTCCCCGAGGCGATCCCGTACGTCAAGTCCCAGAAGTACGAGGGGCCCACCGGCTATCTGCTCGGCATGGTCGAGGACGAGCTCGCGAAGAACGACATCTCGTTCGACGCCCTCCAGACCAAGGGCTACAAGGTCACCACGACCATCGACGCGACGATGCAGCAGGCCGCGGTCGACACCGCGAACTCCCTCCCGCAGGAGGCGCGAGGCGACGAGAACCCCGTCTCGCCCAACCTGCGCCCCGCGATCGTGTCGATCGACCCCAACGACGGGTCGATCCGAGCCCTGTACGGGGGTCCCGACTACGTCACCCAGGCGTACAACAACGCGACGCGAGGTGCAGCGCAGGGAGGCTCGACGTTCAAGCCGTTCACCCTCATCGCGGCGCTCGAGGCCGGGCACACGCTCGACGAGCGCTACGACGGCAACTCGCCCAAGACGTTCCCCGACGCCAACAACGGCGAGGACTGGAAGGTCCGGAACTTCGGGGACGTGCCCTACGGCGACATCGACCTGGTCAAGGCGACCGCCAACTCCGTGAACACCGTGTACGCGGCGCTCAACATCGAGACCGGCCCTGAGAAGACGGCGGAGGTCGCCCACCGCCTCGGCATCTCGGACCGCACGGAGGTGCTGGGCAACGCGGCCAACGTCCTCGGCACCGCGACCGTGACGCCGCTGGAGCTCACGAACGCGTACGCGACCATCGCCTCGGGCGGCCTGCGGTCCACCCCGCACATCGTCGCGTCGGTCACGGACTCGCGCGGCAACCTCGTGTACCAGGCGCCGGGTGCCGACAAGCGCACCCAGGAGTTCACCACGGAGACCATGTCGGCCACGCAGTACGCGCTCGCGGAGGTCGTCAAGCAGGGTTCGGGGAAGCCCGCGCAGGAGATCGGGCGGCCCGCCGCCGGCAAGACGGGTACGTCGAACGAGAACAAGTCGGCGTGGTTCGCGGGATTCACCCCCGGGCTCGCGACGGTCGTCGGCCTCTACCAGGTCGGACCGAACGGCGAGGAGGAGCAGATCACGCCGTTCGGGCGCTGGGCCGACATGCGCAACCCCGAGATCACCGGTGGTTCGTGGCCCGTCGAGGCTTGGGCGTCCTACATGCAGGTCGCGGCGGCGAACCTCCCGGAGGGCGAGTTCCTGCCCTACAGCCCGCCCAAGCCGAAGCCGACGGAGACCCCGACGGAGACCCCGACGCAGACCCCGACCGAGGAGGCGCCGCCCGAGGAGCCGGAGGAGCCGCAGCAGCCGGCGAACGTGGCAGTCCCGTCCGTCGTCGGCATGGAGGCTCGCGCCGCGCGCGCCCAGCTCGAGGGCGCCGGCCTCAAGGTGCGGATCACCGAGGAGTTCTCCGACCAGCAGCCCCGGGGCTACGTGATCAGCCAGTCGTCCATGAGCGAGGTCCCGCCGGGGTCGACCATCGCGCTCGTCGTCTCGAAGGGCGCCGACCCGGGCCAGCAACCGCCTCCCGATCCCACGGACCCGGAGAACCCGGACCCGTCGCCCACGGAACCCGGGAACCCGGGCGGGGGAGGGAACGCCGGCGGGGGCAACGGCAACGTCGGCGGCATCATCCCGGGCCGGGGCTGACCTGCCCGTCGGCCGCAGATTTCCGGGCGCCCGCGCCGAGCGGGTACCCTGGGGAGCTGCCGTCCGCCCGTCGGACGGCAGCAGCATGAAGCATGAACCCTCCTGTCACGGAGAGACCGTGACCGCGAAGACCAGAGGAGGTGGGTTATCCGCATGCGTCAGTACGAACTGATGATCATCCTCGACCCCGAGATCGAGGAGCGCACCGTCGCCCCGTCGCTCGACAAGTACCTGTCGGTCATCAAGACTGACGGCGGCTCCGTCGACAAGGTGGACATCTGGGGTCGTCGCCGCCTGGCGTACGACATCAACAAGAAGTCCGAGGGCATCTACGCGGTCGTCGACTTCACGTCGACCTCCGACACCGCCAAGGAGCTGGACCGTCAGCTCGGCCTCAACGAGGTCGTCCTGCGGACCAAGATCCTGCGCACGGACGCTCGCTGATCCTCCCCGTCTCCCCCGTTCGACCGTCCTGCACCGGGATGCTGCACGCCGTAGCGCGTGTGGGCGCCGCGTGGTGGGATGAGCGACGCGAGAACGTTACGAGCGAGGCGCGCGGCGCCGTCGACGACACAGACGACACACGAAGGAGCTGGCCATGGCAGGTGACACCGTCATCACGGTGATCGGGAACCTCACGGGAGACCCGGAGCTGCGTTTCACCCCCTCGGGTGCGGCGGTGGCCAACTTCACGGTGGCGTCCACGCCGCGGACCTTCGACCGCCAGTCGAACGAGTGGAAGGACGGGGACACCCTGTTCATGCGCTGCTCGATCTGGCGCGAGGCCGCGGAGAACGTCGCGGAGTCGCTGACGAAGGGCATGCGCGTCATCGTGCAGGGTCGCCTCGTCCAGCGCTCGTACGAGACCCGTGAGGGGGAGAAGCGCACCGTCGTCGAGCTGCAGGTGGACGAGATCGGTCCTTCCCTGCGCTACGCCTCTGCCAAGGTCACCCGCGCTCAGCGCTCGGGTGGCGGTGGCGGCGGCTTCGGCGGCGGTGGCGGCTACGGAGGTGGCGCCAACTCCGGCGGCGCCTCCGGCGGCGGATTCAGCTCCGGCGGCGGTCAGCAGCAGAGCGACGACCCGTGGGCCACGGCTGGTCCCGCGTCGTCCGGTGGCTCGTTCTCCGACGAGCCCCCGTTCTGATCGTCCGCCACTCCCAGAACACACACCCGTCCCCGCGGGTGCCGCGCCGCTCGTCGGCGCGGTCCGCGCGCGGGGATCGCACCTTGTAGAGGAGCAACACCATGGCGAAGCCTGTGGTGCGCAAGCCCAAGAAGAAGTCCAACCCGCTGAAGTCGGCCAAGATCGAGTCGGTCGACTACAAGGACACGGCGCTGCTGCGCAAGTTCATCTCCGACCGCGGCAAGATCCGCGCGCGTCGCGTGACCGGCGTCTCCGTCCAGGAGCAGCGCCAGATCGCCCGTGCGGTGAAGAACGCGCGCGAGATGGCGCTGCTGCCGTACACGTCGACGGCTCGCTGAGCGGGAAGGGAGAGAACTCATGGCCAAGCTGATCCTGACCCACGAGGTCACCGGTCTCGGTGAGCCCGGCGACGTCGTCGAGGTGAAGGACGGGTACGCCCGTAACTTCCTCGTCCCGCGCAAGCTCGCCACGCCGTGGTCCAAGGGCGCCGAGTCGCAGGTGACTGCGATCCGCAAGGCGCGCAAGGCCCGCGAGATCGCGTCGCTCGACGACGCGAAGGCGATCCGCGACTCGCTGCAGGCGAAGCCGGTCGTCGTCGAGGCGAAGGCCGGCGCTGCCGGTCGCCTCTTCGGCGCCGTCACGACGGCGGACATCGCGTCCGCCGTGACGGCCGCCGGTGCGTCGGTCGACAAGCGCAAGATCGAGATCGGTCAGCCGATCAAGGCGACGGGGGACTACACGGTCTCCGTCCGCCTCCACCCGGAGGTCTCCGCGACCCTCGCGGTGAAGGTCGTCGCTGCCTGATCTGCTGCTGAGCAGTCCACGAAGGCCCGGTCCCTCCTCGGAGGGGCCGGGCCTTCGTCGCGTCCGGCCCCGTCGTGCTCGGCTGCGCGCGCCGAGCCCTCAGGCGGTGCCGGTGACCATCCAGGCGCTCCCGCGCGCGCGGAGCCCGGTGGTGACGGCGCGTGCCGCCATGAAGACCCCTGCGAAGGCGAGCCAGAGCCACGCGAGGCCCGCCGCGCCGTCGGGCGCCCAGTGCCGGACGGCGAGCGCGAACGGCGCGTAGACCACGAGCGTGAGCATGCCCGCCCAGGCGAGGAAGCGGCCGTCCCCGGCGCCGATGAGGACGCCGTCGAGCACGAACACCCACCCTGCCATCGGCAGGAGGACGCCGCACACCGCCATGCCGACGGCGACGGCGGTGCGGACCTCGGGGTCGGACGTGAAGAGGAGCGCGAACCACCAGCCGCCCGCGGCCATGACGACGCCCAGGCCTGCCCCGGCGGCGACGCCCCACTGGAGGGTGCGGCGCAGGACGGCGCGGACGCGGGGGACGTCGTCGGCCCCCAGCCCGTGCCCGACGAGCGCCTGCGCCGCGATGGCGAGCGCGTCGAGCGCGAAGGCCGCGAGCCCCCAGACGGAGTTCACGACCTGGTAGCCCGCGAGCGTGACCTCCCCGAGCCCGGTCGCGACGAACACGGTGAGGAGGATCGCGAGGCGGAGCGAGAGCGTGCGCACGAAGAGCGGCGCGCCGGCGCGCGCGTTGGCCCAGATCCCGCCTGCGGCGGGCCGCAGCGACGCGCCGTGGCGCCGGGCGCCGCGCACCACGACCACGACGAGCACCGCGCCCATGGTGAGCTGGGCGACGGCCGTCCCGATGCCGGACCCGGCGATCCCGAGCCCTGCCCCGTAGACGAGGACGACGTTGAGGACCGCGTTGAACGTCGCGCCGCCCGCGGCGACCCACAGGGGCGTCCGGGTGTCCTGCATGCCGCGCAGCACGCCGGTGGACGCGAGGACGAGGAGCATCCCGGGGAGGCCGAGCGCGGACCAGCGGAGGTAGACCACGGCGTGCTCGGCGACCTCGCCCGTGCCGCCCATCGCGCCGACGGCCCACGGGGCGGTCGTCCACAGGACGGCGGCGAGGAGCGCGCCGAGCCCGACGGCGAGCCAGAGGCCGTCGATCCCGGACTGGAGCGCCTCCCGCGTGTGGCCCGCACCGATGCGGCGCGCGACGGCGGCCGTGGTCGCGTAGGCGAGGAAGACGCACAGGCCGACGAGGGTCACGAGGAGGGTCGACGCGAGGGAGAGGCCCGCGAGCTGCGCGGTGCCGAGGTGGCCGACGACGGCGCTGTCGACGAGCACGAACAGCGGCTCGGCCACGAGCGCGCCGAGCGCCGGGACGGCGAGGGCCAGGATCTCGCGGTCGAGCCGGGACCGTGCGCGGGGACCTGTGGACGACGCACCGGGGCCGGATGGCGGCCCGGTGTCGTCGGGGTGGCCGGACGGTGTCCGGCGTGTCGTCGGCGTGTCGCCCGACTTTCTTTCTTCCACACCCCTGAGGGTAGTGATGAGGCTGGTCAGAGGCCGCTCACGGCGATGTACACAGGAAGATCGTGAGGTTGTCCACACCGTTTTCCACCGGGTGTGCACAGTGTGGGGGACTGTGTCCACAGGAACGGGGGTCCCTGTCCACCGGGCGTGCACAGGGCCGTTTGCAGGGCGTCCGGTGGCGATCTAGTGTCGCGGGGTCGTGCCTGTCGGAGGCGGGGGGCGCGGCCACCGGGACAGTCGTGTGGGTGGCCCGCGGTAGAACACGTGTACGACGAAGAGTGGTCCCGGTCGTGCGGTCCCGCAAGGGCCGTTCCAGTCCCGGGGGAGCGAGGGGCGCATGTCGATCGAGGAGCTCGAGGAGAGCTACGGGGGACCGGGGCCGTCGGGGTTCGACCGGACGCCGCCCCAGGACGTCGCCGCCGAGATGAGCGTGCTCGGCGGCATGCTGCTGTCGAAGGACGCCATCGCGGACGTCATCGAGCAGATCCGCGGCTCCGACTTCTACCGTCCGGCGCACGAGATCGTCTACGAGTCGATCATCGACCTCTACGGTCGCGGCGAGCCCGCCGACGCCATCACCGTCGTCGCGGAGCTGACCAAGCGCGGCGAGCTCCAGCGCATCGGCGGCGCGCCCTACATCCACGACCTCATGGCCGGCGTGCCGACCGCCGCCAACGCCGGGTACTACGCGCGCATCGTCCGCGAGCGTGCGGTCCTGCGCCGCCTCGTCGAGGCGGGCACGCGCATCGTGCAGCTCGGCTACGCGACCGACGGCGGCGACGTCGACGAGATCGTCAACAACGCCCAGGCCGAGGTCTACGCCGTCACGGAGCGGCGCACGACGGAGGACTACCTCCCCCTCGCCGAGATCCTCGGGCCCACGTTCGACGAGATCGAGGCCGCCCAGGGGCGCGGCGAGGGCATGACCGGCGTCCCCACCGGCTACTCCGACTTCGACCGGCTCACCAACGGCCTGCACCCTGGCCAGATGATCGTCGTCGCGGCGCGGCCGGCCATCGGCAAGGCGCTCGCGCTCGACACGCCCCTGCCCACGCCGTCGGGCTGGACGACGATGGGCGAGGTCGCGGTCGGTGATCTGCTGGTCTCCGCGGACGGGACGCCCACACGCGTCGTCGCGGCGACCGAGGTCATGGTCGACCGCCCCTGCTACGAGGTCGAACTCGACGACGGCACCGTGATCGTCGCGGACGCGCAGCACCAGTGGGTGACCTCGACCCGTGCCCAGCGACGCGCGGTCCGCGCCGGCGAGACGCCCGAGTCGTCCGTCCGCACGACCGAGGAGCTCGCGGCCACGGTCCGTTGTGTCACGGCGGACAACCGTGCGAACCACTCGATCGCCACGACGGCACCGCTGGACCTTCCCGAGGCCGACCTCCCGATCCACCCGTATGCGCTCGGGGTCTGGCTGGGCGACGGTAGCTCTCGGCGCGCCGAGTTCACGTCCGCCGACCCCGAGATCGCGATGCGGATCGAAGGGCTGGGCTACGTCGCACAGCCGAAGGGGAAGGCGGAGGGGCGTGCGCGGGCGTACAACATGCTCCTGCCCGAGCCAGAGCCCGTTGTTCGAGCGTGCATCGCGTGCGGCGGTGAGTTCACCCCGAAGCGCGCGACTCTCCTGGCGTGCGGGAAGGCCTGCGCAGCGCGGTCGCGCGGCATGGAGCGGCCTGCGCCTCCGACGTGCCCGGACTGCGGCGAGCCCGGGTGGGGCTTCCGACGGTGCCAGAGGTGCCACGCGACGAACGGCACCATGGGTGGACGGCTCCGCGCGCTCGGAGTCTTGTCGAACAAGCACATCCCCGCGGCGTATCTGCGCGCGAGCGAGACGCAACGACGCGAGCTTCTCGCGGGTCTGCTCGACACCGACGGGACGGTTACGCCGCAGGGAAGCGTCCAGATCTCGCTGACGAGCGAGCGCCTCGCGTTGCAGACGCGAGAGCTGGTCCTGTCCCTGGGATACCGCACGGGGTGGTCGACGAAGGCCGTCCAGGGTCGGACCGAGTCCTCGTCCACGGCGTACACGATCACCTTCACGACCGAGGACGACGTCTTCTGGCTGGAGCGCAAGCGGCTCGTCCACAAGGAGCGCCGTCGCCCTGGGACGGCGCGGCTCACCTCGCGGTTCGTGGTCGACGTCCGACGCGTCGACCCGGTGCCGGTGCGCTGCGTCGAGGTGGACCACCCGTCGCACCTGTACCTCGCGGGACGGTCGATGGTGCCGACGCACAATTCCGTCCTCGGCATCAACGTCGCGACGCACGCCGCGGTGCACCACCAGATGGCGGCCGTCATCTTCTCCCTGGAGATGAGCCGCAACGAGATCACGATGCGTCTGCTCGCCGCCGAGGCGAAGGTGCCGCTCACGCGGATGCGTTCCGGGAAGATGGACGAGCAGGACTGGCAGAAGCTCGCCTCGACGATGGGCAAGGTCGCCGAGGCTCCGCTGTTCATCGACGACTCGCCGAACATGTCGCTCATGGAGATCCGCGCCAAGTGCCGTCGGCTCAAGCAGCGCCACGACCTCAAGCTCGTCGTCATCGACTACCTCCAGCTCATGAGCTCCGGCAAGCGCGTCGAGTCGCGCCAGCAGGAGGTCTCGGAGTTCTCGCGTGCGCTCAAGCTGCTCGCGAAGGAGCTCGAGGTTCCTGTCATCGCGATCTCGCAGCTGAACCGTGGTCCGGAACAGCGTGGCGACAAGAAGCCGCAGATGAGCGACCTGCGTGAGTCGGGCTGCCTCACCGAGGACACGAAGATCCTGCGCGCGGACACCGGTGCGGAGACCAGTCTCGGTGAGCTGTTCGCGCTCAACGCCAAGGACGTCCCCGTGTGGGCGCTCAACGACCGGCTCCAGTACGTGCGCCGTCACCTCACCCACGTGTTCCCCACCGGGGTGAAGCCGGTGTTCAGGATGCGCCTCGCGTCGGGCAAGGAGATCGAGGCGACGGCGAACCACCCGTTCCTCACCTACGACGGCTGGACGGCGCTCGGGGACCTGGAGGTGGGCTCGCGCATCGGTGTGCCGCGCCACGTACCGGGGCCGGAGCGGAACCTGGAGTGGGACGACCGCAAGGTCGTCATGCTCGCGCACCTCCTCGGTGACGGGTCGTTCGTGAAGCGCCAGCCGATCCGCTACGCCTCGATCGACGAGCGGAACCTCGCGACCGTCTCCGAGGCCGCAGGCGCTTTCGGCATCACCCCGATCCGCGATGAATATGCCGCCGCAAGAGTCACGACCCTGCGCCTCCCGGCGCCCTACCGTCTCGCTCGCGGCCGCCGGAACCCCATCGCCGAGTGGCTCGACGACCTGGGCCTGTTCGGGGCGCGCAGCCACGAGAAGTTCATCCCGACGAGCGTCTTCCACCTGCCCAAGCGTCAGATCGCGCTCTTCATCAAGCACATCTGGGCCACGGACGGCTCGGTGACGATCAACAAGAACGGGCGCAGCGGTCGGATCTACTACGCCTCGACGTCCCGTGAGGTCGTCGACGGGCTGTCGCGCCTCCTGCTCCGCTTCGGCATCTCGACGCGCGTGCGCGCGGCGACACCCAAGGGGTCGTACCGCCCCGGGTACACGCTCGACGTGAGCGGGGTGGACGACCAGCGCCGCTTCCTCCAGGAGATCGGCGTGCACGGCGACCGCGGCGATGTCGCCGAGAAGCTGCTGACGATCATCCGCGAGACGCGGGCCAACACGAACGTCGACACCGTCCCGCGCCGGGTCTGGGACGACGTCCGCGAGATCCTCGTCGAGCGCGGCATGACGCACCGCGAGTTCGCGGCAGCGATCGGCACCGAGTTCTGCGGCAGCGCGCTGTGGAAGAACTCCCCGTCGAGGCACCGCCTCGGCAAGATCGCGGCTGTGCTCGAGAGCGAGGAGCTGGAGATCATGGCCGTCAACGACCTCCTGTGGGACGAGGTCGTCTCGATCGAGCCGATGGGGGAGAAACAGGTCTACGACGCCACAGTCCTCGACGGGCACAACTTCGTCGCGAACGGCATCGCGGCACACAACAGCATCGAGCAGGACGCCGACGTCGTGATCCTGCTCCACCGCGAGGACGCCTACGAGAAGGAGTCGCCACGCGCGGGCGAGGCGGATCTCATCGTGGCCAAGCACCGTAACGGTCCCACCGACACGATCACCGTCGCGTTCCAGGGCCACTACCAGCGCTTCGCCGACATGCAGATGTAGTGACGTGTTGTTGCCGAGATGTAGGCCACTCTGATCGATCCTGCGTGGAGTACACCCTGACGCCGCTCCGATGCTCGCGGGTGTCGAGATGCCATGGAGTTCGTCGCATCACCGCTCCGCCTCGTTCGGTAGAACACAGCCGGGAGCTACCGACAACGAGGGCCCCTCTCGACGCAACCTGCGGGCTCAAGCCGGTGGTTCGAGAGAGATCGGCGATCCGCGGCCGTGGCGTTCTGTCGCTGGGCTGCCTCTCCACAGTGCCGCTCAGGGCTCGACGCGCCATCGACGAGTCGCCTGAGCCCGCGGGGAGAGCGTCACCGACACGAGGGCAAGGATCACCACTCCCACGTTGGCGGCGAGGGTGCCCGCCCAGGTCGTCGGCGGGATGCCGAGGGTGAAGCTGGCGGCGTTGAACACCGTGTGGGTGAGGATGCACAGGAGCACCCCGTTCGTGTCCGCCACCCGGAAGATCGCGCCGTAGAGGAAGCGGAACGCCATGACCTGGACCGCGAACATCCAGAAGTCGATCTGACCGGACTCGTGGTTCGTGCCGGGAATGAAGAAGAGCGGCACGTGCCAGAGGAGCCAGACGATCCCGACCACCAGCGAGGACGGGACGAACCCCCACCGCCGATCGAGCCCGGGTTGCAGCGCGGTCATCCAGCCGGCCTCCTCCATGCCGCCGATGACGAGATTGCCCGGCAGGGACAGGAAGAACATGAACCACGGGAGCGCGTGCGCTGACGGTCCGGAGACCAGCAGGTGGAGCACGAAGTACAGCGCGAGCGCGGAGAGGGCGAGCAGAAACCCCGCGGGACGGCCACGGACGGCGAAGACGAGCCGCAGCCACTCCCGGAGGCCTGAGACCCTCCGGTTCGCTCGCAGGACGACGTAGGAGGCGATCGCGGGCGAGAGGATGTAGAGCGCGAACGGCACGTTCGCCAGGAGCTCGGGAACCGTGGTGACGACGTTGTGCACCTCGTAGCCGGAGCGGGCCGCCACGATCAGACCGCCGGAGAGCCCGTAGGCGATCAGGAACGTGAGCGTCACGAACTGGCGAGCGATCCGTGCGTCCGTCACCCCGCAACGATAGGGCCGGCACCGCAGGCGGACGCCGCTCGTCCAGGAGCGCGGCTCGACGTCGGCGCGAGGGGCCCGGACGACAGCCGCACGTCGTCGGTGGGCGCGGCCGTCCGGTCGCTGCTGCGGACGAGGTGCGGTCGGGACGGCGGGTCGTCGTCCGCCGTCAGCCCGCGACCGCCATGCGCGCGAGCGCCCGGGCGGCGCGCTCCGTGACGACGGCGAGCGACGCGCCGACGTGGTGGTGCAGGGCGGTGCGGGCCTCGGGGAGCCGGTCGGCGAGCACGAGCTCGAGGATCCGGACGTGCTCGTCGACGGTGCTGCGCACGCGCTCGTCCTCGACGAAGTCGTACCGCCGCACGGCGCGGACCTTCTCGTTGACCTCGACGAGCGCCTGCGTCATCCGCTCGTTCCCGGCCGCGCGGGACAGCGCCGTGTGGAAGCGCTCGTCGAGCAGCACGAAGCCGGGGTCCGGCCGGGGAGGGGTGGCGCGGAGCTCGACCCACCGCGCGAGCTCGGCGCGCAGCACGTCCGTGTCGTGGCGCAGCCCCGGGTTCTCGATGACGCGGTCGAGGCCTCGGAGCTCGAGGGTCGCGCGCAGCTCGTCGAGGTCGCGCAGCTCGGCCAGGCTCGGCACGACGACGGCGTACCCGAAGTCGGTGCGCTCGACGAGGCCGTCGGACAGCAGGCGGGACAGCGCCTCGCGCACGGGGGTGCGCGACACGCCGAACCGTCGGCCGAGCTTGGGCTCGGTGAGCCGTTCGCGGGGGTCGACGCGCCCGTCGAGGATCTCGCCCCGCAGGCGTCCGTACACGGCGTCACGCAGCGAGGTGGTGGCCCGTTCCGACGCGGTGACGACGTCCGTGCGGGCGCCCGGGTCGTCGGCCCGGGCCCCGGTCCGTGCTCTCACCGTCCGCACGCGCCGTGCCGTCGGTCGCCGGTGGCCACCCACCGCCCCGCGAGCACGGTGCCTACACCGCCATCGCCGCGCGCACGCTGTGCTCGGCGGCCTCGCCGCCCGCGCCGCGGCTCGTCACGCGCCCGGACTGCAGGACGACGTAGTCGCGTGCCGCGCCGAGCGCGAACCCGACGTGCTGCTCGACGAGCAGCACGGACAGCCCGCCCGCGTCGGTGAGCGTGAGGATCGCGTCCTCGATCTCCGTGACGACGGACGGCTGGATGCCCTCGGTGGGCTCGTCGAGCACGAGCACGCGCGGGCCGGTGAGGAGGGCGCGCGCGATGGCGAGCTGCTGGCGCTGCCCGCCGGACAGGAGCCCCGCCCGCCGGCCGAGCAGCCCGCGCAGGGCGGGGAACAGGTCGAGCGCCTCGTCGAGGCGGCGCGGCCCCTCGCGCGACGTGTCGGCGACGAGCTGGAGGTTCTCCCGCGCCGTGAGGTCGCCGAACGACTGCTGCCCCTGCGGCACGTACGCGAGACCGCGCCGCACGCGCTGGTGGGTCGGGAGGCGGGTGAGGTCCTCGCCGTCGAGCACGACGCTCCCCGACCGAGCCTTGAGCAGCCCGAGCGCGGTGCGCAGGAGCGTCGTCTTGCCGGCGCCGTTGTGCCCGAGCACGGCGGCGACGCCACCGGCGGGCACGGTGACGTCGACGCCGTGGAGCACCATGGTCCGGCCGTAGCCGGCGTGCAGGCCCGTGAGCTCGAGCATCACGCCTCCTTCTCGTCGGTCGTCGGGGCCGACGACGTCGGCGCCGCACCCCGTCGTCGGGCACCGCGGGTCGCGCCCGCGCTGCCGAGGTAGACCTCCTGCACGCGCGGGTCGGCCTGGACCTCGGCGTACGTGCCCTCGGCGAGCACCTGCCCGAGGTGCAGCACGGTCACCGAGGACGCGAACGCCCGCAGGAACTCCATGTCGTGCTCGACGACCACGACGGTCCGCTGGGCGCCGATGCGTCGCAGCAGCTCTCCCGTCTGCTCGCGCTCGGCCTGGCTCATGCCGGCGACGGGCTCGTCGAGGAGCAGCAGCCGCGCGTCCTGGACGAGCAGCATGCCGATCTCGAGCCACTGCTTCTGCCCGTGCGCGAGGATCCCCGCCTGGACGTCGCGCAGGTGGGCGAGCCCGACGGTCTCCAGCGCCTGCTCGACGGCCGCGGGGGTCGAGGACCGGCGGCGCAGCAGCGTGAGCGGGCCCCGGCCGGCGCCGGCCGCGATGTCGAGGTTCTGCAGCACGCTCAGCTCCTCGAAGACGCTCGCGGTCTGGAACGTGCGCCCGACGCCCGCCCGCGCGATGCGGTGCGTCTTCTTCCCGAGGAGCTCGACGCCCCCGAACTGCACCGAGCCGGACGCCGTGGCGAGACCGGTGATCGCGTCGACGATCGTCGTCTTGCCCGCGCCGTTGGGCCCGATGAGGAAGCGCAGGTCGCCCGCGGTGACGGTGAGGTCGACGCCCTGGACGGCGACGAACCCGTCGAACTCGACGCGCAGCCCCCGGACCTGGAGGTAGTCGTGGCGGAAGCGCGAGTCGTCGACGCCGAGGACGGCCTGCGCGGCCTCCAGGTCGAGGCCGTCGCCCGCGACGCCGGTCTCGAGGACGGCGGCGCCGAGCGCCTCCAGGTCGGTCGCCGCGGCCGCCGCGTCCGCGGCGGGCTCGGTGGGTCGGGTGGTCATGCGGTCCTCCCGGTGGTCGCGGGGTCGTGGTCGACGGCGGTCGTCCCCGCGGTGGCCGACCCGCCCGCGGTGGTGCCGCCGCCCGGGCGAGCGTCCTCCGAGGCGGCGTCGCCGGCCGGGGTGGGGCCGCCGTCGGGCACGGGGGTGGCGCGCGACCGGCGCCGTCGCGTGAACAGCTCGGCGAGGCCGCCGGGCAGGAACGCGACGACGAGGATGAACAGCGCGCCCTGCGCGTAGATCCAGCCGGACGGGAACGTCTCGGACAGGCTCGTCTGTGCCCAACTCACGGCGACGGACCCGAGCACCGGCCCGAGCAGGGTGGCCCGGCCGCCGATCGCGACCCCGATGAGGAAGCCGATCGACGGCACGACGCCCACGTCGGCGGGCGAGACGATCCCGACGATCGGCACGAACAGCGCACCGCCCACGGCGGCCATGAAGGCGGCGACGGCGTACGCGACGACCTTGACCTTCGCGGGGTCGTAGCCGAGAAACCGCACGCGGTTCTCCTGGTCGCGCACGGCGACGAGCAGCTCGCCGAACCGCGACACCATGAGCTGGCGCGCGACCGCGACCATGACGAGGAGGGCCCCGGCGGCGAGGAAGAAGAGCATCCGCTTGTTCACGGGGTCGGCGAGGTCGTACCCGAAGAACGAGCGGAACCCGTTGAGGCCGTTGGTGCCGCCCGTCGTCGCCTGCTGGCCGACGAGGAGGATCGCGAACGCGGCGGCGAGCGCCTGCGAGAGGATCGCGAAGTACGCGCCCCGCACGCGTCGCGTGAAGACGGCGAACCCGAGCAGCGCGGCGAGGCCCGCGGGTACGACCGCGATGGCGAGGATCGTCACGACGGGCGACCGGAACGGCTCCCACCAGCCCGGGACCTCGCCCGAGCCGTAGAGCATCATGAAGTCCGGGACGCCGTCCGGCCCGGCGTCCGCGAGCTTGAGGTGCATCGCCATGAGGTACGCGCCGAGGCCGAAGAACACGCCCTGGCCGAGCGTGAGCATCCCGCCGCGGCCCCACGCGAGCCCGATGCCGACGGCGACCATGGCGAGGCACAGGAACTTCCCCAGCAGGCCGAGCCGGAACGTGGACAGCGTCGCGGGCGCGACGGCGAACAGCAGGACCGCGGCGACGGCGAACCCGACGACCACGCGGGCGCGCGACGAGCGGTACAGGGCGGCGAGCCGTGACGGGCTCCCGGTCGTGACGGCGGTCATGCGAGGCTCCTCGTCCGGACCGACACGAGGCCCTGGGGTCGCACCTGGAGGAAGACGACGATGACGACGAACACGAGCACCTTGGCGATGCTCGCCGTCGTCGAGTACTCGAAGGTGGCCTGGAGCAGCCCGAGCGCGAACGCGGCGACGACCGTGCCCTTGATCTGCCCGATGCCGCCCGCCACGACGACGAGGAACGCGTCGACGACGTAGCTCGTGCCGAGCGTGGGCCCGATGGACCCGAGCAGGGTGAGCGCGACGCCCGCGATCCCCGCGAGGCCCGAGCCGACGAAGAACGTGAGGCGGTCCGTCGCACGGGTGGAGACCCCGCTCGCCTCGGCGAGGTCCCGGTTCTGCACGACGGCGCGGATCCGCCGCCCGAGCGGCGTCACCTTGAGCACGACGGCCAGCGCGACGACGGCGACGACGGCGAGCGCCAGGATGAACACGCGCGTCCTCGGGACGGCGAGGCCGAACAGGTCGACCGCGCCGCTCAGCCAGGCGGGGGCGCGCACGTCGACGTTCGGGGCGCCGAACACGTCGCGCGCGACCTGCTGGAGCACGAGCGCGACGCCCCAGGTCACGAGCAGGGTGTCGAGCGGCCGCTTGTACATGCGGTGGATGAGCGTCGCCTCGAGCAGCAGGCCCAGCAGCCCGCCGACGAGGAACCCGAGCGGCAGCGACACGAGGAGCGAGAGCCCGGCGTTCCCGACGACCCCCTGCACGACGAACGCCGTGTAGGCGCCCGCCATCATGAACTCGCCGTGCGCCATGTTGATGACGCCCATCTGACCGAACGTGAGCGCCAGCCCGAGGGCGGCGAGGAGCAGGACCGAGCCGAGGCTCAGGCCCGCGAAGAGCTGCGAGAACAGCACGTCCATGGGCGGTACGCCTTCCGGTGGGTGCGTGCGAGGGGGCAGGGTGCCGCGTGCGGCGACGTGACGGGAGAGGCGGGGAGCGGGGTGTGAGCGCCGGGTCGTGGCGGGTCTGGCGGGAGCCCGCGAGGAACGAGCGGGCGGATGGTAGACCCGGCGCTCACACCCCAGTTGCCGCCGGGCTCAAGCCCGGCGGGCCTCCCCGACTACGAGAGGCCCTCGGCCCAGTCGTAGCCCTCGAGGTACGGGTCGGGCTCGATCGGCTCGCCCGAGCTCCACTCGGTGTAGATGAGGCCGTCGGGACCGATCTTGCCGATGAGCGCGGTCTTGGCGACGTGGTGGTTGTCGCCGTCCACGGTGACGGAGCCCTCCGGCGCGTCGAAGGTCACGCCGTCGGCGGCCTCCTGGACGTCGGCGACGTCGAACGACTCGGCCTTCTCGACCATGCCCTTCCACAGGTAGAGCGACGTGTACGCGGCCTCCATCGGGTCCGACGTCACGCGGTCGGCGCCGTACTTCGCCTGGAACGCCTCGACGAACGTGGTGTTCTCCGGGCTGTCGATGGTCTGGTAGTAGTTCCAGGCCGTGAGCTGGCCCTCGACGTTCTCGATGCCGACGCCGCCGACCTCCTCCTCGGCGATCGACACCGACACGACGGGCATCGTGTCCGGGCCGAGCCCGGCGTTCTTGTACTCCTTGAAGAACGCGACGTTGGAGTCGCCGTTGAGCGTGTTGAACACGGCGTCGGCCCCGGCGGACCTCACCTTGTTGACGATGGTGGAGAAGTCGGTGTGGCCGAGGGGCGCGTACTCCTCGCCGAGGACCTCGATGCCGTGGGCCTCCGCGTAGGCGTTGATGATCTTGTTCGCGGTGCGGGGGAAGACGTAGTCGGAGCCGACGAGGAAGATCGACGTGACGCCCTGCTCCTTGAGGTAGTCGAGCGCGGGGACGATCTGCTGGTTCGTCGTCGCGCCGGTGTAGAAGATGTTCGGCGACGACTCGAGGCCCTCGTACTGGACGGGGTAGAACAGCAGCGAGTCCTGCGCCTCGAAGACGGGGAGCATCGCCTTGCGCGACGCGGAGGTCCAGCCGCCGAACACCGCGGCGACGCAGTCGCTCGTGATGAGCTTCTCCGCCTTCTCCGCGAAGACGGTGGGCTCGGACTGCCCGTCCTCCTGGACGATCTCGAGCTGCTTGCCGAGCACGCCGCCGTCGGCGTTGATCTCCTCCGCCGCGAGGGCGAGCGAGTCCGCGACGGTCTGCTCGGAGATGGCCATCGTGCCCGAGAGCGAGTTGAGGAAGCCGATCTTGACGGTGTCGCCGGAGGTGTCGACGCAGCTCTCGGCGGCGCTGGTCGTGGAGCCCCCGCCCTCGCCGGCCTCCGTCCTCGCGCCGCACGCGGTGAGCGTGAGCGCGAGCGCGACGAGGGCGGCGGCCGGGGCGAGACGGGTCGTGGCGCGTGAAGGTGTCACGAGGGTCCTTTCAGCGGGTTCTCACAGCGGGGTTCTCGGCGGGTGCCGACGGCTGCCGGACGGGCGGCCGCTCCTCGCGGGCTCCGGGTACGGGCGCGTATACGGCCGTGCGCCCTGCGCGGTGCCCACGGTCGTCGACGCTAGTGACGGCGTGTTTCGGGCGTTCTGCCCGGGTTGTTAACGGGGCGTGTCAGGCAGTCACGATCCGGTCACGCCGGCCCGGGCGGTGCGACGGCCGGCGGCGCGCAGGCCCGCGCCCAGCACGCCGACGGTCAGCGCGACGACGAGCGCGACGCCGACGAGCCCTGCGACGCCGACGAAGATCCCGCCGACCTCGCCGTAGTCCGCGAGGGGTGCGCCCGCGAACGCGTGGTCGCGTGCGGCGTCGGCGAACCCGACCGACTCGGCGGTCGCCTCGAGCCCGTCGGGCGTCGCCGCGGCGAACGACGACACGACGACGGCGGCGAGCAGCGCCCCGGTGCCGAGGGCGAGGACGGCGCGCCGCACCGCGGCGAGGGGGGCGGACGGCGCGAGCGCGGTGGCCCGGCGGTCCTCGACGGCCGCGACGCCCGGTGCGACGGCGAGCACGAGGCCGACGACGCCGGCGGTGATGAGCGCCTCGCCGAGCCCGACGAGGAGGTGCACGCCGAGCATCTGGCCGACGAGCTCGCCGACCGGGACCGGCACGGTCCCGCCGACGGCGAAGAGGCCTGCGAACACCGCGGCGGACACCGGGACGCTCACGAGCGCGCCGGCGCCGGCGGCGGCCGCGGCGCCCCGGCCGCGCGTCGCGCGGAGCACCCCGCGCGTCACCGCCCAGCCGACGAGCGTCCCGACGACGGCCATGAGGAGCACGTTCGTGCCCAGGGCGGTGAGCCCGCCGTCGGCGAACACGAGCGCCTGCACGAGCAGCACGGCGGTCACGGACAGCACGCCGAGCCACGGCCCGACGAGCGCCGCCGCGAGCGCCCCGCCCATGAGGTGCCCGCTCGTGCCGGCGGCGACGGGGTAGTTGAGCATCTGCACGGCGAAGACGAACCCGGTCGTCGCGGCCGTGAGCGCGACGCGCCGGGGGGTGAGGTCCTCGCGTGCCCGGTACGCGGCGTACCCGACGGCGGCGAGGGACACGACGGCGGTGGTCGCCGACGTGGGGTCGTCGAGGAAGTGGTCGGGGACGTGCATGTCAGGCTCCTGTCGTCAGCAGTGCGGTGCGGTGGTCGGGGAGGCCGAGGTCGGGGAGGCCGCGCGTGCCGCGCACGGCCGCCGCCCAGGCGGTGACGACGCCGTCGGTGCCGGCGTCGTGGGTGCTCGCCCCCAGGTGGCGGACGACGGCGCCCGGGCCGTCGAGGTCGAGCCGCAGGGGGCCGGACGGGGCGGCGGCGTGCGCCGCGGGCGGCCGGGCGCCCAGGCACAGCACCGAGTCGACGACGCGGGCGTCACCGAGGATCCCGGGCAGCGCCCGGTCGTCGCCGAGGTCGAGGTCCTCGACGAAGAGCTCGCGCGCCTGCCGGGGCGTGCCCCCTGCATCTGGTGACTCTCGCGGGGCCCCGGTCTCGTCGGTGGCCCGGGTGCGCGAGCGCAGGCGCCCGCCCCGCTCCCCGGTCCGGCCGAGCACGAGCGTCTCGCGGAGCAGCGCGACGGCGCTCCTGCCGAGGCGCACGTCGGTGCGCCGGTCGACGTCGGCCCCGTCCGCGACGACGAACGGCAGCGCGTCCCAGACGAGGAGGCCGTCGTCGTCCACCCGGACCGCGACGTCCCAGGACGCGGACCGGCCGCGCCCGGCGTACGCGACGGTGCCCGACACCTCGACGAGCTCGACCTCGACGCCGCGCCCGACGTGCACCTCGACCCGGACGCGGTCGCCGCCCAGGAGCATCGCGCGCGTCGCGACGAGCGCGACGCGCACCCTCGTGGGGCTCGCGGACAGCACGCGCGGGCTCAGCGCGCCGGGGCGCAGGTCGCAACGCACGCGGCCGCCCTCGCGGTACGCCCCGACGCGCGTCACGTCGTCCACGTGCGGCTCGTCGCCCGGGGTCAGCCGCGCCCGGGCGCGGTCACCGGCTCCGCGGCTGCGGCGTCGTGCACGTGGGCGGGGGAGTGGTCGTCGTGGGCGGGCGAGTGGTCGTGCGGGGCGTCGCCCTCACCGTGGGTGTGGAGGAACCCGCCGCCGTCCTCGTCGGCGTGGAAGTGGGGCGCCATCGGGCCCGGGTCCTGCGGCACGTGCGCACCGGCCCGGTGCGCCGCGAGCAGCGTCTGCACCCACGTCGTGAGCGTGTCGATCGACTCGCGGTCGAGGCGCGAGAGCGCGAGCACGGGGGCGCCGTCGCGCGCGGCCGTCGCGTCGAGGACCATGCGCGGGACGTCCACCCCCACGTACGGCGCGAGGTCGGTCTTGTTGACGACGAGCAGGTCCGCCCGGGCGATCCCCGGCCCGCCCTTGCGCGCGACGTCGCCGCCCCCGGCGACGTCGAGCACGAAGATCTGCGCGTCGACGAGCGCGGGCGAGAAGGTGGCGGTGAGGTTGTCGCCGCCGGACTCGACGAGCACGACGTCGAGCGGCGCGAAGTCCTCCTCGAGGTCCTCGACGGCGAGGAGGTTGGCGGTGACGTCGTCGCGGATCGCGGTGTGCGGGCACGCGCCGGTCTCGACCGCGCGGATGCGCTCGGGGTCGAGCACGCCCGCGGAGCGCAGGAACCGCGCGTCCTCGTCCGTGTAGATGTCGTTGGTGACGACCCCGAGGCGCAGCACCTCGGACAGCTCGCGGCACAGGAGCGCGATGAGCGAGCTCTTGCCGGTGCCGACGGGGCCGGCGACGCCGAGGCGCAGCGAGCGGGTCGTGGGGGTCGTGGAGGTCGGAGCGTCGGGCAGGTTCTCAGGCACTGAACAGCCTCTCGGTGGTGCGGGCGTGGGTCTCGGCCCACTGCTCGACGAGCGGTGCGCCGTGCGCGGGGATCGCGCGGGGGTCGGTCAGGGGGGCGACGTCGTGGGCGAGCGCGTCGATCGCGGCCTGCGACGCGACGACCCAGCTCGTCGCGACGACCGGGTCGACGGGCTCGAGCTTCAGCGTGGCCGCGGCGACGGTCTGCACGTCCTCGTACCCGACGAGGCGCGCGACCTGCAGCGCGGACAGCCCCGCGCAGGCGGCCGTCACCCCGAGCACCAGGGGGCGCGGGGGCTGCGGCGCCCGGCGGCCCGACGGCGGTCGGTCGCCCGGACCGCCGCGTCCCTCGTCCGCGGGGCGCGCGGCGGCGACGAGCGCCGCCGCCGCGTCGAGCGCGGCGACCGCGGGGTGCCCCGCCCACAGGCGGCGCAGGAGCCGGAGGTAGCCCCGGCCGAGCCGCTGCGACGTCTCGCGGAGCGCGGGCGACGGCGTCCGCGCCGCCCACGCGACCCAGGTGTCGGCGAGGGCGACCGTGACGGGCGGGAGGTCGTCGTCGGGCGTGAGCGCCGCGTGCCGCGCGACGACCGCGGTCGCGGCCTCGGTGCGCGTGACGGTGGCCAGGCGGGCGCGCACGTAGTCGGGGACGCGCGCGGCGGGCATCCCGGCGCGCAGCGCGGGCTCGAGGCCCGCGGACTGCGTGTGGCCGCCGGTCGGCAGCCGCGCGTCGGCGAGGAGCGCGAGCATGAGCTCGGCGCGCCCGTCGGCGTCGTGGCGGGAGAGGCCGTCCATGTCAGAACAGCGAGTAGAGCTGCGCGAGGGGCAGCCGGTCGGCGGGGGCGGGGACGACGAGCTCGCCGTCGACCTCGATCGCGAAGGACTCGGGGTCGATGTCGATCCGGGGCAGGTAGTCGTTGTTGCGCATCTGCGCCTTCCCGACGTCGCGCGTCCCGGCCACGGGCAGGAGCGTCCGGGCCAGGCCGAGCCGCTCCGCGAGGCCGTCATCGAGCGCGGCGGGCGACACGAACGACACGGACACGTCGGCCCCGATCGCGTCGGCGAGCGCGGGCCGCATGAGCACGGGCTGCGGCGACGGGATGGACGCGTTGGGGTCGCCCAGCGCGCCCCACACGAGCGCCCCGCCCTTCATGACGACGCTCGGCCGCACGCCGAACAGCTTCGGCTCCCACAGCACCAGGTCGGCGAGCTTGCCGGGCTCGACGGACCCGACGTGCGCGTCGATCCCGTGCGCGACGGCCGGGTTGATCGTGTACTTCGCGACGTAGCGCCGGGCGCGCAGGTTGTCGGCCGGCAGGACGGGCCCGGGGGCGCCGCCGGGGATCGGGCCGCGCCGCGCCTTCATGACGTGCGCCACCTGCCACGTCCGCGTCACGACCTCGCCGATGCGCCCCATGGCCTGAGCGTCGGACGACGTGATCGAGATGGCGCCGAGGTCGTGCAGCACGTCCTCGGCGGCGATCGTGGTCCCGCGGATGCGGGACTCGGCGAACGCGAGGTCCTCCGCCACCTGCGGGTTGAGGTGGTGGCACACCATGAGCATGTCCAGGTGCTCGGCGACGGTGTTCACCGTGTGCGGGAGGGTGGGGTTCGTCGAGCCGGGGATGACGTTCGGGTGGCTCGCGACGGTGAGGATGTCGGGCGCGTGCCCGCCGCCCGCGCCCTCGGCGTGGAACGCGTGGATCGAGCGGCCGCCGATCGCCCGGAGGGTCGACTCGACGAACCCCGCCTCGTTGAGCGAGTCGGAGTGGAGCGCGACCTGCAGGCCCCAGTCGTCGGCGGCCCGAAGCGCGGCGTCGATCGCCGCGGGCGTGGACCCCCAGTCCTCGTGCACCTTGTAGCCGCCCGCGCCGGCCATCGCCTGCTCGCGCAGACCCTCGGCGCTCACGGTGTTCCCCTTGCCGAGCAGCAGCACGTTCACGGGGAGCCGGTCGAGCGAGCGGTGGATCGCCTCCAGGTGCCAGGCGCCGGGCGTGACCGTCGTGGCCTTCGTGCCCTCGCTCGGGCCGGTGCCGCCGCCCGCGACCGTCGTGATGCCCGTGGCGAGCGCCTCGACGACCTGCGACGGCGAGATGAGGTGCACGTGCGAGTCGATGCCGCCCGCGGTGAGGATCCTGCCCTCGCCGCTCACGACGTCCGTGCTCGGGCCGATGTGCAGGTCGGGGTGCACGCCGTCCGCGACGTCGGGGTTGCCCGCGCGGCCGAGCGCGACGATCCGCCCGTCGCGGATCCCCACGTCCGTCTTGACGATGCCCCACCAGTCGAGCACGACGGCGTTGGTGATCACCGTGTCGAGCGCGCCCTCGGCGCGGGTCGTCGTGCCCTGGGCCATCGACTCGCGGAGCGACTTCCCGCCGCCGAACACGACCTCCTCGCCCCCGAACGTGCGGTCCTCCTCGACCTCGATCCACAGGTCGGTGTCGCCGAGGCGCACCTGGTCGCCCGTCGTCGGGCCGTAGAGCGCGACGTAGCGCTCGCGGGAGATCGCGACCATGCGTCAGTCCTCCTCGGGTGCGGTGGGGTCCAGGGCGCCGCCGTCGGGCTTGCCGCGCTGGAGACCGGGGACGCGTCGTCGGCCGCGCAGCGCGACGGCCTGGACCTCGGCGGACGCGCCGGGCTCGAACCGCCGCGACGTGCCGGACGGCACGTCCAGCCGGAAGCCGTGCGCCGCCGCGCGGTCGAGGTCGAGCGCCGCGTTGGCGTCGGGCAGGTGGAGGTGCGAGCCGATCTGCACGGGCCGGTCGCCCGTGTTCGTCACGACGAGGGTCACGCGCTCGTCGTCCGAGCGGTCGGCGTTGAGGACGAGCGGCACGTCCTCCGCGCCCTCCCGGAGCCGGATCGCGCCCGGTCCCGAGGTGCTGATGCCTGCCATGCCTCGCCGTCCTCTCGTCGTGCGTCGCGTCGCCGGGACCGGCTCAGGCGATGGGCTGGTGGATGGTGACGAGCTTGCGCCCGTCGGGGAACGTCGCCTCGACCTGGACGTCGGGCAGCATCTCCGCGACGCCCTCCATCACCTCGTCGCGGCCCAGCACGGCGCGCCCGGAGACCATGAGCTCCTCCACGGCGGCCCCCTCGCGGGCCCGCTCGATCACCCACGTCGTCAGGAGGGCGACCGTCTCCGGGTAGTTGAGCAAGACGCCGCGCTCGCGCCGGTCACGGGCGACCATGCCCGCGACGGCGAGCAGCAGCTTCTCGGTGTCGGCGGGCGTCAGGTGCATGGCCGCGATCCTGTCGCGCCCGCGTTTCAGGCGTGTATACCCCGCGTTATACGTTCGTGTACCCGCTCCGCTCGGGCCGCCGCCCGCCACGCCTCCGCCGTCGTGCGCCGGCTCCGGGCGAGCCGTTGACCCCTGCTCGACCGAGGGCTACTCTCTCCGCCCCCATTCGGAAAGTTCGGCCGAAATTTCGGGGCCGCGACACGAAGGAGTGCCTGATGGATGGATCGACCGACCGCGCGTGCGAGACGACGCGGCGCCGACGCAGGGCGACGGGCCTCGTCGCCGGTGGGCTCGTCGGCGGGCTGGCGCTCGCGGCGGGCCTCGCCGTCCCGGCCGCGGCCGAGAGCGCCCCGGCCGCCGCCCAGGGCGCCCCGCGCACGGCGAGCGTCCCGGCGACGGCGACGCCCGCCGTCGGGCAGCCCGCCCTGACGGGCGCGCAGCGCGCGACGCTGGAGACGTACCTGGAGGACACCTACACCTCGCTGGAGGCCATGACCGACGAGGAGACCGGCCTGCCCGCGGACAACATCGAGGGCGACCTGGACCCGGCGTCGAGCAGCGCGTACACGTCGCCGACGAACATCGGCGGCTGGCTGTGGTCCACCGTCGTGGCGCGCGACCTGGGCTTGGTCGACGAGGCCGAGGCGCGCGACCGCCTCGCGACGACGATCGACACGGTCGCGTCCCTCGACCGGCACGACGCGAGCGGCATGTTCTACAACTGGTACGACCCGGCGACGGGCGACCGGGTGGAGACGTGGCCGGACGACGGCAACCCGGTGCACCAGTTCCTCAGCTCGGTGGACAACGGCTGGCTCGCCGCGGGCCTGCGCGTCGTCGCGGAGGCGGAGCCGAGCCTCGCGGAGGAGGCGCTGGCCGTCTACGACGGCATGCACTTCGGCGCGTTCTACAACGCGGAGGCGCGCCCGGACCTCGGCGTCGGGCTGCTGCGCGGCGGGTTCTGGGACGAGGAGCCGCCCGGGTGCTCGGTCGCCGGGGACTACCTCGGCACGGGGACCGACGTCTACTACACGTGCCACAACTACGACACGACGGTCTCGGAGACGCGCATCGCGACCTACCTCGGCATCGCCGAGGGCGAGGTGCCGCCGGAGGCCTACTACGCGAGCTACCGGACGTTCCCGGACACGTGCGACTGGTCCTGGCAGGAGCAGAAGCCGGTCGGCGAGACGCGCGAGCACCTGGGCGTCCCGGTGTTCGAGGGGGCGTACCGCTACCGCGACCTCGCGGTCGTGCCGGGCTGGGGCGGCTCGATGTTCGAGGCGCTCATGCCGGACATGCTCGTCCCCGAGGCGGAGTGGGGCCCGACGTCGTGGGGCGTCAACCACCCGCTCGTGGTGCGCGCGCACAAGGAGCACGGTCTCGACGAGGCCGGGTACGGGGCCTGGGGCTTCTCGCCCGCGAGCAACCCCTTCGGCGGGTACGCGGAGTACGGCGTCGACGCGATCGGTCTGCGATCCGACGGCTACCTGTCCGACGGCGAGACCGACGTCGACCTCGGCTTCGAGGGCTGCCGCGAGGCCACGAACCCGGCGCCGGAGTTCGGTGACGGCGTCGTGACGCCGCACGCGTCGTTCCTCGGGCTCGCGTACGACACCGAGGGCGTGCTCGACAACCTGGCCCACCTCGCGGACGACCTCGACGCGTACGGGCCGGGCGGGTTCTACGACTCGGTCGCGGTCCGCTCGGGCACGGTCGCCGAGCGCTACCTGTCGCTCGACCAGGCGATGATCGTCGCCGCGATCGGCAACGTCCTCGACGACTCGCGCCTCAAGGACTACTTCGTCGACGACCGGCTCGAGCAGGCGCTGCGCCCGCTCATGGAGGCGGAGACCTTCTCGGCCGTCGCCGACCTCACGCCCGGCGTGGGCGCCGACGTCGAGGTCGAGGCGCGCTGCCTCGGCAACCGGGCGGCCGTCGCGGTGCGCGCCACCAGCACGTCCGACGGCCGCACGACCGTGGAGCTCGCCACCCCGTACGGGACGCGGTCGTACGACGACGTCGCTCCGCACCGCAGCACCTACCGGGCGTTCTCGGCGCGCACGGCGGAGATCCCGTCGGGCACCGCGACCGTGACGGTGACGTCCGACGACGGCGCGACCGTCCAGGAGCTGCCGTACCGCTACGCGGGCGTCTCCTGCGGCTGACCCCACGCACGGCGGTCGACGCGCGCACGACGAGGCTCGTCGCGAGCTCCGTGCGCAGGGTGCGGCCGCTCGCGCTGCGTGCCCGGTGCACGAGCGCGACGGCCGAGGCGCCCATCTCGACGAGCGGCTGACGCACCGTGGTGAGCGGGGGGTCGGTCCAGGGCGCGACGGGCAGGTCGTCGAACCCGACGAGCGAGACGTCGTCCGGCACAGAGCGCCCCGCCTCGCGCAGCGCCCGCAGCGCGCCGAGCGCGGTGTCGTCGCTGCACGCGAAGATCGCCGTCGGGGCGTCGTCGAGGGCGAGCAGCCGCTGCGTCTCCTCGTAGCCCGCGGCGACCCCGTAGGTGCTCAGGCGCACGAGGTCGTCGTCGACGGGCACGTCCGCCTGGATGAGCGCGGCGCGGTAGCCCGCGAGGCGGGCGAGCGCGTTGTCCTGCTCGGGGACGCCCGTGATCGTCGCGATGCGTCGGTGCCCCAGGGCGAGCAGGTGCGCCGTCGCCTCGAGCGCGCCCTGGAAGTTGGCCGCCCCGACGCTGAGCACGTCCTCGGGCGGACGGCGGCGCGGGTCGACGACGACGAGCGGCACCCCGGCCGTGGCGAGCGCGGCGCGCGCCTCGGCGTCGGGCACGGCGACGACGCTCACGAGACCGTCCGTACCCCGGGCGAGCGCGTGCCGGACCCAGGCGCCGCAGTCGTCGGGGTCCAGCTCGACGGACAGCACGACGTCGAGCCCGAGGCGCCGCGCCTCGGCGACCGCCCCGCGCACGACCGCCTCGGACCACGGCCCCTCGAAGTCGACGATCCGGACGTCGACGAGCCCCGTCCGCCGGGACGTCGGGGGCCGGATCTCGTAGCCGTGCCGCCGCAGGACGCCCGCGACCCGTTCGCGCGTCGCCGCCGAGACGTCCGGGCGCGCGTTGAGCACCTTCGACACCGTGGGGACGGACACCCCGGCGTCGGCCGCGACCCGGGCGAGGGGAACGCCCTGCCGACCCGGCTGCGACGCCGCCATCCGAGCCCTCCGTCCGTCGTGCGACCCGCGGCCGGTCCGGCCGGGGAGCGTGCCCCGACCTCGGATCGTAGCGAGGCCCCGGGTCGCGACCGGACCTCCCCGGACGACGACGGCCCGGCCGGGACCGTGAGGTCCGGACCGGGCCGCCGTGCGTGCGCTCAGTCGACGAGCGAGACGGTCCCGCGGGCGACGCCGCCGAGCCAGCCGAGGCTGGGCTTGGGCGTGCGCTCGAAGGTCTCCGGGTCCCACGCGACGAGCCCGAAGGTCGGGGCGTACGAGCCCCACTCGTAGTTGTCGAGCAGCGACCAGTGCAGGTAGCCGAGCAGCGGGAGGCCCGCCTCCATCTCGGCGTGCAGCGCGCGCAGGGCGTCGCGCGTGTAGTCGATGCGGCGCGCGTCGTCCGCCGTCGCGATGCCGTTCTCCGAGACGAGGACCGGCAGGCCGGTGATCTCGTGCCCGAGGCGCGCGGCCTCCGCGATGGCGGCCGGGTAGTACTCCCACCCGGTGAGCGTCTTCTCCGAGTCCTCCGGGGCGGGCAGCGGCCCGTCCACGGTGATGCGCGTGCGCGTGTAGGCCTGGACGGCGACGAAGTCGTCGCCGCGCGAGGCCTCGAGGAAGACGGTCTCGCGCGGGTAGGCGTACTCGCGCAGGACCTCCTCGGCGCCCGGGTCGGCGAAGAACTGCTGCGGCGCGACGGGCCACCCGACGGGCACCCCGACGGTCCGCACGAGCTCCACGGCGCGGCGGTGCGCGGCGATGAGGTGCTCCGTCGCGACCGGGTCGGGCGCGTGCATGGTGCCGGCCTGGAGCTGCTCGGTGCCCTTGGCGGCCGTGATCATCATCGCGAGGATGTTCGGCTCGTTGATGGTGAACACGTGCGACGCGCGGTCGAGCAGCGGCAGCACGTGCTCGACGTACCGCGCGAACCGCTCGACGGACCGCGGGTCGGTCCAGCCGCCGTCCTCCGCGAACCAGCGCGGCGACGTGAAGTGGTGCAGCGTGACGAGCGGCGTGACCCCGTGCTCGAGGCAGCAGTCGATCATGCGGCGGTAGTGGTCGACCTCGGCCCGCGAGAAGCGGCCCTCGGCCGGCTCGATGCGCGCCCACTCGATCGAGAACCGGTACGAGGTGAGCCCGGACTCGGCCAGGAGCCGGATGTCCTCGGCGTACCGGTGGTAGGAGTCGGCGGCGTCGCCCGACGGCTCGGCGAGGGTCGAGGCCGGGTCGACCTCGCGCGCCCACCAGTCGCTGTTGACGTTGTTGCCCTCGATCTGGTGGGCCGCCGTGGCGGCGCCCCAGACGAAGGACTCGGGGAAGGTGATCGACACAGGCTCTCCTCGTCGGTCGCCGGTCACTTGATGCCGGTCATGGCGATGCCCTGCACGAAGTAGCGCTGCAGGAACAGGAACAGGATGAGGATCGGCGTCACGACGAGCACGGACCCGGCCATGAGCAGGCCGTAGTAGGTGCCGTTCGAGCCGACCGAGTACAGCGAGAGCGCGACGGGGAGGGTGTACATGTTCTCCGTCTGCGCGACGACCAGGGGCCACAGGAAGTTGTTCCACGACCCGAGGAACGTGAGGATGCTCAGCGTCGCGAGCGGCGGGCCGCACTGGGGGAGCACGATCCGGAAGAAGACCCGGAACTCGCCCGCGCCGTCGATCCGGGCGGCCTCGATGAGCGCGTCGGGGATGCCGAGCATGAACTGCCGCATGAGGAACACGCCGAGCGGGCCGGCGAGGAACGGCAGGATGAGCGCCGGGTAGGTGTTGACGAGCCCCATGTTGGACACGAGCACGAACATCGGCACGAGCGTGACGACGCCCGGGACCATGAGCGTGAGCATGACGAGCGCGAACAGCACCTTCTTGCCGGGGAACTGCATCTTCGCGAGGGCGTAGCCGACCATCGAGCAGAAGACGATGTTGCCGAGCACCACGGCGACGGCGACGACGATCGAGTTGGTGAAGTACTGCCCGTAGTTGAGCTGGGACAGCCACCGCTCGTAGTTGTCGAGCGTCGGGTTCTCGGGCCACCAGGTGATGGGCCGCTGCAGGAGCTCGCCCTGCGTCTTGAAGCTGCCGAGCGCCATCCAGATGAACGGCATGAGCGTCAGGAGCAGCCCGACGACGAGCGCGGTGTACGTGGCGCCGCGCGACCAGCGGATCGGGCGTCGTGCGCGACGACGTGGCGCGTCCTGGGGGGCCGACGTCGCGGAGGGGGTCCGCGAGGACGTGACGGTCATGTCAATCCTCCTTCGACCGCAGCAGGCGGAACTGGACGGCGGCGAGGGCGGCGATCAGCGCGAAGAGCACGTACGCGGCTGCGGAGGCGAACGCGTAGTTGCCGTACCCGAACTGGTTGTAGACGTAGTAGCTGATGGTCAGCGTCGAGTTGACCGGACCGCCCTTGGTCATGACGAAGGGCTCCTCGAACACCTGGAGGAAGCCGACCGACAGCAGCACCGCGCCGAGCAGCAGCGTCGGGCGCATCAGCGGGACCGTGATGGAGCGGAAGCGCCGCCACGAGCCGGCGCCGTCGACCTCGGCCGCCTCGTAGACGTCGCGCGGGATCGCCTGCAGGCCGGCCAGGAAGATGATCATGAGCGTGCCCATGTTGCGCCACGCGGCCATGAGGATGATCGACGGCATCGCCCACGTGCTGTCGTTGAGCCAGTCGGGGCCGTCGATCCCGACCCAGCCGAGCACGGTGTTGACGAGGCCGGAGTCCTGGAGGATGAACCGCCAGACGACCGCCACGGCGACGATCGACGTCACGACGGGCGTGTAGAAGCCGACGCGGAAGACGCTGCGGAACTTCTCGATGCCCGAGTTGAGCGCGACGGCCAGGGCGAGGCCGAGCACCATCGTCAGCGGGATGCCGACGAGGACGAAGTAGAAGGTGTTGACCAGCGCCTTGCGGAACAGCTCGTCCTGGAAGACGCCGGTGAAGTTCTCGATCCCGACGAAGTTCACCGCGAACGGGGTCTTGATGTCACGGATCGTGAGGTCCGAGAACGACATCCCGAACGACGCGAGCAGCGGCCCCAGCATGAAGACCGTGAAGACCGCGACGAACGGGAGCGCGAACAGCCAGGCGACGAGCGCTTGCCGTCGCCGGTGGACGGCGCCGGCCGTACGCCGGCGCCGTCCCTCGGTGGTGGTGGTCATGACTGACGGGCCCTGTTACCAGCCGAGCCCGAGCGTGTCGGCCTTGGCCTGGATGGCCTTCGCCGCGTCCTCGGAGGTCACCTGACCGTTCGCGACCTTCTCGGCCTCGGTCTCGATGGTGGCCGAGAGCTCGTCCCAGCTCGGGACGGTCGGCGGGGCGATCGTGTTCTCGAGCTGCTCCTGGAGCACCTGGGTGCGGGGGTTCGAGGTGAGCGCCTCGTAGTCCCACGCGCTGTTCAGCGCGGGCAGGTCGCTCGTCGCGTCGAACCACGCCTGCTGCGTCTCGGGCTCGGAGAGCCAGCGGATGAGCTTCCAGGCGCCGTCGGCGTTCTTGGCCTCGGCGAAGACACCGAGGTGCGCGCCGCCGATGTAGGAGTCGTTGTTGGCGGAGCCGGCGGGCACGGGCACGGTGGCCACGTTCTGCTCGACCCAGTCCTCGCCCTGGAGGTCGGCGAGCACGTTGACCATCCACGGGCCGGAGATGAACGCCGGGTCGGAGCCGTCGACGAACGCGCTGTTCTGCGAGTCGCCGTAGCCGGACAGCGGCGACAGGCCCTCGGTGAAGAACGACGCGTAGTAGTCGAGCGCGTCGACCATGGCCTGGTTGTCGAGGTCGAACCCGTCGCCGGCCTCGTTGAGGACGGAGCCGCCGGCCTGCGAGTAGAACGGCAGGATGACCTGCGTCGAGTCCTCGGCGTCGCCCATCGGGAGCTGGAGGCCGTAGGTCGAGCCGTTGGCCTTCATGGCCTCCGCGAACGCGGTGAGCTCCTCCCAGCTGGTGGGAGCCTCGACGCCCGCGGCCTTGGCGAGGTCGGAGCGGTAGTACAGGACGCGCGTCTCGACGTACCACGGCACGCCGTACGCCACGCCGTCGGCGACGGTCGACGCGGCGGCGCCCTCGACGAAGTCGTCGTTGTCGACGAGGCCCTCGGGGACGGGGGCGAGGCCGCCGGTGGCGACCATCGTCGGCATGAAGGACGAGCCGATCATGATCGCGTCGGGCACGGTGCCCGCGGCGACGGCGGTCTGGAACTTCGTCATGACGTCGGCCCACGGGATCGTGGTGACCTCGACGTTCGCGTCGGGGTTCTCCTCCGTGAAGCCCTGGACGAAGTCGGGCAGCTTCTCGCCCTCCTCACCCATCGCCCAGATCGTGATGTCACCCTCCGCGGGCGCGTCGTCCACCGTCGTGGTGGAGCCGGCGCTGGTCTCACCACCCGTGGAGTCGTCGTCCGCGCGACCGCACGCGGTCAGGGCCAGGAGTCCGACGACGCCGATGGCGACCGCCTTGCGTCCGAGCTTCATGAGCAATCCTCCTCATCGAGCAGTCGGCTCGTCCGTGTGAGCCGCTGTGGAAACTACCTTAGCGTGCGCTCGGTTAGTATTTTCAACCGGGGCGTCCAGGCCGTACCGTTGGCGCCGACAGACCTGCCGAAGGAGACGGTGATGAACGAGAGCGACCCCGCAGGTGGCGGCGCCACGACGGGGACGGCCGGGGGCCCGGGGACGACGACCGCGACGGGCGCTCGCGGCACGACGGCGGCCGGCCTCCCCGACCGCCGCATCGTCCGCGGCGAGCAGCGCCGGCGCGAGATCCTCCGCACGGCGGTCGAGGTGTTCGGCGAGCAGGGCTTCCGCGGGAGCTCGCTGCGCGAGATCGCGGCCCGCGTGGGCATCTCCGAGGCCGGGCTGCTGCACCACTTCGGCAGCAAGGCCGGCCTCCTCACGGCGACCCTGGAGGAGCGCGACCGGCGCGACCGGGTGCGCCGCGGCGAGGACGAGGCGGCCGGCGCCGACCTGCTGACCACCATCCGCGACCAGGTGCGCCGCAACGCCGAGACCCCCGGCCTCGTGTCCCTCCACGTGGTGGTCGCCGCCGAGGCGACCGACGCGACCCATCCCGCGCACGACGTCGTCCGCGACCGCTACCGCGCGCTGCGCCACCAGGACGACACCCGCTTCCAGGACGCCGTCGCCCGGGGCGAGCTGCGCCCCGAGGTCGACCCGGCCGCGATCGGCCAGCTCTTCTCCGCCGTCATGGACGGCCTGCAGCTCCAGTGGCTGCTCGACCCCGACAACGTCGACATGGTCGCCCTCTTCGACCAGTTCCTCGCGCTGCTGCGCCCCGACGGCACGTCGCCCGCAGCACCCGAGCCCCGCACCACCGAGCAGGAGACCGCGTGACCCTCACCGCGACCGAGACCCCCGCCCGCGCCACGCTCACCTCGGGCGGCCTGACCGTCGAGCTCACCGGCGGCGGCGACGTGCGCGCCGTCAGCACGGACGGCCTGCTCGTGAACCAGTACCTGCCGGGCGAGCACGACCGCATGCCCGGCGGGATCCTGCTGCGCGCCACGCGCCCGGACGGCACGGTCGAGGTCGCGCGACTCACCGGCTCGGCCCCCGCTGTGACGGCGGTCGAGGTCGGCGCCGACCGCGTCGTGTGGTCGGGCGCCGCGCTCGGGCTCGCCACTCGCGTCGCGCTCACGCTCGACGGGCGCGCGCTCGTCTGGCGCGTCGACCTCACGGTCGGCCCCGCGACGGACGACGGCACGCGCTACGACGTCGTGCACGCGCAGGACCTCGCGCTCGCGCCGCCCGCGGCGGCGCTGTCGAGCGAGCCGTACGTGTGCCAGTACCTGCTGCACCGCGCGCTCGAGCACCCCGACGCCGGGACCGTGCTCGTCAGCCGGCAGACCATGTCCGCGCAGCCGCGCCTCCCGCTCGCCGTCGCGTTCCTCGTCGAGGGCGCCGTCGCGCACCTCACGGACTCGCTCCAGGTCTTCACCGCCCGCTCGCGCCGCGACGGGCTGCCGCACGGCCTGCTCGGGCCCGTGCAGCCGGGCGTGCTCCAGTACGAGTACGCGATGCCGACGCTCGTCTCGCGTCCGCTCGACCTCTCGACCGGGACCGCGGTCGTGCACGCCGTGACCGTGGTCGACGCCGACGCGCCCGGGCCGCTCGCGGCCCACCTCGACGAGGTGTCCGGCTGGGCCGCCGCCGCGGTCGCGGCCGCAGCCGCCGACCGCCCGACCGCGCCCTTCACGCCGACCGCCTCCGCGCTGCGCGACGCGCCGCTCCTCGCGGGCGACGAGCTCGACGAGGCCGGGCTGCTCGCCGCCGTCGGCCTCGCCGCCGACGACGTGCTCCTGCCCGAGCGCGACGCCGACGGCACGCTCCTGTCGTTCTTCACCGCGACGGGGACGCACGTCGTCGACGCGCGCAAGGACACCGTGACCGAGCGCTCGCACGGGCACGTGCTCAAGGCGGGCGACGACGTGCTGCCCACGGACGACGTCCTCTCCACGACGGCGTTCGCGCCCGGCGTCTTCGCGTCGCACGTCGTGCTCGGCAACACCACGGCGAACCGCCTCGCGACCGTGCACCGCCACCACCTCAACCTGATGCGCAGCAGCGGCCTGCGCGTGCTCGTCGACGACGGCCGCGGGCCCCGGCTCCTCGGCCTGCCGTCCGCGCTCGTGCTCGACGTCGGCGGCGTCCGCTGGCGCTACGAGACGCCGCTCGGGCGGGTCGACGTGCGGACCGTCGCGCACGACCGCGAGAACCGCATCGACGTCGCCGTGCGCTGCGAGCGCCCGCTGCACGTCACCGCGACCCTCGAGCTCGAGGACGAGGCCGGCGGCTGGCTCGCCGAGCACGTCCCCGCGGCCCCGGGCGACGCCGTCGTGGTGCGGCCCATGCCGGGCGGCGACGTCGACGCGCACTACCCGGACCTGCGGTACGCCCTGGCGTCGTCCGCGCGGCTCGTCGTCGAGGAGGCGGGCGCCGGGGACGCCGCGTCCGGCACGACCCGCCGCCTGACGAGCACGACCGGCACCGGGTCGCTCACGCTCGCCCTCACCGGCTCGCTGCGCGGGACCGACGCCTCGGTCGGGCTCCTCGCGGGCGCGCACGACCCCCTGGCGGACGTCGACGCGACCCTCGCGCGCCACGTCGAGACCGTCCGTGGCGTCGTGCGCGGGCTGCGGTTCGTCCCGCACGCGACGGTCGAGACGCAGGAGCTTGACCTCCTCGTGCCCTGGTACGCGCACGACGCGCTGATCCACTTCCTCGTGCCGCACGGCCTGGAGCAGTACTCGGGCGCGGCGTGGGGCACGCGCGACGTGTGCCAGGGCCCGTTCGAGCTCGCGCTCGCGGGCGGGCGCCACGACGTCGCGCGCGAGATCGTGCTGCGCGTCCTGGCCCACCAGCACACGTGGGGCGAGTTCCCGCAGTGGTTCATGTTCGACGCCTACGCGGAGCGGTACAACGACTCCTCGCACGGCGACGTCGTCGTGTGGCCGCTGTTCGCGCTCGCCCAGTACCTGGAGGCGAGCGGCGACCTCGCCGTGCTCGACGAGCACGTCCCGTTCTGGGACCACGAGCAGCGCCGCTCGGCCGCCTCGGGGCCCGACGCCGCGGCGACGGTCCGCGACCACGTGGCCCGCCTGCTCGACCACCTCGACCGCGACCGCCTGCCCGGCACCGCGCTGCCCGCCTACGGCGAGGGCGACTGGGACGACACGCTGCAGCCCGCAGACCCGCGGATGCGCACCGACCTGGCGTCGACGTGGACCTCCGCGCTGCTCGTGCAGGCCGCGGAGCTGCTCGCCCGCACGACCGCGGGCCGCGACGAACTCGCCGCGCTCTCCGGGCGCGCGGGCGCGCTCGCGGCGGAGGTCCGCGCGGACCTGCGCGAGCGCGCCCTCGTGGACGGCGTCCTCGCCGGGTACGTGCGCCACGGCGCCGACGGCGACGAGCTCGTCATCCACCCGTCGGACACCGTCTCCGGGATGCGGTACCGCCTCATCCCCATGACGCAGTCGATCATCGCGGGCATCCTCACGCCCGAGGAGGCCGCGGACCACGAGCGCCTCGTGCTGGAGCACCTGCACTTCCCCGACGGCGTGCGCCTCATGGACCACCCGGCCGCGTTCGACGAGGGTGTGCCGCACACGTTCCTGCGCGCCGAGCAGGCCGCGAACGTCGGCCGCGAGATCGGCCTCATGTACGTGCACGCGCACATCCGCTACGTCGAGGCGCTCGCGGCCCTGGGCCGCGGCCGCGCGCTCGACGAGCTGCTGCGCATCAGCCCGGTCGACCTCGGCCGGCGCCTCGCGCACGCCGCCCCGCGCCAGCGCAACGCCTACTTCTCGTCGAGCGACGCGGACTTCCCCGACCGCGAGAGCTTCGCGCGCGACTTCGACGGGCTCCGCGACGGGAGCGTCGGGGTGCGCGGCGGGTGGCGCGTGTACTCCAGCGGCCCGGGCATCTACCTGCGCCAGCTCGTCCAGGGCGTCCTCGGGCTGACCGAGCGCGGCGGGGAGATCGTCGTCGACCCGGTGCTGCCCGCGGCGGCGGACGGCCTCGCCGTCGACCTGGACCTCGGCGGCCGCACGCGCCGCGTGGCCTACCGCGTCACGGCGACCGGGGACGGCGTGCAGGTGCGCGCCGGGAGCGGCCCGGACGCGCTCGCGCCCGTGCCGGCGACCCTGCGCACCGGTGACTACCGGCAGCGCGGCGTCGTCGTCGCGACGCGCGACCTCGGGGACGCCGCGCACGTCGAGGTCTCGGTGGGTGCGGGCTCGGAGATCTGACCCGGGGTCGTGGGGCGCGCGCGCCGTGCGCTCCCCGAGCGCTCCCGCACATTCCTCAGCAGACTGAGGGATGTGCGGGGTCCGTGGTGCGGCCGCCGCCGGGCACGGAGGAGGAGACCATGCCGGACGCCGCCATCGCCGCGCGGGGCCTGGAGCGCCGCTTCGGCCAGCACCAGGCCGTCGACGGCGTCGACCTCGAGATCGCGGCCGGGGAGGTATACGGGTTCCTCGGCCCCAACGGGGCGGGGAAGTCCACCGTGACCCGGATCCTGTGCACCCTCCTCGCCCCGACCGCCGGGACCGCGGTCGTCGCCGGGCACGACGTCGCGCGCGACCCCACCGCCGTCCGGCTGCGGATCGGTGCCGCCCTCCAGGAGGCCGCGCTCGACGACAAGCAGACCGGCGTCGAGATGCTGCGCCTCCAAGGACGCTTCTACGGGCTGACCTCCCGGGAGGTCGACCAGCGGGTGGCGGCGTTGCGCGAGCTCATCGACATCGGGGACGCGTTGG
Source organism: Cellulosimicrobium sp. SL-1 (assembly GCF_011033075.1). Classification (NCBI taxonomy): domain Bacteria; kingdom Bacillati; phylum Actinomycetota; class Actinomycetes; order Micrococcales; family Promicromonosporaceae; genus Cellulosimicrobium; species Cellulosimicrobium sp. SL-1. Next base: position 321,823 of record NZ_JAACJC010000002.1, on the reverse strand, counting down.
ACGAGCGCGTCGGCACGTACTCGGGCGGGATGAAGCGCCGCCTGGACCTTGCGCTCGCGCTCGTCCACAACCCCGAGGTCCTCTTCCTGGACGAGCCGACGACGGGCCTCGACCCCACGAGCCGCGCCGCGGTGTGGCAGGAGGTCCGCCGGCTCAACCGCGAGCTCGGCATGACGGTCTTCCTCACCACGCAGTACCTGGAGGAGGCCGACGCCCTCGCTCGCCGCGTCGGCATCATCAACCGGGGTCGGATCGTCGCCGAGGGCACGCCGACCGAGCTGAAGAGCACGGTCGGCACGGACCTCGTCGTCGTCGAGACCTCTGCCGATCCGGACCGCGCCCGCGCCGCGCTCGACGGTCTCGGCGGCATCGACTCCATCGACGTCGACGAGCGGCGGCTCGTCGTCGCGGTCACCGACGGCGCGCAGGCCATCAGCCCGGTCGCCCTCGCGCTCGACCGCGCAGGGGTGCCGGTCGACGGGCTCACGCTGCGCCGCCCCACCCTCGACGACGTCTTCTTCCGTGTCACCGGCCAGCGCATCCTCGACGGCGAGGAGGAGCCCTCATGACCGGGACGACGTCGCGCGCCGCGACCACCGCCCGCACCATCACGGGGCGACCCGCCGGGTTCTGGCGCGACCTGACCTCGGTCGCGATCCGCGCGCTGCGGCAGATCCCGCGGGAGCCGGAGGCGATCGTCCCCGCGCTCGTCATCCCCCTGTTCTTCTTCGTCGTCAACGTCGGCGCGCTGTCCGACGTCGCCACCGCGACGGGGGTGAGCGACTTCCAGGCGTTCCAGATCCCGGTGGCCATCGTCTTCGCCGTGACCGGCGTGTCCCGTGCCAGCGCGCTGGTCACCGACATCACCGACGGGTACTTCGACCGGCTCCTGCTCACCCCGATGCACCGCACCGCGCTCCTGCTCGGGCTCATGGTCGCCGACCTCGTGCTCGTCGTGGCGCTGTCAGTCCCCGTGCTGGTGCTCGGCTTCGCGCTGGGGGTCGAGTTCGCGACCGGGGTGCCCGGCGTCCTGCTCTTCCTGCTGCTCGCCGGACTCTGGGGCCTCGCCTTCACGGGCTTCCCCTACGCGATCGCGCTCCGCACCGGCAACCCGGCTGCCGTGAACTCGAGCTTCCTGCTGTTCTTCCCGTTCGCCTTCCTCACGACGACGTTCCTCCCGCTCGACGCGCTCACGGGATGGCTCGCGACGATCGCGCGGTACAACCCGGTGACCTACCTCCTCGCCGCGCTGCGCTCGCTGATCATGGAGGGCTGGGACGCCACGGCGCTGTGGCAGGGCGTCGCCGCGATCGCGCTCGTCGCGGTGGTCAGCTTCACGCTCGCGTTCCGCGCGCTCGTCGGGCGCACGTCCCGCAGCTAGCAGTCGACGCCCTCGTACGGCGTCTCCACGACCTCCGGGCCGTCGGCGCCGGGGACCGTGAGCGTCGCGGTCCCCGCGTCGACCGACGCCGCACGGGCGCTGAACGCGCGGTACGCGTTGCGCCCCGGCGCCACGGCGTCGAACGTGCGCTCGCCGGCCGGCGTGCCGAGCGTGACGTCGAGCGGGACGCTCCCGACGTTCTCGGCGCGGACGGCGACGTGCGCCGTCCCGCCGAGGCACCGCGCGTCGGCCTCGACGTGGACGGGCGGCAGCTCGCGGACCCGCACCTCGCGGAACGACACGACGTCCGGCGCGGAGCCGTGCGCCTGCAGGCCGACGTACCCGACGGGCCCGCGCGAGCTCGAGTCCGGGTCGAGGGGGCGGTCGGGGAACGGCACGCCCGGCAGGTTCTCGTACTCGTTGATCACCACGCCGTCGCGGATCACCGTGTAGTGCTGCCCGACGACGCGCACCTCCAGCTCGTTCCACGTGCCCTTGGCGGTGGGCCGGGCCTCGTCGAGGCCGAGGTCGGCGAAGCCGTAGACCGAGCCCGTCTTGCGGGGGTCGTTCGAGCCGCCCTCGGGGGAGTCGTTGACCTGGATCTCGTGGCCGCAGTTGACCGCGATCCACGACAGGTTGCCCGTCTCGTTGCCGTTGAACGTCGTCGGGCAGCCCTCGACCGGACCGGACAGGTCGGGGAACCGCACCTGGATCCCGCTGTTCGCGCGCGCGTCGCCGGGGGCGTCGTCGCGGAACTCGACCACCATCGAGAAGTCGCCGTACTGGCGCACCGGGTACCAGAGGGTCCCGAACCCGCCGCCCGCGCCGGCGCGGCTGCGCACCGTGCCGTCGTCGAGACGGTCGAACCCGCCGTCGCCCGCGTACTCCCACGCGTCGAACGACTCCGGGGTGCCGTCGAGGATCACCTCGTAGCCGTCGTCGGCGGGTGCCGCGGCGGGCACGACCGCCGCCGCGGGCGCCGCGAGCGCGATCCCCGCGGCCAGGGCCGTCGCCCCGGCGATCCGGGCGCGGCGCACCCTGCCCTGGGTCGCGCGGGCGGGGGTACGGGTGGTGCTCGTCATCGGAACTCCCTCGTTCGACGCGGTCCCGTCCACCCTCGCACGGTCCGCGCGGGCTCTCAACGGCACCCGGGCCGGTGCGAGAATCGACGCGTGGCCGGAGCCGAGGAGCGAGTGCTGGAGTCCGCGCGGGTCGCGTCCCGGCTGCGGGACGAGATCCTCGACGGCGTGCGCGAGCCCGGCTCGCGCCTCGTCGAGCGCGACCTCGCCGCCGGGTTCGGCGTGAGCCGCATCCCCGTGCGCGACGCGCTCAAGGTCCTGGAGGGGGAGGGGCTCGTCGCGCTGCGCCCGCACACGTGGGCCGTCGTGCGGGCGTTCACCGACGCCGACCTCGCCGACCTGGACGAGGTCCGCGCCGTGCTCGAGCCGCTCGCGTTCCGCCTCGCCGCCGAGCGCCACGAGCCGCCGGGGCTGGAGCGTCTGCGCGCGGCGCTCGACCGCGAGCAGGAGGGCGCGCGCGCGGCCGACCCGGTGGGGTCGCGCCGCTCGGCCGCCGACTTCCACGAGATCGTCACGGCGCTCGCGGGCAACCGGCTGCTCGACGACATGATGCAGGGCATCCGCAGCCGGATGCGCTGGGCGCTGTCGCAGCACGACGACCTCGCCGACGTCACCGACGAGCACGTGGCGCTGTTCGACGCGGTGCGTGCCCGGGACGGCGACCGGGCCGCGGAGCTCGCCGCGGCCCACGTCGAGAGCAGCCGACGGCGGCGGGCCGCCCTCGCGGCGCGTCGCGCCGCGTCGCGGGCCTGACCCTCGGGCGCCCTCTCCCCGGCACCCGACGGGCCCGGCGCGTCGGACCGCGCGTCGGACCGGCGCGTCAGACCGGTCCGGACGTCCCGTCGCCGACCGACCGGGCCGGGATCTGGACGGCCTTGTCCCACGCGCCGACCAGGCGGCCGTCGGAGGTCTCCAGGCGGAACGGTGCGAGCGGGAGGTTGCCGGCCCGGCGCCGGGCCCGCAGCACGTCGAGCGCCTCCTCGTCCGTCTCCGCGCCGAACGGCTCGCCGCGCCGCGCACCCGTGGCGGTGACGACGCGATAGCTCGTCATCCGGTCGTCGTCGTGGTGGACCTCGTCGGCGAGCGCGGCGACCTCCTGGGCGATCTCGAGGCTCGGCAGCGCGCCCCACGTGTGGCCGGGGCCGTCGAGGGTCCAGGTGCCGGTGTCGTCGCGCCGGACGACGTACTCGCGCGAGGCGCTGCGGGCACGCCAGGTCCGGTGGTCGACGGCGGTCCAGGTGAGCATGTTCATGTGCGGTGAGGTGGGTCGGACGACGGTCGGTCACTCGTCGGTCGAGCAGTTCCCCCCTGCCGTGTCCGGCGACCCACGGGCAGCGTACGCGTACCGATCGCGCGCGCGTGTCCACCCTGAGGAGGAGATCGGGCGGCGGGTACGGCGTCCGCGTAGGCCGAGCGACGGACGCGCCCGACAGCCCGCTCGGGTGCGGGCGGCGTCGGGCCGTGCCCTCAGGCGGGCGGCGCGGTGCTCGCCCGGACGACGAGCTCGGGGTGCACGACCTCCGGCTCGTGCACGGCCTGCGGGTCGGTGACGAGGGCGACCACGTGCTCGACGGCGCGCCGCCCCATGTCGTGGAACGGCTGACGGACCGTGGTCAGGGGAGGGGCGGCGTAGGGCGCGAGCGCGATGTCGTCCATGCCGACCACGGACACGTCCTCGGGGACGCGTCGGCCCAGCTCGGTGAGCCCGCGGACGACGCCGAACGCCATCTCGTCGCTCGCCACGAAGACGGCAGTGACCTCGGGGAGGCGACCGAGGAGGAGCCCGTTGCGGTAGCCGGACTCCGGGGTCCAGTCCCCGTAGAGCACGGGGGGGACGTCGCGACGCGACTCTTCCAGGGTGGTGCGCCAGCCCGTGGACCGGCCGAGCGCGTCGTTCCACGACTCCGGCCCGGACACGTGCCAGACGGTCGCGTGCCCCAGGCCGAGGAGGTGCTCCGTCGCGACGCGGCCCGCCTCGACCTGGTCGACGGCGACGATCTCGGTCGCGAGGGACCGCATGCCGTCCACGACGACCGTGGGGACGTCGCGCGTCACCTGCGCGAGCGCGCCCTCGTCCCGCACGGGCACCGCGATGACGAGGCCGTCGACGCCCTGGTCGAGCAGACGTGCGGCGGCCTGCTCGATCGCGGCGGAGGAGAGGGACGAGGTGGACGCCGTGCTGACGAAGTACCCGGCCGCGCGAGCGGCCGTCTGCATGCCGAGCATGAGCGCGCTCGCGGAGTAGAAGTCGGTCTCGTGCGTGATGACGCCGAGGGTGCGGGTGCGGCCCGTGACGAGCGCCCGGGCGAGGCTGTTGCGCCGGTAGCCCGTCTCCTCGATCGCGGCGCGGACCCGGGCGCGGGTCACCGCGTTGACGTTGGGGTGCCCGCTGAGCACGCGCGACACCGTCTGCGCGGACACGCCGGCGACGCGCGCGACGTCGGCCATCGCAGGCCCGCGGCCGCGGGGCGACGGCTCGGGCGGTGACGCTGGGACCACGGGACCTCCTCGTCGGTGCACGGGCGCGTGCCCGGCAGCGTAGTGGACGCGGTGGACCGTGCCTCTGCGCCGCGCCACCGCACGCCGCGCAGATCTCGTGTTGACGATAACAGGCACGAGGGCTCGGGTGAGGTCGCTGGGCGGATGGTCGCGGCCTCTTGGTTCGCTGCGGGGGTTGTTATGGATATCACCTTGTGTCAGAGTGAGCCGCGCACTCGGGGCACGGACGCCCCCTTCCGCACGACGTCGTCAGAAGGAGTGCCATGACTGCTCCGCGGGCCACCCGGATCGAGGGCGTCGCGGGGCGAGGGTGCGCCGCCCCGAGCTCCGTCCAGGAGCCGTCGCACGTCGTCACCGGCTCGCTGGGTGCCGGGGACGGGGACCGCACGCGGTCCCGGCGGGGCCGGTCCCGGTCACTACTGGGGGTGACCGGCACCGGCTCGCCCTGATCGGCACCTGCCCCGATCCTTGCTCGCACCGCACGACGTCCACACCGCAGTCGGCGCTAGGTTGTCTGACGTCAGATAACCCTCCCGACGCCCTACCGTCCTCGCCGCGCACGCGGCTGAGGCCTCACCGGATCGAAGGAGATCGACACATGCACCGACCAACCCACCATCAGCGGCCGAGGAGGGTCGCCGTGTCGGCGGCGCTCGCGGTCGCGCTCGTCGGGGCGCTCACCGTCCCGGCCGCGTCGGCGGCGCCCACCGGGGCGCCTGCGTCCGCACCCGCCGCGGTCGAGCGTGCGGCCGCCGACCCGCCGCTGCCGGACGTGATCCCGTCGCTGCGTGACTGGGCCGACGCCGCGGGCTCGTGGAGCCTCGCGGCCGGGACCCAGGTCGCCACCGGGGGGGACGACGGGCTCGCCGGCGCGGCGGACGTCCTGGCGGACGAGCTCGGCGCGCTGCTGGACGAGGACGTCCCGGTCGTGGCCGACCCCACCGCCGCGAGCGTCGTCGACCTGGCCGTCGACGACGGCCGCACCGACCTCGGGAAGGAGGGGTATGCGCTGACCGTCCACGCGGGCGGCGTCACCATCGTCGGCGCGACACCGCAGGGCGCCTTCTACGGGACCCGGACCCTCGCCCAGATGCTCGCGCAGCAGACCGTGCTGCCGGCCGGCTCGGCGGTCGACGTGCCGCGGTACGCCGAGCGCGGCGTGACGCTGTGCGCCTGCCAGATCAACGTCTCCGAGGAGTGGATCGACCGGCTCCTCGAGGAGATGGCCTCGCTCAAGCTCAACTACCTGCTCGTCGAGCTCAAGCTCAAGAGCACGGCGCACCCCGAGACGGCGACCTGGAGCTACTACACCCCGGAGCAGCTGGGCCGGGTCGTGGAGAAGGCGGACGCGCTCGGGATCGACGTCATCCCGGAGATCAACTCGCCCGGGCACATGGAGATCTGGCTCGAGAACAAGCCGGAGCTGCAGCTCGTCGACCGCAACGGGGTCCGGGACGAGGTGCGGCTCGACATCACCCGGCCGGAGGCCTTCGACTTCTACACCGACCTGCTCGACGAGTACCTCGACGTGTTCACGTCCGACTACTGGCACATGGGCGCGGACGAGTACATGATCACGACCGGTTTCCAGAACTTCCCGCAGATCGAGGCGTACGCGAAGTCCCTGTACGGCCCGTCGGCGACGCCGGACGACGCGTTCGTGGCCTTCGTGAACAAGGTCAACGCGTACGTCAAGGAGACGCACGGCAAGACGCTGCGCATCTGGAACGACGGTCTCGTGGGCCGCAACACTCAGCCGGTCGACACGGACATCGTCGTCGAGCACTGGCTCGGCACCCCGGTCAGCCCGCAGGCGCTGCTCGACGCCGGCCACCCGGTGATGAACTCGTCCTACGCGCTCTACCTGGTGCGCGGCGGGCTCAAGATGAACACCAGGAACCTGTACGACCAGCGCTGGGACGTCGGGCGGTTCTACGGCTCGACCGTCGACCCGGCGCACCCCGGCCTCACCGGCGCGAAGGTGAGCCTGTGGCCGGACAGCGCCGCCGCGCAGACCGAGAACTCGGTCGAGGAGGAGATGTTCATGCCGCTGCGCTTCATCGCGCAGACGACGTGGACCGCGGGGTACGCGAAGAGCACGTACGCCGAGTTCGAGGCGCTGGCCCGCTCCATCGGCCGCCCCGCCGGCTGGGAGAACGTCGACCGCACGCCCGTCGAGGACGGGGCGTACACGCTCACCACGACGGACGGCGACGGTCTCGGCACGACGCCTGCGGGGTCCCTCGCGGCCGGTCCGGACGTGCGCGACGGCTGGGTCCTCACGGCGACGGCCGACGGGTACCACACGGTTCGCTCGACGGCCACGGGCCTGTGCCTCGACGTGGTCGACGGCAAGCGCCGCCTGGGTGTCCCGGTCGAGATCGGCGTGCCGGTCGTCGCCTCGGCCTGCGGCTCGTCGAACATCCAGAAGTGGCAGCTCCTCGCGACCGACGACGGCTTCGCGGTCGTCAACGCGTCGACGCGCCAGCTGCTCTCCGTCGACGAGGACGGCACCGTGGTCCAGCTCCCGCCGGACATGACCGGCACGGTCTGGACGGTCGAGCCCGCCGTGGCGGTCGACGTCGCGGTCGACACCCGGCGCGTGCTGCCGGGCGCGTCGGCGACGGCCACCGTGACCGTCGAGAACACGACGGACGCCACGCTCGAGGGCGTCGCGGTCGCGGCGCAGGCGCCCGCGGGCTGGACGGCCCCGGCCGCGACCCAGGTCGGCGACCTCGCGCCCGGTGCCGACCGCACCGTGACGATCGCCCTCGCACCCGCGACGGGCACGTGGGGCCTCGGCCGCGTGCCGGTGGCGGTGACGTGGACCGTCGGCGGGCAGGAGCGCTCCGCCGGCGCCACCGTGGACCTCGTCGCCGTGAGCACCGCCCAGCCGTCGCGGCCGGTCGCGGTGATCGACGTCGACAGCGAGGAGACGCAGGGGGAGGACGGCCGAGCGGCCAACGCCATCGACGGCAACCCCGCGACGTTCTGGCACACGCGCTGGAGCGGGTCCGCCCCCACGCCGCCGCACCACGTCGCGCTCGACACGGGCGCCGAGCAGCAGCTCTTCGGGCTCACGTACACCCCGCGCACGGGGACCGGCACGGGTGCGGCCAACGGACGCATCGGCGCGTACGAGATCTACGTGTCGACCGACGGGGAGAGCTGGGGCGAGCCGGTCGCGGCCGGGTCGCTCCCGAACGTCGCGACCCCCTCGACGATCGGGTTCGCCCCGACCGTCGGCCGGTACGTGAAGCTCGTGGCGCTGCGCGAGGTGAACGGGAACCCGTGGACGACGGCCGCGGAGATCGCGGTCGACGGCGCGCCCGTCGTCGCCCAGCCCACGATCACGGCGCACGCGAGCGCCCGTTGCCTCGCGGGCAAGGCCTACGTGGCCGTCACGGCTCGGAACACCGGGAGCGCACCCGCGGACCTCACGCTGCGGTCCGCCTTCGGTGAGCGGACCGTCACGGGTGTCGCGCCCGGGGCCTCCGCCTACCAGTCGTTCGCCTCGCGCACGACGGCGGTCGACGCCGGCAGCGCCGAGGTCGCGTCCGCGTCGGGCACGGCGCGCGCGGAGTTCGCCGCACTGCGCTGCGGCTGACGGACCACGTGCGGGGGCCGGTGCCGGCCGGTCCCCGCACGTGCTCACCGGGTGACGAGCGCGCGTCCCGACGCCCGTTGTTGACCATAACAGTCGGCACGAACACGAGAAACGTGCACGTTTCCGTGCTCGCGATGCGCGTTCGGAACTAAGGCTTGTTATGGATATCAACCTGTGCCAGAGTGTGGCGAGCAACCGGGCACGGTCGCCCCCCTCAGCACAGCGTCGTCAGAAGGAGTGTCATGAAGTCATCGATCGTCCGGTCCGCGGGAGTCGCGTCCGTCGTCGCCCTCGCCCTCGGCCTCACCGCGTGCAGCTCGTCGGACGGCGGCGGCTCCGGGGACGGGTCCTCCGACGGCGAGCCCACCACGATCCAGCTCTGGACCTGGGCCGCCGGCTACGACGAGGCCGCTGCGGCGTTCAACGCGGCGCACGACGACGTCCAGGTCGAGTACACGCAGATCGAGGCCGGCAACAAGGGCGGCTACGACAAGATCCGCAACTCCGTCGCCGCGGGCAACGCGCCCTGCCTCGCGCAGGTCGGCTACGAGACGCTCCCGAGCTTCGTGGCCGAGGGGAACGTCGTCGACGTCACCGAGTACGCCTCCCCGGACAAGGACGCCTACACCGCGGCGGGCTGGGCCGGCGTGACGGTGGGCGATAAGGTGTACGGCGCGCCGCAGGACCAGGGTCCGATGGTCCTCTTCTACAACAAGGCCGTCTTCGAGGCGAACGGCGTCGCCGTGCCGACCACCTGGGCCGAGTACCAGGCCGCGGGCGAGCAGCTCAAGGCCGCGGGCGTGAAGCTCACCGGCACCTACGAGGACTACGACTACACGGGCTTCGCGTGGCAGGCCGGTGCCCCGTGGTACGCCGTCGAGGACGGCGCATGGTCCATCACGCCGGACTCCCCGGAGAACGTCGCGGTCGCCGACTACTGGCAGGGCCTCATCGACGCCGACCTCATCGGGTCCAACATCTGGAGCGACGACTGGTCCGCCGGGCTCGGCGACGGCTCGATCGCGACGATCGTCGGTGCCGCCTGGTTCGCAGGCATCCTCAAGGACTCCGCGGCGGCGTCAGCCGGCGACTGGGCCGTGGCGGAGCTGCCGCAGTGGGAGGCCGGGGACGAGCTGACGGGCAACGTCGGCGGGTCGCTGTCGGCGGTCCTCAAGGGCTGCGACGACCCCGAGGCGGCGTGGGAGGTCGCGCACTGGCTGAGCACCGACCTCGCGGCGGTCGACGCGCAGATCGAGGCGGCCGGGACGTACCCGGCGTCCGTCGCGGGCCTCGAGTCCGAGCTCCTGACGACCGGTGACGACTACTTCGGCGGCCAGGTCGTCGCGGACGTCTTCAAGACCGCCTCCGGCCAGGTCAACCCCGACTGGGCGTGGGGCCCGGGCGTCTCGACGCTCGTCGGCACGCTCGCGACGAACATGCAGAAGGCCTTCGCGAAGGAGCCCGGGGCGACCGTCGAGGCCGCCCTGACCGCGGCCGGCGACGCGACCGCCGCCGAGCTCGCGCAGCAGGGCATCGCGGTCAACGAGTGACCGCGGCCGGTGCCGCGCCCGGGTGCTCGCAGCACCCGGGCGCGGCGCCGGGACCCCCTCCACGAGAACGTCACCTGCGAGGAAGAGCCATGACCACTGAGACCCTGCCGGCGGCCGCCGGCACGGACGACCCGGACCGGCAGGCGCCGCCGCTGCGCCGACCGCGGAGCAGGACGGCGCGCTACGCCGTCTGGTTCGTCGGGCCGTTCGTCCTGCTGTTCCTCGCGATGTACGTCGCGCCCATCGGGTTCGCGATCTACAAGAGCCTGTTCCGCATCCAGCGCGACGCGCTGGGCCTCGGGGGCACGCAGGAGGTGTTCGACCCGCTCGCCAACTACGCCTACGCGTTCGGCGACAGCGCGTTCCTCGCCTCGATCGGTCGGGTCCTGCTGTTCGGCGTCGTGCAGGTCCCCGTGATGCTCGTGCTCGCGCTCGGCATCGCGCTGCTCGTCGACTCGGCGTCGGCCCGCTGGAAGGGCTTCTTCCGGCTCTCGAGCTTCGCGCCGTACGCCGTCCCCACGGTGCTGTCCGCGCTCGTGTGGTCGTTCCTCTACGCGTCCGACAGCAGCCCCCTCAACGCAGCGTTGGGGCTTTTCGGGCTCGACGTGAACCTCCTCAGCGAGAACCTCGCGCTGTGGGCCGTGGCGAACGTCGTGACCTGGGGCTGGACGGGCTACAACATGATCATCATCTACGCGGCCCTCCAGGGGGTGCCGGGCGAGGTGCTCGAGGCCGCGAAGCTCGACGGCGCGTCCGCGTTCCGCACCGCGTGGAGCGTCAAGATCCCCCTCGTGCGGCCGGCGATCCTGCTCACGACGATCTTCTCGATCATCGGGTCCGCGCAGCTCTACAACGAGCCGTTCGTGCTCAAGCAGAGCACCGGAGCGATCGACGCGAGCTTCACGCCGATCATGGCCGCCCAGGCGTCGCTGCAGTCCGCGAACTACCCCTACGCCGCCGCACAGTCCGTGATCCTCGCCCTGGGTGTGGCCGTGCTGTCCGTCCTGTTCTTCCGCCTCACCTCCCGGAGGGCCTCATGACCACGAGGAACCTCCCCGTCGAGGCCGAGACGACCGCGCCCGCCACCGTCGGCCCGCGTCGGCACCGGACGGCCGGGACGCCCGGCCTGCGCCCCGACACGCTCGAGACGACGGCGCGCAGCCGCTGGGCGGTCACGTCCGTCCTCGTCCTCACGGCCGTCTACTTCCTCTTCCCGCTGTGGTGGCTGCTCGTCGCGGCGACCAAGGACGCCGGCTACACGTTCGCGGGCAGCCCGCTGTGGTTCTCGCACTTCGACCTGGTCGGCAACCTGCAGGACCTCTTCGGCTACCAGAACGGCATCTTCGGCGTCTGGATGGCGAACTCGGCGCTCTACTCGCTCGTGGGCGCGGGGGTAGGCACCCTCGTCGCCGTCGCGTGCGGGTACGCGCTCGAGAAGTACGAGTTCCGGGGGCGCAACCTGCTGTTCGCGGTCGTGCTCGGCGCGGTCCTCGTCCCGAAGGTCCTGTTCACCCTCCCGCTGTTCCTCATGTTCTCGCAGACCGGGATCATCGACACCTACCTCGCGGTCCTCCTCCCGAGCGTCGTGAGCCCGTTCGGCGTCTACCTCGGCCGGATCTTCGCCGCGAGCTCCGTGCCGGACGAGGTCATCGAGGCGGCACGCCTCGACGGCGCGCACGAGGGCCGGATCTTCTTCGGCGTGAGCCTGCGCATGATGGCGCCCGCGCTCGTGACGATCTTCCTGTTCCAGTTCGTCGAGATCTGGAACAACTTCCTCCTGCCGTCCCAGGTCCTCATCTCGGGCGAGCTGCGCCCCGTGACGGTCGGGCTCGTGAGCTGGAACGCCCTCGTCCAGGCCGGCCAGATCGAGCGCCACATGGTCATCGTGGGCGCGTTCGTCGCCGTCGTGCCGCTCGTCGTCGCCTTCCTCTGCCTCCAGCGCTTCTGGCGCTCGGGCCTCGCGGCCGGGGCCATCAAGTGAGCGGCCCGGCGCGACGGCCCACGCTCGTCCCCGACGGGCTCCGCCTCCTGCGGCACGGCACGGAGCACCGCGTCCTCTCGGGATCGGTGCACTACTTCCGGGTGCACCCCGACCTGTGGGCGGACCGGCTGCGGCGCGTCCGGGCGATGGGGCTCAACACGGTCGACACCTACGTCCCGTGGAACTGGCACGAGGCCGTGCGCGGGCGCACCGTGTTCGACGGCGATCGCGACGTCGAGCGGTTCCTGCACCTCGTCGGCGACCTCGGCATGGACGCGATCGTCCGTCCCGGCCCGTACATCTGCGCCGAGTGGTCGAACGGCGGGCTGCCCGCGTGGCTCACGGGCACGCCCGGGGTGCGGCTGCGCTCGTCGGACCCGGTGTACCTCGACGCGGTGGCGAGCTGGTTCGACGAGGTGGTGCCGCGTCTCGCGGCGCTGCAGGCGAACCGTGGCGGCCCCGTCGTCGCGGTGCAGGTCGAGAACGAGTACGGCAGCTTCGGCGACGACCACGCCTACCTCGCGTGGGTCCGCGACGCGCTCGTGGCGCGCGGGGTCGACGAGCTCCTGTTCACCGCGGACGGACCCACGCACCTCATGCTCGACGGCGGCACGCTGCCCGGCGCGCTGACGACCGCGACGTTCGGGTCGCGCCCCGAGCAGGCGCTGAAGATGCTCCGCGAGCGCCGCGACGAGCCGTTCCTGTGCGCCGAGTTCTGGAACGGCTGGTTCGACCACTGGGGGGAGCGCCACCACGTGCGCGACCCGCTCGACGCCGCGCGCGACGTCGAGCGCCTCCTCGAGCTCGGCGGCTCGGTGAGCCTCTACATGGCGCACGGCGGCACGAACTTCGGCCTGACCGCGGGAGCCAACCACGACGGCACCGACCTGCAGCCGACGGTGACGAGCTACGACTCCGACGCGCCCGTCGCGGAGGACGGCACGGCGACCCCCAAGTTCCGGGCGCTGCGCGACGTCTTCTCGCGGTACCCGTCGCCGCACCTGCCGCCCGACGCCCTCGACGAGCGCTGGACCGTCCCGGCTCCGCGACTCGCCCCCCGCACCCTCGCGGTCGCGTCCGCACGACCGGCGCTGCCCGTGCTGCGGACGCTCGGGGACGCGGTCGCCGCGCCCGGCCCCCTCACCTTCGAGGAGCTGGGCCAGGACGCCGGGCTCGTTCTCCACCGGGCGCACCCCGTCCTGCCGCCGGGCGACTCGACGGTCAGCGTCCTCGGCCTGCACGACCGCGCCACGGTGTACGTCGACGGTGTCCTCGTGGGCACGCTCGAGCGTCGTACCGCGGAGCAGGGCGTGCGCGTGCGCGGCGACGGCCGCGAGGTCGTGCTCGAGCTGCTGGTCGAGAACCTCGGCCGCGTCAACTACGGGCCACGTCTCGGCGAGCACAAGGGGATCCTCGGCGACGTGCTGGTCGACCGGCGCATCGTCCACACCTGGGAGTCGCGGGCCCTCCCGCTCGACCTGCTCGACGCGGGGGAGCTGCGGCGCGGGGCGGTTCCACCCCCCACGACCGGTGGGCGGCCCGCCGACACGATCGCGACGTTCGAGCTCGACGTCGACGAGCCGGCCGACACGTTCCTCGCGCTGCCCGGCTGGACCAAGGGGTTCGTCTGGGTGAACGACGTGCTGCTCGGCCGGTACTGGCGCCGCGGACCGCAGCGCACGCTCTACGTCCCCGCGCCGCTGCTGCGCACGGGGGCGAACACCGTCACGGTGCTCGAGCAGCACGCCCCGGGCGAGCACGTCGAGCTGCGCGCGGAGCCCGACCTGGGCGAGCGGGAGGAGTACGTCGAGGTCCTCTGACCCCGCTGCCACCGGAACCCCGCTGCCACCAGAACGTCCCACGACCGCACGACCACCACCGGCCGGCGGCACGGTGCCGCCTGCCCTGATCGAAGGAGCTCAGATGGTTCGACAGTCCGGTCCACCCCCCGTCCCGGGGCCACCGCCCCGACGGCGCACGCTCGGTGTGCGCGGGATGGTCGCGTTCGCCGCCGTCCCCGTCCTCGGCCTGCCGCTCGTCGCGCTGCCCGCGCACGCCCTGCCCGGCACGGCCTCGGCGGGCTCGAGCCTCGCCGCCGCGGCGCTCGCGGTGCAGGGCGCCGTCGACGGCGCGGTCACGATCGCGTCCGACGAGCTCGAGGTCCAGGTCGCGGACGACTTCCCGCGCGTCCTCACCTACACCGACCGCGGGACGGGGGCGAGCCTCGCCGGCTCGACGCGCCCCGTGACGCAGGTCCTCCTCAACGGCACGGCGCACGCCGTGACCGGGGAGGTCGTCGCGCAGTCCGACGCCGCGACGTCCTACCGCCTGACGTTCGCCGACCTGCCGGGCGTGACGCTCGACGCGTCCCTCACGGTCGAGGGCCGCACCGTGACGTTCGAGGTCACGAGGATCGAGGACACCGAGACGTTCCGCGTCGCGAGCCTCGAGATCCCGGGCCACGACCTGCTCTCCGTCGCGTCGACCGACGCAGGCGCGAGCGTGGCGAGCGCCGTGATCAGCCCGAACCGCAACACCGTGGGCGACACCTTCACCCCCGTGTCGGCGCAGACCCCGACGAACGCGAACCCGGTGGGCTCGGCGTACGCGATCGTGTCGACGTCGGGCCTCGCCGCGTCGGTCGTCACGAACAGCGTGTACGACGAGGCGTCCGGCAAGGCCGCCAACGAGGGCAACCGGCTCCAGCGGCAGGCGTTCGCGACCGCGGACGGCGTGCGCGTCGGCGTCTGGTCGGGGGCGTGGACCTACCGGGCGAAGGGCTCGTCGACGACGGAGGAGCTGCCGCGCGCGACGGTCGTCGTGACGCCCGACGCGAACGGCGACGGTGCCGTCGACTGGCAGGACGGCGCGATCGCCTACCGGACGGTGGCGCCGAAGGCGCTCGGGGCCGACCATGTCCCGGACCGCGTCGTGTCGCACATCCCGTTCAACTTCGCGTCGCAGGCGACCCACCCGTTCCTGCGCACGCTCGACGACGTGAAGCGCATCTCGCTCGCGACCGACGGCCTCGGCCAGATGGCGCTGCTCAAGGGCTACGGCTCCGAGGGGCACGACTCCGCGCACCCGGACTACGGCGGCAACTACAACGAGCGTGCGGGCGGTCTCGAGGACCTGCGGGAGCTGCTCGCCGAGGGCGGCGCGTGGAACGCGGACTTCGGCGTGCACGTCAACGCGACCGAGGCCTACGCGGAGGCCGACGCGTTCTCCGACGAGCTCGTCGACGCGGGCGCGAAGGGCTGGAACTGGCTCGGGCAGTCGTACTACATCGACCAGCGCCGGGACATCACCAGCGGCGACCTCGCGGCGCGCATCGGGCAGCTCGCCGACGAGACGGGCGGCGACCTCGACCTGCTGTACGTCGACGTCTACTACAACTACGGCTGGCAGGCCCGGGCGCTCGCGGACACCGCGCGGGCGAACGACTTCCAGCTCGCGACGGAGTGGTCGGACAAGTTCGAGGCCGACTCGCTGTGGAGCCACTGGTCGGCGGACGAGAACTACGGCGGCGCGACGAACAAGGGCCTGAACTCGCAGATCGTGCGCTTCGTCCGCAACGCGGAGAAGGACACGTGGAACCCGCACCCGCTCCTGGGCAACGCGCGCATCGTCGAGTTCGAGGGCTGGACGGGCCAGGTCGACTGGAACGCGTTCTACCGCAACGTGTGGCAGACGAACGTCCCGACGAAGTTCCTCCAGCATCACGAGATCTTGCGGTGGGCCGACGACGAGATCGCCTTCACGGACGACGTCACCGCGCGCGGCACGAGCGCCGCGGACCGCGAGATCCTCGTGGGCGACGCGGTCGTCGCGCGCGGCGGGACGTACCTGCTGCCGTGGTCGGCCGCCGAGGCTCCCGGCGTCGAGGGCGAGGCCGCGGACGGCCAGAAGCTCTACCACTACAACCCCACCGGCGGTGCGACGACCTGGACGCTCCCGGCGTCCCTCGCGGGTGCGACCTCGCTCGTGCAGTACCGCCTCACGGACACGGGTCGCGTCGAGGTGGGGTCCGTCCCGGTCGCGGACGGTGAGGTCACCGTCCAGGCCGACGCGGGCCAGCCGTACGTGCTCTACCCGGTGGGGGTGCCGCAGGCCGACGCGGTCGACGCGGGCTGGGGGCAGGGGACCGGCATCGTCGACCCGGGCTTCAACGCGGGCGACCTCGACGCCTACGGCACGACGGGCGCCGTGAGCGTCGAGCGGCTCTCCAACGGCCAGCACGTCGCAGCGCTCGGGGCGGGCGAGGCGACGCTGTCGCAGGAGCTCGGCGAGCTCGAGCCCGGCACCTACGCCGCGAGCGCGTGGGTCGAGGTCGCGCCCGGCGCGTCCCGCCCGACGACGCTGCGGGTGAGGGGCGACGGTGTGGTCGAGGCGAGCGTCGTCGTCGAGCGGTCGACGGCGAAGAACCTCGTCGCGGCCGACGACAAGCACAGCCGCTACTTCCAGCGCGTCCAGGTCGAGGTGGACGTCACCGCGACGACCCGACCGGTCCTGAGCGTCGAGGCCGGGTCGGGCGACGCCGTCGTGCGCGTGGACGACCTGCGCGTGGTGCCGACCGAGCGTGCCGACGTGCCGACGGACCTCCTGGAGGAGGGCGCCGACGTCGTGGCGTTCGAGGACTTCGAGTCCGTCCCGCAGGGCTGGGGGCCGTTCGTCAAGGGTGACGCGGGCGGCGTGACCGACCCGCGCACCCACCTCGCGAAGCGCAACGCCCCGTACACGCAGGCGGGCTGGAACGGGAAGCTCGTCGACGACGTGATCACCGGCGACCGGTCGCTCAAGGCGCACGAGGAGAACCAGGGCCTCGTGTACCGGACGGTGCCGCACACCGTGCGCTTCGAGGCGGGGCACCGCTACCGGGTGAGCTTCGACCACCAGAGCGGGCGTGGAGGCCTCTACACGTGGGTCACGGGCTACGACTCGGTGGCGAGCGGCACGCCCGTCTCCGTCGAGACGCGCGCGACGCCGCTGGGCGAGCAGCGCACCACGGCACGGTTCTCCGAGGAGGTCGTGGCGAGCTCGTGCGGCGACACCTGGGTGGGTCTGCGCAAGGGCAGCGGCGGCGGTGACCAGGCCGACCTGGTCGTCGACGACTTCCTCGTCGAGGACCTCGGCCCGGCGGGCACGGTCCCGGCGTGCGCGTCCCTCACCGTCTCGGACGGCACGTCCGCGCTCGAGCCGGACACCGCCAACACCGTGACCACGCGGCTCCAGGTGTTCGAGCCCGCGGAGGTGCGCGACGTCGTCGTGCGGCTCGACGTGCCGGAGGGCTGGGAGGTCGAGGCCACCGGCGCGACCACCGCGGAGAGCCTGCCGTCCGGCGGCGTGCTCACCACGACGTGGCAGGTCACCCCGCGCGGCGAGCTGTCCGCGCAGGCCTACCGTCTCGACGCCGGCGCGACCTACGCCACGACCGCCGACCCCGTCGGCGGGCGCTCGGTCGACGCGTCGCGCGACGTGTACGTCGTCGTGCCGCCGTCCGCGGGGGAGCACTGGGTCTCCGACCTGCCGTTCGTGTCTTCCGGCAACGGGTGGGGGCCGGTCGAGCGCGACCTGTCCAACGGGGAGCAGGGCGAGGGTGACGGCACGCCGCTGACGCTTCGCGGCACCGTCCACGAGAAGGGGCTGGGCACGCACGCCGCGAGCACCGTGCGGCTCTTCCTCGGCGAGCGCTGCGAGTCGTTCACCGCGACCGTGGGCGTCGACGACGTCCAGAGGACGCGGGGCTCGGTCGCCTTCGAGGTGCTCGGCGACGGGACGTCGCTCGTCCGGACCCCCGTGCTCCGCGGGGGCGGCGCGACGCAGGACCTCGCGCTCGACGTGACCGGGGTGCGCTACCTGGACCTCCAGGTCACCGACGGCGGCGACGGCAACGGCAACGACCACGCCGACTGGGCGTCCGCGCGGGTCACGTGCTCGGGCGGGGGCGAGCCGGAGCCGGAGCTGCCCGTGGACGTGACGGCGCAGCCGCGGTGCCTCGCCGGGAAGGCGTATCTCGCGGTGCGCGCGACGAACGGGGCGGACGTCGCGGTGTCGGCGCGCCTGGTGACGGGCTTCGGCGAGAAGGCGTTCGACGCCGTCGAACCGGGGAAGGCCGCCTACCAGTCGTTCGCGACCCGCGCCGGCGCGGTCGAGGCCGGCAGCGTGACGGTCGACGTCGTCGGCACGGTCGGCGGGCGGGAGGTCACCCGCAGCGTCGAGGCGTCGTACGACGCGCTGGGCTGCGCCTGACGGTCGTCGGGCCGGAGCCCTGTCCCGCCGGCGACGGCGGGGCAGGGCTCTGCCGTCTCCCCGGCGAGATTTCTGAAAGAGTTTGGCTGGATCCTTCCCAAATACATCATGAAATGCCACGATGGGGTGTCTGCCAGGGACGCACGGGCCGTGGACGGGAGCGCGACGAGGCGCTGCCGGACATCGGAGGGGGAGCGACGGCGCTGCAACCACGACCCGCGCGACGAGCCGCGCACCGGGACGCCGCACGGCGTGCCGGGCCCCCGAGGCAGCGGGACCACGACCGCACCATGACGAGGAGAGCGACGCCGTGCCACCTTCACCAGCGAGTCCTTCACCAGCGAACCGAGGCCGGGCCCGACGCCGGCTCGTCGCCCTCGCCGGGGCGGCGCTCGCGCTCGCCACGGCCACCCCGGCGACGGGGTCCGTCGCCCCGCCCGACGACGCGGCCGCCGCGACGGCTGTCGCGCCGGGGTCGAACGTCGCGCTCGCCTCGGCGGGCGGCGTCGTCACGGCGTCCGGGAGCGAGGGCGGCGGCACCTATGGCTGGACGCCGGACAAGGCGATCGACGGGATCACGAGCGGACCGGTCGGGCAGCACACGTCCCGGTGGTCCTCGGACGCCTCCGACGCGGCCTGGCTCACGGTCGAGCTCGCCGAGCCCACCGTGATCGACCACGTGAACATCTACTGGGAGACGGCGTGCGCGGCGAGGTACGTGCTCCAGGTCTCGCACGACGGGACCTCGTGGACGGACGCGACCCCGACCGTGTCGCCCGCGTGCGGCGCTCTCGACCGGCAGACCGTCGGGGCGCAGGCCGACCCGGCGGCCGCCTACCGGTTCGTGCGGATGCAGACGATCGAGCGGACCCCGGTCGGGAACCAGAAGTACGGGGTGTCGCTCTGGGAGCTCGAGGTCTGGGACGGCACGGAGCCCACCCCGCAGCGCGAGCCCGCCCTCGTCCCGCGGCCCGCGCTCGTGGAGCAGGGCGACACGGCGTCGGCGTTCCGGATCACCCCGGAGACCGCGGTGGTCGCGCACGGTGCCGGGCGCGGCACGGCGGACCTCGTGGCGGAGCTCCTGCGTCCCGCCACCGGCTACGCCCTGCCCGTCGTGGACGGCGGCGACGACCGGGGTGCGATCGCGGTCACGGTCGACCCGGAGGCGGGCTACACCGTCGAGGGCGGACCCGCGGCGGACGAGTCGTACGTGCTCGACGTCGACGAGGGCGGCGTCCGGATCGTCGCCACCACCGCGCACGGCGCGTTCAACGCCGTGCAGACGCTGCGCCAGCTCCTCCCGGCATGGGTCGAGTCCGACGTCCCGGTCGCCGCCGACTGGGCCGTCCCCGCGATCCACGTCGAGGACGCCCCGCGCTTCGCCTACCGCGGCGTGATGCTCGACCCGGCTCGGTCGTTCCAGACCGTCGAGGCGATCAAGCGCCAGATCGACGTCCTGTCGCAGCTCAAGCTCAGCGTCCTGCACCTGCACCTCGCCGACGACCAGGGCTGGCGCATCGAGATCACCAACGAGGGTCGCGTCGAGGGCGACACGATCGACTACACGCGGCTCGTCGACGTCTCCGGCCGCACCGCGATGGACAGCCGCGGCTACCGCGACGAGGTCGGGCGCACCGGCTACTACACGCAGGACGAGTACCGCGACATCGTCGCGTACGCCGCCGAGCGCTTCGTCACCGTCGTCCCCGAGGTCGACGTCCCGGGCCACACGAACGCCGCCCTGCACGCGATCCCCGAGCTCAACACGAGCCGTTCGCTCCCGGCGCCCGACCCGGCGACCGGGGTCGTGCCGTGGAACGGCACGGGCAACGTGGGCTACTCCGCGCTCGACGAGCAGAACGAGGCGTCGTACACGTTCGTGCGGCACGTGTTCCGCCAGCTCGCCGAGATGACCGGCGGGCCGTACGTGCACATGGGCGGCGACGAGACCCACGCCATGGGCCACGACCGCTTCGTGGACTTCGTGACGCGCGCCGTCCCGGACATCCAGGAGGTCACGGGCCGCGGCGTCATCGGCTGGAACGAGTACGCCGCTGCGGGCGCCGGGCAGCCGGACGACTTCTGGGAGGGCTCGATCGCCCAGTACTGGGTGGGCTCCGCGGACCCGTTGCGCGACTTCGTGGCCAAGGGCGGCAAGGCGATCGTCTCGAACGCCACGGGCGCCTACCTCGACCAGAAGTACACCTCGGACACCCCGATCGGGCTGAGCTGGGCGTGCGGCGGCACGTGCGACGCGGACCGCTACTACGACTGGGAGCCCACCACCACGGTGCCGGGCGGCATCGACGAGGAGTCCGTGCTGGGCGTCGAGGCTCCGCTGTGGTCGGAGACCGTCCGTGGCGGGGACCAGCTCGAGTTCCTGCTCCTGCCGCGCGCCGCGTCCGTCCTCGAGACCGGGTGGACCGCCCGCGAGGACAAGGACGTCGCCTCGTTCATGCAGCGTCTCGGCGACCTCGGTCCGCGCCTGACGGTGCAGGGGCACGGCTTCTACGAGTCGCCCCGCACCACGTGGGCGGCGACCAGCGTCTCGGCCGACGTCGACGCGCGCTCGGGCGCGACGGCGGCATGGCCGGTCGGTTACGTCGCCGCTCCGGGCACCAAGCTCGCCGCGGACGGCGCGCGGATCGCGCCCGACGTGACGGCGGCCGACGGCGACCCCGCCACGCGCAGCGTGCTCACGGGGCCCCTCACGGCCGAGCTCGTCTGCCCGGCGCGGACGCTGCCCGTGACGTTCACGACCGACGCGCCGCGCGACGCGCTGCACCCGGCGGGCGTGTACACGGCGACGGTCGCGGCGGCGTTCGACGCGGACGCCGACTGCGAGCTCGTCACGTCCCGCGGCGACCGGGGCAGGGTGCGCGTCGACGTCGACCCGGGGCACCCGCTGCCGCCGGGCCCGACGGCGGAGCCCGGCGACCCGACCGTGTCGCTCGGCTCCGGCGCGAGCGTCGAGGCCGGCGCCTGGGAGTCGCTCGCGCTCACCGGGTTCGCCCCCGGCCACGTCGAGCTCCTCGTGGACGGCGCGGTGAAGTTCACCGTGCGCGCCCTCGCCGACGGCACCTTCACCGGGCACGTGCCCGTCCCCGCGGCGACGTTCGCGGGGGACCGGGTGTTCACGGCGCGGCAGGGCGAGCGCGAGGTCTCGACCACGCGCGTCGTCGACTCGGACCAGCGGCCGCTGGCGAACCCGATCGACCGGTCGACGCTGCGGGTCCACGACGTCTCGAGCGAGGAGACCGCGGCCGAGCAGGCTCCGGCGACGAACGCGATCGACGGGGACCCGAACACGTTCTGGCACACGAGGTGGTCCGGGGCGGCGCAGCCGTACCCGCACCACGTCACGCTCGACCTCGGGGCCGCGTACGACGTGACGGGCCTGCAGTACACGACCCGGCAGGACGCGGCGAACGGCCGGATGGCGGCGTACGAGGTCTACGTCTCGGCGGACGGCGTCGAGTGGGGCGACCCGGTCGCGAGCGGGTCCTTCACCGCGACGCTCGCGCCGCAGACCGTCGACCTCACGGGGACGGGCCGGTACCTGCGGCTCGTGGGCCTCAGCTCGGTCTCGGGGAACGCGTTCGGCGGAGCGGCCGAGATCGCCGTGGGCGGCGTGCCCGTCCGGGACGTCCCCGTCACCGCGACGGCGGTGTCCCGGTGCCTCGCCGGGACCGCGTACGTCGCGGTCCGCGCGGACAACGACGGCGACGCGCCCGTCGACATGACGATCGAGACCGCCCACGGCACGCGCGAGGTCGCGGCCGTCGCGCCCGGCCGTGCGGCGTCCGGGTCCTTCAGCACGCGCTCCTCGTCCGTCGTGGCGGGCGAGGCGACGGTCGTCGTGGCCGGCACGCGGGTGGTGGTGCCGTACGGCGCGCTGAGCTGCTGACGACGGGCGGCCGACACTGCCGCCGACGACGCCCCGGCGACCCGTGGAGAACGGCGGGCCCGGGGCGTCGTCATGCCCGCGGCGAGGCAGTTGCTCGAAGGTGACGGTTCGATGACGGAGTCTGATCGACTCTGGACGCAATCTCCCGTAACGTGCTTCTATGTGATCGTAACGAGCGGGAAGTGATCGTGATCTATCAATGGTGATGACAGATCCGGTCGCTCCTGCCGGCCGTGTGCCTCACGCGGACCGGACCGATCGACCTCATGGCAACGAAGCGGAGGACAAGGACATGAAGGACCCGAACACGCGGCGCACGACCTCGACGGCGAGCCGGCCCCTGCGTCTGGTGGCACTCACGGCGCTGGCGGGGCTGGCGCTCTCGGCGTGCGGCTTCGGCGGCCAGGGGGGCGGCGGCGAGAGCGAGGGCGACGGCACGACGATCGACCTGCTCGTCCCCACGTACTCGGACCAGACGAAGTCGCTCTGGGAGGACGTCATCGCGGGCTTCGAGGACGAGAACCCCGACATCACGGTCAACCTCGAGGTCCAGTCCTGGGACAACATCAACGACGTGGTCCGCACCAAGGTCCAGTCCGACCAGGCGCCGGACATCCTCAACATCGACGCGTTCGCCGGCTTCGTGGAGGACGACCTGCTGTACTCCGCGGACGAGGTGCTCTCGCCCGACACGATCGCCGACTTCCAGGAGTCGTTCGTCGAGAACGCGTCGATGGACGGCACGCAGTACGGCCTCCCGCTCATCGCGTCCGCGCGCACCATGTTCTACAACAAGGACCTGTTCACGCAGGCCGGCCTCGACCCCGAAGCGCCGCCGAAGACGTGGGACGAGCTCAAGGACGCCGCGACGAAGATCTCCGCGCTCGGCGGCGGCACGTACGGCTACGGGCTCCCGCTCGGCTCGGAGGAGGCCCAGGCGGAGACGGCGATCTGGTTCTTCGGCAACGGCGGTGGCTACGGCGACGCGTCCGAGATCACGGTCGACACCCCCGAGAACGTCGAGGCCGCGCAGTTCTTCCAGAGCCTCGCCGTCGACGGCCTCACCCAGCCCGACGCCGGGGCGACCGACCGCACGCCGCTCATCGACGTCTTCATCCAGGGCAAGATCGGCATGATCGTCGGTCTCCCGCCGACGATCGGGCAGATCGAGGAGAAGAACCCGGAGCTGAGCTACGGCACGGCACCGGTCGCGACGAAGGACGGCTCGCCCGTCACGCTGGGCGTCGCGGACCACCTCATGGCCTTCACGAACGAGGGCGACAAGCAGGACGCGATCACGGCGTTCCTCGACTACTTCTACTCGCCCGAGGTCTACGTGCCGTGGGTCGACGCCGAGGGCTTCATCCCGGTGACGAAGTCGGGCGGCGAGGAGCTCGCCACCAAGGAGTCGATCGCGCCGTTCCTCGACCTGCTGCCCGACGCGCAGTTCTACCCGTCGACCAACCCGCAGTGGTCGGCGACGCAGGGCGCGGTCCAGTCCCTCGTCGGCCAGGTCGCGCAGGGCAAGGACGCCCAGGCGGTCCTGACGGAGATCCAGGCGAAGGCCGACCAGTGACGACGCGCTGACCGCCGCCGGGCGGCGGGACACCCTCCCGCCGCTCGGCCGCCGTCGGCTCCCGTCCGCGACCTCTCCCCGGCACCCGGAGGACACCCCGATGACCACCGACACGACCGGCACCCCGGCGGGTGCCGCGACGGCGAGCCCCGCGCCGCCGTCGGACCAGCACGCCGCGCCGCCCGGTGCGGCCGACCGCTCGCGCCGCACCTGGCGCGGCACGCTCTCCGCCCTCCCGTGGATCGGCCCGAGCCTCGCCCTCATCGCCCTGATCGTGCTCTTCCCGGCGGGCGTGATGATCGTCAACTCGACACGCGACATCTCCCAGTCCGGCGTGGACCGGGGGAGCGCGGGGCTCGAGAACTACGCCGACGTCCTCGCGATCGAAGCCCTCCCGCGCGTCCTGCTCAACACCGTGGTGTGGGTCGTGGTGGTCGTCGGGCTGACCGTGGTCATCTCGCTCGCGCTCGCGAACCTCCTCGACAAGCAGTTCCCCGGTCGCCAGCTCGTGCGCCTCGCCGTCATCGTCCCCTGGGCGGCGAGCGTCGTCATGACCACGACGGTCGTGTACTACGGGCTCCAGCCCAACTACGGGATCTTCAACCAGCTCCTCGCGGACGTCGGGATCCTCGAGGTCGCCGACTACGGGTTCACGAAGAACGCGACGTCGGCGTTCCTCGTGGCGATCGTCGTCGCGGTGTTCGTGTCCCTGCCGTTCACGACGTACACGATCCTCGCCGGGCTCCAGGCCGTCCCGCACGAGGTCGTCGAGGCGGCCCGCATGGACGGCGCCTCCCGCGCCCGCGCCTACTTCTCGGTGATCCTGCCGCAGCTCAAGCCCGCGCTGTCCGTGGCGGCGCTCATCAACATCATCAACGTCTTCAACTCCCTCCCGATCCTGCGGATCATGACCGGGTCCATCCCCGGCTACGACGCCGACACCACGACGACGCTCATCTTCAAGCTCATCCAGTCCGACCGCCGGGTCGACCTCGCGTCCGCCCTGTCGGTCGTGAACTTCGCGATCGTCGTGCTCGTCATCGTCGCCTACCTGCGGATCGTCAAGCCGATGAAGGGAGTGGACGAGTGAGCGCCACGACCCAGCGGGGGCCGGCGGCGTCCGCCGCGCCCGCCGCCACCCGGACGCCCGGACCCCTGCGGAAGCCGTCGCGATACCGCACGGGCGGGCCCGGTGCCCACGGGTCGGTCGTCGGGCGCACGGTGGCCGGCTTCCTCGTCGCCGCCGTCTTCCTCGTCCCGTACCTCGTCATGCTGCTCGGCTCGCTGAAGAGCCGGCCCGAGATCCTGCGGATCCCGCCGACCTACCTCCCGGACGAGTGGCACCTCGAGAACTACGTGACCATGTGGTCGACGCCGGAGACGCCGCTCCCGCAGAACCTCGTGTCCACGGTCGTCATCTCCGTGGCGGCGACGCTGCTCGTGCTGGTGGTCGCCGTCCCCGCGGCCTACTACACGGCGCGGTTCCGCTTCCCGGGGCGGCTCGCGTTCCTGTTCCTCGTGCTCGTCACCCAGATGCTCCAGCCGGCGGTGCTCGTCGCGGGCCTGTTCCGGCAGTTCCTCGCGTTCGGGATCGTCGACACCTGGCTCGCGATGATCCTCGTCAACGCCGCGTTCAACCTGGCCTTCGCCGTGTGGATCATGCACAGCTTCTTCGCGAGCGTCCCCCGGGAGGTGGACGAGGCCGCCCAGATCGACGGCGCCGGTCGCTGGACCGTGCTGTTCCGCATCAACCTCCCGCTCGTGTGGCCCGGGATCGTCACCGCGGTCATCTTCACGTTCGTCGCCGCGTGGAACGAGTTCGCGGCCTCCCTCGTCATCCTGTCGACGGCCGGCAACCAGCCGCTGTCGGTCGCGCTGACGAAGTTCATCGGCCAGTACGACTCCGCGTGGCAGTACGTGTTCGGGGTCTCCATCGTGGCGATCGTCCCGGTCGTCGTCCTCTTTGCGATCATCGAGAAGCGCCTCGTCGGAGGCCTGACCGCAGGGAGTATCAAATGACCACGACCCACGACGACCTCGCCGACAACGTCGGGCTCGCCGGCCTCAGCAAGTCCGTCCGGTGGGAGCGCATGCTCGCGCTCCTCGCCGACCGGCGCCGCCTGTCGGTGACGGAGGTCGCCGACGAGTTCGGCATCTCCGAGTCGACCGTCCGGCGAGACTTCGACCAGATGGCCGCGCGCCAGCTCGCGCACCGCACCCACGGCGGAGTCGTCGCGGCGTCGGTCGCGTACGGGCTCCCGCGCCGGTACAGCAAGCAGGTCGAGGACAAGCAGCGAGTCGCCGCCGCGGCGGCCGCGCTCGTGCTCGAACGGTTCACCGCGCCGGTCGTCGGGCTCAACGGCGGCACGACGACGACGCTCGTCGCGAAGGCGCTCGGCGAGCAGACCGAGGAGACGTCGGAGGACGCGCTCCAGCAGAGCGGGCACGCGCTCACGGTCGTGACGAGCGCGCTGAACATCGCGACCGAGCTCGTGCTGCGCCCGCAGGTCCGCACCGTGTGCCTCGGCGGCACGGCACGCGCGCAGTCCTACGAGCTGACCGGGCCCGCCGCGATCCAGATGGCCCGCACGCTCTGGCTCGACGTCCTCGTCCTCGGGATGCTCGGGATCGACGCGACCGCCGGCCTCACGTGCGGCGACCCCGACGAGGCGGGCGTCACGACGGCGCTCGTCGAGCGGTCGCGCTCGGTCGTCGCGGTCGGCACGTCCGACAAGGTCGGCACCCGGTCCTTCGCCCAGATCTGCGAGCTCTCGCAGGTCACCACCCTCGTCACCGACAGCGGCGCGACCGCCGACGCCCTCGACCCCCTCCGCGAGGCGGGCGTCGAGGTCGTCGTCGTGTAGCGGCGTCGGCACGCGTGGCCGGCACCCGCCGGCCGCGGCATCGCAGAAAGGTACGTACGCACCATGAGAACGACCCACGTGAGCGCAGAGATCGCGAGCCAGCCGGAGGTGTGGCGCCGGGCGGCCGAGCTCGCGGGCTCCAGCACCGACGTCCTCCCGCAGGCAGGTGAGCGCGTCGCGGTCGTGGGTTGCGGGACCTCGTGGTTCGTGGCGCAGGCGTACGCGGCCCGCCGTGAGGCGCTCGGCCTCGGCGAGACGGACGCGTTCGCGGGCAGCGAGTATCCGGTGGACCGCCGCTACGACCGCGTCGTGGCGATCACCCGCTCCGGCACGACGACGGAGATCCTCCAGCTCCTCGAGGCGGTCCGCGGTGAGCAGCGCACCCTCGCGATCGTCGGTGACCCGGGCTCCCCGGGGGCGAGCGCCGCGGACGACGCGGTCGTCATGGAGTTCGCCGACGAGCGCTCCGTCGTGCAGACCCGGTTCGCGACCGCCGCGCTGAGCCTGCTCCGCGCGTCCCTCGGGGACGACGTCGAGAAGCTCGCGCTCGCGGCCGAGGAGGCCGTGACGTGGGAGGTGCCGACCGAGCACCTGGAGCGCTCGCAGTTCACGTTCCTCGGCCGCGGCTTCTCCGTGGGCCTCGCGAACGAGGCAGCGCTGAAGATGCGCGAGGCGTCCCTGGCGTGGGCCGAGTCGTACCCGGCCATGGACTACCGCCACGGACCGATCAGCATCTCCGACCCGACGAGCGTCGTGTACCTCCTCGGCGAGGAGGTCCCGGGGCTCGTCGACGACGTCGAGCGCACCGGCGCCCTCGCCGTCCGGTTCGACGAGGACCCGCAGGTCACGCTCGTGCGCCTCCAGCGGCTCGCCGTGGCCAACGCCGAGCGCAAGGGCCTCGACCCGGACGCCCCGCGCAACCTCACGCGCTCGATCATCCTCGACGCCCCGGCGCCGTGAGCGAGCGGACCACCCTGCCCGTCCCGCCCGCCGACGCGACCGTCGGCGGGCGGGACGGCGAGACGGACGGCCCGGTCGTCGTCGCGCTGGACGTCGGCGGCACCGACATCAAGGCGGCGCTCCTCGACGCGGGCGGGGTGCTCCTCGAGCGCGTGACGCCGACGCGCGCCGCCGAGGGCCCGAGGACGTCGTTCGCGGCCGTGCTCGCGGCCGTCGCGGACGTGCGCGACCAGGTCCCGGCGGGGCGCCGGGTCGCCGCGGTCGGGCTCGCGGTGCCGGGGACGGTCGACGAGGAGACCGGCGTCGTGCGGAGCGCCGAGAACCTCGACTGGGTCGACCTGCCCGTGCGGGCGCTCGTGGAGGACGCGACCGGGCTGCCGGTCGGGTTCGGCCACGACGTGCGGGCGGGCGGTCTCGCGGAGTGGCGCCTGGGAGCCGCCCGCGGGGCGCACGACCACGCCTTCCTCGCGGTCGGGACCGGGATCGCCGCCGCCGTGGTGCTGCGCGGGGAGCCGTACGTCGCGCACGGCTGGGCCGGCGAGGTCGGCCACGGCGGCGCACGCGAGGGCGAGCCGTGCCCGTGCGGCGGCCGGGGCTGCGCGGAGACGTTCGCCTCCGCGGCGGGCATGGCCCGCACGTACCGCCGCCGAACGGGGGCGCCGGCCACCGCGGTGCCCGGCGCGCGCGAGGTCCTCGCGCGCGCCCAGGCCGGGGACGCGGTCGCGCGCGACGTCTGGGAGCGCGGCGTCGACCGGCTGGGCGAGCTCGTCGCGGAGATGACCCGGCTGCTCGCGCTGCCCACGGTCGTCGTGGGCGGCGGGCTGGTCCGCGCGGGCGACGCGCTGCTGCGCCCGCTCGACGCCGCCGTGCGCTCGTACCTGACGATCCACCCCGCGCCGCGCCTGGTGCCGGCCCAGCTCGGCTCCGCGGCGGGCGTCCACGGCGCCGCGCTGCTCGGCTGGGACGCTGCGCGGGCGGCGGGCGTCGACGCCCCGCGGCAGCACGCGGTGCCGGTCCCGACGGGCACCGGGCCGCGCGGGCTCGTCACGGCGGACGGGGTCGTGCCGTGACGGCGGGCCCGCGGACCGGTCTCGTCCCGGTCCGCGTCGTCGCCCTCACGCCGAACCCCGCCTGGGACGTCACCTACGGGGTCGACCGGCTCCTGCCCGGGGCGTCGCTGCGCGTGCGGAGCGTCGTCGCGCGCGCGGGCGGCAAGGGCGTCAACGTCGCGCGCGTCGCTCGCACGCTCGGCGCGCCCAGCGTCGCGGTGTGCCCGCTCGGCGGGCCCCTCGCCGGTCCGTTCGCCGCGGACCTCGACGCGGACGGCCAGCCGTCCGCCGTCGTGCCCGTCGCCGGCGCCGTGCGTCAGTCCGTCGCCGTCGTCCCGGCCGAGGCAGGGGGCGAGGACGGCGGGCACCCGACGGTCCTCAACGAGCCGGGCGCCGCGCTCGACGACGCCGAGTGGGCCGCGCTCGTCACCGCGTGCGTCGCGCAGGTCCGCGCGCCCGACGTCGCCCCCGGGTCGCCCGACCGCGGGCAGGGCGCCGTGGTGGCCACCGTGTCGGGCTCGCTGCCGCCGGGCACCACGCGCGAGCGCGTCGGCAGGCTCGTGGCCGCGCTGCGCGAGGCCGGCGCACGCGTCCACGTCGACGTGTCCGGCCCCGGCCTGCTCTGGGCCGCAGACGCCGGCGCCGACCTGCTCAAGCCGAACCGCTCGGAGCTCGTCGAGGGCACCGGGGTCGACGACCCGTCGCTCGCGGTCGCGGAGCTCTTGCGCCGGGGCGCGGGAGCGGTCGTCGTGACCGACGGCGAGCGCGGGCTCACCGCGTACGAGCCCGGGCCTGACGCCGGGGCTCCCGTCGTCGTCGGCCGTGCTCGCCTGGGGACGCCCGTCGCGGGCAACCCGACGGGGGCCGGCGACGCGGCGATGGCAGCGCTCGCCGTCGACCCCGACCAGCCCTGGGCGCGCCGGCTCGCGCTCGCCGCCGCGACCTCCGCGGCGGCCGTCCTCCAGCCTGTCGCGGGCGCCGTCGACCGCGCCGACGTCGACCGCCTGCTCGCCCACGTCCTCACCGAACCGGAGTCCTGAATGCCCCTCGTCACCACCGACCGTCTGCTCGATCCGGCGCGCGCCGCCCACCGCGGCGTCGGCGCCTTCAACGTCATCCAGATCGAGCACGCCGAGGCGTTCGTCGCGGCCGCCACGCGCGTCGGCTGCGGCGTCGTGCTCCAGATCAGCCAGAACGCCGCCCGCTGGCACGGCGCGCTGGAGCCGCTCGCGGCCGCGACCCTCGCGGTCGCACGCGCGGCCGAGGTGCCGGTGGCCGTGCACCTCGACCACGCGGAGGACCGCGACCTCGTCACCGAGGCCCTCGACCTCGGCTTCACCTCCGTCATGTACGACGGCTCCGCGCTCGACTACGACGACAACGTCGCCGCGACCGCCGCGGTCGTCGCCCAGGCGCGCGCCGTCGGGGCGTTCGTCGAGGCCGAGCTCGGGAAGGTGGGCGGCAAGGACGGCGTGCACGCCCCGGGCGTGCGCACCGACCCCGCCGAGGCCGTCGCGTTCGTCGAGGCCACGGAGGTGGACGCCCTCGCCGTCGCCGTCGGGTCGTCGCACGCGATGACGGACCGCACCGCGTCGCTCGACCTGGCCCGTGTCGCCGAGCTGCGCGCCGCCGTCCCCGTGCCCCTCGTGCTGCACGGCTCCTCCGGCGTGCCCGACGCCGAGCTCACGCGCGCCGTCGAGGCCGGGATGACGAAGATCAACGTCTCCACGCACCTCAACAGCACCCTCACCACGGCGCTGCGCACGTTCCTCGACGAGAACCCTGCCGTCGTGGACCCGCGCAAGTACCTCGGGGCCGGCCGCGACGCGATGCGCGACGAGGTGGTCCGGCTCCTGGGGGTCCTCCGCGCCGCCTGACCCGGGGCCGGCGACCGCCGCCACCGGGCTCGCGTCCCGCCCCACCCTTCCTGCCCTTCCGACCGAGCGGGCGGTCCGGTGCGTCGCGCTCTGGCGGCCGCACCCGGACCGCCCGCTCGGCGCGCCCGGACGCCCGCCGGTCGGCACCGACGGCGGACGGGTCCGCAGCACGGACGACTTCGTCCAGCCCTCTTGTGCTCGCGCCGCGAGTGGGTGATGCTTGCTGCGTGATTCAACGATGAATCGCGCAGAATCATGCAGAGTCTGCCGGATCACTGACCACCGTTCGCCCGTGCGCCGCACCTCTGCGACGGGCGACCCGGGCAAGGGAGCTCCATGAAGCCAGCACGTCAGCGACACGCCGCGAGCCGCGCTCGCGGGACGCACGCACGAGCCACGGCGGCCGGGCTGGCCGCCGCCGCGCTCCTCCTCACCGGTCTGCTCGCGCCCCCCGCGGGTGCCGCGCCCGCGGAGAGCACGCGGACCGACCCGGCATCCGGCCCCGCTGCGACGGCCGCCGCCGACGGTCCGACGCCCGTCACGCCGAAGCCCGTCACGCCGGAGGTCCCGGTCGCGGCGGACGGCACGCCGATCGGGGGGATCACCGCCGTCGAGCAGGACGGGAACGTCGTCACGCTGCGCGCCGCGGACGGCGCCGCGCGCGTGACGTTCCTCGACGCCACGACGCTGCGGGTCGAGGCGGACCCGAGCGGGTCGTTCACCGACCCGGCCAACACGCCGCAGGGGGACCCCGCCCGCACCGCGAACATCGTCGTCGGGGCGGACGAGTTCCCCGGCGCGACGCCGGTCGTCGAGAAGGGCGACACGATCACGCTCGCGACCGACGCCGTGACCCTCACGGTGGACCGCGCGACGAGCCGCATGACGCTCACGCGGGCGGACGGCTCGGTCGTGTGGGAGGAGTCGGCGCCGATCACCTTCGGAGCGAACAGCGCGACCCAGCACCTGACCCCGCGCGAGGGCGAGCAGTTCCTCGGCGGCGGCATGCAGAACGGCCGCTCGGTCCACACGGGCGCGACGATCAACGTCGCGCGCTCGTACGACTGGGACGACGACGGCTACCCCAACGCCGTGCCGTACTACATGACGAGCGCGGGCTACGGCGTGCTGCGCAACACGTTCGCGCGCGGCACGTACGCGTTCACCCAGGACGCCACGACGACGCACGAGGAGCGCCGCTTCGACGCCTACTACTTCGTCGGGGACTACAAGCAGTCGCTCGACGGCTACACGCAGCTCACCGGTCGGCCGCACATGCCGCCGGTCTACGCTCTCGAGTACGGCGACGCCGACTGCTACAACCGGTCGTCCGAGAGCTACAAGTCGCGCAACCCCGGCTCGTGGAACGTCCCGGGCAAGCTGCGCACGCCGGACGCGCTCGAGGTCGCGCGCGACTTCGTCGAGCACGACATGCCGGGCGGCTGGATGCTCGTCAACGACGGCTACGGCTGCGAGTACGTCGAGCTCCCCGAGACGGTCGCCCAGATCGAGGCCGAGACCGGGATCAAGACCGGCCTGTGGACCGAGCGCTCGCTGACCAACCAGGCCTTCGAGGTCGGCGAGGCGGGCATCCGCCTGCGCAAGCTCGACGTCGCGTGGGTCGGGTCGGGCTACCGGCTCGCCCTCACCGGTTGCGAGGCCGCTCACGACGGCATCGAGGCGAACTCGGACGCGCGCGGCACGGCCCTCATGGTCGAGGGCTGGGCCGGGTCGCAGCGCTGCGGCATGCAGTGGACGGGCGACCACGCGGGCAACCTCGACGCGGTCCGCTGGCAGGTCCCCGCGCTCCTCAGCTCGGGGAACTCGGGCCAGGCCTTCACGACGGGCGACGTCGACGGCATCTTCGGCGGCTCGACCGAGTCCTACGTCCGCGACCTGCAGTGGAAGGCGTTCGCGCCCGCGCTGTACTCGATGAGCGGCTGGGCGTCGGTCGACAAGCGTCCGTGGCTCTACGGCGAGGAGGCCACGGAGATCAACCGGAAGTACCTCCGGCTGCGTCAGCAGCTCATGCCGTACATCTACACCCTCGCCGCCGAGTCGCACGCGTCGGGCACGCCGATGATGCGCTCGCTCGCGCTCGAGCACCCCGACGACCCGTACTCCTACGGGGCCGAGGCGAACGCCGAGTTCCTCCTCGGTGAGGACTTCCTCGTCGCACCGGTCTTCACCGACTCGGACGTGCGCGACGGGATCTACCTCCCGGAGGGGCAGTGGCTCGACTACTGGACCGGTGCCCTGTACGACGGCGGCCGCGTGGTCGACGGGTACGCCGCCCCGCTCGACACCCTCCCGCTGTTCGTGCGGGCCGGGGCCGTCGTCCCGCAGGCCGAGGTCGCACGCAACGCCTCGCTCGTCGCGGAGGACTCGCCGATCACGCTCGACGTCTACCCGCAGGGCGAGAGCAGCTTCGAGCTCTACGAGGACGACGAGGTCACGCGCGCCTACGCCGACGGTGCGTCCTCGCGCCAGGTCTTCTCCGTCGCCGCGCCCGAGCAGGACGGCGGCGACGTCGCCGTGACGATCGGGGAGCGCGCGGGCGACTACGCCGGCAAGGCCGACGCACGCCCGTACGCCCTCGACGTCCACACGGGCTCGGCGCCCGACGCGGTGGGTGTCGACGGCACGCCGCTCGACGAGGTCGCGGACGCCGCCGCGTTCGAGGCGGCCGAGACCGGCTGGTTCTATGACGCCGAGGACCGGGGCGGGGTCGTCCGGGTGAAGATCGCCGCCGTCGGGTCCGACGCGACGGCGACGATCACGCTCACCGGGACGAGCGCCGTCGGTGGCGAGGACTCGGACGCGCAGCGCGCGCACGTGTCCGTCGCGGCGGGTGACCAGGTGTTCCAGGGCGAGGAGACGACGGCACGCGTCACGTTCCACAACACGGGCACGCGGGCGAAGGACGACGTCGAGATCACGCCCACGGTCCCCGAGGGCTGGACGGTCGTGCACGGCGAGGGCACGACGGCCGCGTCCGTCGAGCCGGGCGGCTCGCTCACGGCGACGTTCGTCGTGTCCCCGGGTGCGGGGTCGGCCGCGGGCGGACAGAGCGTCGGCGGCACGGCGACGTACCGCGACGCGTCCGGCGGCGAGCGCTCGGTCACGGGCACGAGCCAGGTCGACGTCGCGTACGGCAGCCTCGCGGCGGCTCTCAACCACGTCTCGATCACGTCGGTCGCGACCAAGGACGCCGGTAACTTCGACGGCGGCGGCGCGTCGTTCTCCGAGGACGCGCTCGCGGCTGCCGGGGCGACGTGGGGCGAGCCCGTCACGGTCCGCCGCGGCGAGGACACCTTCGAGATGCGGTGGCCGGACGCCGCGCCCGGCGTGCCGAACTCGCTCGCGCCGAGCGGGCAGACCGTCGCGATCGGCGGGAGCGGCACCCACCTCGCGTTCCTCGGGTCGGCGGCGAGCGCCGCAGGCGTCGACCAGCGCGTCGTGATCACGTACGCCGACGGCACGACGTCGGAGCAGTCGGTGTACTTCCCGAACTGGATCATCCAGCCCTCGGGCCCGCTCAAGGACTCCGTCGTCGCCGTCGGGAGCAAGGGCCGCAACAACAAGGCCAACCCCGACGGGTACGAGTACCCGAACGGGACGTACTCGGTCTACGCGAACGCGGTGCCGCTCAACCCCACCAAGGAGCTGCGTTCGGTGACGTTCCCCGCCGGGACCACGGCGAAGCTCTTCGACGTGCGCCCCGTGGACCTCGCCCTGCCCGAGGCGCCGTCGGGCGACGTGTGGGCGTCCGACCTCGAGTGGACGGCGGCGACGAACGGGTGGGGCGTCATCGGGATCGACGTCGCGAACAAGGACTCCGCGTCCTCGCCCGACGTGCCCCTCGTCATCAACACCACGCCCGCGCTGAAGAAGACGTACGCGAAGGGCCTGGGCGTCCACGCCGCGTCGAAGGTCACCTACTACCTCGGCGGCCGGTGCACCCGGTTCACCGCGGACACGGGCCTCGAGGACGGTTTCACCGGGTCGGTGGTCTTCAAGGTCGACGTGGACGACGTGAACCGCTACCAGGGCTCGACCTTCCAGGCCGGCTTCCCCACGGAGCACATCGACCTCGACGTCACGGGCGCGCAGTACGTCGACCTGGTCGTCGAGGCGCCCGGGTCGATCAACGGCGCGCACGGCGTGTGGGGCGACGCCCGGTTCGCGTGCGCCGACGACGCCCCGCAGGTCGCGTTCTCGGCCGAGGCGCAGCCGCGTTCCCTGGCCGGGAAGGTCTACCTCGCCGTCCGCGTCATGAACGACGAGGACGTCCCGGTCGACGTCACGGTGACGACGCCGTACGGCGAGCGGACGTTCGCCGACGTGGCACCCGGCCGGAGCGCGTACCAGTCGTTCGCGACCCGTCGGGCCGCGATCGAGGCGGGCGAGGTGACCGTCGCGGCGACGATGACGGTCGACGGCGAGGACGTCACGTCGTCCCGGACCGTCGCCTACGACGCGGCCGGGTAGCCGGCCGCGCTCCCCGGACGCCGACGCGGGGCGGGTCGTCGCCGACGGCCCGCGCCGCCGGCGTGCGCCGACCGCCCGGCGCGCGGCCCGACCCCGACGCTGCCATCATCGACCGGGTCAGCACGGCGCCGCCGACCCGCGCGGCGCGGGCCGGCGCGCGAGCGCGAGGGGCGTGGGGCATGACCGCTGAGGGCACGGCGCAGGGCATGACGTCCGGCACTACGAAGGTCACCGTGCTCACCCTCACGGCGATGGTCGTGGGCTCCATGGTCGGGGCTGGCGTCTTCTCGCTCCCGCGCCGCTTCGCGCAGGAGACCGGGGTCGCGGGCGCGCTCGTGGCGTGGGTCGTCGCGGGCGCGGGCATGTTCACGCTCGCGCTCGTCTTCCAGCGGCTCGCGGTGCGCAAGCCCGGGCTCGACGCCGGGGTCTACGCGTACGCGAAGGCGGGCTTCGGGGAGTTCACGGGCTTCTACGCCGCCGCCGGGTACTGGGCGAGCGCGTGCGTGGGCAACGTGACGTACTGGGTGCTCATCATGTCGACGCTCGGGGCGTGGATCCCCGCACTGGGCGCGGGGGACACGGTGCTCGCGCTCGTGCTCTCGTCGGTCGGGCTGTGGCTCTTCTTCGCGCTCGTGCGGCAGGGGATCCGGGAGGCGACGGCGATCAACCGGATCGTCACGATCGCCAAGCTCGTGCCCATCCTCGTCTTCGTCCTGCTCGCCGTGCTCGCGTTCGACCCCGCGGTCTTCGCGGAGAACCTCCACGGCGCCTCGTACACCGGGTCGCTGTTCGACCAGGTGCGCGACACCATGCTCGTCACCGTGTTCGTCTTCCTCGGGGTCGAGGGCGCGAGCGTCTACTCGCGGCACGCGCGCCGTCGCGAGGACGTGGGGCGGGCGACGATCCTCGGGTTCACGAGCGTGCTCGCGATCTTCGCGTCGGTGACGATCGTGTCCTACGGGATCCTGCCGATGGCTGAGATCGCGGAGCTGCGCCAGCCGTCGATGGCGGGCGTGCTGGAGGCCGCGGTCGGGCCGTGGGGGAGCGTCTTCGTGGGCGTCGGGCTGATCGTCTCGGTTCTCGGCGCCTACCTCGCGTGGACCCTCATGGCGGCGGAGGTCCTGTTCGTCGCGGCCAAGGACCGCGACATGCCGCGGTTCCTCACCCGCACGCGCCGGGAGGACGTCCCGGTGAACGCGCTGCTGCTCAGCACGGCGCTCTCGCAGGTGGTCCTCGTCGTCACGTACTTCTCCGACGACGCGTTCGACTTCGCGCTCGACCTCACCGCGTCGATGACCCTCATCCCGTTCCTGCTGGCCGCGCTCTACGCGCTGCGGCTGCGGCTCACGCGCGAGACGTACGGCGGCGCCCCCGCCCGCACCCTGACGGGCGACCTCGTCGTGGCGGTCCTCGCGTCGGCGTACACCGCGTTCCTGCTCTTCGCGGCCGGGCTCGACCTCGCGCTGCTCGCGTTCGTCTTCTACGCGCCCGTCACCGTCCTCTTCGTCATGACGCGCCGCGAGCAGGGGCGGCGGGCGTTCGGGCCCGCGGAGCTCGCGCTGCTCGGCGTCGTCGTGGCGCTCGCGGTGCTCGCCGTCGTCGGCCTCGCGGCGGGGTGGGTGTCGCTGTGAGACCACCGGACCGTACCGACCGCACCACCGAGAGGGAGCACCCATGAGCGTCGCGTCCGCCGTCCCGTCCACCGTCCCGCCCGCGCAGCACGGCGTCCACTCGGAGGTGGGGCGCCTGCGCAAGGTCCTCGTCTGCGCACCGGGGCTGGCGCACGAGCGGCTGACCCCGACGAACTCCGACGACCTCCTCTTCGACGACGTCATGTGGGTGGAGGCCGCTCAGCGCGACCACCTCGACTTCGTCAACAAGCTGACGAACCGGGGCGTCGAGGTCGTCGAGCTGCACGACCTCCTCGCGCAGACGCTCGCGATCCCCGAGGCGCGGGCGTGGGTGCTCGACCGCAAGGTCGTGCCGAACCAGGTGGGCCTGGGGCTCGTCGAGGGCACGCGGGCCTACCTCGACTCGCTGAGCGAGCGCGAGCTCGCGCGGTTCCTCGTGGGCGGCCTGGCGACGACCGACCTGCCCGACGACTACCGCACCGGCTACGTGGACCTCGCGCGCGAGTCGACGGGCGGGTTCGAGTACCTGCTCCCGCCGCTGCCGAACACCCTGTACACGCGCGACACCACGTGCTGGGTCTACGGCGGCCTGACGCTCAACCCGCTGTACTGGCCGGCGCGCCAGGAGGAGACGCTCCTCATGAAGGCGGTCTACGCGTTCCACCCCGAGTACCGGGAGTCGACGGTGTGGTGGGGCGACCCGGAGCAGGACTGGGGCCAGGCCACGCTGGAGGGCGGCGACGTCATGCCGGTGGGCAACGGCGCGGTGCTCGTCGGGATGAGCGAGCGCACGTCGCGCCAGGCGATCTCGCAGCTCGCGAAGGCGCTGTTCGACGCGGGCGCGGCGGAGCAGGTCGTCGTCGCGGGCATGCCGCGGCTGCGCGCGGCGATGCACCTCGACACCGTGTTCACGTTCGCGGACCGCGACCTCGTCACGGTGCACCCGGCGATCGTCGACGGCATCCACACCTTCACGCTGCGGCCGTCGGACCGCGCGCCGGGCGTCGAGATCACCGACGAGGGCGACACGCCGTTCGTCGACGTGGTGGCGCGCGCGCTGGGTCTGCCCGCGCTGCGCGTCGTGGAGACGGCGGGCGACGCGTACGCGTCCGAGCGGCAGCAGTGGGACTCGGGGAACAACGCCGTCGCCATCGAGCCGGGCGTCGTCGTCACGTACGACCGCAACACCCTGACCAACGCGGCGCTGCGGCGCGCGGGCGTGGAGGTCGTGACGATCGTCGGGGCGGAGCTCGGGCGCGGCCGGGGCGGCGGGCACTGCATGACGTGCCCCGTCGCGCGCGACCCGCTCGACTGAGACGCCGCTCGGCGGACCACCGGCGCGGCGCGGCTCCCGGGATACCCTGCACGAGCCGCCCACGACGAGAGGACCCGCCCGATGTCCGACCCCACCGAGCCGTACGAGCCGGTCGACGACCAGACCGTCATGCGGCCGCCGCGGCGGTACGGGGACGACGGCGCCGCGACCCCGGGCGGGACGCCGCCCCCGCCGCCCCCGCCCGGACCGGGGCAGCCCCACGCCCAGGTCCCGTACGGCACGGACCCGTACGGGCAGCGCGGGGCGCCGCCCGCGCCCCAGGGGTACCGCGGCCCGGACCCGCACGCGACGCTCCCGCCGGCGGACACGGGCGCGACCTGGCCTCCCGCGGAGACCGGCGCGACGTGGCCGCCCGCCGCGACGTCGTCCGGCCACACCGCACCGCCGCCGCCCGGGGCGTACGCGGGCGCGCCCGGCGCGCCCTACGGCGCCCCGCCGCACGGCACCCACCCCACGGCTCCGTACGGCAGCCCGTCCGCGCCGTACGGGGCGCCGTCGGGCCCGGGCTACGGCGCGCCCGACGACGCGACGGTCG
This sequence comes from Cellulosimicrobium sp. SL-1, assembly GCF_011033075.1. Taxonomy (NCBI): domain Bacteria; kingdom Bacillati; phylum Actinomycetota; class Actinomycetes; order Micrococcales; family Promicromonosporaceae; genus Cellulosimicrobium; species Cellulosimicrobium sp. SL-1. The sequence continues at coordinate 283,251 of NZ_JAACJC010000002.1, read as the reverse complement.
TCCCGACGGCGACCGCGCCGCCGTCGGACCCGTACGGCTTCTCCCCGTACGCGACGCCGCCGGGCCGCGGCCGTCGCCCGTGGCTCGTGCCGGTGCTCGCCGGCCTGGGCGCGTTCGGGCTCGTCGCGGGCGCGCTCGGCGTGTGGCTCGGGCTGCGCGACGACGCCGCGCCCGACCCCGGGCCGACCACGGCCGAGCAGGCGCCCGCGACGTCGGACGCGCCGACGGAGCCGGAGCCGGAGCCGGAGGAGACCGAGGACCCCGCGGACACCGACGTCACGGACGACGAGCCGTGGCTCGCGCAGGAGTACCGCGCGGGCGCGGAGATGGACCCGGAGAAGGGCCCCGAGCTCGCACCGATGTCGTGGGCGTACTTCTCCGACAACGACTACCTCGTCAACGGCGACCGCATCGCCCTCGTGGCGCGGCGGGACTTCGCGTGCGACGACGTCCCCGCGATCCCCGCGATCCAGGCCCTCGCGGGCTCGTGCCAGGCAGGGTTCGAGGCCCGCGTCGTGTCCGACGACGGCCCGACCGTCGCGCTCGACGTCGTCGTGCTGGACGTCGGCTCGAAGGAGGAGGCCGAGCGCGCCGCCGCGGCGTTCAACGACGCGCCGGAGGGCGACCCCCTGGCCGACACCACCGGCCCGGCCCACCCGACCCTCGCCGCGGCGGTCCCGCAGCCCGGGTTCCAGGGCTCGTACGCGATCCTCGACGACGGGGACGCGCCGTCGGTGATGCTGAGCACGGGCACCGTCGTGATCATGTACCGGCTCGGGATCGACGACGGCCTGGAGCGCGACCAGGTGCTCCCGGTCGCGCAGGCGGTCGGGTTCGTCGTCACCGACCACGAGCTGGCGAAGTCGTTCGACGAGAAGAAGTTCGCGAAGCCCAAGGCCGGCTGAGCGGACGGTCCCGGCGCTGGCTACGCTGGGAGCGGTGATGGATCCCGCCGGGGCGCAGCCGCCCGAACCGCCGCCAGGGCTGATGGTTCCTGACTCGTCGCACGTCGGCGGGCAGGGCGCTGCCCGCGGGAGGAGGCCGCATGAGAGCACGGCCGCACGCGGGGCCGGTGCCCCAGCCCGCGCTCGACCGGATGGTTCCGTTCGCGGGGCACGCCGTGGTGGTGGGCGTCGTCCCGGGCGGTGACCCGCTCGTCGTCCGCACGGCGGCGGCCTGGGCGGACGCCGCCGGGTCCCGCCTCGTCGCGGCGTACGCCGACGCGTCGCGCGCCGTGGTCGAGGAGCACCCGGACGGGTCCGTGACGCACGCGTCCCTCGACCCGGACTCCGCCGACGACGCCTGGCAGGGCACCGCCGAGCGCCTGCGCGTCGAGGTCGGCGCGGAGCTCGCGGGAGCACGCGTGCCGTGGGAGCTGCGCTACCTCGCGGGGCGGCCCGACCGCGCGCTGACCCACCTCGCGCGCGCCGTCGACGCGGCGGTGATCGTCGTCGGGTCGCGCGCGCCGGGCTCGCTCGCGCACGTGCGCGAGCTCGTCGAGGGGTCGGTCGCGGTGCACCTGGCCCACCACCAGCACCGCCCCGTGCTCACGGTCCCGCTCGCCGTCGTGGACTGGAAGGAGATCCGCACCCCGTGGGAGAGGTGACGCGCCGGACCCCGCTGCTCGCGCTCGCGGGCCTCGTCGCGGCCGGGGGAGCGGTCGGCACGACGGCGCGCGCGCTGCTCGAGCAGGCGTTCGCGCCCCGGCCGGGCGCGTGGCCCTGGACGACGTTCTGGATCAACCTCGTCGGCTCGTTCGTGCTCGGCGCGCTGCTCGAGACGCTGCTGCGCGCGGGCCCCGACTCGGGCCGGCGCCGGGCCGTCCGGCTCGGGTGCGGCACCGGCGTGCTCGGGGGCTTCACGACGTACTCGACGTTCGTCGTCGAGGTCGAGCGCCTCGCGAGCGGCGGGCACGCCGCCCTCGGCGCGGCCTACGCGCTGGGGAGCGTCGCGCTGGGGGTCGCGGCGGCGGTGGGCGGCGTCGCGCTCGCGGCCGCGGCCCGACGGCGGCGCGTCGCCCGGGGCGGTGGCGCCCGGTGACGGGGGTCCCCGACCTGCTGCTCGTCGCCGTCGCGGGCGGTCTCGGCGCGGCGTCCCGGTTCCTCCTCGACACGGTGGTCGCGCGGCACAACCGCTCGTCGACGCCGCTCGGCACGCTCGTGGTCAACGTGACGGCGTGCTTCCTGCTGGGGCTGCTCACGGGGTGGGGGGCGACGCACCCGGGCCGGGGGGACGTCGTGGCGGTGCTCGGCGTCGGGTTCCTCGGCGGGTACTCCACGTTCTCGACGGCGTCGGTCGAGGGGGCGCGGCTCCTGCTCGCGGGCCGCGGCGCGGTCGCGGTCGTGCACGCGCTGGGGATGCTGCTCGTGTGCCTCGCGGCCGCCGTGGCGGGGATCGCGCTCGGGGGTGGGTGAGGTGTCGCGGGCCAGGTGCAACCTGAAGGTTGCGCTCGACCGAGCGCTGTGCAACTGTGGAGTTGCACAGCGAGACCTTCCCCACGGAGAGGACGCACCATGACCACCACGAACGAGCCGGCCGTCGTCGACGCGGCGTCGTACACCGTCTCCCGGACCGTGACGATCGACGCCCCGGCCGCCCGCGTCTGGGCGGCGCTCACCCAGGAGGACCTCATCAGCCGCTGGTTCGGTCAGCGCACCTCTCTGCCCGACCTGCGCGTCGGCGGCGAGGGCGTGTTCAGCTGGCCCGACGTCCCCGACGTCCAGGTGCGGATCGAGGAGTACGACCCCACGACGACGTTCGCCTTCCGGTGGGGGACGCCGGTGGGGCAGCCCCTGGACGAGACCACGTCCACCGTCGCGCGCTTCACGCTCGAGCCGCAGGGCCCGACGACCGTCCTGCGCGTCGTCGAGACCGGGTTCGAGCGCACCGCCGACCCCGACGAGCTGCTCGAGAGCCACCGGCAGGGGTGGACGAGCGAGCTCGACGAGCTCGTCGAGCTCCTCGAGGGCGCTCTCGCGGCCGAGGGCGGGCACGCGTGAGCGCAGCGGCGACGGAGCTCGCCCCCGTGTTCTCCGCGCTCGCGGACGACACCCGGTGGCGGATCCTCCAGGAGCTCGGCAGCGCGGACCTCTCGGCGTCCGCGCTCGCCGAGCGGCTCCCCGTGAGCCGGCAGGCCATCGCGAAGCACCTCGCCGTGCTCGCGGAGGTCGGGCTCGTCGAGTCGGTGCGCGTCGGGCGCGAGGTCCGGCACCGGGCCGTCGGGACGCGGCTCGGCGAGACCGCGCGCGCTCTCGAGGCCATCGGCGCGGCGTGGGACCGCCGGCTCGCGGCGATCAAGCGGATCGCGGAGGCGTAGCGGTCGTCGGTCAGGAGCCGGGAGCGGGGACGGGGTGCGCCGCGAGCGCCGACGCGACGGCGTGCAGGTTGTGCGCCATGAGGCGCCCGGTCTCGCGCGCCCACTCGTGGCCGTGGCCGGTCTGGACGTAGTCCGGCCCGGGCCCCGGGCCCTGGTTCCAGTAGGTCCACGCCTGCCCCGGGATCGTGTAGCCGATGTCTGCGAGGGCCCCGCTCACCTCCGAGATGACGTGGTGCGCGCCGTCCTCGTTGCCCGTGACCACGACCCCCGCGACCCGGTTGTACGCGACCGGTATCCCGTCGGGCCCCTCCTCGGAGATCATCGCGTCCATGCGCTCGAGCAGGCGCTGCGCGAGCGACGACGGGCGCCCGAGCCACGTGGGCGTGAGGACCACGAGGATCTCCGACGCCAGCAGGCTCTCGTGCACGCGCGGCCACTCGTCGCCCTCCCCGACGTCGGTGACGACGCCGGGCGGTACGGCGAGGTCGACGAGGCGGACGTGCTCGACCTCGACCCCGCGGTCCTGGAGCGCCTCGGCGACCACGCGCCCGAGCGCCTCGGTGTTGGACGGCTCCGGAGAGCTCTTGAGCGTGCAGCTGACGAACAGCGCCTTCATGGGGTCCTCCCGTGGCGCCGGGCGGTCGTGCCGCCCGGGACGGCCGGCGGCGGCTGGCTCCACCGTCCCGTCCAGCGTCACGGGGCCGCGTGCCGCTCGCAACGCGCGGCGTCGTCAGGGGAGGGTGGCGTCCTCGCGCCGGTAGCCCTGCGCGAGCCGGACCTCGCCCTGCCCGACGGCCGCGACGTCGTCCCACGGCACGAGGAACGTGCCGCGGTGCCGGCGCCGCACGAGCTGCGGCAGCGGCCACGGCGCCGTGACGCCCGTGCGCTCGTACCCGAGGAGCGACGTCCCGGTCCGCGGGCTCACGAGGATCCCGACGACCCGCGCGCGCCCGACGCGGCTGCGCCGTCGTACCGTCTCGGCCAGCGCGCGGTCCTCGGGGTGCGCGTCGTCGGGGTCGGTCCCGCCCGCGGGCGGGCCGTCGTCGGGCAGCGTGTCGAGGGCGAGGCGCACGTCGACGAGGAACCCGAGGTCCTCCCCGCCGGGCCCGAGGACGCGCGCGTCGAGCAGGTCGCCGAGGATCACGACTCCTCCTCGGGGTCGTGCCGGCCGCCCGGGATGCGGCCGACCACGTGCTCGCGCAGCCAGTCCTCGGTCCAGTGCAGGTCGAGCGAGTCCGCGCGGACGGTGAGCTCGAGCGCCGTGCCCACGTGCCCGACGTCGGACCACGGCACGCGCTCCCAGCGCGACGCGGGCGGGCGGCCGCCGAGGAGGCGCGTCACGAGCACCGGCCCGGTGAGCACCGCGCCGACCTCCGCCGGCTCGCCGGGCACCGCGTCCCGCGGGCCGTCGTCCGGCGGTCGGTCGGGCGGTCGGTCGGGCGAGCCGTCGGCCGCGGCGTCGTCCGCGGCGGGGGAGGCGACGAGCTCCAGGTCGTCGACGGTGTGACCGGCTCGCCGTCGACGTCGAGCACCTGACGGCTCAGCAGGTGCAGGCGCGCGTCCACGACGCGCACCCCCGTCGGCGGGGTGGCGTCCCGGCTCATGACCCTGCTCCCGTCGCGATCATCCGGGGGATCGCCGCCACGGCCGCGACGACGACGATCACCAGGTAGACCATGCCGAGCGCGTTGGTCACGCGCCCGTTGACGTGCTCGCCCATGTACTCCGGGTCGTTGGCCACGAGGAGGATCGGCACGTACGTGAGGGGCAGCGCGACCGCGGAGAACACGACGGACATCTCGGTGACCGCCACCGGGTCGACGCTCGTCATGAGGATCGCCACGGCGAGCAGCAGCGCGACGACCATCGTCAGGTGGAAGCGCGCGGCGCGCGCCGGGCGGCGGAACTTCCCCCACGACCAGCCGAGGTACTGCGCGAGCGTGTACCCGCTCGACAGCGCCGTCTCGAGCGCGGCGCCGAACGTCGCCGCGACGATCCCGACGATCACCACGGCGAGCAGCAGCGTCCCCCCGGCCTCGGCGACGGGCAGCACGATCTGCGACAGCGACGACACCTCGATGCCCGCGGGCAGCAGCACGACGGCCGCGCACGCCGCGATCGCCACCGACAGCAGCCCGCCGAGCGGGAAGCCGACGAGCACGTTGACGCGGTTCTGCGCGAGGTCCTTCGCGGTCCAGCCCTCCTCGACGGCTCCGGAGGAGAAGAAGAACACCTCGTACGGCGTCATCGCGGCGCCGAAGAGCGCGACGGCGTAGTACCAGTAGGTCGCGACGTGCTCCGTCTCCGGGGGCGACGGCGGCACCGCCTGGCGCAGCAGCTCGCCCCAGTCCGGTCCCAGCAGGAACAGCGCGACCCCGAACCCCACGAGCAGCAGCCCGAGCAGGCCCGCGACGTTCTCCATCACCTGGAACTTCACGCGCCACAGCACGAGCCAGACGGCGAGCGCCGCGACCGGCATCCACAGGCGCGGCTCGACGCTGCTCGCGAGGTGCAGCGCGAGCGCGATGCCGCCGATCTCCGCGGTGAGCGTGAGGAGGTTGATCGCGAACGACGCCGCCAGGTTCGCGCCCGCCGCCCGTGGGCCGAGGCGCTCGCGGATGATCTCGAACGTCGCGCGCCCGCTCACCGCCGCGACGCGGCCCGACATCGACGCGAACAGGCAGATCCCGACGACGCCCACGACCACGACCCACACGAGCGACAGGCCGAACCGCGAGCCCACGACGGCGTTCGTGACGAGGTCGCCGATGTCGACGAACCCGCCGATCGCCGTGAGGATGCCGAGCGCGACACCGAGCAGCTGCTTCACGCGCCACCCGCCAGGGCGAGCACCGTGTCGAGGTCGTCGGCCGCGCGCGCGAGGTCGGCCTGGAGCTCGGACGCCGTGAGCGGCACCGCCCCGGCGGCCGACAGGTCGCCGCCCGCCTCCCGTGCGACCCACGCGCGCGCGGTGACGACCTCGGCCGTCGCGTCGGCGACGGCCGCGAGGCCCGCGTCGCGCTGCGCGGACGAGACGTCGTCCGGCGGTACCAGAGTGGTCAGGGCGGTCGTGGACTCCTCGAGCACCCGGACCTGGTCGAGCACCGCGGCGTCCGCGACGGGCGTCGTCACGCGGTCGGTGTCGAGCAGGCGCACGGTGAGCCGCGTCGTCTCGACCGCCGACCCGGCCTGCGCGACCGCGTCGGCGACGGCGGCGGTCGCCTGGCCCGGCTCCTGCCGGCTCGCCGTGCAGCCCGCCGTCGTGCCGAGCGCGAGCCCGAGCAGCAGCCCGAGCGCGGCCCCGGACCGGGTGATGCGCGCACGACGTCCCACGTCAGCGATGGTGCCGCTGCTCGCGGAGCCCGCACCCCGGCGGCCTCGGGGGTGACCGCAGCCCCGGACGTCACTCCGCGGCGAGGCCTGCCTCGTGGGCGAGGATCGCGGTCTGGGTGCGGTTCGTCGTGCCGAGCTTGGTCATCGCGTGCGCGAGGTACGCCTTGACCGTCGACTCCGCGAGGAAGAGGCGGCGCCCGATCTCGGCGTTGGACAGCCCGCCCGCGAGCGCGGCGACGACCTCCTGCTCCTGCGGCGCCAGGCGCGCGAGACGGCGTCGCGCGTCGGCGCGGCGCGCGGTCCCGTCGCCTCCTGCGGCCGCGAGCAGGTGCCGGGCGACCGCGGGGGACAGGATCGAGTCGCCGGCGACCGCGGCGCGGATGCCGTGGTGGAGCTCCTCCGGCGTCGAGTCCTTGAGCAGGTAGCCCGCGGCACCGGCTCGCAGCGCGGGGAGGACGTACTCGTCCGCGAGGAAGCTCGTCAGGACCACGACCGCGGTGCGTGGCCGCTCCCGGTGGATCGCGACGAGCGCGTCGAGCCCGTCCATGACGGGCATCTGCATGTCGAGGAGCAGGGCGTCCGGGTCGAGCTCGCGGGCGAGCTCGACGGCGCGGGCGCCGTCGGCCCCCTCGCCGACCACCTCGAGGTCCGGCGCGGTCTCCACGAGCCGCACGATCCCGGTGCGCAGGAGCGCTTCGTCGTCGACGACGACCACGCGGATCATGTCGTCCTCCTGGGGAGCGTGGCGCGGAGGCGGTAGCCGCCCGCGGGCGTGGGCCCGGCCTCCAGCGTGCCGCCCAGGAGGCCGACGCGCTCGCGCAGGCCCGCGAGCCCGTAGCCACCGGTCGTCAGCCCGGTCGGGGGACGGTCCGGAGGGTCGTTGTCCACGGCGACCGCGACGCCGTCGGGCACGGGGGTCACCGACACGACCGTGCGCGCGCCGGGCGCGTGCCGGACGGCGTTCGTCAGCCCTTCGCCGACGACGCGCACGACGGTCCGGTCGACGAGGTCGGGCGGCGACGACGGCCGCACCGCGACGTGCGCCTCGACGGGTTGGCCCGCCGAGCGGGCCTCGGCGACGAGGGTCTCGACCTCGTCGCCGTCCGGCGCCCGGGATGGGGCGATGGTGGCAGGACCGGCCGCGGTGAGCGCGCCGAGCACCTGCCGCATCTCCGCCAGGGCGGCGCGGCCGCTCGCCCCGATCTCGTCCGCGACCCGGCGGACCTCGTCGTCGTGCGTGGTGGTCGCGAGCACCTCGGCCTCGACGACGGCGTAGCTCACGCGGTGCGAGACGACGTCGTGCAGCTCGCGCGCGAGCCGGGCCCGCTCGGCGGTCCGGGCGGCCTCCTCGGAGGCTGTCGCCGCCCGACGGTCGGCCTCGGCGCGCGCGCGCTCCGCACGCCCGGCGAGGTAAGCGAAGAGGGCCATGACCGTCGCGACCCAGAGCGTCGTCGGCCCCGAGCCCTCCGCCGTCGTGCGCCAGACCGGCCAGGTCGCGACGACGACGCCGAGCACCGCGGCCCCGCTGGTGCGCGCGGAGCGGACCTCGGTCCCCACGGCGTAGAGAGCGGCGAGCGTCGCGACGGCGGGGGAGACGAAGGACAGCGCGACGCACGCGCCCAGGACGGCGATCGGGTGCCGCCGCCGGGCCAGGAGCACGCCGGACGCCACCAGCTGGGCGGCGGTCTCCGCCCCCCACGTCGCCCAGCCCAGGCCGGACGACGCCCGCAGCACGACGAGGAGCGCCCCGGCGGCCGCGCTCGAGACCGCGACGAGGACGTCGGCCCGCGTGACCTGGACCCCCACGCCGCTCAGGCTAGCCACCGGCCGCCGTCCCGGCCCGGCGGCGCGAGCGCGAGGAGTCGACTTTCGGCGGTAGCGGTCGCCTCCGTTCGGGCGTGCCGGAGGACCCCTCCCGGGGCGGAGCGTGGAGTCATCGGGAAACACCCGCCACGAGGACAAGAGGAGCTCCACCATGAAGGTTCTTCGCACCGCCACCACGACCGCCGTCTCCGCCGCGCTCCTGCTGGGCGCCCCGCTCGCCGCGTTCGCGGACGACGGCGAGGCGGCCGCGCCCGAGGCGACGGCTCCCGAGGCCCCCGAGGCGGCCCAGGCGACGGTTCCCGCCGCGAGCGAGGCGTCGGCACCCGCCGAGGCTCCCGCCGCCCAGGCGCCCGCACCGACCGACCCGGTCGTCGCCCCGGCACCCGAGGCGCCCGCGACCGCGGCACCCGCGCCGGAGGAGCCCGCCGTCGAGGCCTCTTCGGAGGGTGCCGAGCCCGCCACGGAGGCTGCGCCCTCGCAGGCCCCCGCGACGGACGACGCCGTGTCGCCCGCGCCCGCCGTCGAGGACGGCGCCGCGGAGGCATCGGAGGACGCCGTGTCGCTGGACGAGGCGGTTCCTGCCGAGGAGCTCGCGACGTCCGACCTGACGGCGACGTTCCAGGCAGCGCTGGGCGTCGGCCTGCTCGGCGCGACGCAGGCCGCGTACCCCGACGCGGAGTACCAGCCGCACTGGCACGACGGGTACTACCACGGCTACCCCTGCGACTACTGGTACTTCACCGAGCCCGCCGAAGGTGGGTCGGGCAAGGACTGGTCGGGGTGGAACGGGCAGCCGCAGCTCCACATCCTCCACCACACGCTGGTGGACGACGACGGCGCGCTGCACATGGTCTACGACCGCGACATCGCCGGGTACTGGTACCACGCGTGGTCCGGCGACGAGTCGGTCGCCCCGGACCCGGACGGCATCCACTGGCAGAACACGTCGGCCCAGCAGACGATCCTTGTCAACGGCTACAAGGGCGGCAACGACGCGGCCGCCCGGGCCGCGGACGCGCGGGCGCTGCTCGACAGCGCGGGCGTGACGACCGTCGGCACCCCCTGGGAGGAGTACCTGGGCTGGTACCAGCCGTCCATCGACCAGGGCTGGTACACGGTCGACGACGTGCGCGGGTGGTACGACGAGCAGCAGCAGCGGAGCCTCGACTACACCGCGTACGAGGCGACGCAGTTCGCCGTCTGGTACTTCTCGACCGGGCACGACGTCATGGGCCTGTTCTTCGACGTCGACGCGTCGAACCACGTGACGGTGAGCGACTTCGCGCAGCAGCAGTTCGCCTCCTCGGGCAACGGCTACTCCAGCGACCGCGGTGCGACCCTGCAGACGGCCGCGTGGCTCATCGAGAAGGCGCTCACGACCAACGTCGTCATGCCGCAGCCCGGCTTCGTCTCGAACGGGTTCGTGCGCAACACCGACGGGTCGACCGACTACGGGTTCACGGCCTCGCTGGCCGGGGGCTCCGGGAACGTGCACGTCGAGCTCCGCACGGCGGACGGCTCGGCGATGCCGGCCGGGGTCGTGCTCGTGGACGCGCAGGGTCGGGTCGTCGACAGCGTGACGCCGGGCCAGAAGGTGTTCGTCCGCGTCCCGGCCGGGACGAACGTCGCCGACCTGCCGCAGTTCCAGCTGTGGGGCTCGGCCCAGGGCACGCAGCAGGGCAGCCCGCACTTCTACACGGGCTGGGACCACAACAACCACGGCGAGGGCTCCGTCGACCCGGAGACCGGGCTCTGGACGCCGTCGACGTTCCAGCACTGGTTCATCGGGCTCGGTGAGCTCGACCGCCCGTCGACCGCGTGGGACTGGATCGGCGTGACGCTGGCCGACGAGCCGGAGGCACCGGTCGACCCCACCGACCCGGTGGACCCGACCGACCCGACGGACCCGACGGACCCGGTGCAGCCGGTCGACCCGACCGACCCGGTCCAGCCGGCCGATCCGACCGACGGTGTCTACGCGGGCTCGACGGGGACGGTCGTCGAGGTGGCCGACACGACCGACCCGACGAACCTCGGGCTGACGGGCACGCAGCCGGTCGCGGACGTCGAGCAGGCCGCCCAGCGGGACGCCCTCGCGACGACGGGGACGGACGCGAGCGTCCTCGCCGCCGGTGCGTTCATCGTCCTGGCGGGCACCGGCCTGGTCCTGGCCTCCCGCCGCCGGTCGCCCGACGCCCGCTGAGCCCGGCGACGACCCCGGTCGACCGGTCCTCGACAGGAAGCCCCGGCCCCGCACCGACACGGTGCGGGGCCGGGGCGTCGTCGTGCCCGGGCGTCGCCTCAGGCGGCCTGGACGCCCGCGAGCACGCGGTCGAGCGCCGGTCGCGGGTCGACCCCGGCCGGCAGGTCCTGCGCGACGGCGACGATCGACTCGGCGATGTCGCGCACCTTGACGTTGGCGAGGCTCGACGAGCGGCGGAGCGACGCGAACGCGGCGTCGGGGGTGACGCGGTAGGCGAGCGCGATGATGCCCTTGGCCTGCTCGATCGCGGCGCGGGACTGTGCCCACAGGCCGATCTGCTCGTTCGCCTGGGCCCGTGCGCCGACGCCGACGACGCTCGTCACGTCGAGCACGACGCCCCGGGCGACGGGTACGCCGGTCGGGTCGGTCCAGGCGACGTCGACGAGCACGATGACCGCGCACTCCCGGCCCCTCGCGTCCCGCATGACCTGCACCTGCACCGGCGCCTCGCCGGACACGGCGCGCGCGATGGCGGTGAGCGTCTGCGCACGGTCCTTGCCCGTGGCCCGGTGGTGCCACAGGAGCAGCTCCGTCGTGGGGACGACCTCACCGGGGGAGTAGCCGAAGAGCTCGAGGAGCGGGTCCGACCACCACCACCGGTCCTCCTCCGGGTAGTACCGGAACTCCCCGGCGGCGACGGCGCCGGGAGAGGGCACCCACGTCGAGAGGGCGGCGTCGGCCGAACCGTTCACTTCTGCTCCTTGCGGCCTCGAGGGCGGCGTCCGGGCCGCTGCATGACCCCGTCGCCCCGGCGCACATGCTCCCGCACCGCGCCCCCGAGCGACGAATCCCGTGCTCAGGGGCGCGGCGGAGCGGTTCGACGCCGCGCTACGGGCGGTCCGGGGCCGTTCCCGCGGGCGCCCGCGCGGAGTCGGCCGACGCGTCGGCCTCCGGGCCGGAAGCCCTCTCGGCCGCCCGCCCCGGGCGCGACGGCACGAGCTTGAGGCCCACCACCGCCGCGATGATCCCGGCGATGAAGACCACCTTGCCCACGCTCACGGACTCGTCGCCCGTGAGGATGGCGTAGGTGACGGTGAGCGCCGCGCCGACCCCGACCCACACCGCGTACGCGGTGCCGATCGGGATGTGCTTGGTCGCCCAGCCGAGGCCGAGCATGCTCAGCGCGAGCGCGACGAAGAAGACGACGGACGGCCCGAGGACGGACAGCCCGTCGGACTTGCCGAGCGCCGTCGCCCAGACGGCCTCGAAGACGGCGCTGACGAGCAGGACGATCCACGGCACGGTCAGCTCACCGCCTTGAGCCCGATGACGGAGCCGACGAGCAGCACGAGCAGGCCGACGCGCGCCACGGTGGCACGCTCCTTGCCCGTGACGAAGCCCCAGACGACGGTCAGCGTCGCGCCGATCCCGACCCACACCGCGTACGCGGTGCCGGTGGGGAGCGTGGTCATCGCCCAGGCGAGACCGACCATGCTCAGCGACATGGCGACGAAGAAGACGACGGTCGGGCGCCAGCGGCGGAAGTTCTCCGACGCTCCGAGCGCGGTGGCCCACACCGCCTCGAGCAGGCCCGAGAGGACCAGGACGAGCCAAGCCATGACAAGCAACCCCTCTGAGTCAGTCTTGTCCGTGCGGGTACTGCTCCCTCGTCCGCAGAGCTACCTCGACGCAACTCTGGTACTAAAGTACCACATTCGGCCTTGCCAGCCGCCAGCCGCGGCTCACGGTCGTCAGCTCGCGGAACCCCCAGGCGCGCAGCTGCGCGATCTCCTCGTGGTCCGTCGCGTCCGTGCCGGCCAGGACACGGTGCACCCCGGCGAGCTCGAGCCACGCCCGGGCCTCGGCCAGCACCCCGGCCAGCAGGGCGTCGTCGGACCCCGGGCCGGGCGCGAGGTCCACCAGCTCGGCGGTGCCTCCCGTCGCGGCCTGCCGCTCGGCGCGGCCGAGGGTCGTGTCGATCTCGACGTACGCGGCCGTCTCCGTGCCGCGGTGCGCGGTGAACCGCACGCCCCCGCCGGGGCCGAGCGTGCGCCGCAGGGCGACGTCGTCCGGCACGGGGACAGCGTGGGGGAGCGCCGAGGTCGGGGCGAGCAGCACCGTCTCGGCGTGCTCTCCGGGACGGAAGCCCGCGCGCTCCAGGGCCTCGCGGACGTGCGGCCACTGCTCCGGGACCCCGTAGACGCCCGCGAACGGGAGCTGCCCGTCCGCGTACGCGACGCGCACCTGCCACGCCGCGAGCTGGGCGTGGCACGCGGCCGTCAGCGCGTCCGCGGCCGCGCGGGCCTCGACGGACTGCTCCGGGTCCTCGTCGTCGGGCGGCGTGACGAGGAGCCACTGCACGAGACCGGCGTCGCGGTAGTCGTCGCTCGCCTCCGGCCCGGCCGTGAACCGGTGCAGGTGCGCGGCGCCCACCACCCGGTGCCGGGACTCGACGACGAACGTCGCGCGCTCGACGACCCACGGGTCGACGACGTGCTCGTCGGGCTGGCGCTCCAGGCTCCCGAGCACGCTGTTGACCGAGAGCCGCGCTCCCGGCACGACGGCGGAGAGGTGGGAGTTGACGAGGTCCGTGAGCTGGTCGCGGTCGTCGCGACGGAAGGTCCGGACACGGGGACGTGCAGACATGCGGCTGCCTCCAGGCGAAGTGATGAGCTGGGAAGGCCGCCACGCGATGCGGTACGCGGGCACCCTAGCAGCCGCGGTCGCCCACCGTCAGGGGCGCAGCAGCGCCTTGATCGCGCGCCGCTCGTCCATCGCGGCGTAGCCCTCGGCCGCGTCGTCGAGCGAGAGCTCGAGGTCGAACACGCGCGCGGGGTCGATGCGCCGTTCCAGCACGAGGTCGAGCAGCTCGGGCAGGTACCGGCGCACGGGCGCGGGCCCGCCGGACCAGTGCACGTGCCGGTAGAACATGTCGACCGCCGGGAGGTCGACGCCGTGCGGCAGCCCGACGACCCCGACGTGCCCGCCCGCACGGACGGCACCGAGCGCCTGGTTCATGGAGTCCTGCGTGCCCACCGCCTCGACGACGCTGTGCGCGCCGAGCCCGTCGGTCAGCTCGCGGACCCGCTCCACGCCCTCGTCGCCCCGCTCCGCGACGAACTCCGTCGCGCCGAACGCGCGCGCGAGCTCCTGGCGCGGCGCGTGCCGGCTCATCGCGATCACCTGCTCGGCGCCGAGCTGCGCGGCGGCGAGGACCGCGAGCAGCCCGACGGCGCCGTCGCCCACCACGACGACCGTCTTGCCCGGGCCCGCCTCGGCCGCACGGGCGCCGAACCACCCGGTCCCCAGCACGTCCGACGCCGTGAGCAGGCCGGGCAGGAGGTCGTCGTCGGGGCGTTCCGGCGTCGCGACGAGCGTCCCGTCCGCGAGCGGGACGCGCAGCAGCTCGGCCTGGGCGCCGCGCACGGGCTCCCGGTGCACGCACGACGTCTGGTACCCGGCCCGGCAGATCGGGCACGTGTTGTCGGACGCGAAGAACGACCCGACGACGAGCTGTCCCGGGCGCACGGTCCGCACGTCCGCGCCGACCTCCTCGACCGTGCCCACGTACTCGTGCCCCATCGCGACGGGGTGCTCGACCCGGTTGACGCCGCGGTACGTCCACAGGTCCGACCCGCACACGCACGCGGCCTCGACGCGCACGATCGCGTCGGTCGGCGCGAGCAGGCGCGGGTCGTCGCGCTGCTCCACGCGGACGTCGTACGGGGCGTGGATGACGGTCGCGCGCACGGGGGCTCCTCGGGGTGGGCGGGTGGCGGTCGGGACGTCGTCGAGCCTACGGCGACCGGTGGCGCGGGGCCTGTGCGGCTGTCGAGAGCCTGAGGTCAGCCGTCATCGGTCCGGAGCGTCTGGACGGCGTGCTCCTCGTCGTAGGCGAAGCTGAGCCGCCTCGTGACGACCTCCTCGGCGACGTCGTCGAGCGTCGTGGACCGGGCGTAGGCGTGCGCGCGGAGCACCGCGAGCGCGTCGCCGGGCGGGATGCGGAGCTGGGCGGTGACCATGCCGGTCGCCTGGTGGACCTCCGCGCGGGGCGCCCAGTCCAACGAGTCCAGGTCGCCCAGCAGGGAGAGCCCGATGGTGTCGGCGAGGAGCTGCACGTCCTCCGGTCCCCGCGCCAGCGTCCGGGAGGAGGTGACGAGGCTCAGCACGCCGACGACCCTCCCGCCCGCGTGCATCGGCACGGCGTGGTACGCGCCCGGGCCCGTGATCGCCTCGACCGCGTGGGAGAAGACGGGGAAGTCGTGCTCGTCGCGGCTGTCGTCGGCCCCGCTGACGACGATGTGGTCCTCCGAGAGGGCGCGCTGGACCGGGCCCTCGCCGATCACCTCGCCCAGCCCCTCGATCCGGGCCGCGAGGCCGTCCGCCGTGGACACGGTGAGCCGGTCGTCCGCCGTCGGCGCGACCGTCAGCGCCGCGCTCCTGGCTCCGAGGACGGTCGCGGACGCCTGGCACAACCGCGTGGCCAGGGGCAGGCTGCGGTCGGCCCGGGAGAGCGCGCGCGAGAGCAGCTCCAACAGATCCGGCGCGGCGCCCACGGTGTGCCTCCCTACCTCGCGCACGGTCAGTCTGACAGCGCACCCCGCACTCGCTCGTCGGCGATGGGCCGACGCTCCGACGCACTCCGTCACGGGCAGTCCCCGGACCGGTTGCAGGAAACCGACGCCGGGCTAGAGTCCCCGGAGTCGAGTCTGGACCTGGCTCACCACCCCGCTGAACGACGACGGAGACGACCCATGTCCGTGGAGAACCCCGCACCGCTGCACCCTGTCTCGCTCGGCGACGGCGCGACGCCCGGGCAGTTCCGGGTCGACCTCGCGACCGACGCCTGGTGGTGGTCGCCGGAGACGTACCGCCTGCACGGCTTCGAGCCCGGTGAGGTCGTGCCGACGACGTCGCTCGTGCTCGCCCACAAGCACCCCGAGGACCGCGACCGCGTCCGCGACCTGCTGGAGCGGGCCCGCGTCGACGGGGAGCCGTTCTCGAGCCTGCACCGCATCATGGACGCGCGCGGCGCGGAGCGGGTCCTCGTGCTCGTCGGGCACGGCCGTCGCGACCGCGACACCGGCCGGCTCGTCGAGCTCATGGGCAGCTTCGTCGACGTCACGGTCGCCGTCCGGGACCGGGCGGAGCGGCAGGCCGAGCGCGACATCGCGGCCGCCGCCCGCAGCCGCGGGCCGATCGAGCAGGCCAAGGGAGTCGTCGCCGCCGCGCTCGGGGTGGGGACGGAGCAGGCGTTCGGGCTCCTCAAGCGCGTCTCGAACGACCGCAACGTGCGTCTCCGGGAGCTCGCCCGGCGGGTCGTCGAGGAGGGCACCGCGCCGAGCCCGGACCGGGCCCGGCGCGTCGTGTCCCTCCTGCGGTAGGCGCCGGGCCGGGCGGTCAGCGCCGCGCGAGCGACCGGACGACCGCGGCCACGTCTCCCGGCGCCTCCTCGGCCAGGAAGTGGCCGGCCGTCGTCGTGAGGTGCTCGAGGTCGGGCGCCCAGCGCCGCCAGACGCCCGCGGCGTCGTACCCGAGCTGCGCGCCCCAGTCCTGCTGCACCACGGCGACGGGCATCGCGAGCCGGTCGCCCGCGTCGAGCGACGCCTGGTCGTGCTCGACGTCGATCGTCGCGGTCGCGCGGTAGTCGGCCACGATCGAGTCGACCGCGTCGCGGCTCGACGCGAGGTAGTGCGCGCGCACGTCGGCGGGGATCGCGGCCGGGTCCTGCGTCCACGCGTCGAGGAAGGACCCGAAGAACGCGTCGGCGCTGTTGCGGATCATCGTCTCCGGCAGGCCCGGAGGCTGCGCCATGAGGTACAGGTGGAACGCGACGGCCGCGTCCACGCCGTGCAGCACGGCCCACGTGTCGAGCGTGGGCACCACGTCGAGGATGCCGAGGTGGCTCACGCGGTCGGGGTGGTCGAGCGCCGCGCGGAACGCGACGAGCGCGCCGCGGTCGTGGCCGACGAGGACGAACCGGTCGACGTCGAGCGCGTCGGCGAGCGCGACGACGTCGGCGCCCATGGTGCGCTTGGCGCAGACGTCGGGCGTCGTGGCGGCGGGCTTCGCGCTCTCGCCGTAGCCGCGCAGGTCGGGCACGACGACACGGTGGTCGCGCGCGAGGTCGGTCGCGACGTGCCGCCACATGTGGCGCGTCTGCGGGAAGCCGTGCAGGAGCACGACGGGCGTGCCCTCGCCCGCGGTCTCGGCGCGCAGCGCGACGCCGGGCGCGACCTCGACGGTGCGGGTCTCGAAGCCGGGGATGTGCATGGGGTGTCCTCTCTCGGGGCGGTTCTCGGCCGTGCCGGGTCGTGCCCGGCCGGCTCGTCGCCATCCTCCGAGCGGCGGATCAGCGTCCGATCAGTGCCGTCCGATCAGTGCCGTCCGATCAGTGCCCCGGCGCGGCGACAATGGCGGGGTGGTGGAGCTGCGCGTCGAGGTGCTCGGGCCGGTCCGCGTGCTGCGCGACGGCGCGGACGTCGACCCCGGCGGACCGCGCCAGCGCGAGCTCCTCGCGCGCCTCGCCGCCGCGCGCGGGCGCCCGGTGCCGTTCGACCGCCTCGCCGACGACCTGTGGGACGAGCCCGGCGCGGGGACGGGCGACCGGCGCGGCGCGCTCGCGACGTTCGTCGGCGACCTGCGGCGGCGCCTGGAGCCCGGGCGCGCGCCGCGCACGCCCCCGCGCGTCCTCGTCACCGCGCACGGCGGCTACGCGCTGCGGCTCCCGGACGACGCGCTCGACGCGGCGCGCCTGGAGGCGGCCGTCGCCCGGGCGAGCGCGTCTCCCGGGGCTGGGGACGCGGCGTCGGGCGCGACGCGCGCGCTGGCGGACGCCGTCGCCGCCTGGCGCGGCGAGCCGTACGCCGACCTGCCGGAGCGGGAGTGGGTCCGGGCCGAGCGCCGGCACCTCGGCGAGGTGCACGCGCGCGCCGTCGAGCTGCTCGCGGACGCGCTGCTCGGCGAGGGCCGGGCCGCGGAGGCGGTCGTCGTGCTCGACGCGCACGCCGCCGCGCACCCGTGGCGCGAGCACGCGTGGGCGCTGCTCGCGCTTGCGCTGTACCGCGACGGGCGACAGACGGACGCGCTCGACGTCCTGCGGCGCGCGCGCCGCCGCCTCGCCGACGAGCTCGGCCTCGACCCGGGCCCGGAGCTCGTCCGGCTCGAGCGCGACGTGCTCGGCCACGCGGCGTCGCTCGACGGCCCGACGCCGGGGCCGCGCCTCGCCGTGACGGCCCCCACCGGCTCGCGCACGCACCTGCGGTCCACGGTCGACGTCGCGCGCACGCTCGCCGTAGCCGGGGGCGACCACCTCGCGACCGCGCAGGAGCAGCGCGTCGCCGCGACGCTCGCGGCCGAGGCGACCGGCGACCCGGTGCTCGCCGCCCGGACCGTCACCGCGTACGACGTCCCGGCCGTCTGGACCCGGAGCGACGACCCGGCGGCGGCCGACGCGCTCGTCGGCGTCGCGCGGCGGACCCTGGGGCGCCTCGGTCCGGGCGCGGCGCCGGTGCTGCGCGCGCGTCTGCTCGCGGTGGTCGGCATCGAGCACCGCGGGACGCGCGACGCGTGGGCGTGGGCCGCGGCGGAGGACGCCGTCGGGATCGCGCGCGACCTCGGCGACCCGGCGACGCTCGCGCTCGCGCTCAACGCGCGGTTCCTCCAGTCCTTCCAGCGGCCGGGCGCGGGTCCCGAGCGGGACCGGACCGGCGCCGAGCTCGTCGCCCTGGCGGAGGACCACGACCTCCCGACCTTCGCGATCCTCGGCCACCTCGTCCGGATGCAGGCCGCCGCGGGCGCGGGCCGGTTCCCCGACGCCGACGCCCACGCCGCCGCGGCCGAGGACGTCGCGGCGGGCTACGAGTCGCCCGTGGTCCCGATGCTCACCGCCTGGTACCGGGCGATGCGCGACGCCGAGACCGCCCCGCCCGACGCCGCGGCGCGCGCGTACCGCGCCGCCGACGACCGGCTCGCCGGGGTGCGCATGCCCGGTGTGCGCGACGGGCTGCTCCCGCTCGCGCTCCTCACCGTGCGCGTGCGGCACGGGCGCCCGCTCGCCGGGATCGAGGCCGCCGACCTCGGCCCGTACGCCCCGTGGGCGGAGCCGCTGCTCGTGCTCGACGCGGGCGACCCCGACGCCGCGGCGCGGCTCGCGCGCGCGGCGCCCGAGCCGCCCGCGGACCACCTGCGCGAGCTGCTGTGGGCGCTGCGCGCGGAGATCGCCCTGCGGTTCGGCGACAGCGCCCTCGCCGGGCAGGCCCGACGCGCGCTCGCCCGCACCCCCGACGAGCTCGCGGGGGCCGGGTCGGGCCTGGTCTCGCTCGGGCCCGTGCGCGGCTGGCTCGACCGGCTCGACGGGCGGCGCGCGTCGTAGGAGCGGCCGTCCGGGGTGGGTGTGAGGCCGCTCAGCGCTCCGGGAGCAACCCCGCCACGAGCGCGTCGACGACGTCGTCGGTCGGGATGTCGGGGTCGATCGGCGTGGTGAGACGGTCGAGGAGCAGCCCGTCGATCGCGTAGTGGAACAAGGCGATCTCCCGGCGCCCGCCGGGCAGGCCGGCCGACCGGTTGAACGCGACGTCGGCCTCGAATCCCGCGCGCAGCCACGGCCCGAGAACGGCCGCGAGCTCGCCCCGACGGCCGGACTCGAGCCGCAGCTCGAACAGGGCTCGGGTGACGTCGGCGTCGGTCGACAACCGGCGCACGATGTCGCGGAGGTAGTCCGCGAACAGCGCGCGGTCGGGCGTCTGGGTCGCGCGTCGGGCGAGGTCCTCGGGTGTCGGCGCGAGCCGCTCCCCGATGCGCTCGAAGAGCCCCGCGACGAGGGCGTCTCGGCTCCGGAAGTAGTTCGACGTCGTGCCCGTCGGGACCCCGGCCTCGTCGTCGATCGCGCGGTGCGTCAGGCCGCGCGACCCCTCGCGAGCGAGCACGGCGATCCCGGCGTCCGCCAGGGCGCTGCGCCGTGCGGTGTTCTTCGCCATGCGTCGAGGCTATCGCAACCACTGCACCTGTTGTAGTCTCCAACAACCACTTCATCTGTAGTTGTCAGGAGACATGATGCGCGAGCTGACCTACTACGTCGCCGTGAGCCTCGACGGGTACATCGCCGGGCCGGGGGGCGAGTTCGACGCCTTCCTCGCCGAGGGCGACCACATGGCGCCCATCTGGTCCCGGTACCGCGGCACGGCGCCGACGGACCTGGCCGGGGCCGCCGGGCTGCCGGTCGCCGACGGCCCCTTCGACACCGTCCTCATGGGCTGGAACACCTACGCCGTCGGCCTTCCCGACCACCACCTGCCGAACCCCTACCGGCACCTGCGGCAGATCGTCTTCACCCGCACGCACGAGGCGCCCGAGGGGAGCGAGGGGGTGCAGCTCACGGGCGCCGACCCGGTCGAGACGGTCCGCGCGCTCAAGCGGGAGGGCGGCCGGGGGATCTGGCTGTGCGGCGGGGGAGCGCTCGCCGCCGTGCTCGTCGACGAGATCGACCGGCTCGCGCTCAAGGTGAACCCGGTGATGCTCGGCACCGGGGTCCCGCTGTTCGGCGAGCGGGACTACGCGCCCCTCTCCTGGCGATCGACGGGCACGCAGACGTTCCGATCCGGCGTCACGCTCGCGGAGTACGCGCGGGCCTGAGGGCCGGTCCCGCGGCGACGACCGTGCGCCTAGACGTCGAGCGGTCCCCGCACGACCGAGTCGCCCGAGTGGGACGGGTCGCCGTCGAAGTGCTCCTCGGAGACGTCGACCACGGGGAACTCGGCGAGGTCCAGGCCGTCGGGCACGTCGAAGCGACCCTCCGTGCCGTCGAGCACGCCGAGGCTCACGAGGCCGCTCAGGTCCTCCGCGAGGAGCCACACCTCGCGGTACGTGCCCTCGGGCACCGGCGCGTCGACCGTCACGACGACCTGGCGCCGCCCGTCGGGTCGCTCCTCGACGCGTGCGTCGCCGCTCGCGCCCTGCCAGTCGGGCAGCGGGTCGAGCGTCGCGCTCGCGACCGTCGTCTCGGGCGGCTCGACCTCGCGACGCTCCCACAGGATGCCGCCCACGCCGCCGACGACGAGCGCGGCGGCGGCCGCCGCCGCGACCGGGACCCAGACCCGCCGGCGCCGCGACGCGAGCGGCACGACGACGGCCGTGCCGGTCGCGCCGGTCGTGCTGTCCGGTGCCTCCGCACCCGTCCCGGCCGCGTCCCGCGGGAGCGTTGGCACGGTCGGAGCGTCGGTGACCGCCGCGGGGGCCACGACGGGCGGAGCGGCGGTGGCGCTCGTCAGGCCGAGCTCGGCCTGGATTCGCGACCACACCGCGGCGTCGGGGGCGACGAGCTCGTCCGCCGCGTCCGCGCCGTCGAACGCGTCGACGACGCGCGCGAGCCGGGCGACGGCGTCGGCGCACTCCGGGCAGGAGGAGAGGTGCGCGCGCGCGTCGTCGTCGAGCACGTCCTCGCCGAGCGCGAGGAGCGCGAGGGTCTCGTCATCGATGTGCTGCACCGTCCACCTCCAATCGGTCGCGCAGCCGGATCAGGCTTCGTCGTACGTGGCTCTTGACCGTACCCAGCGGCAGGCCGAGCTCCTCGGCGATCTGCACGTGCGTCAGGTCGCGGAAGAACGCGAGCTCCAGGATCGTCCGCCCCGGGTCGCCGAGCCGTCGCAGCTCCTCGGTGAGGAGCACGCGGTCGGCGACGCGCCCGACGTCGGTGTCCTCGCTCGCCGCGCGGCCCGGGTCCGGGGCGGTCGTGGCCGCGGCCTCCTCCGACCGGCGGACCCGCGACCGGGCCTCGTGCGCGTCGGCCACCGTGTGCCGCGTGATCCCGACGAGCCAGGCCGGGAGCCGGGCCCGGTCGGGGTCGAACCGGCCCCGGCCGCGCCACGCCGCGACGAACACCTGCTGGGTGACGTCCTCGGCGTCGGCGCGCGTGCCGAGCGAGCGCAGCGCGATCGTGTGCACGAGCGCGGACCAGCGCCGGTAGGCCTCGGCGAGCGCCTGCTCGTCGCCGTCGGCGAAGTCGCGGCCGAGGCGCCACAGGTCCGGGTCGGTGGTCCCGGTCTCGGTCACGTTCAGGGCGGGTCCTCGAGGGTCGGTGCCGACCGCCCGGAGCGGCAGCGGCGAGCGGGTAGCAGCGATCGTAGCGCCCGTGCGGGCCGTCACCGCGACGGGACCGCGGTCACGATCACGTTGTCCGAGTACGAGCGTCGCTCGGCGTCCCAGCGGCCGCCGCACGTCACGAGCACGAGTCGGCGCTCGCCGGAGCGGTCGAACAGCGTGTCGAGCGGGACGTCGGGCTTCGCGATGCTCCTGATGTCGGTCACTGTGTAGGTGTACGAGGTGCCCGTCGCGTCGACGACGTCGACGATCGCGCCCGTCGTGATCTCGCGGAGCCGCGCGAACGGCCCGACCCCGTCCGGGTCGTCCACGTGGGCCGCGACCAGGGTCGTCCCGGTGGGGCTCGCCGGGGCCGGTCCGAACCGGTACCACGCGGCGACGTCGCCGGAGCCCGGCAGCGCCATCCGCCCCTCGGGGTCGACGCCCGCCGGCTCGACGGGCAGGTCGATCCCGAGATCACCGACGACGACCCGTGCGGGTGCCGGCGGCGGGGGAGACGGGACGTCCCGGGCCGGGCGCACCGGCACCGGTGCGTCCCGGGCCGGCCCGGGCGTCCCCGCGGTCGCCTCCCCGCCCTGGTGGGGGGCCGGGGTGGGGAGGGGGTCGGCCGACGGTCCGAGTCCGTCGGCAGACCCGTCGGCGGACGGCAGGGAGCATCCGCCGACGACCGCTGCGGTGACGAGCACCGCCCCCAGGAGGGTCCGGAGGCCGGCCCGCGCGCCCCGGGCGGGGCGCGCGGGACCGGCGGTCGTGCGCTGCGTCATGCCGTCCGGTCGCTCCGGACGGCGTGGGCCGCGTGCTGCTGGCGCCACGCGCGCGCCAGCATGAAGGTGGCCGCGACGAGCAGCAGGCCGAACAGCGACGCACCGAACGCGATGGCGACGCCCGTCGCGGTGCTGCTCGGCGCGTCGGCCGCGAGGCCCGAGAGCCCGGCCGGGACGCCCGACGGCGACGAGTGCAGGCCTTCGACCGTCTGCGTCGCGAGGGCGAGGTTGCCGTCCTCGAGGCTGCCCCACGCGTAGGCGATGGTGTTGACGCCCTCGGCGACCGTGAGGTCGGCCGGGCCGAGCACGGGCTCCGTGGTGCCCGCGGCGGCGACGGTCGCCGAGATCGTGCCGGCCGGCAGGTCGAGCACGGCCTCCTTCGGGTTCTCCAGCCCCGTGACGACGGCGGTCCCGCCGGCGAGGACGTCGACCGCGGGCGCCGCGGCGACGTGGCGCACGGTGAGCCGGCCCTGGCCCGCGGCCGTGGGCTTCGTGTCGTTCGTGAAGAGCGTCGCGGTCGGCTGGCCGCCCGCGTCGAGGTGCGCGACGGCGGTGTAGCTCGTGCCGCCCGCGAGCTGGAGGTCGACCGGGCCGATGACCGGGGAGCTCGTGTCCGTCGCGTCGGGCGCCGTGATCGCGACCGTGTACGTCCCGGCGGGGAGGTCGAGCGGACCCGCGAGGTCGCCGGGCTGGAAGTCGTCGAGGGTGAGCTCGTCGTTCACCCACACGTCCACGGGCGTGTCCGGCACGCCGTGCAGGACGGAGAGCGAGGCGCCGTCGTCGGTGGCGGCCTGGGCGGGGAGCGCGACGGCCCCCAGCGCGACGAGGGTCGCTGCGCCCGCGAGCGCGGCGGTGCGTCGTGCGGTGCGGTGCATGGTGTCCTCCGGTGGTCGAGCCCGGTCCGTCCCGGGCGCTCGATCTGCTGACACCCCCTCTTCCCCCGCAGGTGCGGATCTGGATGCACACGCATCAAAAAAAGTGCCCGGCCCCGCGGTGCGGGGCCGGGCACGGGGGACCGGTCAGAGGTTCTGGGGCCGCAGCACCGCGCTGATGCCGTGCGCGATCTGGACGTTGCCCTTGTTGAGGTCGAGCTTGCTCTTCACGAGGAACGGGTCGAGGTCGTTGCGGTCCTGGTCGACGAGGCGGACCAGGGCGAGGCGCTCGCTCAGCACGTCGACCCGGAACGTCGCGCCCTGCGCCGTGGTGAGGACGGCGTCGTCGGACCGCAGCGCGGTGCCGGAGTCGATCGTCGCGCCGGGGACGACGTGGTAGAGCAGCACCTGCTCGATCGCGTCGATGCCCACCGCCCCCGCGAGCGACGTGAGCACGCGCTCCTCCGTGGGCTGCCAGCGGTGCGTGAGGTCGAACGCGAGGAGCTGGAACGCCCGGTCGTTCGGCAGGAACGCGGTGAGCGGCACCGTGCCGTCGGCCAGGACCGCCACGGGGCTGTCCGGCTTGGCGGCGAGGACCGCGGCCACGGCCTGGTCGACGATGTCGAAGTCGTACCAGTTGCGGTCGAAGGTGTCGCCGTCGGCCGCGAGCACGGAGGCGAGGCTCGTGGTGCCCGTCGGCGGCGCCGTCGTGGGGGCCGGTGCCGCGACGGCCGGTGCGGCCGCGGCGGTCAGGGCGAGGAGCGCGGCTCCTGCTGCGGTGAGCGTGCGTCGGAGGTTCATCGTCGAGTCCCTTCGTCGTGCACGGGACGGCGGTGCGCCGTCGGACGCCGGGCGGCGTCCACCTCTCCTTCACCCGGACCGCCGCCCGCGGATGCACCCACCGCCGACGACTTCCTGCCGCGCTCGACGCGCCGCCCGCTCAGCCCTCCGCGTCAGGCGCCTCCGCCGCCCCCGAGCGGGCGTGCGAGCGCGCGGACCGTGTCGATCGTGTCGGCCTCGGCCGCCGTCTTGTCGTCGCGGTACCGGACGACGCGCGCGAAGCGCAGCGCGAGGCCGCCGGGGTAGCGGGTCGAGCGCTGGAGGCCGTCGAACGCGATCTCGACGACCTGCTCGGGGCGCACGTGCACGACATACCCCTCGTCGGCGGTCTGGAGCTCGCGGAAGCGCTGCGTCTGCCACGCGAGCATCTCGTCGGTCATGCCCTTGAACGTCTTGCCGAGCATGACGAACCCGCCCTCGGGGTCGCGCGCGCCGAGCCAGATGTTCGACAACCACCCGCTGCGCCGGCCGGAGCCCCGCTCGACGGCGAGCACGACGAGGTCGAGCGTGTGCCGCGGCTTGACCTTCACCCAGCCCGCACCACGCCGCCCGGCCGCGTAGGGCGCGTCGAGCGACTTCACGACGACGCCCTCCTGGCCCTCCGCGACGGCGGCGTCGAAGAACGCGGTCGCGGCCGCGGCGTCGTCGGTCACGAGCCGGCGCACGGCGAGCGGCCCGGCGGCGTCGGCGAGCAGGTCGGCGAGCAGGTCGTCGAGCACGGCGAGCCGGTCGCGCAGCGGCTCGTCCAGCAGGTCGCGGCCGTCGGCGTGGAGCACGTCGAAGAAGAAGGGGGAGAGCTCGAGCGAGGCCGCGAGCTCCGCCTCCTCGGCGGCGCTGCGCTCGCCCTGGGTCGCGGAGCGGGCGGCGGTCTCCTGGAACGGGCGGGGGACGCCGTCGGGCCCGACGACGAGCGCCTCCCCGTCGAGGACGAGCGCCCGGCCGGGGAGCGCCCGCACGGCCGCGACGATCTCGGGGACGCGCTCGGTGATGTCGTCGAGCGAGCGCGTGAAGACGCGCACGTCGTCGCCGTCGCGGTGCACCTGGATGCGGATGCCGTCGAGCTTGACGTCCACGGCGACGGCGGTGCCCGACGCGTCCTCGCCGCCCGGCGCGGCCCCGAGCTTGTCGAGCGCGGCGCCGACGTCGGGTGCGGACTGCGCGAGCATCGGCCGCACCGGGCGGCCGACGGTGAGCCGGAACGTCGCGAGCGCCTCCGCCGCGGCCTCCGGGCCGCCCGCCGTGAGCGCCGCGCGGGCGACCGGCCCGGTCGCGCCCGCGAGCATGACCGCGCGCCGCACCGCGTCGGCGGGGACGCCCGCCGCCTCGGCGACGGCGTCGACCACCACCGAGTCGAGCGCGCCCTGGCGCAGCTCGCCCGAGACGAGCCCGGCGAGGAGCGACTGCTCGCGCGCCGTCGCGGCGCCGAACAGGGTGGCGGCCTCGGCCTGGCGCGCGGTCGACGACCCGGGGCCGGAGAGGTCCGCCATGCGGGCGAACGCGGCGTCGACGTCGGTCAGCATGAGGCCGGGTTCCTCGGCAGGGGCGGGGAGGTCGCGCAGCGACCGCCACCCGAGCCCGGTGCGGCGCTGGCGCAGCTCGCCCGCGAGGTACGCGACGGCGATCTCCACCTCCGCGCTCCCGGCCTCGGCGTCGTCCGCGACGCGCCGCAGCAGGTCGGCGATGGCCGCGCGCTTGGCGAGGCGCGAACGCGTGGCGGCGACGGCGTCGGACGTGGCGGCGACCTCGGCGAGCAGCATGCCCCATCCTCACGCCGACCACCCACGCCCCGCCCGCCGGGCGCCCCTCCGCGGTACATCCTTTTGTGAATACACGAGTCCGTGTACTGTCGCACCCATGGTCGAGACGGTCACCCTCACCCACACCGCCGCGCTCGCGCGGCTGGGGCACGCCCTGTCGGACGAGACGCGCGCCCGCGTCCTGCTCGCGCTGCGCGAGGCGCCCGCCTACCCGTCCGACCTCGCCGACGCGCTCGGCGTCTCCCGCCAGGTCATGTCCAACCAGCTCGCGTGCCTGCGCGGGTGCGGGCTCGTCGAGGCGATCCCCGACGGGCGCCGCACCTGGTACCGCCTCGCCGACCCGCACCTCGCGCCCGCGCTCGACGACCTGCTGCGGCTCGTCGTCCAGGTCGACCCGACCTGCTGCGGCCCCGACGGGTGCACGTGCTCATGACCTCCGTCCCCGTCGGTGCACCGCCGTCCGCCCCCGCCCTGACGGCCGCGCGCCGCGCCGTCCTCGAGCGGCGCGTGCGGTGGGTCGTCGCCGCGACGATCGCGTGGAACGCCGTGGAGGCCGTCGTCGCGATCACGGCAGGACGGGTCGCGTCGTCGGCCGCCCTCGTCGGGTTCGGGCTCGACTCGCTCGTCGAGGTCCTCTCCGCTGCCGCGGTCGCCTGGCAGTTCGCGGCGCCCGACCCCCACCGGCGCGAGCGGGCCGCGATGCGCGTCATCGCGGTCTCGTTCCTCGGCCTCGCGGTGTTCGTGTCCGTCGACGCCGTCCGGTCGCTGCTCGGCGCGGCGGAACCCGAGCACTCGGTCGTCGGCATCTGGCTCGCCGCGGTGAGCCTCGCCGTCATGCCGTTCCTGTCGTGGTTCGAGCGCCGCACCGGACGCGAGCTCGGCTCGGCGTCCGCCGTCGCGGACTCGAAGCAGACGCTGCTGTGCACGTACCTGTCGGCGGTCCTGCTCGTCGGGCTCGTCCTCGACGCGACCCTCGGGTGGTCGTGGGCCGACCCGCTCGCCGCGCTCGTCATCGCCGCCGTCGCGGTCAAGGAGGGCGTCGAGGCCTGGCGCGGCGACGCGTGCTGCGCCCCGACCGCCGTCGTGCACGCCGCCCCCACGGACGCCGCCGCCCCGTCCTGCGACTGCTGCCGACACGAGCCCTCGACCGCCGAGCGAGGTGCACCGGTCGTACAGTGACCGCCGTGACGACCGAGCCTCCCCCTGATGTCGGCGCGGACTCCGGCGCCGCCGCGGGCACGGCTCACCGGCGACGCCGCCGTCGTCTGCCGCCGTGGCTCCTCGCCGCGGTGGTCGTCGTCGCGCTCCCCGCGACGGGGCTGCTCCCCGCGGCGGACGCGCGCGACCTGCTCGTGCGCATCGGGCCGGTCCTCGTGTTCCTCCTCGCCATCACGGTGGTCGCGGAGCTGTGCGCGGGCGCGGGCCTGTTCGACGCCGTCGCCGCCCGGGCGGCGCGGCTCGCCGGGGGTCGGCGGATCGTGCTGTGGGTGCTCGTCGTGCTGCTCGCGACGGCCAGCACCGTGGTGCTGTCGCTCGACACGACGGCGGTGCTCGTCACGCCCGTCGTGCTCGCCCTCGCGCGTCGCACGGGCACCAGACCGCTGCCGCTCGCGCTCACCGTGCTCGCGCTCGCCAACACGGCGTCGCTCCTCCTGCCTGTCTCGAACCTCACCAACCTGCTCGCGGCGGACCGGTTCGGCACCGGGTACGTCGGGGTGATGTGGGCGCCGGCGCTCGCGGTGCTCGCCGTGACGGTCGTCGTGCTCCTCGTGCTGCACGGACGCCACCTGCGCGGGCGGTTCGACCTCGTGGGCCCCGGCCCGACGCCGCCCGACCGGGTGCTCCTGCGGGTCACCGGGGCCGTCGTCGTGCTCCTCGCGGTCGCGTTCGCGCTCGAGCTGCCCGTCGCGCCGACGGCGCTCGCGGGCGCGGCGGTGCTCGCGCTCGCGACGTGGTGGCGGCGCGTGCGCCCGCTCGTGCCGGTGCGGGAGATGCTGCCGTGGAGGTCCGCGGTGGTCGTGGCGGCGCTGTTCGTGGTCGTGGAGACCTGGCACGCGCACGGGCTCGGCGACCTCCTCGCCGCCGTCGCGGGCACGGGGACCGGGCCGGGCGACCTCGCCCGCCTCGCTGCGACGGGCGTCGTCGCGGCGAACCTCGTGAACAACCTGCCCGCGTTCCTCGCGCTGCTCCCCGCGGCGGGCGAGGACGTCGAGCGGCTCGCGACCCTGCTCGTCGCGGTCGACGCCGGGCCGCTGATCACGCCGTGGGCGTCGCTCGCGACGGTGCTGTGGTGGCAGCAGTACCGCCGCCACACGTTCGGGCAGGAGGCGCCGCCCGCGTGGCACGTGATCCGCCAGGGCCTCGTCCTCGCACCCCTCGCCGTCGCGGCGGGGGTCGCCGTCGTGGCGTTGACCCGACCGACGTGAACGGGCCTCAGAGCGCGGGGGCTACCGTCGCGTGCTGCGCCACGCGAAGAGCGACCCGACGACGACGGCGGCGAGCGGTGCGCCGAGGACGAAGAGCCAGCTCGCCCACGTGAACGTCGCAGAGAGGTATGCGACGAGTGCGACCACCGCACCCCAGAAGAAGACCCCGTAGCCGTCTGCGAAGATCCCTGCGCCCGCCCGGGACGTGTCCTCCGGGATGTCGCGGTGCGCCTCTACGGGCACCGGGCGCATCGGGGCAGGTCGGGGAGAGGAGGTCGTCATGGTGTCACCTCCACGACACCGATGGGCCGATGGGTGTGCACACGGTCGACGGCACCGACGTGACCGTCGTCCGCGTTCACGCATCTGCTCATCTCGGTCTCCCCCTGCAGGCGAACTCCTGGGCAGACTATGGCACACCAGTACCAGGACGCTGTCCGGCGGGCGCTCCCCGGCCGCAGCCTCCGGGAAAGGCGGCCCACCGTGCTCGACGGCGGAGGTCCGGGTGCGCTCCCCGTGGGCCCGTGGTCGGATGGGGAGCGATGACTTCGCGATCGATGACGACACGAACCGTCCGCGCCGCCGCCTCGTCGCTGGCGGCGGTCCTCCTGCTCGGCGGGGTACCCGCCGCGGCCGTCGCGGGCCCGGGGGGTGAGCCAGCCCGCACCGGTGCCGCCACGGCGTCGGCCCGCACCGGACCCGCCACGACCACGGCCGCCCAGGTCGAGGCCCCCGTGCCCGAGATCGCGTGGGGGCCGTGCGACGGCGACGGCCTCGAGGCGTTCGAGTGCGCGACGGCGCAGGTGCCGACCGACTACGACCGCCCCCACGGCCGCACGACGACCATCGGCCTGACGCGGCTCCCGGCGTCCGACCCCGAGCAGCGGATCGGGAGCCTGTTCACCAACTTCGGCGGCCCCGGCGGTCCGGGCGTCGAGACGCTGCACCTGCTCGGGGGATCGCTCTTCGACGACGACGTGCTCGCGCGGTTCGACGTCATCGGGTTCGACCCGCGCGCCGTCGGGACGTCCGACCCCGCGACGTGCTTCCGCGACCAGGAGCGGGAGAACGCGTTCCTCGCGGGCCTGCCCGCGTTCCCCGTGACCGACCGCGAGGAGACGCGCTACCTCGGCCAGATGGCGGCGTTCGGGGCGTCCTGCACGCTGTTCTCGGGCGACCGGATCGCGCACGCGTCGACGGCGAACGTCGCGCGCGACATGGACCTGCTGCGCCAGGCGGTGGGCGACGAGCAGCTCAGCTACGTGGGGTACTCCTACGGCACGGTGCTCGGCGCGACGTACGGGGCGCTGTTCCCGGACCGCGTCCGCGCCCTGGTGCTCGACGGCACGATGGACGTCGACGCGTGGTCGGGCGTCGGGTCGCGCGAGCTGATCGGCGCTCGGATCGGGCAGGCCGCCGGTGCGACCGAGACGTTCGGCGAGTTCACGCGGCTGTGCTCCGAGGCGGGGCCGTCGGCGTGCGCGCTCGCGTCGCTCGGCGACCCGGCCGACGTCGTCGAGGCGACCTACGCCGCGCTCCGCGAGGCGCCCGTCGACGTGCCGCTCCCCGACGGCACGAGCGTGCGCGTCGGGTACCCGGACACGGTGGCGCTCGTCTTCCAGTACCTGTACGAGCCCGTCGCGTGGGGCGACCTCGACCTCACGCTCGCGTCGCTCGCGGTGCTGAGCGGCGCCGTCGAGCCGCCCGCGGCGGACCGTCAGCGCACCCTCGGCGCCCTGCCCTCGCTCGGGGAGCTGCTCCGCCGCGCCGGGTTCGCCGAGGACTACGCGTCCGTCGGCGGCGCGCTCGCGAGCCTGTGCGTCGACACGACGACCCCCGGCCGGCCGTGGCAGTACCCCGCGAAGGTCGACGCGCTCGACGCGCAGTACCCGCACTTCGGGCGCTTCCGCGGCTGGGTGGGCGTCCAGTGCGAGTTCGTGCCCGTCGAGGACCGCGACGCGTTCACGGGCCCGTGGGACCAGACGACGGAGACTCCCGTCCTCGTGGTCGGCACCCGGTTCGACCCCGCGACGCCGTACGGGTTCACGCAGCCCTACGCGGACCGCTGGCCCGACGCCCGCGTGCTCACCGTCGAGGGCTGGGGCCACACGATCATCGGCAAGAGCGCGTGCGCGGACGACGCCGTCGCGCGGTACCTCGTGGACCTCGACGCGACCGACGGCGCCACGTGCGAGCAGGACGTCGTGCCGTTCCAGGGCCCGTCGGTCCCGCTCGGGGAGGCGCTGCGCCTGCCGGTCGTCTGACCCGCTGACACCCGACGTCCACCCGCCCCGCGCGCGGGTGGCACGGGTGCCGGCGCGTCGGGGTGCGGTCCTCGCGAGCGACCGTCGCGTGCGAGAGTGTTCCGGGCGTTCGAGCACAGGACGCCCGTCGTCGAGCCGAGAGGCGTCTTGTGGTCGCGTCCTCCGCACCCTCCGACCCCGCGCGCGCCGCTCTCGCACCGGCCGAGGCGGAGCGCCTCGCCGCCGCGCTCGAGCGGCGCGCGATGTCTGCGAGCGAGGTCTCGTTCACCATCGCGGACGCCCGCGCCCCGGGGGTGCCTCTGGTCTGGGTCAACCCGGCGTTCACGGCGACCACCGGCTACGCCGCGGACGAGGTGCTCGGCACCAACTGTCGGTTCCTCCAGGGCCCGGGTACCGACCGCGACGCGGTCGCGAGGATCCGGGCCGCGGTCGACGGCGGCACCACGGCGGGCGAGACGCTGCTCAACTACCGCAAGGACGGCACGCCGTTCTGGAACCAGCTCACCCTCTCGCCCGTGCACGACGAGCTCGGCACCCTCACGCACTTCGTGGGCGTCCAGGCCGACGTCACGGCGCGGGTGGAGACGGCGCGCTCGCGCGAGGCCGCCCTCGACGCCGCGATCTCCGCGAACCACCGGCTGACCACGACCACCCGGCTCGTCGAGCGGCTGGGCGAGCTGCTCGGCACGGAGGACGTGCTCGCCGAGGCGGCACAGGCCGTGGCCGAGGTGTTCTCGTGCTGGGCGGTCGTCGTGACGTACCCGGGTGGGCGCTCGCGCACCGACGTCGCGTCGCACGACCCGGCGCTCGCCGATGCCGCCCGGCGCCTGTCCCGGACACCGGGCTGGGCGGACCGCTCGCTCGCGGCGGTCGACGTGCTCGGGGGCGGCGCGCAGTTCGCGCGGCCGTTCGACGTCACGCCCGACCTCGTCTCGCCGCACGCGGACGAGGAGGAGCTCGCCGCCATGCACGAGCTCGGGCTCGGCTCCGCGATGTCCGTCGGGCTGCGGGCCCGCGGCCGGATCGTCGGCGTGCTCGCCGTGGTCAGCGCGCAGCCCGGGTTCTTCGAGGACGAGGACGCCGTGATGTTCGAGGACCTCGGCCACCGGATCGGCCTCCTGCTCGACAACGCGCGGCTCTACGAGCGCGAGCGCGACGCCGCGCACACCCTGCAGGAGCGCATGCTGCCGCGGCTCGGATCCCTCGACGGGCTGGACGTGGCCGTGGTCTACCGGCCCGCGGGAGGTGGGTCGTCCGTGGGCGCCGCGGCGGTCGGCGGCGACTGGTTCGAGGCGATCGAGCTGCCCGACGGCCGCGTGCTGCTCGTGGTCGGGGACGTCGTCGGGCACGACATGCACGCCGCCGCCGCGATGGGTCAGATCCGGTCGGCGCTCCTCACCGTCGCGGCGGACGGCACGACGCCCGAGGAGGTCGTCGAGCGCCTGGACGGGCTCGTGAAGCGCTTCGGCCTCGCGGACGTCGCGACGTGCGTCGTCGCGACGCTCGGGCCGCCCGACGCGGACGGCGGGCGCGAGCTCGTCTACTGCCGGGCCGGCCACCCGCCGCCCCTGCTCCGCACGCCCGACGGCGCCGTCCGCCCGCTCGACGAGTCGCTCACCACGCCGATCGGGGTCGTCACGCCCCGGCCCGTCACGGCCGCCCGGCTGCGACCGCGTGCCGGGAGCGTGCTCGTGCTGTACACCGACGGCCTCGTGGAGTCCCGCGCCCGGGGCCAGCGCGAGGGCGTCGCGGAGCTCGCGCGGGCCCTCGGCCGCGCCCCGGCGGACGCGGACGCGGCGACCGTTCGGGACCACCTGCTCGACCAGGCCGGGGGCCGCAGCGACGAGGACGACACGTGCCTGCTCGTCGTCCGCCTGCCGCGCGGGGACGAGGCCGCGGCATCCGACGGCGGTGCGCCGCCCCACGCCTGAGCGGCGGGCGCTACGGACCCTCGGCGAGCGGCCCCCGCAGCCGCGCCCGGTCGTCCTCGGTCCCGCCCCGGAGCCGGCGCGCGAGCGTGTCGCGCCAGCGCGCGGGGAGCGTCGGGAGCGCGGCGAGCGCCGCGGCGGCCGCGAGGTCGTCGCGGTCGAGGTTCATCACGCGGTTGACCTCGCGCACCGTCGCGCTCCGGGCCGGCCGGTCGACGACGACGGCGGTCGCGCCCGCCCGCGCCGTGCCGGGCGTGAGCACGCGCAGGTACCAGCCCGTGCGACCCGACGCCTGGACCCGGTCCGGGAGGTCGACGAGGCCGTGCACGGCCGCGAGCTTGTAGCAGGGGCGGCGCGGCATGCTCACCTGGAGGGTCGCCGTCCCGAGCGTGAGCACGTCGCCCAGCAGCAGGTCGTCCTCGGTGAGCCCGCGCGTCAGGAGGTTCTCCCCGAACGCGCCGGGCGGGAGGTCCGCGCCGAGCTCGTCGCGCCACGCCGCGTAGTGCTCGACCGGGTACACGCACACCGCCTTCTCGGGGCCGCCGTGCACGCGCCGGTCGGCCTGCGCGTCGCCCTCCAGCCCTTCCGTCCCCACCGCGACGGGGCCGAGGCGCGGCTGCTTGCGGAACGCCGTCGGCACGTCGCGCCCGCGGTGGGCCACCGTGCCCACCTCGCCGGTGCGCACCTCCAGCACGACGGCGCTTGCGGGCCCCGGGGCCGGCACGGGGGAGCGCGGGTCGCCAGGTCGGGACGGTGCGGCGGGGCGGGACGGTGCGGCGGGGCGGGACGGCACGGTGGCTCCTCTCAGGCGGCGCGGCGCAGGCCGACGGCGGGGAAGTCGACGGGGACGTCGAGCGCCACGTTGACGTAGTTGGTGAACAGGTTGAGCGCGACGTGCGCGACGACCTCGACCACCTGCTCGTCGGTCCACCCCGCGTCGCGCACCGCCTGGACGTCCTGCGCGGTCACGTGACCGCGCTCGTCCACGAGGGCGAGCGCGAAGCGCAGCAGCGCCTCGACGCGCGGGTCGGACGCGGTGCCGTCCTGCGCGGCGGTGAGGTCGTCGCGCGCGACGCCGGCCTTGCGCCCGAGCGCGGTGTGGGCGGCGAGGCAGTACTCGCACGCGTTCCGGTTCGCGACGGCGACGGCGATCTGCTCGCCGACGGCCGCGCCGAGCGTGCCGGTGCCGAGGGCGCCGAACGCACCCCACATGCTCTGCAGGGCGGCGGGCGAGTTCGCGACCGCCCGGAACATCGCCGGGACGCCGCCGAACGCGGCACGGATCTGGTCGAGCCCGTCGGCGACGGGGCCGGTGGCGGACTCGGGGCTGACGAGGGGGACACGGGACACGGGGATCTCCTCCGGGTGCGGGGACGCCGGTCCCGGGCGGGGCCGACGCCGTCCAGCCTGGTCGGTCGCGTCGGACGACGGGGAACGAATCGTCCTCGGAACGTGTCCGATCGTCTGGCATCCTGGGGCGATGGCTCCCGTCGACCGACTCTCGCACCTGCTCGAGCGGTTCCGCGTGCGCACGCACCTCTTCCACACCGGGCCGCTGTGCGGCGTCACGACGTTCGACGCGCGGCCCGGGCGCGGGTTCCTGCACGTGCTCCGGCGGGGCGAGATGGACATGACCCACGTCGGCGCGGACGGCCGGGTCGAGCGCCGCAGCGTCGACCGCCCGAGCCTGCTCTTCTACCCGCGCCCGCTCGACCACGCGTTCCACAACGCACCCACCGCGGACTCCGACTTCGCGTGCGCGACGCTCGACGTCGAGGGCGGCGCCACCCACCCGCTCGTGCGCACGCTGCCGCCCGTGCTCGTGCTGCCGCTCGCCGACGTCGCGGGGCTCGAGCCCGCGCTCGACCTGCTCTTCCGCGAGATCGACGACGTCCGCTGCGGCCGTCGCGTCCTCGCCGACCGGCTCTTCGAGGTCGTGCTCGTGCAGCTCTTCCGGTGGATCCTCGACCACGCCGACGACCTCGCGCTCCCGCCGGGGCTGCTCCCCGGCCTCGCCGACGAGCGCCTCGCGCCCGTGCTCGTCGCGGTGCACGAGGCGCCGGGGGAGCCGTGGACGCTCGCGTCGATGGCGCGCGCGGCGCACCTGTCGCGGAGCGCGTTCGCGGCCCGGTTCACCGCCGTCGTCGGACAGCCGCCCGGCGACTACGTGACCGGGTGGCGCCTCACCGTCGCGCAGGGCCGGCTCCGGGCGGGCGCCTCGGTGAGCCGGACCGCGACCGAGCTCGGGTACGCGACGCCCGCCGCGTTCTCGCGCGCGTTCAGCCACCGGGTCGGCCGTTCGCCGCGCGCGTGGCTGGCCGAGCGCGCGGACCCGGTCGCGCCGCCCGTGGCATCCTGACGCGGTGCGGTCGAAGGGGCGGGTCGAACGGTGCGGGCCGAACCGAGGCGGGTCGAGCCGGTGCGCGTCGAGCCGCTGAGCGAGGACGTCCTCGTGGACCGGGTGGTCGAGCGCGTGCTCGCCGTCGGGCGTGAGCAGCCCCGGGCGGTCCGCCTCCTCGTCGACGGCCACCCCTCTACGCGGCCCGAGGACCTCGCGGATCGTCTGGTCGCGCCGCTGCGCGCGGCGGGCCGCCCGGTCGCGCGCGTTCGCGTGCAGGACTTCTGGCGCCCCGCGTCGCTGCGCCTCGAGCGCGGGCGCGAGGACCCCGACGCGCTCCTCGACGAGTGGGTCGACGTGGCCGGGCTCCGGCGCGAGGTGCTGGACGCCGTCGGGCCGGGTGGTACCGGCCGCTACCTGCCGAGCCTGCGCGACCCCGCGACGAGCCGGTCGACGCGCGCCGCGTACGTCGAGGCCGAGCCGGGCCTCGTCGTCGTGCTCGACGGCGCGCTCTGCCTGGGCCTCGGCCTCGCGCTCGACCTCACCGTGCACCTCGCCCTGCGCCCCGCGACGCTCGCGCGCCGCACCGCGCCCGACGCGGCGTGGACGCTCGCCGCCTACGGCCGGTACGCGCAGGAGGTCCGTCCCGAGGACGTGGCGGACGTCGTCGTGCGGGTCGACGACCCGCGGCACCCGGCGCTCGTAATCCGCTGAGCCACCGCTGGCGGGGCGGGCCGGAGCGGGCGCGGTCAGCGGGGGAGGTGCGTCTCGACGAGGTCGACGATCGCCGGGTCGTCGGGCAGCGTGCGCGGCCGGAACCGGTGCACCTCACCGCCCGGCAGGACGAGGAACTTCTCGAAGTTCCACGTGACGCGCCCCGCCTTGCCGTCGGCGTCGGGCGTCTTCTTGAGCTCCGTGTAGAGCGGGTGCGCGTGGCGGCCGTTGACGCGCACGCGGTCCACCACGGGGAACGTCACGCCGTAGGTGAGCGAGCAGAACTCCTGGATCGCCTCGTTGCTGCCGAGCTCCTGGAGGAACTGGTTGCTGGGGAACCCGATCACGGTGAACCCGCGGTCGCGGTACTTCTCCTGCATCGCCTCGAGCGTCGCGTACTGCGGCGCGAGCCCGCACCGCGACGCGACGTTGACGACCAGCACGACGTCGTCCGCGTGCTCGCGCAGGGTGTGCGCCGTCCCGTCCATGGCGTCGAACGGGATGTCGTACAGGCTCATGGGACCTCCTCGGGCGAGGCGCCGGCGCGTCCGGGCCCGTCCCATCCTCGCACCGCGGGTGTGACGTCGTGCGGAACCCGTCCCGACCCCCGGTCGAGCGCGCGCGAGCCTGCCCGTGGCGTGCTGAAGTATGTGCGCGATGCCAGCAGCCGAGAGAAGGGACGCCTCCATGCGCCCGTGGACCCCGAAGACCGACATGGTGCGCCGGTTGTACGTCGCAGGCCGGGAGGCGACGAGCCCGGCCGAGGCGCTCCGGATGTCCCCGCAGGAGCTCGCGGAGGAGTTCGACCGCTGGCTCGAGGGCGTCCGCGCCGCGCGCGAGCAGTAGGAGCGGCGGAATCTCGGTGGCCTCCCGCGCCCGCGCGGGACAGACTCGGGGCATGACGACGCGGCTGCCGGACGACGGCCCGGGCCACGGACACGACGGGGGACCGGACGACGGCCCCGACACCACCTCGCCCGTGACCCGGGCGGTGGTCGGCGTGGTCGTGGGCATCGCGATCTTCGCGTTCGTCGGCGTCGTGGGGTACTTCGCCGTCGTGACGGTCGGGATGCGGTCGTGGG
This sequence comes from Cellulosimicrobium sp. SL-1, assembly GCF_011033075.1. Lineage (NCBI taxonomy): Bacteria > Bacillati > Actinomycetota > Actinomycetes > Micrococcales > Promicromonosporaceae > Cellulosimicrobium > Cellulosimicrobium sp. SL-1. Next base: position 246,493 of record NZ_JAACJC010000002.1, on the reverse strand, counting down.
CCGACCAGCGGGGCGCCTCCGCCGAGCGGTCGGTCGCGAGCGCCCCGGCGAGCACCTCGGCCGGCGCCGGGACCGGGCGCGAGACGACGCTCGACGCGTCGAACGAGGCGTACCGCCAGCGCCAGGGCACGCCCGAGCGCGACGCCGAGGCGGCCCGCTCGGTGCCCGCCGTCCGCGCCGCGCTCGACCCGGTCGCGGACGGCTCGGCGGTCGACGCCGACGAGGTCGCGGCGGCGCTCGCCGCCGCGGGGTTCGAGACGGTGCAGGTCGTGGGCACGACGGCGTCCGGCGAGGTCGCGACGACCGTCGGCGTGGGCGTCGCCGTCCCGGGCGGCTGCGTGTTCGGGGGCGTCGCGCCCGACGCCGTGGCGCTCGAGGCCGGCGGCCCGATCGCGGACGGCGGCTGCCTGGAGATGCCGGCGCACTGAGCCCCTCGTGCCGGGCGCCTGCGGCCGCGCGGCCCGGCCCGGGCGGTCCGGGAGGCCGCCGGGGCGGGTCGATCTCGCGACCTGCGGCTCCACCTGGGTACGGTCAGCGGGGCGGGCGACGGAGCCCGCACGGCTGACGGAGGATGAGAGATGCGGATCGAGGGCGCGGTCGCGCTGGTGACGGGCGGGGCGTCGGGCCTCGGGCGCGCGACGGCGGAGGGCCTGGTGGCGGCCGGCGCGCGCGTCGTGCTGGCCGACCTCGCGTCGTCCGACGGCGCGTCGGTCGCCGAGGGTCTCGGCAGCTCGGCGCGGTTCGTCCCCACGGACGTGACGAGCGAGGACGACGTCGCGCGGGCCCTGGACGCCGCCGACGCCCTGGGCGGGGCGCGCGTCGTCGTGAGCTGCGCCGGGATCGTGCTCGCGCAGCGGGTCCTCGGCCGGTCCGGGGTGCACGCGCTCGACGCGTTCCGCCGCGTCGTCGACGTCAACCTCGTCGGTACCTTCAACGTCGTCCGGCTCGCCGCGGAGCGCATGCTCGCCCTCGACCCGCTCGGTCCCGACGGCCCCGACCCCGACGGCGAGGAGCGCGGCGTCGTCGTGCAGACGGCGTCGGTCGCGGCGTTCGACGGCCAGGTCGGGCAGGCGGCCTACGCCGCGTCCAAGGCCGGGGTCGCCGGCCTCACGCTGCCGCTCGCGCGCGACCTCGCCCAGCACCGGATCCGCGTCATGACGATCGCGCCCGGGATCTTCCGCACCCCGATGATGGCGTCGCTCCCCGAGGCGGCGCAGGAGTCGCTCGGGGCGCAGGTGCCGCACCCGAGCCGGCTCGGGCGCCCGGAGGAGTACGCGCACCTCGTGCGCGCGATCGTGGAGAACCCGATGCTCAACGGCGAGGTGGTCCGTCTCGACGGCGCCATCCGTATGGCGCCGCGCTGAGCCGCAGGACCGCCGGGGGCCACGGGCCGCCCGACGCCGACAGGACCCCGGGCACGCGCCCGGAGGAGAGGAGAGGGACGATGCCGCCGTACACGACGGCGACCGACTTCCGGGCCGACCTGCTCGCCCGCGCGACGGCGGCCCAGCGCCGCGCGTCCGCCCGGAGCTTCTCGGGCGACGGCACCGTCGCCGGGGTGCGCATGGGCGACGTGTTCGTGCTCGCGAAGAACGCCCTCGACCTGCCGGTCGACCAGATCGAGCTGCTGCTCGAGGACCGGGTCCACGAGGTGCGGGCCGGCGGGTGCTCGATCATGGGCAAGGCGGCGACCGCCCGGCGCGTGACGGTCGAGCGGCACGCGGAGCTCGTCGAGCTCTTCCTGCGCCGGCACGACCGCATCGACACGTGGGACCTCGTGGACCTCACCGCGTCCCAGGTGCTGGGGACGTGGCTGCTCGACCGACCCCGCGACGTGCTCGACGACCTGGCGCGCGCGCCCGACTGGCCGCGCCGTCGCTCCGCCGTCGTCGCGACGGCGGCGTTCCTGCGGCGCGGCCAGGTCGACGACACGTTCCGGCTGTCGGCGATGTTGCTCGACGACCCGGAGCCGTACGTCCAGAAGGGTGTCGGCTGGATGCTCCGGCACGCGGGCGACGTCGAGCCCGAGCGGCTGCGGGCGTTCCTCGAGGAGCGGGCGGCCACGATGTCGCGCGACGTGCTGCGCGCCGCCGTCGAGAAGCTGCCGCCCGCGGAGCGCAAGGAGTGGCTCGCGCGCTGAGCGTCGGTCCGGCGCCTCAGCCCAGGCGGGTCACCGTCGGGTCGTCACCCAGGTCGAGCCGCAGCAGCCGGCCCTGGACCGCGGCGTACCGGGTGCTGGACGCCGCGTCGCTCCTCCAGCCGATCTCGCCGTCACGGAGGTCGAGCGCGACGAGCCGTGTCGTGCTGTGTTCCTCGTCCTCCCACGCCGAGACGGCGAGGAGTGCACGGGCGCCGTCGGTGAACGCCTGCCCGACGTGCAGCATCCCGGGGCCCACGGCGGGCCCCGCGCCGTCGTCGACCAGCTCGTCGATCGTGCGGGTCCACAGGGTGCGCCCGGTCTCCACGTCGACCCCGACGAGGACCGAACCCATGCCCTGGAGGACGACGGTCCCGCCGTCGAGGTCGGCGTAGGTGGCGTCCTCGGCGACGGAGTACTGGTCGCACCCGCCCTCCTCGGCGACGAAGGGCAGCTCGTGCTCCCAGCGGACGGCGCCGGTCCGGGCGTCCTCCAGCGTGACGACGGCCGCGCGCCCCCCGGACAGGTCGGTGGGCAGGCCCGTCGAGGGGTCGGTCGGCACCGGGGCGGCGGGCGTGTCGCCGACGCGACGGAAGCGGGCGACCGTGCCGTCCGGTCCCGGCGCCGACCAGCCGCGCGACGCGTCCAGGGGCCGGGTCGTGGCGGTGCCGTCGGCGTCGATCACGGTCACCTGCGGGGCGGGGAAGGGCGCCGTCCCGTCGACCGCCTCGCCGGTGGTCGTCGTGAGGAGCATCCGGCTCGCGAGCGGCGAGGGGACGTCGTCGGTGACGCACACGAGCGTCTCGTCCGGCACCGGGGACGTCAGCGCGAGCTCGAGCTCGCCGCCACAGCGGGACGTGCGCGGGAGGGGCACGGTCCAGCGGACCGCGCCGGAGTCGAGGTCGTGGGCGACCGCCTCGTCGTCGCGCACGACGACGAGGAGGCCGGGCAGCGCGGCGAGGGCGCCGCTCGTCTGCGCGTCCGTGGACCAGAGCTCCCGCGGCGTGCTCTCGACGGGCTCGACACCCCCGACGGAGCGGCGCAGCGTCTCCAGCGACCCGCGCGACGACGCGGCGTCCACGACCGCCATGCCGGCGACGACGACCCCGACGGCGGTCGCGCCCGCGAGCGCCAGACGCAGGCGCCGACGCCGGGCGCCGCCCGCGCGAGGCGGGGTGGCCTCCTCGGGAGCCGGGCCCGGGCTCGGCTCCGGCTCCGGGTGCCGGTCCGGTCCCGCGTCGCCCGCGACGTCGTCGAGCGCGAACGTGATCCGCGCATGGTCGGGACGGCGTCGTCGGGGCACGCCCGCATCCTAGGGGAGCCGCCTCAAGGGGTCCCCGAGGAGTGGCCGGGCGACGACCCCGCGCCCGCTGCGGGCACCCGGCCGCAGAAGGGCTCGCGCAACCGCAGCCCTTCGCGGCGGGAGAACCAGACCGCGAGCACGACGGTGGCGCTGCCGAGGAGCCCGAGGTCGACGAGCAGCACGAGCGGCTCGATCGCGCCCTGCTCCATCGACGAGGCGCTGAAGGGCGCGAGGAGGAACAGGAAGAGGTTGTTGGCGACGTGCACGAGCACGGCCAGCTCGAGCCCGCCCGTCTTCCAGACGAGGAACCCGGTGCAGAGTGCGAACGCCGCGATGCCGATCTGCCCCACCCCGTCGTACCCGTGGCCGACGACGAAGAACGGGACCGGAAGGACGATCCCCCACACCGGCGAGCGCAGCCAGGTGCCGAGCATCTGCTGGGGCAGGCCGCGGAACGCGTACTCCTCGGCGGCGCACTGCAGCGGCCCGAGGATCAGGACGCACCCGAGGCTCAGCAGCAGGGCCGGGGTCACGGCCGGGGTCGCCAGGTCGGACGGCGGCCGGAGCAGGAAGCCGCCCACGGTGACGACGCCGTAGAGGGGCACGACGAGCGGCACCGCGCTGCCGACGAGCCCCCACCGGAACCGTCCGGTGACCGAGTGGATCGTGCCGCGGCGTCGACCGCCCCAGCGCACGCCGAGCACGACGGCGGGCAGCAGGAGCGCGATGAGCCCGAGGCCGATCGCCCAGTCCAGCGGGTTGAGCGGGTCGGAGAAGTCGTCGGACGGCATCGGCAGCCCGGGCCGGTAGGGCACCAGCACGGCGTAGGCGACCGCGACGACGGCGACCGGGGCGAGGAAGGCGAGGTAGAGGAGCGCCGTCGCGCCGAACGTGGTGAGCGGGGTCCACCACCGTGCGGGGCGGAGGTCGACGCGGGCCGCCCGGTGGTAGGGGAACGTGGTCGCGGTCGTGCTGTCGAGCGTGGGCTGGGGCACGGGACCGAAGAGCGGCGGGCCGGGCACGGGTGCCGTCGGGGCGGGGCTCTCGTCGAGCGAGGGGTGCATGTGTCGAGCCTGGTCGGGCGGCTCGGGCCGCGGTATCGGTCATCGGTCTGATTTCTCGTCCCCAGCCGGGGGGCCGGGCTCGTCGGTGCCTACAGTGCTCCGGTGAGCATGTTCGCGCAGCGCCCGGCGTGGCGTCGGGTCCTCCGCGAGACCGGCCTCCTGGCCGCGGTCGCCCTGTCGGGTGCCCTGCTGTTCCTCGGCAACTTCGCCCTCAGCGTCGACACGCCGGGAGCGCAGGACGACCCCGTGCGGTTCGCCGCGCTCCTGTTCCTCGACCTCGCGTTCGGGGTCGCCGCGTGGGTCGTCGTGCTCTGGCGCCGCAGCGCGCCCTTCCTCGTCGCCCTGCTGCTCGCCGTGCTCGCCGTCGTCTCGACCGCGGCGGTGCCGGCGGCCCTCTTCGCGTTCGGGTCGCTCGCCACCCGGCGCCGGGTGCGCGAGCTGGCGCCGGTCGCGGCGGTCTGGCTCGTCGGCGTCCTGGCGGTGGCCGCCCTGGGGATCGACCTGGTGGGCGTGGCGCTGCCGTGGTGGGAGGTCGTGGCCGCGGTGGGCGCGACCGCCGTCGTCCTCGCCGCCGCGCTCGCCGCGGGCCTCGCGGTCGGCGCGCGGCGGGACCTCGTCGCCACCCTGCACGAGCGGGTCCGGCTGACCGCGGAGGAGCAGCGCCTCGGCGAGGAGCGCGCGCGCCACCAGGAGCGCACGCAGATCGCCCGGGAGATGCACGACGCCCTCGCACACCGCCTCTCGGTGACCGCGATGCACGCGAGCGTCCTGCGGCACCGGACGGACCTCGACGCCGCGGACCGGGACGAGGCCGTCGCCGCCCTGCACGACAGCAGCCGTCAGGCGCTCGCCGACCTGCGCGAGCTCCTCACCTACGCGCGGGGCCCGAGCCGGTCGGACGACGACCGGCCCCAGCCGACCCTGGACCGGCTCGACGAGCTCGTGGCCGAGACGCCGCTCGCCCGGACGGACTGCGCCGTCGACCTCGAGCGCCTGCCCCCGACCGTCAGCCGGCACTCGTTCCGGATCGTCCAGGAGTGCCTGACCAACGCCCGGCGGCACGCCCCCGGGCAGCGCGTCGACGTCGCCATCAGCGGCGCTCCCGGCCGTGAGCTGGCCATCGTCGTGCGCAACCCTCTTGCGGGGCCGCGGGAGGGCGCGCCGCGACCGGGCCTCGGCGTCATCGGGATGCAGGAACGGGCGCGCGCCGTGGGCGGGTCCGTCAGCGTCCGTCCGGGCGCCGACGAGCACGTGGTGTCGGTGACGATCCCCTGGCCGGCCGCGTGAGCCCCCCGTCGTCCGACGTCGTCCGGGTGGTCACCGTCGACGACCAGCCCGAGGTCCGCTCGGCGCTGCGCCTGATGCTCGGCGGCGAGCCCGACATCGCCGTGGTGGGCGAGGCGGTCGACGGGGACCACGCGCGCGACGTCATCGAGGCCTGCCGGCCCGACGTCGTGCTCATGGACCTGCGCATGCCGCGCTGCGACGGGCTGGTCGCGACGGCGCGCGAGACCGCGCTCCGGCCGGAGACGGCGATCATCGTCCTGACGACCTTCGACACGGACCACCACGTCGTGCGTGCCCTGCGTGCCGGGGCGTGCGGGTTCCTCCTCAAGGACGCGCCGCCGGACGAGCTCGCCCACGCCGTCCGGGCGGCGGCCCAGGGGCGGCCCGTCCTCGCGCCCGCGGTGCTGCGGCGGGTGATGACGCTCGCGGCCGAGAACACCCGCCCGCCGGACAGCGCCGCGGTCGACGCCCTCGCGACGCTCTCCCCGCGCGAGCGCGAGATCGCGCGCGCCCTCGCCCGGGGGATGTCGAACGCGGAGATCTGCGCGGCGCTGTTCATCTCGCTCGCCACCGTGAAGACGCACGTCAGCCGGGTGATCGCCAAGCTCGGCGTGGAGTCGCGCACCCAGGTCGCCGCCCTCGTGCTGCGGAACGACCCGGAGCACGAATGACCGCGGCGGGGGTTCCCGCGGTGGACCGGGCGGCGTACGGTGAGCGCACGCAGCCCGGACGCCCTGGCAAGAATCTCCCTTTTGCCTCTCTGCTGTGAAACTTTGTGCCACACTGGCCCCGTGAGCAGCAGCACGCCCGAGAGCCCGTGGGTCGTCGGGCTCGACGTCGGGGGGTCGGGGAGCCGCCTCCTCGCCCGTCGCCTGCCCGCTGCGGCAGGCTCCGGTGCGAAAGCGGACGACGTCGCGCTGACCGGCCGACCGGCCGCCATCGGGCCCACGGGGAGCGACGCCGCGGACGTCGTGCGCGACCTCCTCGACCGGCTCCGGGACGCGGTCCCCACCCTCGCCGCGGACGGCGTCGCCGCGGCCGCGGTCGGTGCGACCGGCCTCGCGTCCCTCGTGCGCGACCCCGCCGAGCTGCACGCCGCGCTGCGCACGGGCCTGCCTCCCGCCGAAGGTCTCGGGGTCGACGGCGACCCGTCCGTCCGGCCCGGCCCGCGTACCGCCGTCGCGGCCGACGCGCTCACCGCGCACCTCGGCGCGCTGGGTGGCCGTCCCGGCGCCGTCGTGGCGGTCGGGACCGGGGCGATCGCGCTCGGCACCGACCTGCGCACCGTGTGGCACCGCGTCGACGGGTGGGGCCACCTGCTCGGCGACCTGGGCTCCGGGTCGTGGATCGGCGCGCAGGGGCTGCGGGCCGCGGTCGCCGCGCACGACGGCCGCGACTCCGGCGGCTCGCCGGCGCTGCTCGCCGCCGCCGTCGCGCGGTTCGGCCCGGTGCCGTCGTGGCCCGGGCAGCTCTACACGCGCCCCGACCGCGCCCAGGTGCTCGCGTCGTTCACGCCCGACGTCGCGGCCGCGGCCCGTGCGGACGACACCGTCGCGCGGCAGGTCCTCGCGGGCGCCGGGACCCACCTCGCGACGACGCTCGCCGCCGCGCTCGTCGACGGCGTCCCGCCGCTCGCCGCCGCGACCGGCGGGGTGCTGGGGATCGGCCCGCTGCTGACGGACGCGTTCCGGGCGCGGCTCGCCGTGCTGCGGCCGGACGTCGCGCTCGTCGACCCTGCGGGCACGCCGCTCGACGGCGCGCTGCACCTCGCCGCGCGCCTCGCGACCGAGCCGGGCTCCGTCGTCGAGCACGCGCCCTGGCTCACGCTCGGCGACCACGCCGCGCCACCGACCGCCGTGCCACCGACCGCCGCGCCACCGACCGCCCTGCCGCCGGGCGCGCCCGGCACCGCCCCGCAGCACCCGACCACCGCCGAGGAGACCCCATGACCGCCGACGGCCTCGTCCGCATCCGCCAGGCCCTGCCGAGCCTGCGGCCCGCCGAGGCGCGCATCGCCGAGGCCGTGCTCGCCGACCCGGCGGCCGTCGTGGGCAAGACGATCACGGAGCTCGCCGCGCTCGTCGGGACGTCGCAGGCGACGGTCGTGCGGTTCTGCCGCGCGGTCGGGTACGCCGGGTACCCGGAGTTCCGCATCGACCTCGCGCAGGCGACGAGCCGCCGCGCCGTCGAGCAGGAGCGCGCGAACGTCGCGCACGGCGAGATCGACCCCGACGACACGCTGCACGACGTCGTCACGAAGATCGCGTTCCACGAGGCGCGCACCATCGAGGAGACGGCGCGCATGCTCGACCTCGACGCGCTGGAGCAGGTCACCGCCGCGGTCGCGCAGGCGACGCGGATCGACCTTTTCGGCGTCGGGTCGAGCGGGCTCACGGCGCAGGACCTCGCGCAGAAGCTCCAGCGCATCGGGCTGCTGTGCTTCGCGTCGCCGGACCCGCACGTCCAGCTCCAGTCCGCGGCGCTCCTGGCCGAGGGCGCCGTCGCGGTCGGCGTCTCGCACTCCGGGCTCACCGTCGAGACGAACGACGCCCTGCGCATCGCGCGCGACCGCGGCGCCACGACCGTCGCCGTGACGAACTTCCCCGAGTCGCCGCTCGTCGAGCACGCGGACCTCGTGCTGACGACGACGGCGCGCGAGACGCAGTTCCGGTCCGGCGCCCTGTCGAGCCGCATCGCGCAGCTCGCGCTCGTCGACTTCCTGTTCGTACGCGTCGCGCAGCGCCTGTACGACCGCACGACGGCGAACCTGCGCGCGACGTACGAGGCCGTGCAGCCCCACCGCCTCGGCTACGACCGCCGGACGCGCCCGTGACCGCCGTCGAGACGCCCGGCCTCGAGCTGCGCACGGACCTCCTCACGCGCGTCGCGCAGGCGCACGACGCGTCGCACTACCTCCTGCGGCCCGAGGTCGTCGTGCGCGCGCACGACCGCGACGGCGTCGTCGCCGCGATGCGCGAGGCGACCCGCCGCGGGCTGCCGGTGACGTTCCGCTCCGGCGGCACGAGCCTGTCCGGCCAGGCGTCGGGCGCGGGCGTGCTCGTCGACACGCGCACGCGCTTCACCCGGGTCGAGGTGCTCGACGGCGGCGAGCGCGTGCGCTGCGAGCCCGGCGCGACGCTGCGGCTCGTCAACGCGCACCTGCTGCGGCACGGGCGCCGGCTCGGCCCGGACCCGGCGAGCGAAATCGCGTGCACGATCGGCGGGGTCGTGGCGAACAACTCGTCGGGCATGTCGTCGGGGACGGCGCGGACCGCGTACCGGACGGTCGAGGCGATGACGGTCGTGCTCGCGAGCGGGACGGTCGTCGACACGGGCGCGCCCGACGCCGACGCGCGCCTGCGCGACGCCGAGCCCGCGATCCACCGCGGTCTCGCGGAGCTGCGCGACCGCGTGCGGGGCAGCGCCGCGATGCGCGCGGAGATCGAGCGCCAGTTCGCGATGAAGAACACGATGGGCTACTCCGTCAACGCGTTCCTCGACCACGACGAGCCCGTGAAGATCCTCGAGCACCTGCTCGTCGGGAGCGAGGGCACGCTCGGCTGGGTCGCCGACGTGACGTTCCGGACGGTGCCGCTCCTCGCGCACGCCGCGACGACCCTCCTCGTGCTCGACTCGCTGGAGCACGCCACGGACGCGCTCGTGCCGCTCGTCGCGTCGGGCGCGGAGGCGATCGAGCTGCTCGACGCGGCGTCGCTCCGCGTCGCCGCGGCGGACCCGGCCGCCGATCCCTCGATGCGCTCGCTGGCCTCCGGGGCGGGCATCCACCGGCAGACCGCGCTCCTCGTCGAGTACCGCGCGGCGACCCCCGACGCTCTCGCGCCCTTCCAGGAGGCGGCGCGCGACGTCGTCGGCTCGCTCGCCGGCTCCCTGGCCGTCCCCGCCACGGTGACGACCGACGCCGCAACGCGCGAGCGCCTGTGGCGCGTGCGCAAAGGCCTCTACACCGCCGTCGCGGGCGCGCGGCCCGCGGGCAGCACCGCGCTGCTCGAGGACGTGGCCGTCCCCGTCGCCGACCTCACCGCGACGGTGCGCGACCTCGGCGCGCTCTTCGAGCGCCGGGGCTACGGCGACGCGGTGACGTTCGGGCACGCCAAGGACGGCAACCTGCACTTCATGATCACGCCGCGCCTCGGCGACCGCGCCGAGCTCGACCGGTACGCGGCGTTCAGCGACGACCTCGTCGACCTCGTGCTCGGCCACGGCGGCACGCTCAAGGCCGAGCACGGCACCGGCCGCATCATGGCGCCGTTCGTGCGGCGCCAGTACGGCGACGAGCTCTACGCCGTCATGCGCGAGGTCAAGCGGCTGCTCGACCCGCACGGCCTGCTCAACCCGGGCGTCGTGCTCACCGACGACGACCACGAGCACCTGCGCAACCTCAAGGTCGAGTCGTCGGCGGGCGGGGACGACGCGGCGCTCGTCGACCGCTGCGTCGAGTGCGGGTACTGCGAGCCGGGCTGCCCGTCGCGCACCGTGACGACCACGCCGCGCCAGCGGATCGCGCTGCTCAAGGAGATGGCCGCCGCGCCGCCCGCCGAGCGGCGCGAGCTCGAGCGGCAGTACGCCTACCAGGGCGTCGCGACGTGCGCCGCGGACTCGCTGTGCGTCGAGGCGTGCCCCGTGGGCATCGACACGGGCGTCGTCATGAAGGGCCACCGCGCGCGGTCGCAGCCGCGGCTCGTGCAGCGCGGGGGAGCGGCCGCCGCCGAGCACTGGGGGCCGGTGGTCACGGGCCTGCGCGCCGCGCTCGGCGTCGTCGAAGCGCTCCCGACGCCCCTCGTGCGCGTCGCGTCCGACGTCGCCCGCGGGGTCGTCGGGACGGACGTCGTCCCGCGCGTCGACGCCGACCTGCCCGGCCCGGGGCCGCGCCGCGGGAGCACGGCCGTCGTGCCCGACGGCGGCGCCACCTCCGCGCGCGCGGTGCTGTTCGCGTCGTGCATGGGCGAGCTCTTCGCGCCCGCCGGGGCCGGCCTGCCCGCGGGCGCGTGCGGCGGGGACGGCGCGAGCCGCCCGGTCGGGGCCGAGGCCGCGTTCCGGGCGCTGTGCGAGCGGGCGGGCGTCGGGCTCGTGGTCCCCGACGGGATCGGCGGGCTGTGCTGCGGCACCCCGTGGTCGTCCAAGGGCCTGCCCGACGGCGCGGCCGCCATGGCCCGCAAGGTCGTGGACGCGCTGTGGGTCGCCACGCGCGAGGGCGAGCTGCCGGTCGTGTGCGACGCGTCGAGCTGCACCCACGGCCTCGCCGAGACGGCGCGCCACCTCACCGGGACGGACCCGCGCGACGAGCGGGCGCGCGACCGGTTCGCCCGCCTGCGGGTCGTCGACGCCGTGACGTTCGTGCGCACCGACGTGCTGCCCGGCCTCGCGGCCCGCGGGGTCGACGTCGCGCGGGCGGGGGACGTCGTCGTGCACCCGACGTGCGCGACCGTGCACCTGGGCGCCGTGGACGACCTGCGGGCCGTGGCGGAGGCCGTCGCCGAGCGCGCCACCGTGCCGACGGCCTGGGGCTGCTGCGGGTTCGCGGGCGACCGCGGGATGCTGCACCCCGAGCTCACCGCGGGCGCGACGCGCGCCGAGGCGGACGAGGTCGCGCACCGCGCCGGCACGCTCCCCGAGGGGCGCTTCGACGCGTACGTGTCGAGCAACCGGACGTGCGAGATGGGCATGTCCCGCGCCACGGGCGAGGACTACGTCCACGTGCTCGAGCTCCTCGAGGCGGCCACGCGCCCCGGCGCGGCCCTCTGAGCAGCGCGCGGTCGCGCCCGGGTCGGCGCGCTCGGCGCGGTCGCTGCGACGCGGGGAGGCGGCAGACCGCTCGTCGCGGTGCATAGGGAGTGCTGACCGGTGGACGCCACCGCCGGCACCGCCCCCCAGGAGGACGACCGGATGGACGGCATCACCGCGATCGCGCAGCGCGTGGCTGCCATCGAGGCGACCCTCGCCCCGGCCCGTGCCGCCGACGTCCGTGCTGTCGATCCCGGTGCGGCGCAGGCGGTCGCGAGCGGCTCCGGCGCACGCTTCGACGAGCTCCTCAGCACGGTGCTGGCGGGCTCGACCGGCACCGGCAGCACCCCGGTGGCGGGCGCGACCGGTCCCGACCGGACGCACACGGTCGACGGTGTCCCCGGCGACCTCGCTGCCTACGGCAACGGGAAGATCCCCCGGACCGCCTTGCAAGAGGTCGGGACGACCGGCCACCGCCTCTGGGCGCCCGCGGGCCAGGCGCTCGAGGGCCTGCTCGCCGAGGCGGCGCGGGACGGCGTCCGCATCGGCATCACGGACTCCTACCGGTCCTACGACGCGCAGGTCGACGTCGCCGCGCGCAAGGGCCTGTACTCCCAGGGCGGGCTCGCCGCCGAGCCGGGGACCAGCCCGCACGGCTGGGGCATCGCGGTCGACCTCGACCTGGACGACCGGGCCCAGGCGTGGATGCGCACCAACGGCGGCCGCTTCGGCTTCGTCGAGGACACCCCGCGCGAACCGTGGCACTGGGTGTACCGGTCCTGACCACCGCGGTCGCGACCTTGTGCGGCAGGCGTCGCAACAACCGCTCGGCCGCGGTCGCGACCTCGAGCCGCCACGCTGGGGGTCTGGTCGGCGGTCACCGGGCCGGCAGCCCCGACCGTGCTCGCAGGTCGTCACCGGACGTCGTCGCGCCCTCGGCGGCGGCGCGACGGGCCCCGTCGACGTCGTCGAGCACGCAGGGCTCGGACAGCCAGAACAGCGTCTCGCGCAGCGACTCGAGGTAGTCCCCGGCCATCAGCACCGCGGCACCGCGCCCCTGCCGGGTGATCCGCATGATCTGGAGCTCTCGCTCGGCCTCGTCCACCAGGGCCGACAGCCTGTCCCTCGCCTCGCTCAGAGCTACCGACTTCATGCGCTCATACTGTCCGGACTACGAGCCTGTGAATAGCCTCATTCTTGCCAAAGAGGCACCCCCTTCTTCCCGTGCTCGCGGCCTTCTCGGCCCACGGGACGCCGGGAGGCCCGCGCAGCGGGCGTGCAGGCCGTCGGCCTCGACGTGCTCGACGGCGGATCGTTGGCGGGATCTCTGCGCGCTCGAGGTCAGTTCCCGAACCCGACAGCGCAGTCAGGATTCGGCTGCGTTCCTGCCTGTAGTCCGTGCATCGGCGGACTTTCGACTTTTGATTGACACCCGACAGAAGCCTCGTAGGATGACGACCGAGTGGTAGGTGAATTTCACCCGACCGCTACGGCCCGACCGCCTCCGCGCGTGCCCCGGTGCACGTGGTGGCACTCTCCGTCCGCACGACGACGTGCGGGGGGATCGCGCTCGACGACGAGACGAGGAGGACCACCGGGCAGGGGGCGCGCAGCCCTCCCACCAGCACAGACAGACCGAGCCGCCCTGATTCCGTCGTTGGCGCGACGGGGGCGACCCGGTCCGGATGACCCCTCACAGGCGACTGAACCTCACAGGAGCGGCATCAGATGAAGGATATCGACCGGCGTACGCGCCGGAACCGGCGGGTGACCGCGGCTCTGGCCGCCGGCGCCCTCGCGCTCACGGGCCTGGGCGCGGCGACGGCACCCGCCGTCGCGCACGACGGCGTCGACCACGGCGCGGAACCGGGCGCCGAGGCGGCGCTCGACTGGTCCAACTACGAGCGCGTGCTGCTGACGAAGGACGTGGGCGAGCCCATCGACCTCGCGATCCTCCCGGACTCGCGCGTCCTGCACACGGCCCGCAACGGCGACGTGCGGCTCACGGACCCGGCGACGGGCGTGACGCGCGTGATCACGACGCTCGACGTCTACGCGAACTCGGAGGACGGTCTCCAGGGCGTCGCGCTCGACCCGGAGTTCGAGGACAACGGGTGGGTCTACCTCGTCTACGCGCCGCGCGACGCGGACGGCGACGGCGTCGCGGACACCCCGACGGGCAACGCGCCCAACTCGCTCCCGGCGGGCGAGGACGAGAGCTACTGGGACCGCTGGGTGGGCGTGAACCGCCTCGCCCGGTTCCAGTGGACGGGCGACACGATCGACCTCGCGAGCGAGCAGGTGATCCTCGACGTCGAGGTGCAGCGCGGGCAGTGCTGCCACGTCGGGGCGGACATCGACTTCGACGGCGACGGCAACCTCTACCTCACGACCGGCGACAACACGCCCGCGAGCACCCCGGGCGCGAACGGCTTCGCGCCGAACAACGACGCCCCCGGCATGAACCCCGGCTTCGACTCGCGTCGTGGCGCGGGGAGCACGAACGACCTGCGCGGCAAGATCCTGCGGATCCACGTCGAGGACGACGGCTCGTACTCGATCCCCGAGGGCAACCTGTTCGCGCCGGGCACCGAGGGCACGCGCCCCGAGATCTTCGTCATGGGCGTGCGCAACCCGTTCCGGTTCGAGGTCGACCCGGAGACGAACTCGCTCTCGTGGGGCGACTACGGCCCCGACGCGACGAAGGCGGTCGCGGAGACCGCGGGCCGCGGGCCCATGGGCCTCGTGGAGTGGAACGTCGTCTCGCTCGACGACCCGCACAACGCCGGCTGGCCCTACGTCCAGGGCGACAACTTCGCCTACAACGACTGGGACTTCGCGACAGGCACGCCGGGGGAGTTCTTCGACCCCGAGAACCTCGTCAACGACTCCCGCTGGAACACGGGCCTGCGCGAGCTGCCGCCGGCCCGCGCCGCGACGCTCTGGTACGGCGACAACCCGGGCGACCAGCCGTGGGACGAGCTCGTGAACTTCGGCTCCGGCTCCGGCCAGGCGCCGATGGGCGGCCCCGTCTACCACTACGACGCCGACAACCCGTCGACCACGAAGCTCCCCGCGTACTGGGACCGCAAGGCGTTCTTCGGCGAGTTCTCGCAGGACTACCTCGCCGCGTTCACGGTCGACTGGGAGACGTTCGACGTCACGCACATCGAGGACTTCCTGCCGAACGCCGCGCTCGCCGCGGCGGGCCAGCCGCCGCACGACAACCCGATGGACCTCGAGTTCGGTCCCGACGGCTCGCTCTACGTGCTCGACTACGGCGACGGCTTCTTCCGCGCCAACCCCGACGCGGGCCTGTACCGGATCGACTACGCCGAGGGCAACAAGGCGCCCCAGGCGCGCTTCACCGCGACGCCCACGTCGTCCTCGCAGGCGCCGCTCGAGGTGACGTTCGACGCGTCGACGTCGTCCGACCCCGAGGGCGACGACCTCACCTACGCGTGGGACGTGGACGGGGACGGCACGTTCGACGCCGAGGGCGTCCGGACGACGCACACGTACACGGAGATCGGCGCGTACACCGCGCGCCTGCGCGTCACCGACGCGTCGGGCAAGTTCTCCCTCACGTCGCGCGTCATCTCCGTCGGGAACCAGGCGCCCGAGGTCACGATCGAGTACCCGGCCGACGGCGCGTTCTTCGACTGGGGCCAGGCCGTCCCGTACAAGGTGACCACGACCGACGCCGAGGACGACCTCGGCGGCGGCGAGGCGCCGACGCCGCACCTCACGTCGGGCGACCAGATCGGGGAGTGGCTCGCGGACGCGATCGGGCACGACGTCCTCGTCGAGACGCTCGGGGTCGACGCCGAAACGCTGGGCGAGGCCTCCGGCTTCACCCTCGACGAGCTCGTCGCGATCTCCGGCGGCGCCGTCACCGCGCAGATGGTGGCGGACGTGCTCGAGGCGTACGCCGCCGCGTTCGAGGACCCGCAGGCGGGCTCGGGCACCGTGTGCTCGCGCGTCGCGTGGACGTACGGCCTCGGGCACGACGAGCACGCGCACCCCGAGTCCACGGGCACGGGCTGCACGGGCGCGTGGCGCACCGACCCCAACTCGCCCGAGCACGGCCCGGGCGCGCTCCTGTACGGGGCGGTCGTCGTCACGTACACCGACGCGGGCCACAACGGCCTCCCGCCGGCCACGGGCGAGGCGACGCTGCGCCTCAACCCGAAGGAGCAGCAGGGCGAGCACGCGATCGGGCGAGAGGGCGTCGAGGTGTTCGCCGACGCGACCGCACGGGGTGGCAACGCCGTCCGCGGGCTCGGCGCGGGCGACTTCCTGCGGTACGACCCGGTGAGCTTCGCCGGGATCGACGGCGCCGTGGTCCGCGCGAGCGGCGGCGGCGAGCTCGAGCTCCGCTGGGGCGCGGCCGACGCCGAGCCGTTCGCGACCGCCGTCGTCCCCGCGGGCGAGGGTTGGCAGGACGTGGAGATCACGTTCGACGCCCCCGAGGGCTCGGGCACGCTGTTCGTGACGTCGTCCGACGAGCTCGCGGTGGACGCGATCACCATGGTGGGCGCGGGCGCGGCCGACGTCACCGCCCCGACCGTCGCGCACACGCTCGCGCCGGAGACGCCCACGGGCGTCGGCGGCGTGTTCAACGAGCCGGTGCGGTTCTCCGTGCAGGCCACCGACGACGGCGCGGTCGCGAGCGTGCAGTACTCGCGCGACGCGGGCGCGACGTGGACGAACCTCGCGGCGAACCAGCAGTACGGCGTGACGTTCTCGCAGGACGGCGCGTACGACCTGCTCTACCGCGCGACCGACACGGGCGGCAACGTCTCCGAGGCCGGCGCGGTGTCGTTCACGATCGACCTCGACGCTCCGGACGAGCCGACGGTCGCCTCGGCCACGACGGTCTCCGTCGGCGCCGCGCGCGTCTCCTACGGCGCGCCGGGCGAGGCCGTCGTCACGGTCACGGGCGAGGGTGGCACGCCCACGGGCGAGGTCGTGCTCACCACGGGCGAGACCGAGGTCGGGCGCGGGACGCTCGCGGACGGCACGGCGACGATCGCGATCGACCCGTCGCTCGCCGTCGGGACGCACACCCTCACCGCGACGTACGGCGCCGACGGCGTCTACACGGCGTCGGCGGGGACGGTGCGCCTCACGGTGGCCCAGGCCCGGTCGACCACGACGGGCAGCGTGGCGCCGAACCCGGTGAAGCCCGCCGTCGCGGCGAAGGCGACGCTCCACGTGGAGTCGTCGACCGGCGTCGTGCCCACGGGCGACGTGCAGGTGACGGTGCGCAAGAACAACGGCACCGTCGCGTCGCTCACCGGGACGCTCGACGAGGCGGGGGACGTCGTCGTGACGCTCCCCAAGCTCGCGGCGACCGGCACCTACCAGGTGCAGGCCCGCTACCAGGGGTCCGCCGGGGTCGCGCCCAGCACGGTGAACCTCACCCTCACGGTCCGCAGCTGACCGTCCCACCGGTGGCCCGGGCGAACCGCCCGGGCCACCGGCCCCCAGGCGTCCCCGGGTGCGGTCCCGGGGCGGCTCACCTCGAAGGAGAGACATGAGTTCACACCACCACCCGACGGTCTCGGCCAAGCCGATGACCCGTCGCAACCTGCTCAAGGCGCTCGCGGCGTCGTCGGTCGCCGTGGGCGTGGGGGCCGCCCTCGGTCCGTCGGCGGCGAACGCGCTCGGCGGCGCCCTCCCGACGGCGGTCGCGCCGTCCGGCGGGCGCAACCGGCTCGTGCCGGTGAACCGCATCGGCATCCAGCTCTACACCGTGCGGGACAAGGTCAGCTCGCTCGGGTTCCGAGCCGTGTTCGAGGAGCTCGCCGACATCGGCTACTCCGAGATCGAGTTCGCGGGCTACACGCAGGGGAGCGTCGGCGCGATCACGGTGCCGGAGATCCGGCAGCTGCTCGACGACAACGGCCTGCGGGCCGTCGGCGCGCACGTCAACCTCACCCCGGCGAACATCGACGCCGAGATCGAGAAGGCGCTCGCGCTCGGCATGCCGCACCTCGGTCAGGGCGGCCCCATCGCGGGCGGCTACGGCGGACCCATCCCCAAGGCGCAGTGGCTCCAGGCCTGCGAGACCTGGAACCAGATGGGCGAGAAGGCCCGCGCGGCGGGGCTCAAGCTCTACTCGCACAACCACGCCCAGGAGTGGGCGTTCACCAGCGACGACCCGAACCAGCGCGTCTACGACCTGCTGTGGGACAACCTCGACCCTGAGCTCGTGTTCTTCGAGATGGACGTCTACTGGGCGTACGTGGGCCGCCACCTGTACCCCGGGTTCGAGCCGATCGACTACGTCACGCGCGACCCGCGCCGCTTCCCGATCCTGCACCTCAAGGACGGCAAGACGAACGAGTCCAGCGGCAACGGCTACGACATCATCGAGTTCGGCGCCGGCGACATCCCCTACCAGGCGTTCCTCTCCCAGCTCCGCGACCGAGGGCAGCGGTTCGGGCTGTACGAGCAGGACAACGCGGCGACCGTGGCCGAGCCCGGCAACGCCCTCAACTCCCTGGGCAACGCCCGCCGCAGCTACGGCGAGATCTCCTCGCTCCGCGGCTGACGCGGACCGACCACACCTGACAAGGAGCATCACATGAAGTGGAAGTGGAAGGTCCCGGCCGCCGCGCTGCTCGCGGTGGCCACGGCCACGGCGGTCGCGCCCGCGGCGCAGGCCGCCGACGTCGAGTGCACGACCGACCTCGGCGACCGGACCGTCAGCGGCGACCTCGTCGTCCCCGGGGGCGCGGACTGCGTCCTCGGCGGCGCGACCGTCGAGGGCGACATCGTGGTCCAGCCGGGCGGCTGGCTCGACGCGACGTCCGTAACCGTGGGGGGCGACGTCGTCGCGACCGACGCGTACGGCGTGCTGCTCGACGGCACGAGCGTCACCGGGGACGTCAGCGTCTACTCGGCAGGCACCCGGAACGGGTTCCTGTACCTCAACGACCTCACCGTCGGGGGCGACGTCGCGGCCGGGGGCGTGGACGTCGAGATCAGCGACTCGACCGTCTCCGGCGGGCTGCTCACGCAGGAGGCGACCTACGTCGACCTGCTGCGCACGTCCGTGCGCGGCGACGCGACGCTCGACGGCTCCGCGTTCGGCGTGACGGTCGCGGGCGCCGTGGTCGGGGGCACGCTCACCGTGAGCAACGGTGCGCGCGACCTGCTCGTCGGCGCGACGGCGTCCGGCGAGGCCGACGAGTGGGGCAACGCGGTCGCGGGCGACCTCGTGCTCAGCGGCAACGCCGGCAACCTGCGGGTCGCGGGCACGGCGGTCCAGGGCACGATCCGCGCGACGGGCAACGACCCGGCCGCCGTCCTCGGGCCCGGGAACACCGCGGGCGGCGTCGAGGGCGACCACACCGGCGAGGAGCCGGGGGCCGCGCCCGAGGGCGACCAGGCCGTGGCCGTCACCGTGCCGCAGCAGTCCGGGGGCGAGCTCACGTGGTCGCTCGAGGGCTCGTCGCGCCTCGTCGACCTCGGCGTCGCCGACGAGGAGCTCAGCTACTACCAGGCCCAGGGCCAGCTCGTCCCCGTGCGCGTGCAGGACACGCGCGCGGGCGACCCGGCGTGGTCGGTCACCGGCCAGGTGTCCGACTTCACGGCGGGTGGCCAGACGGTCGACGGCAAGCACCTCGGCTGGACGCCGGGCGTCATCGAGAACGGCGGCGACGCGGTCGCCGGCGCCCCGGTCGCGTCCGGGTTCGACGAGGGCGAGGGCCTCAAGCAGGCGCGCACCCTCGCCCGGGCCGACGAGGGCCACGCGCGCGGCGCGTCCGTGGTCGGGGCCGAGCTCGACCTCAAGATGCCGCTCGACACCCCGCGCGGCACCTACACCGCGACGATCACGCTCACCGCACTGGGCTGATCCCGCGGGACACCGCACCCCGGCCCGGCACGGGCCGGGCGACCGGTCGGCCACCACGCACGCCGTGGTGGCCGGCCGGTCCGGCGGCTCTCGTCCGAGCCGCCCCACCTGCACCGACGAAGGACCGAGCGCATGACCCACCGCCGCACCTCTCCCGCCCCCGCGTCCCGCGCCCTGCGCGCGCTCGCCGGGCCCCTGCTCGCGCTCGCGCTCCTCGGCGCGCCCGCCGCCGCCGCGCTCCCCGGGGACGCCGCGGCCCCCGGCCACGTCGCGCCCGCCGCGCGGACCGCCGTCGTGACTGACGACGCCCCCGCGCCCGACCCGGAGCAGACCGTGCAGTGGGGCGTGCGCCCGGGAGACACCGCCCAGGGCGTCGACCGGCCCAACTTCGCGTACTCGCTCGCGCCCGGCGGCTCGCTGCGCGACAGCCTCGTCGTCTCCAACCACGGCGACACCCCGCTCGCGCTCGCCGTCTACGCCGCCGACGGCTTCCTCACCGACGACGGCACGCTCGACCTCCTCCCCGCGGGCGAGGAGTCGACCGCGCTCGGGTCGTGGATCGCCCTCGACCAGGCCGAGGTCGAGATCCCCCCGCAGGAGCGTGTCGAGGTCCCCTTCACCGTCACCGTGCCCGACGACGCGACCCCGGGTGACTACGCCGCCGGAGTCGTGTCGTCCCTCGTCGTGGTCGCCGAGGACGGCGTCACGACCGACCGGCGGCTCGGCTCGCGTGTGCACCTGCGGGTCCAGGGCGAGCTCGCCCCGGCGCTCGCGGTCGACGACGTGCGGCTCGCCTACGACGGCACGCTCAACCCGTTCGCGCCCGGCAGCGCGACCGTCACGTTCACCGTGACGAACGAGGGCAACGCGCGCGTCGCCCCGGCGACCGCTGTCCGCGTCGCCGGCCCGTTCGGGCTCGGCGCGACGGCCGCGACCGACGTCGACGTGCCCGAGCTCCTCCCCGGCTCGTCCGTCGAGCGGACCGTCGAGGTCGACGGCCTCTGGCCGCTCGGTCGCGAGGTCGCGACGCTGACGGTCGGCGGAGAGGTCGTGCCGCTGCCCGGGACGGTGCCCGACCCGGAGGTCGTCGTGCCGGGCGTCGTCGCGACCGCCGCCACCTGGGCCGTGCCGTGGGTCGCGCTCGGCCTCCTCGTCCTCGTGGCGCTGCTCGTCGTCTGGCGCGTCCGCGCGCGGCGCCGGGCGCGTACCGCCCAGCAGCGCGCGGTGGACACCGCCGTCGCGGCCGCGCTCGCCGAACGTGCCGCAGACGGGGCGGACGACTCCTCGGCCGGAGTCTCGTCGGGCGCCACCGAGGTCGTGGGCGCACCCGGCCGCGAGACGACCGGACCGGTGCACGAGGGGTGATCTGCGGCGCGACGCCCCTCCGCGGATCGTTTGCCACCTGGTGTGACACGTATCACACTGATCAGGTTGTGGTGGCCAGGAGGTGGCACGGTCGCGCCTCTTCTCCGGATGCAGGGCGTCCGGTTCGACGCGGCCGGGGTCGGTCGCGACAGTCGACGTGCAAGGGGACTGCGATGCGCCGCTGGGGTGCCGTACTGGCTGTGCTGCTGGCGTTCGGTTCGATGGTCGGGGTGGCCTCCTCGGCCCAGGCCGCCCCGGGAGATCCCTTCCCGACGGGGCCGGGACTGGTCTGGGTGGCGCAGGGCACCGCGCGTGGTGAGCCGACGACGCTCTACCAGGCGGTGCAGGGCGGCGGGGCGGTCACCTTCGTGCCGCAGGGGCCGGCGTACCAGGTCGGCTACAACGCCATGAGCCTGCACGAGTCCGACATGTACCTGTACGCGATCAACGACAACAACCGGTTGGTCCGCATCGGGCAGGGCGGCGTGGTGACGAACCTGGGGCTCGTGGGGCTCCCGCTCAACACGGCGCTGAACTTCAACCAGGCGGCGTTCGGCGAGGGTGCGGCGTCCGACATCCTCTTCACCCGGTTGGCCCAGACGGACCAGAGCCTCTACGCGGTCAACGTCGTCTCGCGCACGACGACGCGCATCCAGCTCTCCGCCAACGTCCCGAACATGTCGGACATGGTGTGGTCGGGCGGGTACCTCTGGGGCCTCTACGGGGAGGGAAACCGTCTGTACCGGATCGATCCGGTGACCGGGGCCGTGCTGTCCGTGCCCGTCACCGGCCTGCCGGCCAATCCGTACGGCGCCCAGTGGGTGTACGGCAACGGGAACGTGGGCGTCTCGAACAACGTCACGGGGCGCGTCTACCAGTTCACGATCAACGACCCCACGTCCTCGGCGCCGTCGATCACGATCGTGTCCTCCCAGCCAGGACCGGCGAACACGCAGAACGACGGTGCCTCCTACCGAGGCCTCCCGGTCGACCTGTCGATCTCGAAGACCGCCGCCCCCGTTACCGTCTCGCCCGGCGGCACCCTCACCTACACGCTGACGGTGACGAACGACGGCCCTGGCGACTCCTCCGGGTACGTCGTCACGGACGCGCTCCCCGACCAGCTGACGAGCCCGAACACCACGACCACCGGCTGCACGATCACGGGCCAGCAGCTGACGTGTGCTGGTGGTGCGCTGGCGTCGGGTGCCAGCACCACGATCCAGGTCACCGGCCTCGTCGGGACGGTGACCGCATGCTTCGCCAACGCGGCCACCGTGACGGGGAACGAGGCCGACCCGTCGCTCGCGAACAACACCGACAACGTCACGGTGTGCCCGCCCGACGCCATCCCGCCCACGTTCAGCGTGTCCAAGGCGGCCAGCGTCTCGACACCGGCCTTCGTCGACCCCGGTGACACCGTGACGTACACGGTCACGGTCACGAACACGGGGGCGACGGCGTTCACCGACGACGCCCCGGCCGCGTTCACCGACGACCTCGGGAACGTCCTGGACGACGCGACCGTCACCGACGGCCCGACGGTCACCTCCGGGGGAGGGGCCGCGACGTACGACTCGGCGGCGGGCGCCGTGGCCTGGTCCGGGCCCCTGCCCGTCGGGGGGACGGTCACCGTCACCTACACCGTCACCGTCTCGGACCCGGACACCGGTGACCATCTCCTGACGAACGCGGTCGTGCCCGGCGCCAACGGCGAGTGCGCGAGCGACTCGGCCTGCGAGGCGGTCACGCCGGTCGCAGGGTTCACGGTCACGAAGACGGCCTCGGCCGCGCAGGCGGATCCCGGCGACACCGTGACGTACACCGTCACGGTGACCAACGTCGGGCAGGTCGCGTTCGGCGGATCGACCGACCCGTCGACGAGCCAGGCACAGCTGACCGACTCCCTCGCGGGTGTCCTGCCCTTTGCCACCTACAACGGCGACGCGACCGGCGGCGGGACGCTCGAGGGTGACGTGCTCTCCTGGGCGATCGACCTCCCCGTCGGCGCGAGCGCGACCTTGACGTACTCCGTGACCGTCGACCCGGAGATCGAGGGCCCCGCCACCCTGACGAACCTGGTCGTCCCCGGTGACCACGGCCAGTGCGCGCCCGCTGCAGCCTGCACGACGGACACCCCCGTCGCCGGGTTCGTGGTGTCCAAGACGGTCTCCACCGCGACGGCCGAGGTCGGGAGCACGGTGACCTACACCGTGACGGTCCGCAACACCGGTGCGGTCGCGTACACCGCCGAGGATCCCGCGGGGTTCGTCGACGACCTCAGCGGGGTGCTCGACGACGCGACCTACAACGAGGACGCGACCGGGGGAGCCGTGCTCGACGGGACGGACCTCACCTGGTCCGGCCCGCTCGACGTCGGTGCGACGACGACGATCACCTTCTCGGTGACGGTGAGCTCTCCCGACGCCGGCGACCGCACCCTGGCCAACGTCGTCGTCCCCGGCGACGGCGGCCTGTGCGACCCCGACCTCACCTGCACGACCGAGACACCTGTCGCCGGGTTCGTGGTGTCCAAGACGGTCTCCACCGCGACGGCCGAGGTCGGGAGCACGGTGACCTACACGGTGACGGTCCGCAACACCGGTGCGGTCGCGTACACCGCCGAGGATCCCGCGGGGTTCGTCGACGACCTCAGCGGGGTCCTCGACGACGCGACCTACAACGAGGACGCGACCGGGGGAGCCGTGCTCGACGGGACGGACCTCACCTGGTCCGGCCCGCTCGACGTCGGTGCGACGACGACGATCACCTTCTCGGTGACGGTGAGCTCTCCCGACGCCGGCGACCGCACCCTGGCCAACGTCGTCGTCCCCGGCGACGGCGGCCTGTGCGACCCCGACCTCACCTGCACGACGACGACCACCGTCCCAGGTCCTCCCGCGCCCCCGAGCCCCGGTGAGCCTGGCCGGCCTGGCGCGTCGCCCAGGACGCTACCGATGACCGGTGGGGACGCCGTGCCCGCTCTCGCCCTCGCTGCCGCTCTGCTGCTCACCGGCGCCGGTGCGCTCCGGACGGCTCGGCGTCGGAACCACTGAGGAGCCCCCCCGGAAGGGCGGAGGAAGGGCGGAGGGCGAGCGGACTAGGCCGACCGGCGGCGCCTCCTCGGCTCGGTCACCGGCACGTGGCGCACGTGCCTGCTGCGTGCGAGGTCGCGAGCTCAGTCCCCCGGCCGCGTGACGTCGTCGTGCGGGACGAGCACCTGCACCCCCGGCCGGTCGACGACGGTCGTCGTCGTGGCGTCGAGGGTCTGCCAGGTCTCGTCGCTGAACCCGTTGCCGGTCGACCGCACGAGCACGGCGGACGACCCCGACGTCAGGTAGCGCAGCGCCTCCTCCTGCCACGCGAGGTTCCGACGGCGCGGCACCGGCTCGCCGGCGGCGTCCCGAGCGCCGTGGTCGTACGAGTACCCCGACAGGTCCACGGGGAGCTCGCAGCCGCGCTCGAGGTCGCGGCTCAGCACGTCGAGGACGGCGAGGACCCCGGGGGAGTCGGCGCGGACGCAGCCGTCGTCGGGGAGCGCCGCCGCCACCTCGGCCGTCGGGAACGGGGCGAGGCGCGGTGCGGTCTGCACCGCGGCCACGAGGAGGGCTGTGGCGCCGATGCTCAGGAGCGCCCCCGCCGCGACCCTGCCCGGGCGGGGCAGGAGCGAGCACGCGGCGGCCAGGACGAGGACCAGCGCCGGTGCCGAGAACGCCGCGTACTGCGGGTACGCGGACGGCGAGAGCAGCAGGACGCCGACCTGCACCGCGAGCAGCACGACCCACAGCCGCCCGCGCCGCCCGACCCACGCCGCGACCGCGGCGACCGTCGCGAGCGCCAGCACGGTCCATGCCACGGCGAGCTGCTCCTGCTCCGGCACGAGGTCGCGCAGGCCGCCGGTCCCCGTGAGCCACACGAGCCGCTGCTCGAGGTCCGTCGTCGCCGGGGGCCGGGTGAGCTGGTCGAGCACGACCATGCGGACCATGTCCGACCCCGCGGCGAGGAGGAACGGGCCGAGGACCGCCACCAGCGCGACGACAGCGCCCGTGGCCGCACGGGCCGCGGTGCGCCACCCGGCGGCGAGCAGCAGCCAGAGGAGCACGACGAGCAGCGGCACCACGCCCCAGATCTTGACCGTCGCACCGAGCCCGAGGACGGCCCCGCCCGCCCAGAGCCACGGGCGCTCGCGGCCGGTGCCCTCCTGGCGCCGGTCGAGGCCGCGGAGCAGCAGCACGACCCCGCCGAGCAGGCACAGGGAGCCGAGCGGTTCGAGGAGCGTGAGCCGCTCGGCCCACGCCGCGGCGTACGACAGCGCGTAGAGGACGCCGCCCACGACGGCCGCCGTCGTGCCCCACCGGCGCGCCACGCGCGTCACGAGCACGGCGTTGGCCGCGCCGACGAGCATGATGCCGACGCGCGCTGCGACCAGGGCGTGGTCGTCGCTCGTCCACGTGGTGAGCGCCGCGAAGGGCGTCAGGGCGAGCGTCGAGCCGGGCGGGTGCAGCAGGAGGAAGTCGCGGTAGGGCACGCGGCCGTGCACGAGCGCCACCGCGGCCGAGAAGTACACGCCGTCGTCGTAGCCGCGGTACCCGCCGATCCCGGCCGAGCCGCCGACGAGGTGCCACCGCACGAGGAACGCCAGGCCCGCCACGACGGCGGCCACGACCCACCCCCACCGCGCGGCAGCGGGCGCTCGGCGCGGGGCACGGGCTGCCAGGCTCACACCCGCCAGTGTGCGCCGGGGCCGCGGCGGGCGCGCGACGCGTCCCCCTAGCGGGACCCGACCGGGCGCTCCCGGCCGGGCTCCGGCAGGTCGTCGGCCGGGGCGGGCGCCGCCGGACGCGGCAGGGGCCGGACCTGGCCCGCGACCGCGAGGGACAGCACCGTGGCGGCGCAGATCACGAGGAGCGCGTGGCGGGCCCCGACGCCGTCGACCAGCAGGCCGAGCAGCGGGGGAGCGCTCAGCATCGCGACCGTGGAGAACGACGTCGCGACCGCGACGCGGGGTGCGGCGTGCGCGGGGTCGTCGGACGCCGCGGCGATCGCGACGGGGTTCGCGAGCGCCGCACCGCAGCCCCACAGGACGATGCCGACCCAGGCGAGCGGGAGCGTGGGCGCGAGGCCGAACACGAGGAGCCCGACGAGCGCGGAGGCGCCCGACGCCCGGAGCACCGCGACGCGACCGAACCGGTCGATGAGCCCGGTGCCCGCGAACCGGAACACCGTCATCGCGCCGACGAACGTCCCGTACGCCACCGCGCCGAGCGCCTCGCGCACGTCGAACCCGTCGACCACGGCGATGGACAGCCAGTTGCCCGCCGAGCCCTCGGAGAGCGACGACGCGAGCAGCACGAGCCCGATGAGGAGGGTGCGCGGCTCGCGCCACGCGGCGAGCGCCGCCCGGACGCCCGCGCCGCGCCGGGGTGCGGGGGCGCCGTGGGCCGCCGCCGTGCGCGCCGCGGCACGCTCGGGCGCGATCGCCGTCGCGGGCGCGATGAGGAGCGCACGGGCCGCCGTGACGACGAGCGTGACGACGACGACCTGCGTGGCGATGCCCACGTGCGCCCACGAGAACGCCGCGGCGACGAGCGCCCCGCACGCCGCCCCGATGGAGAAGGCCGCGTGGAAGTGGGGGAGGATCGCACGCCCGACGTGCTGCTCCACCGACGCCGCGCAGATGTTGATGGGCACGTTGGTCAACGCGCCGCACATGCCGTTGAGGAACGCGCCCGCCGCGAACACGCCGACGCTGCCGGTCGCCGTGCCGAGCGCGACGAGGCCGAACCCGACGACGTTCGCGGACGTCGCGACGACGAGCGTCGTGCGGCTGCCGAAGCGCGCGACGACCGCGCCCGTCACGACGACGGCCGTGAGGGTGCCGACCCCGCCCACGACGAGCAGCGCGCCGAGCTGGCCCGAGCTCAGCCCGAGCGCCTCGCGCACCGACGGCAGGCGGCTCATCCACGACGTGCCGATGACGCCGAACAGCGCGAACTGCACCATGAGCGCCCACCGCGCGCGCGAGACCACGGCGCGGTCCGTCAGGGCGCGCGCCGGTCCGGAAACCGGAGGGTTTGTTGACACTTGCCCGAGTCTACGGAGCGGGCGGGCCTCCGGGCCTCCGTTTTCCGCGGCGGCGACCCGTCAGAGGCGGACGGTCCCCGCGACGCACGTGACGCTCGACCCGCCGACCCAGACGGTCCCGGCGCCGTCGCGCTCGACGTGCACGCGCCCCGCCCGGCCGAGCGCGGCGCCCTGGGCGGCGACGTAGCGCCCGGGGAGGCGGCCGTCGCGCGTGAGCCACTGCCCGACGACGGCGTTGAGGCTCCCGGTGACCGGGTCCTCGGGGATGCCCATGGCGAGCGCGAACCCGCGCACCTCGACGGCGGTGCCGTCGGGGCCGCCGTCGTCCCCGTGCAGGCCGGCGACGCCCACCGAGAGGTCGGGGTGCTCCGCGCGCAGCCGGGTCCAGTCGGGCGTCAGCCGCGCGACGCGCGCGGCGGAGTCGAGCAGGACGACGCGCCAGCCCGGCCCGTTGTCGAGCACGCGGTGGTCGAGCACGGCCTCGTCGGGGACGCCGAGCGCGGCGACGATCGCCGCGAGGTCGTCGGCCGGGACCGGCTCGTCGGCGAGCAGCGCGGGCGCGGCGAACGCGAGCCGCTCCGTGCCCTGCTCGCGCCGGATCGTCACGAGCCCGACGCCGCACTCCTGCACGACGACGTCCCCCGCGCGCGGGCTGCCGCCCGCCTCGAGCCACGCGTGGCACGACCCGAGCGTCGGGTGGCCCGCGAACGGCAGCTCGCCCGCCGGGGTGAAGATCCGCAGGCGGTAGTCGGCGCCGCCCGCTACGCCGTCGGGCGTGGGCGGCAGGAGGAACGTCGTCTCGGAGAGGTTGGTCCAGCGCGCGAAGGCGGCCATCTGCTCGTCCGTGAGGCCGACGGCGTCGAGCACGACCGCGACGGGGTTCCCGAGGGTCGGCGTGCGGGTGAAGACGTCGACCTGGGCGAACGGGCGGGACGCGGTCCGGTCGGCGATGTCTCCGTGGCGTGCGGTCATGCCGTGAGCGTACGTCCCCGCTGATGGGAGCACTTTTGTCGACGGTGCGACGGAAGTTGTAGACACATCGATAGAACGGGGGCTAGCCTGTCCAGCGTTGTCATCGACGGGGCCAGGCAGGGGTTACGCTCCGTGGACTCGTAGTCCGACCGAGTAAGGAGCAACGATGCTCGAACGCACCAGCCTGCCGGTGTCCCGCCGGATCAGGTACCGACGCGGCGCGGCCGCCCTCACCCTCGGCGCCCTGGTCGTCGCGGGCTGGGCCGTCCCCGCCGCGGCCGATCTCCCCGAGCAGGAGCCCGGCGTCACGCTGCGGACCTTCCAGCTCGCGCAGAACCCCGGCGGGGTCTGCACCCTGAAGTCCGGGCAGACGCCCAACGTCGACAAGCTCATGCCGACCATCGACTGGTCCACGGCCGAGCAGTTCGGCGCCGAGGACAACTTCATCTCGCAGGTGAGCGCGAACCTGCACGTCCCGGCGGACGGCCAGTACCAGTTCCGCGTGACCAACGACGACGGCGCGCTCGTCTACATCGACGGCCAGCTCGTCCTCGAGAACGACGGCCCCAACGACTCGACCTCCGTCGAGGGCAGCGCGACGCTCACCGCAGGCGTGCACGACCTGCGGGTCGACTACTACGAGGGCAGCGACAAGCAGCGCCTCACGCTCGCGTGGAAGACGCCGGGCAGCTCCTCCTTCCAGGTGATCCCGACCTCGGCGCTCAGCACCGAGGCCGGCGTCGTGCGCGTGACCGCGCCCGGCTACAAGTACTGCGAGGGCGCGACCGACACGGCCGGCGACGGCCTGCGGCTCGACTCCGTCAACCCCAACTACGAGCTCGTCGACCTGCGCCCCGCGGGCTTCGAGCCCAAGGTCTCCGGCCTGGCGTTCACGCCGGACGAGCAGCTCGCCGTCGTGACGACGGGCGAGGTCAGCTCCGGCGGCTGGCGCCCCGACCCGGTGTCCGGTGAGGTCTACTTCCTCGACGGCGTCACCACGGCCGACGGCCCCGAGGACGTCACGGCGACGCTCGTCGCGGACGAGCTGCTCAACCCTATGGGCATCGAGGTCGTCGAGGACTCGATCTTCGTCTCGGAGCGGTACCAGCTCACGCAGCTCACCGACCCCGACGGCGACGGCTTCTACGACACCCACACGAAGATCGCGGAGTGGCCCGACGGCGGCAACTTCCACGAGTTCGCGTTCGGCCTGATCCACGACGAGGACTACTTCTACGTCAACCTCTCCGTGGCCATCAACAACGGCGGCGCGACCACCAACCCGCAGCCCGCGGCCAACCGCGGCACGTCGATCAAGATCGACCGCGAGACGGGCGAGGTGAGCTACGTCGCGGGCGGCCTCCGCACGCCGAACGGCATCGGCTTCGGCCCCGAGGGCGAGATCTTCGCGACGGACAACCAGGGTGCCTGGCTGCCGTCGAACAAGCTCATCCACATCCAGCAGGACAAGTTCTACAACCACTACACGAACCCGGCCGGGCCGTTCGACTCGAACCCCGTCGCCCCGCCGGCCGTGTGGCTGCCGCAGAACGAGATCGCCAACTCCCCGGGCAACCCGATCCTCGTCGAGGACGGCGAGTTCGCGGGCCAGATGCTGCTCGGCGACGTCACGTACGGCGGCATCCAGCGCGCGTTCCTCGAGAAGGTCGACGGCGAGTTCCAGGGTGCGGTCTTCCGCCACACCGCGGGCCTCGAGGTCGGCGTGAACCGCGTCATCTACGGCCCCGACGGCGCGCTCTACGCCGGCGGCACCGGTGAGGGCGGCAACTGGGGCGAGTCCGGCAAGCTCCGGTTCGGCCTCCAGAAGCTCGTCCCCGTCAACGAGGACTCCTTCGACATGAAGGAGATGCGCGTGGTCGAGGGCGGCTTCGAGATCGAGTACACCGACCCGGTCTCCGACGAGGTCGTCGAGAACCTCGCCGACGCGTACCAGATCAAGCAGTGGCGCTACGTGCCGACGCAGCAGTACGGCGGCCCGAAGGTCGACGAGCAGCCGCTCTTCGTCACGGACGCCCAGGTGTCCGAGGACCGCACGACCGTCACGCTGAAGATCGACGGTCTCAAGCCCGGCCACGTCGTCTACGTCCGGTCCCCGCGCCCGTTCGCCTCGGCCGACGGCGCGGAGCTCCTCAGCACCGAGGCCTGGTACACGCTCAACTCGCTGCCCGGCTACGTCGCCCCGGCCGACCGCGGCTGGTACGAGGCGGAGCTGGCCCAGCCCCTCGGCGGCTCGAGCATCGGCTCGGACCACAGCAACTACTCCGGCTCCGGCTTCGCCGCGGGCATGACGAGCGTCGGCTCCGGCCGCACGTTCTCCGTGACCGTCCCCGAGGCGGGCACCTACCCGGTGAACGTGCGCTACGCCAACGGCATCCACCCGTATACCGAGCTGCGGTCCAAGAACGTCTCGCTCCACGTGAACGGCCAGGACCTCGGCCAGTGGAACTTCCCGACCACGGGGAGCTGGAAGGACTGGGGCGTGCAGACGCGCGACCTCGAGCTCCAGGCGGGCACGAACACCATCACGCTCGCGTACGAGACGGGCGACCAGGGCAACATCAACATCGACGTGCTCTCGATCGGCGAGAACCCGGACATCTGCACCCCGGGCGAGGTCGAGGACGGCTACACCGCCCTCTTCGACGGCACCCTCGCGAGCCTCCAGGCGGGCTGGCGCATGGCCGGTCCGGGTGGCTTCGGCCGCCAGGAGGACTGCTCGATCCAGGGCGCGGGCGGCATGGGCCTGCTCTGGTTCAACCAGGAGCTCGGGGACAGCTACAGCCTGAAGCTCGACTGGAAGCTCCTCAAGGACGACAACGGCGGCGTGTTCGTCGGGTTCCCGAACCCGGGCGACGACCCGTGGGTGGCCGTCAACAAGGGCTACGAGATCCAGATCGACGCGACGGACGCCGCCGACCGCACCACGGGTGCCATCTACACGTTCCAGGGTGCCGACGCCGCGGCCGTCGAGGCCTCGCTCAAGCCGGTCGGCCAGTGGAACGCGTACGACATCCGCGTCGAGGGCGACCGCATCCGGGTCTACCTCAACGACGTGCTCGTCAACGACTTCACGAGCAGCGACCCGGCCCGCCTGGTCAACAGCTTCGTGGGGATCCAGAACCACGGCAACGGCGAGATGGTCAACTACCGGAACATCCGGTTCAAGGAGCTGACCGACGAGCCCGTCGAGGAGCTCGCGATCTCGACGACGGTCCAGACCCGCTGCCTCGCGGGCAAGGTCTACGTCGCGGTCCGTGCCACGAACGACGACACGGTGCCGGCGGACGTCACGCTCACGACGCCGTTCGGGACGAAGACGGTGACCGGCGTCCAGCCGGGTGCCTCCGCGTACCAGTCGTTCGCGACGCGTGCCACGTCGGTCGAGGCCGGCGTCGCGCAGGTCTCCGCGACCGGTGACGGCCGGACGTTCGAGGCGGACGCCGCCTACGAGGCCGTCAGCTGCGGCTGAGCCGATGACCCGGGGCGGGCGGCGTGAGCCGTCCGCCCCGGGTCGCACCGGGCGGGGGCGGCGGCACGAGCCGCCCCCGCCCGACCCGTCTCGTCCGGCGCCCGGCAGGGCGTCCCCGCAGGGCGGAGCGCGGTCCGACGGCGCTCCCACCCTCGCGTAGGGTGCTCACGTCCGCGCGCTGCCGCACGGACGCACCGCACGAACGTCGTGGGCGAGCCGGCCGAGGCCGACCCCACGACTCCCCGACGAGTTCCCGACGAGGGGAGCCCCCATGACGCTCGGACGCCTCCTGCACCGGACCGGACGGTTCGCCGCCCGCCGCCGGGGCGTGGTCCTCGTCGTCTGGGCCGTCCTCCTCGTCGCGGGCGCCGTGCTCGGCGGGGCGGTCTTCGACAAGACCTCCGACGTCGACCCCGCCCCGCCGGGCAGCGCGTCCGCCCTCGCGGCGGAACGCCTCGAGGAGCTCGCCCCCGAGGGGGAGACCGTCGTCGCGGTGCTGTCCGGCCGCGACCACTTCTCCGCCGACCTCATCGCCCAGGCGAGCGAGGTCATGCACGGCATCCGCGCGATGCCCGGCGTCGTGGAGCTCTCCGACGCCTACACCGGCGGCGGGCTCATCGCCGACGACGCGCAGGGCTCGCTCGTCGTCGTCGAGCTCGACCCCGCGCTGTCCGACGACGAGGCGCTCGCCCTCGCGCACCGCGTCGCCGACGCGCTGCACACCGTCGACACCCCCGAGGTGCTCGTGGGCGGTGCGCTGCTCGCGGAGGAGGCGTTCGTCGAACAGGCGATCACCGACGCCGCGGTGGGCGAGGGGATCGCGATCGCGGTGCTCCTCGTCGTGCTCGTCGTCGTCCTCGGCGGCCTGCGGGCCGGCCTGGTCCCGCTGCTCTCCGCGCTCGCCGCGATCGCGGTCGCGCTGCTCGTGCTCAGCGGGCTGCTCGGCGTCGTGCCCGTCAACGAGTTCGCCGTGAACGTCGTGACGCTGCTCGGTCTCGGCCTCACGGTCGACTACTCGCTGCTCGTGCTCGCGCGCTTCCGCGAGGAGCGCGCCGCGTCTCCGGGCCTCCCGCTCGACGAGCTCGTCGGGCGCACGCTGGCGACCGCCGGCCGCGCCGTGCTCGCCTCCGGCCTCGCCGTCGCCATCTCGCTCGCCGGGCTCCTCCTGCTCGGCGACTCCCTGCTCTCCGGCATGGCGGTGGGCGGGGCGATCGTCGTGCTCGTCGCGACCGTCGCCGGGCTCACGCTCGTCCCCGCGCTCGTCGCGACGTGGCACCGCGCGATCCCCGCGCCGGGCGCGCGCACGTGGTCCCACCCGTGGACGGGCCGCGGCGGCGCCGGCACGCTGGGCCGGCTCGCGCGCACCGCGCAGCGCCACGCCGTGCTCGTCACGCTCGGCGCGACGGCGCTCCTGCTCGCCCTCGCGGCGCCCCTCGGCTCGCTCACGCTCGGCAGCTCGGAGGTCCGCTCGCTGCCCGCCGACGCCGAGGCGCGCCTCGCCGCCGACGCCACCACCTCCCGCTTCGCCGACCTCGGCGTCGCGCCCGTCACCGTGCTCGTGGAGGGCCCGGTCGACGACCCGGCGGTGCCCGAGCTGCTCGACCGGGCCGCCGCCCTGCCCGGCGTCGAGGACGCCATGCAGGACACCGGCTACCCGCCCGAGGTCACCGTCGTCGACCTCACGCCCGACGTCGGCCCGGGCGGCGACGCGACGGCCCAGGAGGCGCAGGACCTCGTGCACGCCGTGCGCGCCCTCGACACCGACCTGGAGGTGCGGGTCGCCGGACCGGCCGCCGAGGTCGTCGACACCCAGGAGCACCTCGCGCAGCGGCTCCCGCTCGCCGCCGGGGTCGTGGTGCTCGCGACCTTCGTGCTGCTCTTCCTGCTCACCGGCTCGCTCGTGGTGCCGCTCAAGGCCCTCGTGCTCAACCTCCTCACGCTCGCGGCGACGCTCGGCGTCCTCGTCTCCGTGTTCCAGCACGGCGTCGGCGCCTCGCTCCTCGGGTTCGAGCCGTGGGGCGCGCTCGACGTCACCACGCCCCTGCTCGTCGGCATGCTCGTGTTCGGCCTCTCGACCGACTACGAGGTGTTCCTCCTGTCTCGCACCGCGGAGGAGTGGCGCGCCCGCGCGCCCGGCGAAGACCCGCGCGTCGCGAACGACCGGGCCGCGCTCCGCGGCATCACCGCGTCCGGCCCGGTCGTCACGACGGCGGCCGTCGCCATCGGCATCGTGTTCCTCGGCTTCGCGGCGGGCGAGCTCGTCGCGATGAAGGAGGTCGGCGTCGGCATGGCCGTCGCCGTGCTCCTCGACGTCACCGTCGTGCGCGGGCTGCTGCTGCCCGCGACGATGACGCTCCTGGGCCGGTGGAACTGGTGGCCCTCCTGGCGCGGGGGAGAACCCGGGTCCGCCGACGTAGAGCCCGGGTCCGCCGAGGGAGACCCCGGGTCCGCCGAGGGAGAGCCTGGGTCCGCCGAGGTAGAGCCGCGGTCGGTCACACGTCGCGCATGACCTCGGTGACGAAGCGCGCGGAGCGCTCGCGGAGGCCGTCGACGCGGAGCTCGACGAACAGCTCGCGCATCGACTCGTCGTCGCCCATCTCGGTGCGGGTGGGCGCCCGGCGGACGTTCTGCGAGCAGAGGAACTGCGTGCAGATGAGGGTGCCGACGGTGTTGCCGCGGCGCCCGGCGGCCCCGGCGCGGCGCGCCACGTAGAGGCTGACGTCGTCCGTCACGACGACGTCCTCGCACCACGCGCACACGGCGCGCTTGCGCCGTCCGCCCGTCTTGGCGTCGGTCGAGCGCAGCAGGACGCCGCGCGGATCGTCGTCGACCTCCACGACGGCGTACGCGAGGAGCGGGGCCTTGCGGTCGCGCCACCCGAGGTAGTCGAGGCGGTCCCAGTCGAGCGTGTCGAGGTCGGGGAGGGTCGCCTGCGCGGCCTCGCGCTTGGACGCGTTGACGAACGACGCGCGGATCTGCTTCTCGGTCAGGGGGTTCATGGGTTCGCTGCTTCCGTGTCAGGACGGTCCGCGGCCCGGCGGGCGTGCACGACGACGCGTGCTCGCCCGGGCGCACGACGGCGCCTCCGGGGGCGGGGAGGACGGCGTGCCCGCAGCCGTCGCGTCGTGACCGGCGCGGCCGGGCGACGACGGGGTCGTCGGACGGCGGTGCGCCCCGGAGCGCGGCGGCCGTCGGGGACGACGGCCCGCGGCCCGGTGGTCTCAGCGGGTGACGGTGCGGGGGGAGAGGGCGCCCGAGCAGGCCGTCATGGCCACCTCGCAGCCTGCGGTGCCGTGCATCCGCGTCTCCTCGTCCCGTGCGGCGCGCCGTCGGCGCGATCCTGATCCGTGGTCGTGCCCGTCCGGCACGACGGACGGCTGCCCACGGCAACCGTCACCCTCGATGGTGCGCCTCGGCACCCGCCGTCGTCAACGTGATTGCCGCCCGGGCCGCCGCGCACCGCTGGCTCGACCGGCCGACGCCGTCCCTCAGGACGTCGCCCAGACGCCCAGCTCGTTGCCGCTCGGGTCGAGGAAGTGGAACCGACGGCCGCCGGGGAACTCGTACGGGCCCTCGACCACCTCGCCGCCCGCGTCCCGCACGGCGGCGAGCGTCGCGTCGAGGTCCTCGGAGAACAGCAGGACGAACGGACCGCCGCGGGTCACGCCGTCGGACTCGGCCAGACGCAGACCGCCGGCCTCGTCCGCGCCGGACTCCGCCGCCGTGCGGATCCCGGAGTACCCGGGGCCGTAGGGGACGAACTCCCAGCCGAAGGCCGCGCCGTAGAAAGCCTGCGCGGCGGCGAGGTCGGTCACGGGGAGCTCGACGTAGTCGATCGAGTGGTGGATGCCGTGCGCGTGGGTGCTCATGCGCCCATCGTGACGTGGGCCACCCACGGTCGCCGCGCGGGCCGCCCGCGGGCCGCTCGCAGGCACCACCGCGGCGGGCGCTTCCCCGGTGACCTTCGACCCCGACCGGGTGACGAAGTGCCGGGCCCGGCGAGCGGGTCGCCCGGCCAGACTCGGGGGTTCCGCCGTCCACCGTCCGGGAGGAACTCCGTGCCCGTCGCCCTGCCGTCCCCGTCCGAGACCGCCGCACCCGCCGGGGAGCGGCTGGTGTCCGTGGAGGTGGTGGTGCCGTCCGGGGTGTTCTGGGCGGGGGAGGCGCGGAGCGTGACGGTCCCCGCGGCGTCGGGCACGCTGGGCATCCTGCCGCGGCACCAGCCGGTCGCGGCGTCGCTCACGGCGGGCCGGGTGCGTCTGCGCACCCCGGACCGCCCGACGGCCGAGCTGCGGATCGGGGGCGGGTTCCTCGTCGTCGACCAGGACGAGGTGACGATCCTCGCCGACGACGCGACGTGGGTGCCGGCCCGCTAGCCCGCTACGCGGGGTCGGTCGTCGTCCCGAGCTGCACGACGACGACCCGGTGCCCGTCGGGGTCGTGGACGTGCGCGAACCGGTCGCCGGTGTCGGCGTCGGCGTCGGGCCCGACGAACGGCTCGACCCCGGCCGCGGCGAGGCGCCCGAGGGTCGCGTCGAGGTCGTCGACGTAGAGCACGAGGTTGGGCAGGCCGTGCCGCACGAGCGGGGCGCCGCCCTCGGGGAGCGGCACGAGCCACAGGCCGGGCTCGTCGACGCGTCCGGGGCCGACGTGGAGCAGGGGGAACCCCTCCGTCTCCCCCTGGAACAACGTGCGGAAGCCGAACCCGTCGGCCCAGAACGCGGCGCTCGCGTCGAGGTCGCGGCAGAGCAGGACCGTGCGCCCGATCGTGGTCGTCATGCGACGAGCCTAGGGCGCACCGCCGACGCCGCGCCCGTGTGGGGCCCGGCCTCCCGGGCGCGCCCGCGCCGTCGGGCATACCGTGGACGGCATGACGACCGACGGCGGCATCCGCAGCACGATCAGCGAGCTCGTGGCGCAGGAGCACCGGCTCCGGGGGCAGCTCGCCCGGGGCGAGATCTCGGGCCCGCAGGAGCAGGAGCGGCTCCGCGCGATCGAGGTCGAGCTCGACCAGTGCTGGGACCTGCTGCGCCAGCGTGGCGCCGCCCGGGAGTTCGGCGGCGACCCCGATGCGGCGACGGTGCGAGACCCCGGTACGGTGGAGAACTACCTGGACTGATCGCCGACGGCGACGTCCGGCTCCCGTTCCGACCTCAGAAGGAGAACCCCATGACCACGTCCAGCGAGCAGGCGGCGCACAGCCCCCTCCCCACCGGGACCGAAGGGCGCGACATCCCCGGTCACGCGGGCGCGGTCGCACGGTTCGTCGTGGCGTTCGCGCTGTTCGTCGGCGGGCTCGTGCTCATGGGGTCGGGCATGTCCGGCGTCGACGGCGGTGTGTGGCTCTTCGTGGGCGGCCTCGCGGCGGCGACGCTCGCCTTCGCCCTCCCGATGGCGGGCACGGGCACGACCGAGCGCTGACACCCTCGACACGGAGGCCGGGTCCTGACGGGACCCGGCCTCCGGCGTCTCCGGGGTCAGCCGAGCGTGGCCCGGACGGCCTTCGCCGCGGTGACGAGGTGCTCGAGCGACGGCACGGTCTCCTCGTAGCGGCGGGTCTTCAGGCCGCAGTCGGGGTTGACCCAGACGACGCGCGGGTCGATCGACTTCACGGCGAGCTCCAGCAGCTCGGTGACCTCCTCCGTCGAGGGCACGCGCGGGCTGTGGATGTCGTAGACGCCCGGCCCGATGCCGCGCGAGTACCCGGCGTCGCGCAGCTCCGGCACGATCTCCATGCGCGAGCGCGCCGCCTCGACCGACGTCACGTCGGCGTCGAGGCCGTCGATCGCGCCGATGACCTCGCCGAACTCCGAGTAGCACAGGTGCGTGTGGATCTGCGTTGCCGCCTCCACGCCCGACGTCGCGAGCCGGAACGACCC
The DNA here is from genome assembly GCF_011033075.1 of Cellulosimicrobium sp. SL-1. Classification (NCBI taxonomy): domain Bacteria; kingdom Bacillati; phylum Actinomycetota; class Actinomycetes; order Micrococcales; family Promicromonosporaceae; genus Cellulosimicrobium; species Cellulosimicrobium sp. SL-1. The sequence continues at coordinate 209,303 of NZ_JAACJC010000002.1, read as the reverse complement.
GACGGACCAGTCGAGGTACGCCGGCTGGTCCGCGCGGCGCAGCGGCAGGAGCTCGCGCAGCGCGGGCTCGTCGACCTGGACGATCCCGATGCCGGCGGCCTCGAGGTCCGCGATCTCGTCGCGCAGCGCGAGGCCCACCTGGTTCGCCGTGTCGCCGAGAGGCTGGTCGTCGCGCACGAACGACCACGCGAGGATCGTCACGGGCCCGGTGAGCATGCCCTTGACGGGCTTCTCGGTGAGCGACGCCGTGTACGCGGACCACTCGACCGTGATCGGCGCGGGCCGCGTCACGTCGCCCCACAGGATCGGCGGGCGCACGCAGCGCGACCCGTACGACTGCACCCAGCCGTTCGCCGTGACCGCGAACCCGTCGAGGTGCTCCGCGAAGTACTGCACCATGTCGTTGCGCTCGGGCTCGCCGTGCACGAGGACGTCGAGGCCCAGCTCCTCCTGGATCGCGACGACGCGCGCGATCTCCTCACGCATCGCGGTCGTGTAGTCCGCGTCCGACAGCTCGCCCTTCGTCCACAGCGCGCGGGCGCGGCGGATCTCCGGCGTCTGCGGGAACGAGCCGATCGTCGTCGTGGGCAGCGGCGGCAGGTTCAGGCGCTCCTGCTGCGCGGCCGCACGCTCGGCGTAGTCACCGCGCGCGAAGTCCGCGTCGGTCAGCGCGGCCGCACGCTCGCGCACCGCGGGCACGACGACGCCGCTCGCCTCCGCGCGCGACGCCACCGCCGCGCGGGACGCCTCGATCTCCTCCGCGACGGCGTCGCGACCCTCGGTCAGCGCGCGGGCGAGCGTCGCGACCTCGCCGACCTTCTGGTCCGCGAACGCGAGCCAGTCGCGCAGGCGCGGGTCGAGCGTCGTGCCCGACGCCGTGCCGGGCTCGGCGAACGTCTCGTCCTCGACGTCGTGCGGCACGTGCAGCAGCGACGTCGACGTGCCGACGGCGACCGCGCCCGCACCGAGGCTGCGCGCGGCGGTCAGCGTGTCGAGCTTTGCCGAGAGGTCGGCGCGCCACACGTTGTGCCCGTCGATCGCGCCGACGACGAGCGTCTTCGTCAGGAGGTCGTCGTAGGGCGAGTCCGGAAGGTCCGCACGGACGGCGTCGATCGCGATCGCTTCGACGTCCGTGCCCGCGAGGGTCGCCAGGAAGTCGAAGGTCGCGCCGTCGCCGTCCGGCGACGTCTCCAGCCCGCCGAACGGCGTGGCGACGAGGATCGCGGGCCGCGCGTCCTGCGCCGAACCAGGGGTTGCCGCCGGGTTTGCGGACGAGGCCGCCGAAGACCCCGGGCTCGGCACCGGGCGGAGGTCGGTCGCGAGGGCGCGGTACGCGGACCCCACGGCGGCGGCGAGCTCGGTGAACGGCACGTCGACCGAGTCGGTGACGAGGATCGGCTCGTCGAGCTGGACCCACGGCGCCCCCGCCGCGGCGAGCGCGCGCAGCAGGTCGGCGTAGGCGGCGACGACGTCGTCGAGGCGGTCGAGCGGCGAGTACCCGGCGGGCGCGTCGTCCGCGGCCTTGGACAGCGCGAGGAACGTCACCGGCCCGACGACGACGGGCCGCGTCACGACGCCGGCGTCCTTCGCCTCGACGAACTCGCGCACGACGCGGTCGTCGACGAAGCGGATCGGGGTGTCCGGGCCGATCTCGGGGACCAGGTAGTGGTAGTTCGTGTCGAACCACTTGGTCATCTCGAGCGGGGCGTCGTCCCCCTGGCCGCGCGCCACGGTGAAGTAGCCCGCGAGGTCGAGGCGACCGGCGTCGTCGGTCAGCGACGCGAACCGCGACGGGACCGCCCCGAGGGAGGCGGCGACGTCGAGCACCTGGTCGTAGAAGGAGAACGAGCCGGGGACGGACGCGTCGTCGGCGCCGAGGCCGAGGTCGACGAGCCGGCGGACGGTCGCGAGGCGCAGCTCGCGGGCCGTGGCCTCGAGCTCCTCGGCCGAGGTCTTGCCGGCCCAGAACGCCTCGACGGCCTTCTTCAGCTCGCGGCGGCGGCCGATGCGCGGGTAGCCGAGCACGGTGCCGGCGGGGAAGCCGACCGGGTTCTGGGTAGGGGAGGGTACGGAAGTGGCCATGATCGAAACCTCTTGCTGGTCCGGAGGACCGGTCAGACGGGCGCGCCGTGCGTGGCGGCGCTCGTCGTGGGCAGGGAGGTGCCGGTGACCCACGGCCCGCTGGCCAGGTCCGGGACGAGCGGGGCGGCGGCGGCGCTGGCGCCGCCCCCGGTCCCGACCGACCCGCCGCCGAGGTGGACACCCTCGAGCAGGTCAAGAGCGGCGCGGTGCTTGTTGAACGTGTACACGTGCAGACCGGGCGTGCCCGCGTCGAGGACGCGCTGCGCGAGGTCGACCGAGTACGCGATCCCGTAGGCGTGCTGCGCCTCCGGGTCGGGCAGGGCGTCGAGCGCGTCCAGCAGGTGCTGGGGTGCGCGCACGCCCGTGAGCTCCTCGACGCGACGGAGCCGCGCGGGCTCCGTCGTGGGCAGCAGCCCGGCGAGGATGGGGATCGTCACGCCGGCCGCGCGGGCCTCGGCGACGAAGTCGGTGTACGACGACGCGTCGTAGAAGAGCTGCGTGATCGCGAAGCTCGCGCCGGCCTGCTGCTTCTGCCAGAGGCGGCGCACCTCCTGGGTGCGCGTCGTGCCGGCGGCGGGGTTGCCGTCGCAGAACGTCGCGACGGCGATCGTCAGCGGCCGGGCCGCGCCGCGCAGCGCGACGGCCGGGTCGGACGCGCAGCGCGACGCCTCGACCTCGCGCAGCAGGGCGACGAGCTCGGTCGACGACCGGACGCCGTCGGGCGCGGGCTGCCAGTCCGGCTGGTCGCGCGGCGGGTCGCCCCGCAGCGCGAGGAAGCTCCGCACGCCCTCGTCGAGGAAGTCGGTGATGACCGACTCGACGTCCTCGCGCGACGCCCCGACGCACGTGAGGTGCGCGATCGGCAGCACGGGCGTGCCCTGGAGCAGGCGTCCGACGACCTGGCGCGCGGTCGCGCGGTCGGTGCCCGCGGCGCCGTACGTCACGGACACGAAGTCGGGGTGCGTCGCGACGAGACGGCGTGCCGTCTCCCAGAACTTCGGGGCCGCGTCCGGTCGGCGCGGGGGCATGAGCTCGAACGACACCGTCGGCCGAGGACGGCCCGGACGGTGCGCGAAGGATGCCTCTGAGGTCATGCGTCACTCCATCGACCCTGGCGTTAGCACCTTTGTCCTCGGGAGGCTTCCGTCGGCGGGTTGCTGCGGTGTCGTCGAGCCAGGACTCTCGACCGCTCTGGATGGTTGCCACGATCCTACGACCCATCCGACATGCGGTCGAGAGTGCCCGCCAGGTGAGATGCGGAGGGTCGTCGGAGCTCCCGGTGCGACGAGTCTCAGGCCCGACGGCGCTCGGGCACGTGCAGGCGGCGGAGGAACCGGTCGGTGCGCAGCGGCGGGCCGCGCCGGTCGAGGAGCGACACGACGACGACGGTCGCCGTCGCGAGCGGGATGGTCCAGGCGGCGGGCTGGGCGAGCAGGGCGCGCACGACGCCGGGGACGCCGTCGGCCGTGTCGCCGGACGGGCTCCCGTACCCCGCGGCGACGAGCGCGGACGACGCGAGCAGCGCCGTCGCGCACAGGACGGCGCCCACGACCATGCCCGCCACCGCGCCGCGCGCGGTGAGGCCGCGCCACCACACGCCGAGCAGGATCACGGGGGACAGGGCCGACGCCGCGAAGACGAACACCGTCCCGACGCTCGTCACGAGGCCCTGCGGGATGGTGACGAGCGCGAACGCGAGCGGGATGAGCGTGCACGCGACCGCCGACCAGCGGAAGGACCGCACGGTGCCGCCGAACAGGTCCTGGCTCACGACGCCCGCCAGCGCGACCACGAGCCCCGACGACGTCCCGAGGAACGCGGCGAACGCCCCGGCGACGACGAGCGCGGCGAGGAGCTCGCCGCCGAGCCCGGGCACGAGGCGGGTCGGCAGCGCGAGGACGACGGTGTCCGCCACCCCGGGCGCCGCGAGGTCGGGCGCGACGACCCGCGCCACGAGCCCGAGCGTGCTCGACACCATGTAGAACACGCTGATCATGATGAGCACGACGACGGTCGTGCGGCGGGCCGAGCCGCCGTCGGGCGAGGTGTAGAAGCGCACGAGGACGTGCGGCAGGCCGGTCGTGCCGAGCAGGAGGGCGAGCAGGAGCGAGACGGTGGCGTACGCGTCGAGGCCGCCCGGCCCGGCCTCGTGGGGGAACACGGCGGCGGGGTCGAACGTGACGACGGCGCCGCCGGGCTCGAACGCCCCGCCGAGCGCCATGAGCACGAAGACGAGCGGCACCGCGAGCGCGGTGAGCTTGACCCAGAACTGGAACGCCTGGACGAACGTGATGGAGCGCATCCCGCCCGCGGCGACGACGGCGCTCACCACGACCGCGATCCCCACCGAGCCGACCCACGGCGGCACCGCGGCCACGCTCGTGATGACGAGCGCCGCCCCGTGGAGCTGCGGCACCACGTAGAGCCACCCGATGACGAGCACGAGCACGCTCGTCACGCGGCGCGCGACCACGGAGTCGAGCCGGGCGTGCACGAAGTCGGGGATCGTGTACGCGCCGCTGCGCCGCAGGGGGCCCGCGACGAACAGCAGGACGAGCAGGTAGCCCGCCGCGTACCCCACGGGGAACCAGAACGCCTCCGCGCCGGACAGCAGCACGAGGCCGGAGAGCCCGAGGAACGTGCCCGCGGACAGGTACTCGCCGCTGATCGCCGACGCGTTCCAGACCGGCCGCACGGTGCGCGACGCGACGAAGAAGTCGCTCGTGGTGCGCGAGATCCGCAGGCCGTAGAACCCGATGAGCCCGGTCGCGAGCAGGAGCAGCGCGATCGCGACGAGGGGCAGCGCGCTCGTCACGGCGCACCGCCGTCGTCGGGGCCGGGCTCGTCGGGCGCGCCCGCGCCCTCGGCGAGCGCGCGGTACCGGCGCTCGTTGCGCGCCGCCGCGACCGCGAACACGACCGCGAACGCGACGATCACCGGGTAGAAGCCGTACGCGTGCACGAGCCACGGCAGCGGCACGCCGAGCAGCACGACGCCGTCCAGCGCGGGCACGCCGCTCATCGTCACCGTGAGCAGCGTGACGACCGCGAGGAACGACGCCACGCACGCCAGCCCGAGCCGGAGCTGGGCCCGCACGAGCCCCCGCGTGTAGGCGGTCGCGGCGTCGTCCGGCTCACCGGTCCGTGCCGTGCCCGACGGCGCCCCGCCCTCCGGGACGGCGCCCTCACCGGGGCCGGGGCGAGGGCCGGGGCGCGCCGCGGGGAGGTCGGTGGACCGGACGCGCACGCGCGCGTCACGACGCGGGTCGGTGCCCGTCACGGCGCGCCCCGGTGCGGCCCGAGGAGCGCCTCGCGCACGGCGGGCACCATGCGGCGGCTCACCGGGACCTCGTGCCCGGCGACGACGAGCGCGGGCTGCGCCCCGCCGAACCGCGCCGCCGTCACGGCCGCGCGGTCCACGAGGTACGACCGGTGCACGCGCAGGAACCCCGCGGGCGCCCACCGCTCCTCGAGATCGGAGAGCGGCTCGCGCACGAGGAACTGCTCGGTGTCCGTCACGAGCCGGGAGTAGTCGCCCTGCGCCTGCACCCACCGCACCGCGCTGCGCCGGACGAGGCGCGTCGTCGTGCCGACCGTCACGACGAGCGTCTCGTCGGCCGGGGCAGCACCTCCCGCCGGGTCGCCGGCAACCGGCGGGGGAGCGGCGGCGCTCGCGGACGGTGCCGCCGCGTCGGTCGCGGGGGCGCGCCCCGCCGCGGTGCGCTCCGCGACCCGTTCGACGACGCGGTCGACGGCGCGCGTGAGCCGCTCGCGCCGCACGGGCTTGAGCACGTAGTCGACGGCCTCGACGTCGAACGCCTCCAGCGCGCGCGCCTCGTCGGCGGTGACGAACACGACCGCCGGGCGGTCGGCGAACCGCGAGAGCGCGCGGGCGAGGTCGAGGCCGGTCAGCCCCGGCATGTGGATGTCGAGGAACGCCGCGTCCACCGTGCGCGACGAGAGCTCGCGCAGCGCCTCGGAGCCGTTCGCGACCCCGCGCACGGTGCGCACGCGCGGGTCCCGGCGGAGCAGGGCCACGAGCTCGTCGAGCACGGGCCGCTCGTCGTCGGCGACGAGCACGTCCAGCCCGACGGCGTCGCCCGCCCCGCCGGGGAGACCGCCGGCCGGAGCCGGGTCCGGTGTGGTCACGGCACGCTCACCTCCGTCTCGTGCAGCGGCTGCGACCGCGGGACGCGCAGCCGCACGAGCGTGCCCGAGCCGGGCGCGGTCTCGATGTCGAGCGCGTGGTCGTCGCCGTAGAGCTGGCGCACGCGGGTGTCGACGTTGCGCAGGCCCACGTGCGTCGTGTCGCGCGACGTGAGGAGCTCGCGCACGACGGCCGGGTCCATGCCGACGCCGTCGTCCTCGACCGTGATCTCCGTCTGGGTGCCCTCGTCGCGCGCGGTGATGACGATCGTGCCGCCGTGCTCGCGCGGCTCCAGGCCGTGGCGCACCGCGTTCTCGACGAGGGGCTGCACGGAGAGGAAGGGGATGACGGCCGTCAGCGACTCCGGCGCGATCTGCAGGGTGACGGCGAGGCGCTCGCCGAACCGGGCGCGCTCGAGCTCGACGTAGGAGTGGATCGAGCGCAGCTCGTCGGCGAGGGTCGTGAAGTCGCCGCGCCCGCGGAACGAGTAGCGCGTGAAGTCGGCGAAGTCGAGCACGAGGTCGCGCGCCCGCTCGGGGTCGGTGCTGATGAACGACGCGATGGCGCCGAGCGCGTTGTAGACGAAGTGCGGGCTGATCTGTGCGCGCAACGCGCGGAGCTCGGCTTGCGCGAGCGCCGTGCGCGACGCCTCCAGCTCGGCGAGCTCGAGCTGCGCCGCGCACCACTGCGCCACCTCGCCCGTCGCGCGCACGAGCGGCGGCCGCACGGTGTCGGCGAACGCGACGACGACACCGGCGACGCGCCCGCCCGCGACGACGGGCGCCCCGACGGCGTCCTCGACGTCGCCGCTCTCGACGTGGCGCCGCCCCGTGGCGAGGACGCGCTCGGCGACGCGCCGCGCGTCGGGCTCGAGCGTCGAGCTCCCGTCGAGGGCGACCGCCCCGTCCGCCGTGACGACGGCGAGCGCGTCGGCGCCGAGGAGCTGGCGCAGGGAGCGGGCCGCGCGGCCGACGTCGTCGCCGTCGAGCCCGTCGCGCAGGTGCGTCGCGGCGCGCGACGCGAGGTGGAGGGTGCGGAACGTCGCCCGGTCGGAGTCGCTCCCGAGCTCGCGCGACCCGCGCGCGAGCCGCCAGGCGAGCACGAGCCCGAGGGTGAGCAGGACGCCCACGACGAGACCGGCGGCGGCGCCGGCGAACACGGGCCCGGACATGCAGTGATCGTATCCAGCGCGGCGTCACCCGCCCCGGTGGGCAGGTAAGGTTAGGCGACCCTATCCCACGACGGAGGAACCCTCCTGTGCCGATCTCCCGGACCACGTCGAGCCCGCGCGTGCGCCGCAGCGTCACCACCACCGCCCTCGTGCTCGCCGCGACCCTCCTCGCGGCGTGCTCGTCCGACCCCGAGCCCGCGGCGACCGGTGCGCCGGCGCCGGACGACACCGCGGCGGGGTACGCCGTCGAGCACGCGCGGGGGACCGCCGAGCTCGACGCGGCGCCGCAGCGCGTCGTGACGCTCGAGCCCGTCGAGACGGACACCGCCGTCGCGCTCGGAGTCGTCCCCGTGGGCGCCGCCGTGCTGAGCGTCGAGGCGGGCGTGCCCGCGTACCTCGGCGAGGAGGCGCAGGCGATCGAGGTCGTCGGGACCGTCCCCGAGCCGAACCTCGAGGCCATCGCGGCGCTCGAGCCGGACCTCATCCTCGGCACGGAGTCGCGCCACTCCGACCTGTACGACCAGCTCGCGAGCGTCGCGCCGACCGTCTTCATGGCGACCCAGACCGACCCGTGGCAGGAGAACGTGCTGCTCGTCGGCCGCGCGCTCGGCCGCGAGGCGGACGCCCAGGCCCTGCTCGACGCCTACGACGCGCGGTGCGCCCAGCTCCAGGAGGACTACGGCGTCTCCGGCACGGCGCAGCTCCTGCGCCCGCGCGACGGCATCGTGTCCGCGTACGGGCCGCGGTCGTTCGCGGGCAGCACGCTCGAGTGCGTCGGGTTCACGACGCCGGAGCAGGAGTGGGGCGAGGACATCTCCGTGGACCTGTCCCCGGAGCGCGTGACCGAGGCCGCCGCCGACCTCGTGCTCGTCTCGGCCGCCGACCCCGACGACGCGTCCGCGGTGCCCGCGGAGATCCCGCTCAACGCCGCGTCGTTCCCCGACGTGCGCGTCGTGGACCAGTCCTCCTGGATCAGCGGCGTCGGGCCGCTCGGCGGGCAGGCCGTGCTCGACGACGTCGAGCGCTTCCTGAAGGACCGTGCCGGCTCCTGACGCCGGGTGCCGGTTCCACCGGTCGCCCAACGTGCTCTTCCCGACGACGGTCGCGCGCGTGCACGACGTCGGCCCGCGCCTCGTGCGCGTGACGCTCGCCGGTCCGGACCTCGCCGGGTGCGCCGACGTCGGGCTCGACCAGCGCGTGAAGATCCTGCTCCCGGGGCCGGGCGCGGACCGCCTCGCGCGCCGGGCGCGCCTCGCGGACGAGAGCACGTGGCGCCGTGAGTGGTCCGCGCTCGACGACGACGAGCGCCCCGTCATGCGCTCGTACACGCCCGTGGCCGTGCGGTCGGAGGCCGCCGAGGTCGACCTCGACCTGTACCTGCACGAGCCCGCGGGCCCGGCGAGCGCCTGGGCGCGGCGGGCGGCGGCCGGGGACCGCGTCCTGCTGTCCGCGCCGCACGCGCGGTACGGCGTGACCGACCACGGCACGCAGTGGGACCCGGGGCCCGCCGTCGGGCACGTGCTCCTCGTCGCGGACGAGACGTCCGCGCCCGCGGTGCGCGGGATCCTCGCGAGCCTCGGCCCCGACGTCCGGGCCCACGTGCTCGTCGAGGCCGACGACCCGGCGGACGCCCCGCTCGGTGAGGTGCCCGCGACCGTGCACGTCGAGCGCGTGCCCCGCGCGCGACGCCGGGGCGCCGAGCGGGCGGTGCTGGGCGCCGTCCGCGACTGGGTCGCGGAGCACGGCCGGTGCGCGTCCTCCGCGGGTGACGGCTTCTACGCGTGGTGCGCGACGGAGAGCGCCACGGTCGCGCGCGTCCGGGCCGAGCTCGTGGCGGCGGGCGTGGCGCGGTCGCGCGTGCACGCCCAGGGCTACTGGCACGACCGCGCCCGGCCGGACGCGACGGTCAGACGAGGAACGCGACCATGACGACGAACGCGACCAGGAAGAACAGCAGCACGCCGACCCCGACGAGCAGGCCCAGCGCGACCGGGTGCGCCTGACGCCACGGCACGAGCCGGGGGTCCATCGCCCGCAGCTGCACGGGAGTGACCGGCTGGTGGACCGGGTTGAGGGGGACGCCGCGGTGCGCGAGGTCGAGCGCGACGGTCGAGAGCTGGTCGCGGTCCCACATCTGCCCGACGAGCAGGGCGAGGCGCTTCGTCGGCCCCACGACGATGAGGTGGTGCGTCGGCGTCATGCCCCCGAACCCCATGCTGTCGACCGTGACGACGCGCTCGATCTCGGCCACCGTGAACCGCCGCGGTCGGCCCCAGCCCTGGACCGTCACCGACCCGTCGCCGAACGTGACGCGGGAGCGGTCGGTGAAGCGGCGCGCGAGCACGTACGTCAGCGGGATCATCGCGAGCACGACGCACGCGTACCCGAGCGCGAGGGCGAGGTTGCGCGTGCTGATCCCCAGGGAGACCGCCGTGAGCCCGAGGATCGGCACGAGGACCGCGGCGAACGTGAGGTTGGCGCGCACCACGCGGCGCTTGGCGTCGTCGTGCAAGGTCAGCTCCGTCACGGGCGGCATCGTCCCACGGCACCGCGTCCTCGCGCGGGGCGGCCCGCCCGGGCGGTGCAAGGTTCGCCCACCGGGCGACACTTTCGAGACATGACCCGACGACGTCCCCCGCGCAGGACGACGGCCCTCCCGGTGCTCGCCGTGGCGCTCCTCGCGTCGTGCGCCGGGCCGGGCGCCGACGCGCCCCTCCGCCCGGGGGAGACGGCCGGGCCGGCGCCGACGACGGCCGCACCCTTGCCCGACGGCACGGCGCCCGCCACCGCGGGCGACCTGGTCGGCCGCTGGCAGCCCGGGACCGACTACGTGACGGACCCGCACGTCGCGCTCGCGGAGGACGGCTCGTGGACCGGGACCGACGGGTGCAACGTCGCGGACGGCACCTGGCGAGTCGGCGCCGAGGGGCGCCTGCTCGTCACCTCGGGCGGGCATACCGAGATCGGCTGCGAGGGCGAGCCGGTGCCGGATCTCCTGGCCCGCTCCTCCCGCGCCGGGCTCGACGGTGCCGTGCTCGTGCTGGTCGACCACGACGGCGTCGAGCTCGCGCGGCTGGAACGGGGCTGACTCTCGTACCGCCCGTCCTGGGCTACCGGTAGGCGTCGGCCCGGTAGGCCATCCGCATCACGGTGACCAGACGCTGGTCGTCGTCGATGCGGACCAGGACGCGGAACCCGATCCCGACGTACCCGGCGCGCTGGCCGGCGAGCTCGGCCCCGAGCGCCTTCGTCACCCGGTAGGGGTTCGACGCAAGTGGTTCGTCGCAGAAGCGGATCACGGCGTCGGCCAGGCGTGGTGGGAGCTGGTAGAGCATGCGCGCGGCCGGTGGGCTCAGGCGCACCTCCCACCCACCGTCGACGTCGGTCACCGTCGCGAGGCCAGCTGCTCGCGCACCTCAGCGAGGCTCAGGGTGCGGCCCTGCGCCACCGCCTCCTCGGCCTCGGCCATCTCGGCCGCGTGGTCAGGGTCGGACAGCCATGCCAGCGTCTCCATGAGCGTCGCCAGGTCTTCCGGCGCGATCAGCACCGCCGCTGCCTTCCCGTGACGGGTGATCGTCACCGGTTGGTGGGTGCTCTCCACCTCGTCGACCAGGGCGGACAGGTTGGTCTTCGCTTCGCTCATGGGATAGGTCTGCACCCCATGATTCTAGTCTCTATTCAGACTCGAATTCTAGTCTGAAGATGAGGCGCCTTCTCGGTGTCCATCTGGTCGGTACGGGTGCTCAGGAACCGCGGAACAGGCGCTTGCGCGACCGCGGGTGGCCGGGGGAGCCGGCCGGCAGGTCGTAGGCGCTCGTCCACACCGGGACGTCGTGGGGCGGGAGCGCCCCGGCGCGGACCGCAGCCTCGTGCAGGTGCCGCGCGACGGCGCCGAAGCTCTCGCGGCACGAGAGCTGGCCCTCGACGAGGGAGAGCGTGACGACGGTGCGGTGCGCGGCGGCGTCGGGCTGGACCGTCGCGACGGCCCGCCCGTGAGAGAAGAACGCCGCCGCACGCGGGGTGACGAGGCGGAGCACGTCGAGGTCGTCGAGGAAGAACGCGCGGGCCGCGCCGCCGACCTCCCACAACGACGCGCCCTCGCGGTGCGCGGTGTCGGACGCCCGGCGCTTCCAGCGCAGCGCGCCGAACGCGGCGGCGACCCACCCGGCCGCTGTCTCGGGGTCGGTCCCGAGCACGAGGGTGCACGCTGAGAAGGTCCCCCGCGGCGGGTCGGACGTGATGCGGACGGGAGGGCGGGCCACGCCCGTCACCGTAGCCCGTGGGGGTCGGGCCCCTCGCCGAGGGCGGCGAGCCCCCGCAGCAGCACGTCGTGACCGGACCGGGCGGCCCCGGGCAGCCAGGCGGCGAAGACCGCGCCGAAGGCGAGCGGGAGGAGCGCGACGAGCCACGCGACCCCGTTCTGGTAGACGGCGCCGAGCGTCGCGATCCCGGCGGCCGCGGCGAGCCAGATCGCCACCAGCACGAGGTCCAGCCCGCTCGGGGCGACCGTCCCGCGCACGCGGACGCCGTCGGGCTCCTCGGTGAGCCGGGCGCGCAGCACGCTGTGCCCGCTCGCGTGCGCGCCGGGGGCCCAGCGGCGGGCGACGAGCACGTCGTCGCGCACGCGGACCCGGACCTCCTGCCCGCGGCGGGGCAGCTCCGCGGCGCGCTGCCGGACGTCGGCGACGGAGACCCGCGGCAGGAGCAGGTCGAGGGGGACGCGGAGCACGGCGCCGAGCCTAGGCCGTCAGCAGCAGCGCGACCCCGGGTTGGCGTCCTGCTCGGCGTGCCGCATGCGCCAGAACTCGCGCTCGGTCATGACGACGCCCCCCGGGTGCACCGCGCGCTGGTGCGCGGCGTAGGTCGCGTACGCGTCGTCGCCCATCACCTGCCGCACGTACCAGCGGACGTGGGCCGCGCCGTCGTGCACGCGGGCCGCCGCGGTGCGGAGCCCCGCCACGACGGTCGCACGGACCGTCGTGGCGGGACCCTGCGTCCCCTGCCGCACCGTCACCGGTGCCCCGTCGCGGCAGGGCGCTTCTCGGGCGGCAGCGCCGCCCACTCCTTCTGGATCGCCTTCTCGGCCTTCGTCGCGAACAGGTCGGCCGGGGCGAACCGGCGCGACGCGACGGGCGGGTCCTCGTGGTTGGCGCCGCCGCCGTCGCGCAGCGCCTTCGCGGTCACGAGGACCGACGCGACGATGACGACGATCGCGAGGACGACGAACACGATCGAGAGCGTGCCCTGGACGAACGTGTTGCGGACGACCGCCTCCATCGCCTCGACCGAGCCGGCGGTGCCGAACGACGTCTCGCCGGCGGCGAGCGCGTCCTTGAACGCGTTGTGGTTGGCCCAGTACCCGACCGCGGGGACGGGGGAGAAGATCTTCTCGATCGACGCCCAGATGGTGATGACCGCGGTGAACGCGAGCGGCGCCGCGACGATCCACAGCCAGCGCTGGTAGCTGCGCCCGCGCTTGGCGACGATCGCCAGCACGACGGCGAGCGCGATGGCCGCGAGGAGCTGGTTCGCGATGCCGAACAGCGGGAAGAACGTGTTGATCCCGCCGAGCGGGTCGGTGACGCCGAGGTAGAGGATGCTGCCCCACCCGGCGACCATGATCGCGGTGCACAACCACACGCCTGGCCGCCACGTGACGTCGCGGAACCTCGGCGACACGTTGCCGAGGGTGTCCTGGAGCATGAACCGCGCGACGCGCGTGCCGGCGTCGACGGCGGTGAGGATGAACAGCGCCTCGAACATGATGGCGAAGTGGTACCAGAAGCCCATCATCGCGGTGCCGCCCACGAGCTGCTGCATGATGTGCGCGAGGCCGAGCGCGAGCGTCGGGGCGCCGCCCGTGCGGGACACGATCGACGGCTCGCCGACGGCCTCCGCGGTCGACGTGAGCATGTCCGGCGTGAGGTTGACGCCCATGAGGCCGAGCCCGTTGACGAACGCGACCGCGCCCTCGACCGTGCCGCCCGTGGCGGCGGCGGACGAGTTCATCGCGAAGTAGATGCCGCGGTCGATGGAGATCGCGGCGACGAGCGCCATGATCGCGACGAACGACTCCATGAGCATGCCGCCGTAGCCGATGAAGCGCGTCTGGCGCTCCTTCTCGACGAGCTTCGGCGTCGTGCCCGACGCGATGAGCGCGTGGAAGCCGGACAGCGCGCCGCACGCGATGGTGACGAAGAGGAACGGGAACAACGCCCCGGACACGACCGGGCCCGTCTCGCCGCTCGCGAACTCGCTGATCGCGGGCACCGTGATCTCGGGCCGCACGACGATCACCGCGACCGCGAGGACGACGATGACGCCGACCTTCATGAAGGTCGAGAGGTAGTCGCGGGGCGCGAGCAGGAGCCACACGGGCAGGACGGCGGCGACGAAGCCGTACACGATGACGCCGACCGCGATGGTCGTGCGGTCGAGGTGGAAGAGCTCGGCGCCCCAGGCGGTGTCCGCGATCCAGCCGCCGCCGACGATCGCGGCGAGCAGCAGGACGAAGCCGATGACCGAGACCTCGGTGATCTTCCCGGGCCGGATGTACCGCAGGTACACGCCCATGAACAGCGCGATGGGGATCGTCATCGACACGGAGAACACCCCCCACGGGCTCTCGCCGAGCGCGTTGACGACCACGAGCGCGAGGATCGCGACGATGATGATCATGATGAGCAGCGACGCGACGATCGCGGCGGTGCCGCCCACGCGGCCGAGCTCCTGGCGCGCCATCTGGCCGATGGTCCGCCCGCCGCGGCGCATGGAGAAGAACAGGACGAGGTAGTCCTGCACCGCGCCGGCGAGCACGACGCCGACGATGATCCAGATCGTGCCGGGCAGGTAGCCCATCTGGGCGGCGAGCACCGGGCCGACGAGCGGGCCCGCGCCGGCGATCGCGGCGAAGTGGTGGCCGAACAGCACGTGCCGGTCGGTCGGGACGTAGTCCTTGCCGTCCTCGCGGGCCTCGGCGGGGGTGGCGCGGCGGTCGTCGGGGCGCGTGATGTAGCGCTCGATGACCTTGGAGTAGAAGCGGTACCCGATGAGGTACGTGCACACGGCCGCGAACACGAACCAGATCGCGTTCACGGTCTCGCCGCGGACGACCGCGAGCATGACCCACGCGATGCCGCCGAGCAGCGAGATCGCGGCCCACAGGGCGATCTTCTGCGGCGTCCAGCGGGTGCGCGCCTGTGCTCCGGGAAGCTCCTCGGGCACCGCGGTGGGGGGCAGGGACGGGTCCGGCACGATCTCCGGGTCGTCGTCCGCGGCGTTCCGCGCCGCGCGGGTGTCTGTCGTCATCGAGCCTCTCCAGGGTCGCGTCGTTGCGGTCCGACCACGGAAGGCTAGGAACCGCGGCGGACCGTGATCCACGTCACGGCGGCGGGCGGTCGAGGTGTGCGACGAACGGTGGTCGGTGTGCGACGAACGGCGCGCCGTCGGGCCGTCCGGGTCGCCGGGCGCCGCGGGTCGGGCCGGGTTAGCGTCGGTGACGACCGCGCCCCGAGCTCGCAGGAGTGTCCGTGCACACGTCCCCTCGCTCCGTCGCCCGCGTGCGCGCGACCGCCCCCGCCCTCGCCGCCCTGCTCGTGCTCGCCGTGGCCGTCGTGCTCGGTGTCACGGGTGCGCGAGCCGACGCGGCGCAGGCCGAGACCGGTCGCCTGTCGTTGTTCAAGCGGATCGAGAACCTCGACACCGGCGCCTCGGAGGGGCGGCGCGAGCTGTGGACGATGCACGCGGTGAACGTCGCGACGGGCGCCACGATCGAGGGCGACGGCCTCAACGGGGTGCAGTCGCTCGAGGTCCCCGCGGGCACGTACCGCATCTCGGAGTCCGGGGGAGTGCCCGGTTACCGCTTCCAGGACTGGAACTGCGGCGGCGCGGAGATCCTCGACCCGACGCCCGAGGTCGTCGTCCCGCCCGGCGGCACCGTCCAGTGCACCGTCGACAACGAGGCGATCCGTCCAGGGCTCACGCTCGTCAAGGAGGTCGTGGGCGGCGTCGCGTCGCCTGCGGACTGGACGCTGCGCGCGCAGGGCCCTGAGTCGATCGCCGGGCCGTCGGGCAGCGCCGCCGTGACGGACGTGCCGATGCGCGTCGGGCAGTACACGCTCTCGGAGGAGGGCGGCGCTCCCGGCTACCGGAGCGAGGGCTGGACCTGCGACGGCGCGCCGCTGTCCGGCGACGTCGTGACCCTCGACCTCGGCCGGTCGGTCACCTGCACCGTCCGCAACGTGTTCGACGGCGGCGGGGGCGGCTCGCCGGACCCGACGCTCACGCTCGTCAAGGAGGTCGTCGGCGGTCCGTCCGCCGTCCCCGACTGGACGCTCAGCGCCGTCGGGCCGGAGCAGGTGTCCGGGGCGACCGGCGACCCGGCCGTGACGGCGGCCGAGGTCGAGCCGGGCGAGTACGTGCTCGGGGAGCAGGGTCCCGCGGGCTACGCGGCGGCGTGGTCGTGCACGGGCGCGGCGGCGGGCGACGGGGCCGGCGGCAGCGTGACCCTCGCACTCGAGGAGGACGTCACGTGCACCGCGACCAACACGTGGCAGGGCGGCACCCTCACGCTCGTCAAGCAGCTCGAGGGCACGACGACGGCCGTCCCCGCGGACTGGACCCTCACCGCCGCGGGCGACGGGACCACGGTCACGGGGCCGAGCGGCTCGCCCGCGGTCACGGGCGTGCCCGTCCCGCCCGGCGGCTACACGCTGTCGGAGTCCGGGTGGACCGGGTTCGACCCGGGTCCGTGGCAGTGCACCGGGGGCGCGCTGGACGGCGCGGTCGTCACCGTGGCGCCCGGCGCGACGGTCGTGTGCACCGTGACGAACGCCGTCGTGCTGCCGCACCTCACGCTCGTCAAGGAGCTCGCCGGCGGGCCGACCGAGCCCGCCGACTGGGAGCTCGCCGCGACGGGGCCGCAGCCCGACGGCGGGACGGGGACGATCAGCGGTCCCTCCGGCGGGGTCGAGGTGTCCCACGTGCACGTCGGGGCCGGTGACCACACGCTCGCCGAGCTCACGGAACGGGCCGACCACGAGGCGGGCGAGTGGGCGTGCGACGGGGCGACGGGGCAGTCCGGGTCCGTCGTCACGATCGCGCCCGACGACGACGTGGTCTGCCGCGTGACGAACACCTACGTCGGCGCGACGCTGACGCTCGTCAAGGACGTGCAGGGCGGGTCCGCGGACCCGGCCGCGTGGACGCTCACCGCGACGGGCGCCGCGGGCGACGTCGTGGTCGAGGGCGCGAGCGGCGCGCCCGCGACGACGGGACGGCACGTTCCGGCGGGCGACTACGACCTCGCGGAGACGGGCGGGTTCGGCGGCTACGACAGCGCGGGCTGGACCTGCACCGGCGACGCGACGCTCACCGGCTCGACGGTCTCCCTGCCCCGCGGCGGCGTCGCCACGTGCACGGTGACGAACGTCGCGCAGCTCCCGCACCTCACGCTCGTCAAGGCGCTCGACGACCGCGGCTTCACCGGCGAGGTGGACGTCACCGACTGGACCCTGTCGGCGGAGGGTGCGGGGCTCTCGGCCTCGGGCCCGAGCGGGAGCGCCGCCGTCTCGCACGTGAGCGTGGAGCCCGGGCGCTACGCGCTCGCCGAGAGCGGCGGCCCGGACGGCTGGACGGCGCTCGGCTGGCGGTGCGAGGGGGCGCGCGTCGCCGGGTCGACGGTGATCGTGCCGCCCGGGGCGGACGTCGTGTGCACGGTGACGAACCACTGGCTCGCGGGCACGCTCACGCTCCACAAGGACGTGGTCGACGACGTGGCGCCCGCCGACGACTGGGAGCTCACCGCCGTCGGGCCGACGCCCCTCTCCGGCCACGACGGCAGCCCGGACGTGACGGCCGTGCCCGTCGCCGCGGGCACGTACCGCCTGTCCGAGTCCGACAGCGCGTGGGACTACGACCAGGTGGGGTGGGCGTGCGACGGGGCCGAGCTCGTCGACGGCGCGACGATCCGGGTCGACGACGGGGCGGACGCGGTCTGCACCGTGACGAACACCGTCCTCGACACGCCGACCCCGACGCCGACCGACCCTCCGACCCCGACCGGTCCTCCGACCCCACCCACCGACGGATCGACGCCGGGCGCGCCCGGGGGCGACGGACCGTCGGCCCCCGCCGCGCCCCCCGACGACGGCCTCGCCACGACGGGCTCCTCCGTCGCGGCGCTGCTCGCGGTGGCGCTCGTCGCGCTGGTCCTGGGCGGGGTGCTGCTGGGCGTGCGGCGTCGCCGCGCGGACCCCTGAGCGGAGGGCTAGTGTCCTGCCGTGGCCGACGACGGCGCGGAGGGCAAGGGCGGCAGGTCGTTGCGGGAGACCGTGACGGTCGTGCTGCTCGCCGTGACGGCCGTGCTCACCGCGTGGAGCGGGTTCGAGGCGAGCAAGTGGGGCGGCGAGATGTCGATCGCGTTCTCGCGCGCGTCGACCCAGCGCATCGAGGCGTCGACGCAGCGCGCGCACGCCGACACCGCCCGGTCGATCGACCTGCAGGTCTTCAGCCTGTGGCTGGAGGCGTACGCGACCGGGGACACGGAGCTGGAGGAGTTCACGCGCGCGCGGTTCACCGACCACTTCCGGCCCGCGTTCGACGAGTGGCTCGCGTCCCGCCCGCTGCAGAACCCCGCGGCGGCGCCGAGCCCGTTCGCGCTCGACGCGTACGTCCCGCCGGGAGAGGTCGAGGCCGCCGCGGCGGACGAGCGGGCAGACGCCCTCTTCGCGCAGGCGCTCGTGAACAACCAGCGCGGCGACAACTACACCCTCACGACCGTGCTCTTCGCGCTCGTGCTGTTCTTCGGGGCGTTCGCCGGCCGGTTCCGCTCGGAGCGCGCCTCGTGGGCGATGGTCGGGCTCGCGTGCGTGGTGCTCGTCGTGGGCGTGGGTTTCCTCCTCACCTTCCCCAAGATCGTCTGACGCCCTCGGCCAGGGCCCGCACCGGCTCGTAGCCTGGGGCGGTGCAGACGCTGACGACGCCCCGACTGACCCTCCGCCCCTGGCAGCCCGACGACGCCGACGCCGTCCTCGACATCTACTCCCGCTGGGACGTGATGCGGTACGTCGGGACGACGCCGCGCGTCCTGGAGCACCGGGACGAGGCGCTCGCGCGCGTCGCCGCGTGGGCCGAGGTCGACGACGGCACGCACGGCGTCTGGGCGGTCGTCCCGCGCGAGGACGACGGTGCCGGTCTGCCGGACGGCGCACCCGTCGGGACGATCCTGCTCAAGTCGATCCCGGCGTCGGGCACGGGCGAGCCGCTGCAGCCGTCGGGCGACACGGAGATCGGGTGGCACTTCCACCCCGCCGCGTGGGGCCGCGGGTACGCGTCGGAGGCGGCCTCGGCCGTCCTCGCGCACGCGTTCGCGCGGGGCCTCGACCGGGTCGTCGCCGTGACGCACCCCGACAACGCGGCGTCCCAGGCGGTGTGCCGACGGATCGGCATGACCCCCCGCGGCAGGACCGACGCGTACTACGGCGTGACGTGCGAGCTGTTCGACGTCACCGCGGCGGAGAGGGCGCGGGCGGCCCGACCCGCGTGAGGCGGCGGACCGCGCCGAGGACGTCGACCTCGTCGTGCGGCTCGGTGTCGAGCGCGCGGTGGATCGTCATGCCCTCGATGAACGCGTCGAGCACGCGGCATGTCGCGGGGTCGAAGTGGCGGCCCAGCGCGGCGCGGCTGCGGCGCATCCAGTCGTTGGTGAGCGTCCGGTAGGCCGGGTCCCGCGCCGCGAGCGTGTAGAGCTCGTGCGAGAGCACGAGGTCGCGCTGCGTCGCGAAGACGTCGTGCGTGATGAGCGTCGTGACGGCCTGGACGGCCTCCTCGGGCGTGCGCGCGTCGCCCATGCGGCGCTCGAACTGCGCGGCGGCCTCGCGCGTGAACCGGCCGAACGCCTCGCGCAGCAGGTCGTCCATCCCGGCGAAGTGGTACGTCATGGAGCCGAGCGGGACGTCGGCCGCCGCCGCGACGCGCCGGTGCGAGGTCCCTTCGACCCCGTGCTCCGCGATGACGTCGAGGCACGCGTCGATGATGCGGTCGCGGCGCTCCGGGTCGTGGCGGCGCGCGCGGCCCGTCGGGCCGGGAGGCGCGGGGGTCTCGGTCACGGGTCAGATGTTCTCGCGGATCACGCGCGCCGGGTTGCCGACGGCCACGACGTTCGCGGGCAGGTCGCGCGTGACGACGGACCCCGCGCCCACGACGGTGTTGTCGCCGATCGTCACGCCCGGGCACACGACGACGCCGCCGCCGAGCCACACGTTGTCGCCGAGCGTGATGGGCTCGGCGGCCTCGAGCTTGTCGCGCCGCGGCTGGGGGTCGACGGGGTGCGTGGGGGTGAGGAGCTGGACGTTCGGCCCGAGGAGACAGTCGTCGCCGATGGTGATCGCCGCGACGTCGAGCGCGGTGAGCCCGGAGTTGACGAACGTCCGGTCGCCGAGGTGCACGTTGCTGCCGAAGTCCACCGCGAGCGGGGGCTTCACCGACGCGCCCTCGCCGAGCGAGCCGAGCAGGTCGGTGAGGATCGCGCGGGCGCCGTCGTCGTCGCCGTCGAGCACCGCCCGGTGGTAGGCGTCGACGAGGCGCAGGCCGCGCTGGACGCCGCGCGCGATCTCCGGGTCGTCGGCGACGTAGAGGTCGCCCGCCGCCATGCGCTCGTAGCTGGTGCGGTCGTCGCCGGCGAAGTAGTCGGTGGTCATGCGCTGGTCTCCTGGGACTCGAGGGTGCGGTCGTGGGGGGCGGGGTGGTGCGGCGAGCTGGTGGCGCGGCGCGGTGCGAGGACGCCGGCGAGCAGCACGACGACGACGCCCGCGAGCGGGAGCACGAGCAGGCCGGTCCGCAGGCTCGTGGCGTCGGCGACGAGCCCGACGATCGGCGGCGACAGGAGGAACCCGAGCCGCATGAGCCACGAGACGAGCGTGAGGCCCGTGCCCGCGCGCAGCCCGGGGAGCTCGTCCGCCTGCTGCATCGCGGCCGGGACGAGGGTCGCGACGCCGAACCCGGCGGCGGCGAACCCGGCGATCGTGCCTGGCACGGAGGGGAACGCGAGCGCGAGGCCCGTGCCGAGCGCGACGAGCGCACCCCCGGTCCGGGCGACGGCGCGCTGGCCGAAGCGGTCCACGAGGCGGTCTCCGACGAGGCGCCCGACGAACTGGGCGCCGACGAGCGCGACGAAGCCGGCGGCGGCGAGCGTCGCGGGGGCGCCGAGCGACCCGGACAGGTAGACCGCGGCCCACGTGCTGCCCGCGTCCTCGACGAGGGTGCCCGCGACGGCGACGAGCACGAGCGCGGCGAGGACGGCGGCCGTGCGGCCCCGGGACGTGCGCGCGAGTGCTGCGCCGGCCCCTGCGGGTTCCGCGCCTGCCGGGGCACCGGCCGGGGTCGCGACGGCCTCCGCCGCGACGGCGTCAGGCGCCTCGCCGTCGAGCCCGGGCAGGCACCAGCGCAGCGCGACGAGCGCGACCACCGCGAAGAGCGCGCCCGTGATCGCGAGGTGGACGCCGAGGGGCAGGCCGAGCGCGATGGCGGCGGCCGCCATGCCGCCGCCCACGACGGCGCCGACCGACCACAGCGCGTGGAAGCCGTTGATGATGGAGCGGCCGTACCGGCGCTGCACGCGCAGGCCGTGCGCGTTCTGCGCGACGTCGGTGACCGCGTCCATCGCCCCCGCCGCGAACAGCGCGACGACGAGCAGCGGCAGGGCGGGCGCCAGGCCCGCGAGCAGCAGCCCGGCCGCGGTGAGCACGGTGCCGGCGACGGCGACGCGCGCCGACCCGAACCGGCGGACGAGCGCCGCGGCGGCGAGCCCGGCGGTGAGGGCCCCCGCGGGGAACGCCGCGACGGCGAGCCCGTACGTGGCGTTGCCCAGGTCGAGCCCGGCCTTGATCTCGGGGTACCGCGGCACGAGGTTCGCGAACAGCGCGCCGTTGGTGAGGAACAGCGCGGCGACGGCGACCCGCGCACGCCGGACGTCCGGCGCCGGGCCCGCGAGGGTGGGGGGCGGCATGCGGACGATCGTACACACGATGTGTACGCCCGTACACATCCCCGCGGGGTCGGGGCCGTGGTCTGCGCCTAGGCTGGCGGGCATGGACACCGAGGAGCGACTGGCCGTCTTCATCGACTACGAGAACCTCGCGCTCGGGGCGCGCGAGCACCTGGGCGGCATGACGTTCGACTTCGGCCCGATCGCCGACGCGCTCGCCGTGCGCGGGCGCGTCGTCGTGCGGCGGGCGTACGCGGACTGGTCGTACTTCGACGAGGACCGCCGCTCGCTCACGCGCCACCAGGTCGAGCTCATCGAGATGCCCCAGCGCATGGGGGCGTCCCGCAAGAACGCCGCCGACATCAAGATGGTCGTCGACGCGATCGAGATGGCGTTCGAGCGCGACTACATCTCGACGTTCGTCATGTGCACGGGGGACAGCGACTTCTCCCCGCTCGTCCACAAGCTGCGCGAGCTGAACAAGCGCGTCATCGGCGTCGGCGTCGAGAAGTCGACGTCCCGCCTCCTGCCGCCCGCGTGCGACGAGTTCCTCTTCTACGACCGGCTCGAGGGCGTCGACGTCCCCGACGAGCCGGAGCCTCGTTCGGTCCGCGGCGGGCGCGCCGGGGCGGCGTCGGGCGGCGCGAAGGCCAAGCGCGCCGGCGGGCGCACGTCCGGGCGCCGCAAGGCGACCGAGATCGCCGAGCCGGAGGTCGAGACGCCGGCAGCGGCGGCGCTCGCGGAGCTCGGCGAGGCCGTCGGGCGCTCGTCGCGCCGGGGCGAGCCCGTCGTGACCGAGAACGCCGAGGTCGACGGCGAGACGACGCCCGTCGAGCAGCCGGCCGACGAGCCCGCGCTCGTCGCGACGACCCCCGAGGCCGACGACGACGCGCCGTCGGGCGAGGACGTCCCCATGGAGGTGCGCGTCGCGCAGACCCTGGCCGACCTCGAGGCGTCCACGAGCGGCCCGGTCACCGCGTCGGTGCTCAAGCGCACGCTGCTGCGCAAGGACCCGACGTTCAGCGAGGCGGACTACGGGTTCCGCAACTTCGGCGAGTTCCTGCGGTTCCTCGCCGACCGGAGCTTCGTGGAGCTCGCGCCCGGCCCCGCGACGGGCGACCCGGAGGTGTCGCTGCCCGCGCAGGGCGACACGGACCAGGCGTTCGCGCTCGTGCGCGACGTGGTCCGTGAGGAGGGCGGCTCGACGGTCCTGTCCGGGCTGAAGAACGCGATCCGCAAGAAGCGCCCCGACTTCAGCGAGAAGGCGCTCGGGTACCGCGGGTTCCTGCAGTTCTGCAAGGCGGCGCAGGCCGCCGGCGCCGTCGACCTCGCGTGGGACGACGACGCCGACGACTACCGCGTGACGGTCGCCTGACGCTCCCGCCCGCCCGTGGCGCCGGGCGCCGGAGACCACCCCGGCGCCCGGACGCGGCGCCCGGACCTGCCGACCGGCGTCGCGGTCAGCGGCCGACGAAGGCGAGCAGCGCCTCGTTGACCTCGGCCGCGTGCGTGACGAGCAGGCCGTGGGGAGCGCCATCGACCTCGACGTACTCGGCGTCCGGCACGAGCTGGCGGAAGCGGCGCCCGGTCGCGTCGATCGGCAAGATGTTGTCCTTCGTGCCGTGCAGGATCAGCGTCGGCTTGCCGGCCGCGCGGACGGCCTCGACGTCGGCCCGGAAGTCCTCGATCCAGGTCGGCACGACCGCGTACGCGGCGACGGGCGCGGACCCGATCGCGGTGATCCAGCTCGCGTGCACGGCGTCCTCGCTGATGCGCGTCCCGAGGTTCTCGTCGAGGTTGTAGAAGTCCTTGTAGAACTGCGTGTACCAGGCGTAGCGGTCGGAGCGCGCGGCCTCGACGATGCCGTCGAACACGGACTGCGGGACGCCCTCCGGGTTGTCGTCGCGCTGGACGAGGAAGGGCTCGAGCGAGGCGAGGAACGCGAGCTTGGCGACGCGCTCGTGGCCGTGGTTCTTCACGTAGCGGGCGAGCTCGCCGGTGCCCATGGAGAAGCCGACGAGGATCACGTCGCGCAGGTCGAGCGTCTCGAGGACGGTGTCGAGGTCGGCTGCGAACGTCTCGTAGTCGTAGCCGCTGCCGACCTTGCTCGACGCACCGAACCCGCGGCGGTCGTAGGTGATGACGCGGTGGCCGGCGTCGAGCAGCTCGCGCTTCTGCAGCTCCCAGCTGTGGCCGTCGAGCGGGTAGCCGTGGATGAGGACGACCGGCTGCCCGGTGCCCTGGTCCTCGTAGTAGAGCTCGATGTCGGTGGAGTTCTCCTGCCCGACGGTGATGTACCCCATGGTCGTGCTCCCTTCGCGGCGTCGGGAGAACGGTCGTTCTCCCGTGAGTCGCTACACTAGAGAACGATGGTTCTCCGCGCAAGCGGTACGACGTGAACAGGAGATGAGCGATGCTCGACGACGTGAGCGCCCGCGCGGCCGTGGTGGCCGCGGCCGACCGGCTGTTCTACGCCCAGGGCGTGCAGTCCGTCGGGATGGACGCCGTCCGCGCCGAGGCCGGGGTGTCGCTCAAGCGCATCTACTCGCTCTTCCCGTCCAAGGACGACCTCGTCGTGGCCGTGCTGCGCCAGCGCACGCGCCGGTGGGACGAGGGGATCGCGCAGGCCGCCGCGGGAGCGGCCACGCCCCGCGACCGCCTCCTCGCGGTGTTCGACTTCCTCGACGCGTGGTTCCGCGAGGACGGCTTCCGCGGGTGCGCGTTCATCAACTCGTTCGGCGAGCTCGGCGCGACGTCGCCCGGGGTCGCCGCCGCGGTGCGCGAGCACAAGGAGTCGTTCCAGCGGTACGCGCGCGACGTCGTGCGCGAGGCGGGCCTGCCCGACGACGTCGCGCTCCAGGTCGTGCTGCTCGCCGAGGGCGCGCAGACGACGGCGGCCATCACGCAGGACCTCGACGTCGCGCGCCAGGCGCGCCGGGCGGCCGAGGCGATCCTCGACGCGGCGGTCCCTGCGAGGGTGTGACGTCCCGAGGCGTTTCCGGGGGCGTTCGGGTCGCTCGCTCGCCCGTGGTGTCGGAGAAGCGATATGGGAGCGATCCCACGACACGCCGAGAGAGCGCTTGCTCGGCATGATCCCGCCGCCGTAGGTTCGCGACGGAGGGCCGAGGAACGGCCCCCGCCCCGGTGCAGAGTCGCGCCGAGAGCACGTCGCGCACCGTGGCGAGACGCAGGCGGCACCGCCGCCGGACCTGGAGGAACGATGGACCTCGCACGTCACCGCTCCCTGACCCCGCCCCGCACCCCGGCCGGGCCCCGACCCCGCACCCGGCGGCGCCTCGCGGGCGCGCTCGTCGCCGCGCTCACGGCGGCCGCCGCGGCGCTCGCCGTCACCGTGCCCGCGACGTCGGCCGCCGCCGCACCCGGCGACCTCCTGTGGTCCGACGAGTTCGACGGCGCGGCGGGCTCGGCGCCGAACCCGGCCGTCTGGAACCACGAGACCGGCGCGCACGGGTGGGGCAACGCCGAGCTCCAGAACTACACGGCCTCGCGCGCCAACTCCGCGCTCGACGGCCAGGGCAACCTCGTCATCACCGCGCGTCGCGAGGGCGACGGGTCGTACACGTCGGCCCGCATGACGACCCAGGGCAAGTACCAGCCGCAGTACGGGCGCATCGAGGCGCGCATCCAGATCCCGCGCGGCCAGGGGATCTGGCCGGCGTTCTGGATGCTCGGCGGGAGCTTCCCCGGGACGCCGTGGCCGTCGTCGGGCGAGATCGACATCATGGAGAACGTCGGGTTCGAGCCGCACCGCGTGCACGGCACGGTGCACGGCCCGGGGTACTCCGGCGGCTCCGGCATCACGGGCATGTACCAGCACCCGCAGGGCTGGTCGTTCGCGGACACGTTCCACACGTTCGCGGTCGACTGGAAGCCGGGGGAGATCACGTGGTTCGTCGACGGCCAGCAGTTCCACCGCGTCACGCGCGCGAGCGTCGGCGCGAACGCCTGGGTGTTCGACCAGCCGTTCTTCCTCATCCTCAACGTCGCGGTCGGCGGGCAGTGGCCCGGCTACCCCGACGGCACGACCCAGCTCCCGCAGCAGATGAAGGTCGACTACGTGCGCGTCTACGACAACGGCTCGGGCTCGTCGAACCCGGGGAACCCCGGCACCGGCCTGCCCACGGGGACCGGCGCGGTGCGCGCCGCGAACGGCATGTGCGTCGACGTCCCTTGGGCGGACCCGACCGACGGCAACCAGGTGCAGATCGTCACGTGCAGCGGCAACGCCGCGCAGACCTGGACGCGCGGCTCCGACGGGACCGTCCGTGCGCTCGGCAAGTGCCTCGACGTGCGCGACGGCGCGACGACGCGCGGCGCCGCCGTGCAGGTGTGGACGTGCAACGGGACCGGCGCGCAGAAGTGGGCGTACGACGCGGGGAGCAAGGCGCTGCGCAACCCGCAGTCCGGGCTCTGCCTCGACGCCACGGGCGGCGCGCCCCTGCACGACGGCCAGCGGCTGCAGACCTGGACGTGCAACGGCACGACCGCGCAGCAGTGGACGGTGTGACGGCCGGCTGACCTGGCGACCGCGGCGACCGGCCGCGCGGGAGGGGCACCCCGGGGTGCGTCACCCGCGCGCGGTCGCCGCGTCGTCGGGCGGGTCGACGCGCGGGCCCGGCTCGCCCTGCTCGCCCGGTCCGGATGGGCGGCCGCCCGGCTCGCGCGGGCCGAACCGGCTCGCGACCATCGGCAGCACGATCACCGACAGCACGCCCGCGCCGACGAGCGCCGCCCCGACCTGCGACGTCATGGCGCCCTGCTCGACGGCGATCTCCGTGAGCGCGACGAGCAGCGGCAGCGCGGTCGCCGCGTAGAGCGCGGTCTGGACGCGCTCGACCGACGGCAGCTCGCGCCGGAACCACAGGAGCACCGGGCCGCCCCGCACGACCACCATGAGCGCGAAGAACGTCAGCGGCAGCAGCGGGGACGCGACGATGGAGTCGATGTCCAGACCCATGCCGGAGCTCACGAAGAACACCGGCACGAACACGCCCCACGCGACCGCGTCGAGCTTCTTCTCCAGCGCCTCGACGTCGCCGGGCGCCCAGCGCCGCAGCACCATGCCGCCGACGAACGCGCCCAGCACCGCGTCGAACCCGAGCCCCGCGGCGAGCGCGAGCAGCACGACGAGCAGCAGCACCGTGAGGCGCAGCGTGCTCTGGCCGGTCCCGTGCTCCGCCGCGCTGAAGAGGCGGTCGCCGCCGAGGGCCTTGAGGCGCCCCAGCCGGCCCGGCAGCGCGGACAGCGCGACCGCGACGACCGCGAACAGGACGAGCAGGATCGCCGCGACCCCGCTCTCGCGCGTCCCGAGCAGCACGGCCATGGCGACGATCGGGCCGAGCTCGCCCACCGCCCCGACCACGAGCACCGCGCGGCCCAGCCGCGAGCCGAGCTGACCGCCGTCGCGCAGGATGGGGAGCACCACGCCGAGCGCCGTCGTCGTGAGCGCGATCGCCCCCGCCGCGACGGCGTGCGGCGAGTCGTGACCGACGATCGCGAGGACGAGCACGGCGCCGACGACGAGCGACGTCAGCCACGCCGCTCCGGCCCGCCGTCCGACGCGCTCGCGCAGGAGGCTCGGCTCGAGCTCGTACCCGGCCAGCAGGAAGAGGAAGCCCATGCCGAGGTCCGAGAGGAGCGTGACGTCGTCGGGCGTGGCGAGGTCGAGCGCGGACGGCCCGACGAGGATGCCGCCCAGCAGCAGCACGACGACCTGCGGGACGCGCGACCGCACGGGCATGAGGCCCGTGAGCAGCGGCGCCAGCAGGGCGACGACGAACACCGGCACGAGCGGGGCGTAGACGTTCACGGACGGCTCCCGGTGGTCGGCGGCGGCGAGCACCAGGATGGCGCAGCGGCCGAGGTCGCGCGCGGGAAGCGGCGGGCGCATCTTGACGGCGGTCGCGGCCCGGCCTAGCGTCGGCCGGGCCGCGTGACGCGCGGCACCTGGATCGGCAGACAGGACCACTGAGCCGGCGCACCGTGGCGCCGGAGCCGCGCCCCGGTGAGCGACGAGCCACCAGGAGGCACCATGACCAGCACCGACGCAGCGACCAGGACGTGGGTCCGCGACCCGCTCGGCGTGTTCACCGCCGACGACTCCCCGGGCGCCCCGGACGCGCGCGGCGGCCTCGTCGTCGAGGGCGGGGTGGTCGTCGAGCTCGTCGCGGCCGGCGCGCAGCCGTCCGCTCCCGTCGACGAGACGTTCGACGCGTCGCAGCACGTGCTCACGCCGGGCCTGATCAACACGCACCACCACTTCTACCAGACGCTCACGCGGGCCTGGGGGCCGGTCGCCGACGCCCCGCTCTTCCCCTGGCTGCAGCGCCTCTACCCGGTCTGGGCGCGCCTCACGCCGCGCGACCACGAGCTCGCGACGACCGTCGCCCTCGCGGAGCTCCTGCTCTCCGGCTGCACGACGGCGGCCGACCACCACTACGTCTTCCCCGCCGGTCTCGACGACGCGATCGACCTCCAGGTCGCCGCCGTCCGGCGGCTCGGGATGCGCGCGACCCTCACGCGCGGCTCCATGACTCTCGGCCAGGACGACGGCGGCCTGCCGCCGCAGTCGGTCGTCCAGGACCTCGACACGATCCTCGCGGACTCGCAGCGGCTCGTGGACACGTACCACGAGCGGGGTGCCGGGGCGCAGGTCCAGATCGCGTTCGCGCCCTGCTCGCCGTTCTCCGTGACGACCGACGCGATGCGGGAGAGCGCGGCGCTCGCGGAGGAGCTCGACGTCCGCCTGCACACGCACCTCGCCGAGACGATCGACGAGGAGGACTTCTGCCGCGAGCGCTTCGGGATGCGCACGGTCGACTACCTGGAGTCCGTCGGCTGGCTCACGGACCGCGCCTGGCTCGGCCACGGCATCCACCTCGACGACGACGAGGTGCGCCGCCTCGGGGCGGCGGGGACCGGCGTCGCGCACTGCCCGACGTCGAACATGCGCCTCGCGTCGGGCATCGCCCGGGCCGTGGAGCTGGAGGACGCGGGCGCGCCCGTCGGGCTCGGGGTCGACGGCTCGGCGTCGAACGACGCCTCGACGATGATCCTCGAGGCGCGCCAGGCGCTCTACCTCCAGCGCCTCCGGTACGGCGCGGACATCCCCGTGACCCGCGCGCTCGGCTGGGGCACGCGCGGGTCGGCGCGCGTGCTGGGGCGGGACGACGTCGGCGTGCTCGCGGTCGGCAAGCAGGCCGACCTCGCGCTGTGGCGGCTCGACGAGCTGCGCTTCTCCGGCGCCCACGACCCGGTCGCCGCGCTCCTGCTGTGCGGCGCCGACCGCGCGGACCGCGTCATGGTGGGCGGCGCGTGGCGCGTCGTCGACGGCGCGATCCCCGGGCTCGACCTCGGCGCCCTCGCGGCCGAGCACTCGGCGGCGGCCCGGCGCCTCGTCGCGGGGTGAGCCGGGGCCGGCGGGGACGGGCCGGGCCGACGCCCGGGGCGCCCCCGCCGGCTCAGAGCTCGCGGTAGTAGTGGACGACGGGCAGCGCGGTGAAGCCGCTCGACTCGTACAGGGCGCGCGCTGCCCCGTGGCCCGGGTCGCCGCCGGTCCAGACGTTGGCGTAGGCGCACCCGGCGTCGCGCATGAGCGCGAGGGCAGCGTCCACGAGCCGGCGGCCGATGCCGTCGCCCTGCACGTCGGGGTCGACGGCGATGATCTCCAGGTCGGCGGTGCGCGCGCCCTCCGGCGCGGGCTCGCCGAGCACCGTGGTGGCGAACCCGACGACCCGGCCGTCGCGCTCCGCGACGACCGTCGTCGCGGGGTGCTTCTCGCACGCGCCCCGCACCTCCGCCGCCTGGCTGCGGCGCCAGTCGGGGTAGGCGAGGTCGTAGAGGCGCTCCCCGAGGGTCTCGCGCCAGGAGGCGAACGCGCCCTCCCACGCGCGCAGCGACAGCGCGACGACCGCGTCGAGGTCGGCGGGGCGGTAGGGCCGCAGGGTCGTGGTCACCGGTGGAGCGTAGGGAGGACGCGCGGCGCGGTGCCAGCGCTTTGCCGCGTCGCACGGGCGACGTCACGGGCGGCGGCGGACGGGCGACGTCGGGCGGTCGCGACCGTCCCTGCTGGCCACGCACGAGTTGCGGCAGGGACTTGACACAGGTCACACGAGGCGTTCGAATAGTGGAAGTAGTTTTCCGCCAAGCGGAACGATAGCTGACGAGGAGGTCCGCTATGAATGCGCGAGCCACGAGGGCCACGGACGGCGCCGAACGGCGTCCGGTACGCCCCGAGGACGAGCGGCTGCCCATCGGGTCGACGTTCGGGTACGGGTTCCAGCACGTGCTCACGATGTACGGCGGCATCATCGCCCCCCCGCTCATCGTGGGGAGCGCCGCGGGCCTGACCGGCGCCGAGATCGGGATGCTCGTCGCGGCGTCCCTCTTCATCGGCGGCCTCGCGACGATCCTGCAGACGGTGGGCATCCCCTTCTTCGGGTCCCAGCTGCCGCTGGTCCAGGGCGTGTCCTTCGCGGGCGTGTCCACGATGGTCGCGATCGTCAACGGCGGGGGAGGGATCCCGGGCGTCCTGGGCGCGGTGCTCGTCGCCTCCGTGATCGGCCTGCTCATCACCCCGTTCTTCGCGCAGATCATCCGGTTCTTCCCGCCGGTGGTGACGGGCGTCGTCATCACGACGATCGGGCTCACGCTCATGCCCGTCGCGGCCAACTGGGCGATGGGCGGCAACGCGAGCGCGCCCGACTACGGCTCGGTGAGCAACATCGGCCTCGCCGCGCTGACGTTCGCGATCGTCATCCTGCTGTCCAAGGTCGGCAGCGGCACGATCTCGCGCCTGTCGATCCTCATCGCGATCGTCGTCGGGACGCTCATCGCGCTCGCGCTCGGCAAGGCCGACTTCTCCGGCGTGGGCGACGGCCCCGTCGCCGCGTTCCCGTCGTTCCTCGGCTTCGGGGCGCCGACGTTCGAGATCGCCGCGATCATCTCCATGCTCATCGTCATCCTCGTGACCCTCACCGAGACGACGGCCGACATCATCGCCGTCGGCGAGATCGTCGGCACCAAGGTGAACCGCAAGCGCATCGCGGACGGCCTCCGGGCCGACATGGCGTCGTCCATCGTGTCGCCGTTCTTCGGGTCGTTCACGCAGTCGGCGTTCGCGCAGAACGTCGGCCTCGTGGCCATCACGGGCGTGAAGTCGCGGTTCGTCGTGGGGGCGGGCGGCGCGATCCTCGTGATCCTCGGCCTGCTGCCGGTCCTCGGCCGCGTCGTCGCCGCGGTGCCGACGCCGGTCCTCGGCGGCGCGGGCGTCGTCCTGTTCGGCTCGGTCGCGGCGTCGGGCATCCGCACGCTCGCCAAGGTCGACTACTCGCGCCCGATGAACCTCATCATCGTCGCGGCGTCGATCTCGTTCGGCATGATCCCCATCGCCAAGCCCGACTTCTACGACCAGTTCCCCACGTGGTTCGGGATCATCTTCCACTCGGGCATCAGCTCGGCCGCGGTCATGGCGATCCTGCTCAACCTGCTCTTCAACCACCTGAAGTTCGGCACGCCGCCCGACCCGTCGGTGTTCGCCGCCGGGGCGGAGCACGGTGCGAACGCCGTGGACGACGAGGACCTGGAGGACCTCCAGGACGACGGCGTCCTCAACGGCTCGACGCGCCGACCGGTCGCCGTCGACGCCACGGCGCCGACGCCCGGCGCCCCGGCGCCGGACGGCGACGGACGGCAGGCCGGCACCGCCGCCGGAGCGGGCGACCGCGCCGACGACCCGGCCGCGCCCGGCGACGGCACCGCCGCGCCGCGCCAGCACGCCGTCGCCCCGCTCCCGCGGACCGCGACCCCGTAGCGACGGCACAGCGTCGTGCCCGACGCCGCCCCGCACCCCGAGCGTCCCTCACGCCGGGTGCGGGGTGTCGTCGCGCTCGGGCCGTGTAGCGTCGTGGGTCGGCGTCGAGCACGGCGTCCCGACCCCGACCGCAGGACCGCACCATGAGCACCCCCACGCCCGAACGCCCGGCACCGTCCGCGAGCGGGGCACCGTCCACGACCGGGCCGACCGGCGACGCGACCGTCGACAGCGGCGCGGACCCGAGCGCCGACCACCTGGGCAGCGGGCTGCGCACGCGGCACCTGACGATGATGGGCCTCGGCTCCGCGATCGGCGCCGGGCTGTTCCTCGGCTCCGGCGTCGGGATCGCCACCGCCGGCCCGGCCGTGCTCGTGTCGTACGCGATCGCGGGCGTCGTCGTCATCCTCGTCATGCGGATGCTCGCCGAGATGGCGAGCGCGCGCCCCGCGAGCGGGTCGTTCTCCGTCTACGCGGAGGAGGCGCTCGGGCCGTGGGCCGGGTTCCTGCTCGGCTGGCTGTACTGGTTCATGCTCGTCATGGTGCTCGGCGCCGAGATCACCGGGGCCGCGCGCATCGTCACCGGCTGGTACCCCGACGTGCCGCAGTGGGGCGTCGCGCTCGCCGTGGTCGTCGTGTTCGCGGTGATCAACCTGTGGGGCGTGCGGCAGTTCGGCGAGCTCGAGTTCTGGTTCGCGTTCGTCAAGGTCGCGGCGATCGTCGGGTTCCTCGTCGTCGGCGTGCTGCTCGTGCTCGGCCTGCTGCCCGGGACGGAGCCCGTCGGCACGTCGAACCTGCTCGGCCAGGGCGGCTTCGCCCCGGAGGGGTGGGGCGGCATCGCGGCGGGGCTGCTCGTCGTCGTCTTCGCGTTCGGCGGCATCGAGATCGTCACGATCGCCGCGGCCGAGGCGCGCGAGCCGCGCACCGCCGTCGCGCGCGCGACGCGCAGCATCGTGTGGCGGATCCTCGTGTTCTACCTGGGCTCGGTCGCGATCATGGTGCTCGTGCTCCCGTGGGACTCGCCGCTGCTCGCCGAGAGCCCGTTCGTCGCGGTGCTCGACCTCGCCGGGCTGCCGGGCGCGGCGCGCGTCATGGAGGTCGTCGTCGTGGTCGCGCTGCTCTCGGCGTTCAACGCGAACGTGTACGGCACGTCGCGCATGGCCTACTCGCTGGCCGGGCGCGGCGACGGCCCGCGCGCGCTGCGGCGCGTGTCGCGGCGCGACGTCCCCTGGGTGTCGGTGCTGGTCTCCGTGTTCTTCGCGCTCGTCGCGGTCGGGCTGAACTGGCTCCTGCCGGAGGCGCTGCTGGGCATCCTGCTCAACGCCGTGGGCGCCGCGCTGCTCGTCGTGTGGGTCCTCGTCGCCGTCTCGCAGCTGCGGCTCCGTCGGCGGATCGAGGCGCAGGCCCGCGCGTCGGGCGAGCCGATGACCCTGCGTATGTGGGGCTTCCCGTGGCTCACGTGGGCGGTGCTCGTGGGTCTCGCGGCGCTCGCCGTCCTCATGCTGACCGACGCCGCCGCGCGCGCCCAGCTCGTGTCCACCGCGGGGCTCGTGGTCGTGATCCTCGCGGTGTACCTCGTCACCCGGCGGGGCCGGGCGCGGTGCGGCGGCGGGGGCGCGCGCCGACGGGTGAGCCGTCGCCCACGGCGTGCACGGACGTGCGCCCCGGACGGTGCACAATGAACGGATGACCTATCGCGTCCTGAGGCTCATCCTGTCGCTGCTCGCCTACGTGCTGCTGCGGCCCCAGGTGACAGGTCGCAACAACATCCCGCGCCACGGTGCGGTGATCCTCGCGAGCAACCACCTGTCGTTCATCGACTCGCTGCTCATCCCGATCGTCGCGCCGCGGCACGTGACGTTCCTCGCCAAGGCCGAGTACTTCACGGGCCGCGGGATCAAGGGCCGCCTGTCGCGGTGGTTCTTCACGACGATCGGCATGATCCCCGTCCAGCGCGACGACCCGCGCGCCGGGCAGCGCTCGCTCGAGGACGCGCTCGAGGTGCTCCAGCGCGGCGGCGCGTTCGGGATCTACCCCGAGGGCACGCGCTCGCGCGACGGCAAGCTGCACCCGGGCCGCACGGGCGTCGCGTGGCTCGCGCTCGCCGGGCACGCGCCCGTCGTCCCCGTCGCCGTGCGCGGCACGGACAAGGTCCAGCCGGTCGGCAAGCGGATCCCGCGCCTGCACCGCGTCGAGGTGCACTTCGGTAAGCCCATCGACCCGCAGCGCCAGATCACGGCCGGGACCAAGCCGGCGCAGGCGCGCCGCGAGCTCACGGACGAGGTCATGGCGTCGATCCACCGCATGAGCGGCCAGGACCTCGCGGCCTGACGGCGGTCAGCCGCCGATCGAGCTCAGGCCGAACGCCGTCGCGAACCCGAGCACGGTGACGAGGCCGGTGACCGGGCCGCCGAACTCCGTCGCCTCGGGGATCATCGTGTCGACGAGCATGGTGAGCAGCGCCCCCGCGGCGAACGCCTGGGTGACCGCCACGACGGCGGGCGACGCGCCGTCGAGCGCGAGGTAGCCGATCCCGGCCGCGAGCGCCGAGACGAGCGTCGTCGACCCCCACAGCACCCACAGCCGCGACGGCTTCGTGCCGGCCTTGAGCAGCCCCGCCGTCGCCGACATCGCCTCGGGCAGGTTGGACACGAAGACGGCGGCGAGCATCGCGACGCTCACCCCGCCGCCCCCGATGAGCGTCGCGCCGAGCACCACGGACTCGGGGATGCCGTCGAGCACGGTGCCGAGCGCGATCGCCGCGCCGCCGGTCCCGCCCGCGGCCTGGACCGACTCCTTCTGCACGCCCGTGGAGCGCTTGCGGCCCTCGCCGCCCATCCGGTCGATGATCCGGTCGCCGACGAAGAACGTCAGCGCCCCGCCCGCGAGACCCGCGAGCAGGACGAGCCCGCTCGCGCGGGTCGACGCGTCCTCCACGAGGTCGTAGGCGACCGCGCTGATGAGCACGCCCGAGCCGAACGCCATGACGAGCCCGACGAGCCGCTGGCCCGGCGGGCGCCAGAAGACGAGCGCGGCCCCGAGGAGCAGCGACGACGCCCCGACGAGGCCCCACCAGAACCCGATCACGCTCCCATTGGACCAGCGGGCGTGCCGGGGCGCGCGGCGTCGCGCACGCCGCGGTTCCCCCGTCGAGGGGATGTGCCGCGCGGGCGGCGCGGTGAGACTGGGGGCCATGACGACCGACGCGCGCCCGCCGCGAGGGTGGGGACGGGTGCTCGCCCCGCTGCGCAGCACGGCCACCGTGCGCGCCGGGGTGCTCCTCGTGGTCGGCGGCGTCGTCGCCGGGGCGTACGCGGCACTCGTCGCGGGGTTCGCGCAGATGTTCGCGTCCCTCCAGACGCCGCGCGTCGCGACGGTCGTCCTGGCGCTCGTGACGGCGGTCCTCGCGAGCGCGCCCCCGTTCCTCGCGCCCGTGCGGACGCTCGAGATCGCGGCGGCGCGGACGTTCCTCGACGTCGACGTGCCGCTCCCCGCAGCCGGCGCCGCCCCGCCGGGGGCGGCGACGCGCTGGCGGGCCGCGGCCTGGTACGCGCTGCACCTGGCCCTCGGGGCGGCGGTCGTGGTCGTGGTGCTGTTCGGGGTCCCGGTCGCGACGCAGCTCGTGCTGTCCGCGACGGGCGTCGAGCCGGTGCTGCTCGCCGACTGGCGACCGTGGGAGGCGCTGCCCGCGTGGACGTGGCTGCTCACCGCGGTGCTCGTGCTACTCGCCGTCCCGTACGTCGTGGCGCTCGCGCGCGCCGTGCTGCGCCAGGCGGCCCTCCCGCTGCTCGGCCCGGACCAGACGGAGCAGATCGCGGAGCTCGAGGCGGCCGCAGACCGTGCGGCCGAGCGGGGCCGGCTCGCGCGCGAGCTGCACGACTCGGTCGGCCACGCGCTGACCGTCACGACGCTCCAGGCGGCCGCGGCGGCACGCCTGCTGGACTCCGACCCGCCCGCGGCGCGCCGTGCGCTCGCCGCGATCGAGGAGACGGGCCGCAGCGCGATGGCGGACCTCGACCACGTGCTCGGCCTCCTGCGCGCGGACGTCCCGGGGGCGCCGCCCCGCGCCCCGGCCCGCACGCTCGCCGACCTCGACGCCCTGCTCGACGACGCGCGCGGCACGGGCGCCGACGTGCGGCTCGCGCGGGACGGTGCCGCGCTGCCCGACGTCCCGCGCGCCGTGTCGCAGGAGGCGTACCGCGTCGTGCAGGAGGCGCTGACCAACGCGCTGCGCCACGCGCCCGGCGAGCCCGTCGCCGTCGAGGTGGCGCCCGGTCCCGGTGACGCGCTGGTCGTCGAGGTGCGCAACCCGCTCGGGGCGGGGACACGGCGTCGGGCAGCCGACGGCGCCGCGCGCGAGCACCGCGGCCTCGCGGGCATGCGCGAACGGGCCCACCTGCTGCGCGGGGAGGTCGCGGCCGGTCCCGCGCCCGACGGCGGCGCCTGGGTCGTGCGCGCGACGTTCCCGCGCGCGGGGTCGTCGCGATGAGCGCGGGCCCCGGCAGGAGCGGTCCCGTGACGGGGACGGTCCGCGTGGTGCTCGTCGACGACGAGCCGCTCGTGCGCGCGGGGCTGCGCGTCATCCTCGACGCGGAGCCGGACCTGGAGGTCGTCGGCGAGGCGGGGGACGGCGCGGAGGTGCCGGGCGTCGTCGCGCGATCGCGGCCCGACGTCGTGCTCATGGACGTGCGGATGCCGCGCGTCGACGGGATCGCGGCGACGCGGGCGCTGCTCGCGCGCGACGGCGCTCCGCGCGTGCTCGTGCTCACGACCTTCGAGAACGACGACCACGTGCTCGACGCGCTCCGGGCCGGGGCGCACGGCTTCCTGCTCAAGCGCGCTCGCCCGGAGGAGGTCGCGCAGGCGGTGCGCGTCGTCGCGCGCGGCGAGTCGCTGCTCTTCCCCGACGCCGTGCGACGCCTCGCGACGGCGCACCCGCCCACGGGCGACGCGCTGCGCGGCGCGCGCCTGACCGAGCGGGAGGGGGAGGTGCTGCGGCTGGTCGCGCAGGGGCTGTCGAACGCAGAGATCGCGGCCGAGCTCTACCTCGGCGTCGAGACCGTGCGCACGCACGTGGGCAACGTCCTCGCCAAGCTCGGCGTCCGGGACCGCACGCAGGCCGTGGTGCGCGCGTACGAGTCGGGGTTCGTGCGGGCGGGCTGACGCGCGCGCCGACCGCCCCGGTGCGACGATCGCGCCATGGACCTCTCCGTGCTCACCCGCCCCGCCCCGCCCGTGCCGCCCGTCGCGACGGTCGCGCGCGTCGCGCTGGGGCTCGCCCTGGTCGGGGCCGGGATCAGCCACCTCACGGTCGCGCGCGAGGAGTTCCAGGCGCAGGTCCCGTCCTGGTTCCCCGTGGACGACGACGTGACGGTGCTCGCGTCGGGCGCCGTCGAGATCGCGCTCGGCGGGTCGCTCGTCGTGCTGCCCCGGTGGCGCGTCGCCGTCGGGCTCGTCGCCGCCGCGTTCTTCGTGGTGATCTTCCCGGGCAACGTCGGGCAGTGGCTCGAGCACCAGGACGGGTTCGGCCTCGACACCGACGCCAAGCGGTTCGGGCGCCTGTTCTTCCAGCCCGTGCTCGTGGCGTGGGCGTTGTGGTCCACGGGCGCCCTCCGGGCGCTGCGTCGGGCGCGCCCGCGCGACTGATCCCCTGACGCGCCGGCCGGTCGCTGCCGGACCGTCGCTGTCGGACCGCTCGCGCCGGAGCGCGGTCACCCGCGCGGGGGAGCGGGCTCGCCGTGCCGGGGGATCCGCCGCAGGGCGGGGTCCGGGAGCGTCGAGGCATGACCACCTCGACACCGCACCCGCCCCTGTCCGACCGCACGCCCGCACCCGCGCCGTCGGGCCGCGACCGTGGACCGTCGACCCGCGGCGGGCCACCCGCCCGTCCCGGGCGCGCGTCCCGAGGCCGCTGGATCGCTCCCGCCGCGGCCGCGTGGTGGACGCTCGGCGGCGTCGCCGCGCTCGTCGCCACCCTGACCGGCGGCACGCTCGCCGTCGGTGCCGCGAACGACCTGTCGTTCGGCGCCCTGAGCAGGGTTCCGGGCGCGACCCTCACGCCGTGGGTCGCGGTCCTCGCGCTCGTCGGCGCGGCCACCGCGCTGCGCGCGTGGCTCGGGGCCCGGCGCGGTCCCGTCGCCCGGGCCGACCGCGCGCTGACCGTCGCGGCGACCGCGGTCGTCTCGGTCGGGGTGCTCGCCCTCACCGACGCGTCGATCCTCGCCCGGCTCGGGTACCTGCCGGTCACGCTCGTCATGGCGCCGTTCGACCCCCTGATCCGCGCCGCGTTCGAGGACTTCCTCGGCGCCGGCCCGCTCACGCAGCTCGCGCTCCTCGGCGGCGGTGCCCTGCTCGTCGCCTCGACGTGGCGGTTCGTGCGCCGCGGGGCCGGGGCGTGCGCGTCCTGCGGGCGCCGCCACGACGGCCACGACCCGGCGTGGACCACGCCCGCCGCCGCGGCGCGCTGGGGCCGGACCGCCGCGCTCGTCGCCGCCGCGATCCCCACCTTCTACGCGGTCACGCGCATCGCCTGGGTGCTCGGCATCCCGCTCGGCTTCTCGCCCGACGACGTCGCGCAGCTCGCCGGGGACGACGGCTGGGTCGCGGCGCTCGGGCTGGGCGGCTTCGCGCTCGTCGGCGCGGTGCTCACGCTCGGCCTGTTCCAGCGCTGGGGCGAGGTCTTCCCGCGCTGGGCG
Source organism: Cellulosimicrobium sp. SL-1 (assembly GCF_011033075.1). Lineage (NCBI taxonomy): Bacteria > Bacillati > Actinomycetota > Actinomycetes > Micrococcales > Promicromonosporaceae > Cellulosimicrobium > Cellulosimicrobium sp. SL-1. The sequence continues at coordinate 171,393 of NZ_JAACJC010000002.1, read as the reverse complement.
GTCGGGCTCGCGGGACGCCGCGTGCCGGTGGGGCTCGCGGTGGTCCCCGCGACGGTCGTCGCGGTCGCGGTGCTCCCCGCGGGGCTCTCGCTCATCGTCCTCGGGTTCGGCGAGAGCCGGCTGGCCCTGACGGCGGACTCGTGGGGCGCCGTCGGGCCGACGCTCCTGTGGCCGGTGTGGTCGCTCGCGCTCGGCGCCGCGACCTACGCCTACTGGCTCCGACGCCGTGGCCCGTGCCGGGTGTGCGGACGCGGGTGAGCCCGGGCGGCGTTGGCCTGGAGCGCGCAAGGACCCAGAATCAGGAGCGGGTACCGATCGCGCAGAGAGAGGCTCCGCATGTCCGACACGCTCACGCCGCAGGCCGCCGCCGCCCGAGCAGGCGTCAGCCTCGACACGCTCCGCTACTACGAGCGGGAGGGGCTCATCGGGCCGATCGCCCGCACGGCGGGCGGGCACCGGGCCTACGACGGGGACGACCTGTTCTGGATCGGGCTGGTGACGTGCCTCCGGGACGCCGGGCTGGGCATCTCCGAGCTGCGCGAGTTCACGTCGCTCCTGCGCCGCGAGGGGAGCCCCGCCGACCGCGTCGCGTTCCTCCAGGGCCATCGGCGGGAGCTGCGCGAGCGCAGGGCGCGGATCGACCTCGCGCTCGGCGTGCTCGACGACAAGATCGCGTACTACCGCGAGCAGGCGGGAGAGGCCCCGGGCCCGGGCGTCGAGGGGGAGCCGGGTCCGCCGTCGAGCACCGCTTGACCTGGAGCGCGCTCCAGCATCGAGCATCGGGGCATGACCGCACAGCAGAACGCCCCCCAGATCGTCCTCGGGACCATGGACCACGGCACGCGCGTGGAGCAGACCACCGCGTTCCGGCTGCTCGACCGCTTCGTCGAGGCCGGCGGCCACTGGCTCGACACCGCCAACTGCTACGCCTTCTGGACCGACCCGAGCGGGCTGGGCGGCGCCAGCGAGCGCGTGCTCGCCGCGTGGCTGCGGGCGAACCCGGGGGCGCGCTCGGCCGTCGGGCTCGCGACCAAGGTCCGTCAGGACCCGCTCGTCGCGCACGCGTGGCCCGAGAGCGCGGAGGGGCTCTCCGCGTCCGCCGTCCGGGCCGGGCTCGACGGGAGCCTCGAGCGCCTCGGCGTCGACCACGTCGACCTGCTGTGGGCGCACGCGGAGGACCGGACGGTCGACCTCGGCGAGACCGTCGCCGCGTTCGGGGAGGCGGTGGCCGAGGGGCGTGCCACCCGGATCGGCGCGGCCAACCACGCGTCGTGGCGGGTGCAGCAGGCGCGTGACCTCGCGCGTCGGCAGGGCGTGGCCGCGTGGTCGGCGCTGCAGCTCCGACACTCCCTCGTGCAGCCCCGCCCGGGCACCACGGTCCCGGAGGCGGGCCACAAGCTCCTGGCCCCGGACGACCTCGACCACGCCCGCACGGAAGGGCTCGACCTGTGGTGCTACACGCCCCTGATGATGGGCGGGTACACCCGCGCGGACCGTCCGTTCTCCGCGGGCTACGCCCACCCCGGGACCGAGCGCGTGCTCCGCGTGCTCGACGAGGTCGCCCGGGAGACCGGTGCGACGCCGAACCAGGTCGTCCTGGCCTGGCTGATGAGCCAGGGGATCTCACCCATCGTCGGGGCGAGCAGGATCGAGCAGGTCGACGAGGCGATGGCCGCGCGCGACGTCACGCTGTCGCCGAGCCAGCTCGACCGCTTCGCCGACGCCCGCTGACCCCTCGGCGGGGTTACTGCGGCTCGACCGGGCCGTCCGGGCCGGCCACGAGGTCGCCGCAGCTCGTCTCCTGGGCTGTCGTGACGACCGGGTCGTCGGCGGCGGCGCCCTGCGCGACCGTCTCCTCCTCGCCGTTCGTCGCGACCTTCGCGCCCGTGTCGAGGTCGACGAAGGTGCGCGACACCGTGAAGGTGGAGCCGTCGTCGGGCACGGCATTGAGGCCCGCGAGGCGCAGCGTGCCGTCGACGTCGGTGCAGCCGACGCCCGTGCCGAAGCCCGTGAAGCCCTTGTCGAACGTGTAGGGCGCGTCCTGCGCGTTCTGCGTCGGCGTCAGGGCGCAGTCGGCGGCCGAGAGCAGAAGGACCTCGCGCCCGGTGTCGACGAGCGCGATCGGCGCGGTCCCGTCGCCCGCCGCGACGAGCTGGACGATCGCGCTCGCCGGCTGCGGGCTCGCCGACTCGACGGGTGCGGAGAACGTGGCGCCCGACGCCGTCGTGATGCCGAACGTGCGGTCCGCGCCGCCGGTCAGCCACGCGGTGTCCGGGCGGCCGTCGCCGTCGACGTCGACGATCTCGTGCGTGCCCGCGCCGGCGGGGACGCCGTCGCCGGTGGCGGGGCACCCCTCGGCGGCGGGGGTCGAGGCGCCGTCGGTGGGCGACGCCGCGTCGGTGGGGGACGGGCTCGCGGGAGCGCTGGTCGACGGCGCGGGCGTCTCGACGGCGGGCGCGTCGTCCGTCGGGCGGTTGACCAGCCACACGACGAGCGCGATCACCAGCACCGCCACGACCGTGACGACGATCCACGGCCACGTGCGGCGCGTCGGCGCGGGCTCGGGGTCGGGCATGGGGAACGGGTCGTGAGGCGTGGTCATGTCCCCAGGCAACCACCACGCGCGGGGGACGGCACCCCGGACGCGTCACGTTGCGTCACGTCCGCCCGAGATGCGAGAACCCGCTTCCGGTCGACCGCCCGGCCCGAGGACCATGTCGCCATGACCGGCACCCGACCTCCCGCCGAGCGCGCCCCGTGCCCCGGCGTGCTGTGTCGACGGGGCGACGGACCCCGACACGTCGCGAGGTAGGCCGCGCTCTCGCGGTCGTCGCGCGGCCGTCCGTCGCCCCTGCCCGGACCGCCGACCTCCCGACTCTCTGCGACAGGACCACCATGAACGAGCACGAGACCCCCGGCGCCGCGCGCGTCGAACCACCCGTCACCGTCGAGACCGTCCGCCGCGTCCACCTCTCCGAGGACTGGCTCGCGACCGGCGTCGGCCTCCTGATCGTGGCACTCGGCCTCCTCGGGCTGATCCCCGAAGGGCTGGTGCCCTGATGAGCGCCCCCACCCCGCCGCCCGCGGCGACGAGCACCACGCCGACCACCGAGCCGGCGACGGACCCCGAGGGGCGCGGCCCGACGTCGGGCACGAGCCTGGAGGAGTCCGTCGTCCAGGACGGGCGCAACCCCGGGGCGGGCTACGTCGTCGCCGGGGTCGTCGTCCTCCTCGGCCTCGCGTGGTCGGTCCGCTCCCTGGAGCAGCACGTGCCCGACTGGCTCGCGGGCACGCCGCTGGCGGGCATCGCCAAGGCGGTCGAGTACCCGGTGTACGCGATCGCGCTCGGCCTGCTCGGCAACCTCGTGCTCACCGCGCTCGGGCTCCGCGACCGGCTCGCCGCCGCGTTCCGCACCGAGCTCTTCATCAAGACCGGGCTCGTCCTGCTCGGCGCGACGGTGAACCTGGCGCTCATCGTGTCCGCGGCGGGCCCGGCGATCGCCCAGGCGTTCCTGCTCATCACGCTCGTGTTCGGGTTCACGTGGTGGCTCGGCGGGCGGCTCGGCATCGAGGACAGGCTCCGGGCGCTGCTCGCGTCCGCGGTGTCGATCTGCGGGGTGAGCGCCGCGATCAGCGCGGCCGGTGCGGTGCAGGCGAAGAAGGAGCAGCTCGCGTACACGGCGAGCGTCGTCATCCTCTTCGCGCTCCCGTCGATCTTCGTCCTCCCGGCGCTGGCCGAGTCGCTCGGCCTCAGCCCCGCCGTCGCGGGCGCCTGGATCGGGGGCAACATCGACACGACGGCGGCCGTCACCGCGGCGGGCGCCCTCGCGGGGGACGAGGCGCTCCAGGTCGCGGCCATCGTCAAGGCGACCCAGAACGCGCTCATCGGCGTGGTCGCCGTCGCCCTCACCGCGTACTTCGCGTTCAAGGTCGAGCGGACGCCGGGAGCCTCGGCCCCGCGCGTGCGCGAGCTGTGGACGCGGTTCCCGAAGTTCGTGCTCGGCTTCCTCGCCGCGTCCGTCGCCGCCACGGTGTACGTCGGCGCCGTGGGCGCCGACGCGTCGGCGGACCAGATCGCGGTCCTCAAGTCGCTGAGCACCGTGTTCTTCATCGTCGCGTTCGTCTCGATCGGCCTGGAGTTCAAGGTCACGGTCGTGCGCGAGGCGGGCTGGAAGCCGCTCGTCGTGTTCGGGTCCGCGACGGTGTTCAACCTCGTGGTCGGGCTCGCTCTCGCGAGCGTGCTGTTCGCGAACCTGGAGGTCTGAGGCGCCAGCCCTGACGCGCGAGGTAGAGGCGTGGTCCTCGGACCGCGCCTCTACCTCGTGGTGCGGGGCCCCGAGCGGCGCCGGACGGTCAGCGGCGCAGGACCCGGGCGAGCGAGCGGGTGAGCGCGTCCCCGTCGGGCCCGTGCGCCGTCGGGACGCCCCCGACGTCGCCCGGCAGGCTGCCGGGCGCGGGCAGCGGCGAGCCGTGCGCGAGGACCTGCTGCGCGGGCGTCAGCTCGCGGATCGCGACGGCCGCGACGTGGCCCGGGTGGCGCCGCGCGGCGCGCGCGTAGATGTCGGGGTCGTGCTGGCCGTCGTCGCCGATCAGCAGCCAGTCGACGTCGGGCAGCTCGCGGAACAGCCGGTCGAGCGACGTGTCCTTGTGCTCCGGGCCGCTGCGGAACCAGCCCGTGTTGGTGGGGCCCCAGTCGGTGAGCAGCAGCGGGCCGGGCGGGAAGCCGTGGCGCTGGAGGAAGCGCCGCAGGTTGGCGGCGGTGTTCCACGCGCCCGTCGACACGTAGACGAACGGGGTGCCGGGCCGCGACGTCGCGATCCCGCGGTACAGCGCCGCCATGCCGGGCACCGGCACGCGGGCGCTCGAGTGCCGCACGAACGTGTTCCACGCCGCGATGAACGGGCGCGGGACGGCGGTCACCATCGCGGTGTCGTCGATGTCCGAGACGACGCCGAGCCGGCGCCCGTCGGCCACGACGAACACCCGGCCGGTCGCCGTCGCGCCCGCCGACGTCCGGAACGAGACGTCGTGCCAGCCCGGCGCGAGGTCGACGTCGATCACCCGGTCGAGGTAGCCGCCGCGGTCGGACACGAGGTCGACCGTCGTGCTGCCCACCCGCACGCGGACCTCCTCGCGCGGGGCCGGGGCGGTGAAGAAGTAGCGCCAGCCGCGGCGGTCCGCGGACTCGCGCTCGTGCATCGCCGGGTCGAACGCCGGGCTCGCGAGCAGCACCCGGCCCAGCACGCGCACGCGGCGCGGGCTCCCGTAGCCGGCGAACGGCTCGACGCGCGGGCGCCACCCGCGGGCCTTCTGGAAGCGGGAGACGACGGCGCGCCACCGGTCCTCGAGCCGCGCGGCCCGGTGGGGGCGCTGGCTCGGGGTGGGCTCGCTCGGGACGGTCGGTACGGGTGCGGTCTGTGGCATGGCTCGCGGCGCTGTCCTCGGTCGGGGGTGGCGGGTCAACCCTGTCACAGCCTGCCCACGAGCGCGGGGTGTTGCTCGGGGCGGCGGTCGTCGCTCGGGACGGCGGCGGTCGCCGACGAGCGCGTGCGGGCCCGGCGGGCCGTGCCTAGCGTGGCCGCGTGAGCGACGAGACCTCCCGGAACCCTGCCGACCTGCCCGGCCGTCCCGTGCCCGACGGCGTGAGCGACGCGACCGTCGAGGCGCTCGGTGCCCTGAGCGAGGCGCTCGAGACGACGGAACGCGCGCGCGGGCACCTCTACACGTTCCACCAGCTCACCGGTGAGGCGGACCTCGCCCTCGGCGACGCGGTCGAGAAGCTGCGCGCCGCGGGGCACACCGAGGTCGCGGACCGCATCGAGACGGACCTCGTGGGCCGCAACGTCGTCCCCGGCCGCTGGACGTTCCAGCTCGTCGAGGAGTACGACGACGGCTACTGGTCGGCGTTCCGCGAGCACGAGCGCGCCGCGCGCGACGAGCTCGCGGGCGGCGCGCGGCACCTGTTCGAGGCCCGGATGAAGCAGGACCGGCGCACGGCGGGCCGTCCCGGCCACGAGGCCGGCCCCGACGACGTGCGGTGACGTCCCGCCGGTCGGCGCAGGACCGCGGTCCGCGCGACCGATGAGTCCGGGCGCGCTCGTCGGTCCCAGGGGCAGGACCGACGAGAGGACCGCCATGACCACCACCGACCAGCCGGCCGCGCGACCCGACGCCCCCGACGCACCCGAGGGCACGCTCGTCCCCGGTTTCAGCTCTCCCGGCGCGCGCCCCGTCCCGTGGGAGACGGTTCGCGGCGCGCTCGAACGGGCCGAGATCTCGTGGATCTCGACCGTGCGCCCTGACGGGCGCCCGCACGTCACGCCGCTCATGACGGTCGTCGCCGACGGCAGCCTCCACGTGACCACCGGGCCCGACGAGCGCAAGGCCCGCAACCTGGCCGAGAACGCGCGCGTCGTCCTCACGACCGGGACGAACGCCTACGAGGACGCGCTCGACGTCGTCGTCGAGGGCACCGCCGCGCGCGTCACCGACGACGCGGCGCTGCGCCGCCTCGCCGAGCGGTGGCGCTGCAAGTACGGCGACGACTGGACGTTCGACGTCGGGGACGGCGTGTTCCTCCACGACGGCGACCCGGCGCTCGTCTTCGCCGTGCGGCCCGAGGTCGTGTTCGCGTACGAGCGCACGTCCGAGCACGCGGCGATGCGGTGGCGGTTCGGCCAGGACGGTCCGGAGCCGGGCCCGGGGTCGCCGCGCGCGCCGCAGCCCGCCCCGTGAGGCGGGCTGCGGCGTCGGGCGGGGTCAGTTGCGCGTGATGGTGAAGGTCGACGTCGTGTTCTCGATGTCCCGGTAGTTGCCCGAGAACGTGAGGTTGGTGAACGTCGCGGTGCCGACGGCCGGCCCCTGGCCCGCCTCCGGCATCGGGTTGGCCCAGATGCCGTAGCCGGACTTGGCGTCGTAGGCGTCGCCGCTCTTCTTCGCCCCGGTGATCGTGACGTTGGTGAACGTCGGGTTCTGGAAGGTGTTCTGCGGCTGCCCGCCGACGTAGTTCGTCTGGAACATGATCCCGGAGTACGTCGGGTCGACGACGTCGAGGTTGTTCACCTGGATGTTCCCGAACGCCTTGGACGCCGAGAACATCCAGACGGCCCCGAACACCTGGTTGCCCCAGAAGTGCCCGCCGGAGCGGACGACGGTGATCCCGTCGAACACGGTGGGCGCCGGGCCGAAGCCCTCCATCGGGTACCCGAAGTCGAGCGAGCTGATCGTGACGCCCGAGTAGACCAGGGTGTCCGCGATGTAGATGTTGCGGAACGTGTTGTCCTGGCCGCCGTAGACCGCGAGCCCGGCGGCGCGCCACGTGTTGGTCGAGGTGAGGTTCTCGAACACGTTGCCGCGCTGCCCGCTGCCGCCGTTGTCGGTGGCCGCGAAGAGCGCGAACGAGTCGTCGCCCGTGCCGCGCGCCTGGTTGTTGTGCACGTGGTTGTTCGCGCTGCCGTTGGTCATGTTGATCGCGTCGGCGAACGTGTTCCGGATGCGGGAGTTCTTGACCTCCGAGTCGTCCATGTTCGAGGCCCAGAACATGCAGATCATGTGCTCGACCCAGATGTTGTCGATCGTCATGTTCTTCACGTTGGCGAAGTCGAACACCTTGCCCGGCCCGTCGATGCGCGACGTGTAGTTGCCGAAGTAGGCGAAGTCGCGGAAAGACGAGCCGTTGGCGCTCGCCTCGGCACGGAAGCCGACGTCCGTGTTCTCCTGGCCCTGCGGCGCGAAGAACCGCGTGAACCACGGCCCGGCGCCGACGACGTCGACCCCCTTGCCGTACACCTGGAACTTGCTCGCCGTCTGGTAGTCGCCCGCGGGCAGGTAGACGCCCTTGAGCGTGCCCGTCGTGTCCATGCGGACCTTGTCGAGCGCGGCCTGGACGTCCTGGTGCGTGAAGCCCGCGGGCTGCGTGTACTGCGCGGGGTTCGGGTTGGCTCGCGGCGTCGCGAGCTCGAGGTCGACGAAGTCGATCGCGTACTGCGACGTGTTCTGCGCGGTCTTCTGCAGGCGGATCTTCGAGCCCGCGGGGACCGTGGTGCCGAGCAGCGTGCTCGCCTCGTCGTAGATGTGGCGCGGCGCGCCCTGGCTCGGCTGGTTGCCCAGGTTGGTCTCGTTGCCGTAGAGCCACGCGTAGCGCGACGTCAGGTCGATGTTCTTGAGGAACTGGCCGTCCACGTAGATCGCCAGCGTCGCGTTCGTGCCGCCGCCGCCCGCCGAGTCCGGGATGGAGAAGCGGGTGAGGAGCGTGTTCGTCGGAGCCTTGGTGGTCCACTCGACGTAGGCGCCGGTCTGGTTGAGCGTCACCGCGCGACGGCCGGACGCCTCGCCTGCGAGGTCGCCGACGACGCGGTTGGGAGCGAGCACGCTCGCGCCGCCACCCGCGACGCCGTCCTCGGCCTCGTACGTGTCGAACGGGAGGTTGGCGCCGCGTCCCACGAACAGCGCGCGGGTCGCGGTGTTGTTGGCCTGCTTCGCGGCGACCTCGGTGGAGTCCGGCGCGGCGACGACCTTGACGTCGTAGCTGCCGTTCGCGGCGGTCCACGTGCCGAGGTCGACGCTGGCGCTGCTCGCGCCCGCGGCGATCGCGCCGCTCACGGAGCCGGTGAGGGTGCGCACGACGGCGCCCGTGGCCTTGTTCGTCACGGTCACGGTGAGGCCGTGCGCCGCCGCGGAGGTCGCGACGTTGCCCTGGTTGGCGATCGTCGCGGAGAACGTCACCGTGCTGCCCGCCGACGGGTTGGTCGGCGCCCACGTGAGCGTCGGGACGAGGTCAGAGCTCGGGACGGCCGTGACGACGAGCGGGGTGGGGTTCGCGTAGGCGTTGTTGCTCTCGTCCTGCTCCGGGACCGTGCCGCCCGCGTCGGCGACCGCGCCGATCGTGTAGCTGCCTGCGGGGCGCGCGCCGACGTCGGCGGTGACGGTCGCCTGGGCGCCGGCGGCGAGGCCGCCGACCGGCTTCGTGGCGACCGTCTGGCCGTTGAGCGTGAACGCGACGTCGGTCGCGGCGGATGCCTGGGTGCCGATGTTCTTGACGACGGCCGACAGCGTGATCGCCTGCGACTCGAGCGGTGACGCGGGGGTCGCGGTGACGCTCGTGACGACGAGGTCGGGGTTGGGCGCGGGGGTGCCGAACACCTGCAGCTCGGCGACCTGGCCGTTGCCGGAGCCGGTGTTCCCGGTGAACCGGAGGCGCACGTCCTTGGCCGTGCCGGTGACGGGCACCGTCACCGTGTTCCCCGACGTGGGGGAGAACGCGTAGCCCGCCGACGGCTTGAGCGTCTGCCACGCGCCGGTCGCGGTCGCGCGACCCTGGACCTCGAAGGTCTGGGTGCGCGGGCCCCAGGCGGACGCCGGCGGCAGCTTGACGACGACGTTCGTGAGCTGTGTCGCGGAGTCGAGGGACACGCTGAGCGTGCTCGGGTACTGGCCGCCCGCGCCTTCCCAGTAGGTCGACGTGCTGTCGTCGTTCGCGTTCTTCGCCACGAACTGCCACTCCGTCGACGACGCCTCGATCGGCTTGTTCAGGGCGAGGTTGGTGCCGGCGGGCGGCTGGGGGTTCCCGGGCCCCGGGTCCGTGCCGCCGGCGGTGCCGCGCACCTCGAGCTCCGAGAGCTGCCCGGCAGGCCAGCCGGTGTTCGCCGTGATCTGCACGCGCACGTAGCGGGCAGGCGTGTCCGGCACGTCGATCGTCACGGTGTTCCCGGACCCCGGGGCGAACGTGTACGCCTGGCTCGCCGTGAGGGTCGTGAAGCTCGAGCCGTCCGTGCTCGACTGCACGCTGAGGGTCTGGCTGCGCGCCCCCCAGCCCGTGGGCAGCTTGAGCACGAGGTCCTCGACCGTGGCGGTCGCGCCGAGGTCGACCTGCGCCCACTGCGGGAACGTGTTGTTTGTCGACTCCCAGTACGTGCTCTGGTTACCGTCGGTGAGGTTGCCGGACAGGTACGGCGAGGTGTTGCTGCTCGCGGCCGTCGCCTTCCCCGTGGACAGCACCGTGGGCGCCGCCGTCGCGGTGGTCGTCAGGCCGAGCGGGACGAGCAGGGCGGTCGCCGCCGCCGTCGCGGCGACGAGCCGGAGCCGGGGCCGGCGCTGCGGTGCGCGGACAGGTGTGCGGTTCGACGTGCTGGGTCGATGTCTCATCGGTGTCCTCGATCTCCCGTCGTCGTCGACGGGCGTCAGGCCGCGCCGAGCGCGACCCCGCACCGGACCGGACGGCCGGGTCGGAGGACGGGCCACGGCGCACGTCCGGCCGTGGCCGGATGGCTCGGGTCAGTACCTTCGAGAATTGCGGACCCGCTGTGCCGCACCGCACAACGGAGTGTTGATTTCTTGCGTCAACACGCAAGAACGCTACTGCCGGGTGAAGAAAGCGTCAAGAGATGTCGCAAGCACCCCGATGCGCCCGGTTCGTCGCACGTACCCGGCCGCGAGCGACTCGAGGCAGGGCTCGTGGACCTCGGCCTCGCCGCCTTCTCTCCGACCTGTGTCGGCGGTGTGCGACCCTTGCGCACCGGTAGGGTCCGCGCATGATGCTGTCCACAGGCCTGGGGTTCCTCAGCCTGCTCTACGTCCTCGTGCTCGTGACGATCGCGGTGCTGGTCATCTGGGCGCTGGTGCTGACGATCATGCTGCTCCGCAGCGTGCTCGCGGAGCGCGCCGCGCGCGGACCCGCGGGCGGGCCGCCGCCGCTCTGACGTGCTCCGTCGCGGTCAGTCGACCGCTGGCCCGAAGCGCTCGGTCTTGATCCGCGCCGGGTCGTGGCCGAGCGCCACGAGCTGCCGCGCGACGGCCTCGACGAAGCCCGTCGGCCCGCACACGAAGCACGCGGGCTCGATCTCGGGCGGCCAGCCCCACGCGGCGAGCTCGCGCCGCTCGACGCGGCCCGGCCCGCGCGTCGAGCCGAGCGGGGTCGAACGGGTGTGGACCACGTGGACGTCGAGCCCGTCGTGCGCGGCGGCGAGGCGGTCCAGGTCGTCCACGTACAGCATGTCTTCAGGACGGCGCACCGAGTACACGAGCCGGAACGGCGTGCGGTCGCCGGCGTCGCGCCGGGTGCGGAGCATCGCCATGAGTGGGACGAGGCCCGACCCACCGGCCGCGAGCAGCACGGGCGTCCCGGCGTCGCGCTCCGGCGACCAGACGAACCACCCGCCGACCGGCCCGCGCAGCTCGATCGCGTCGCCCACCGCGAACACGTCGGTGAGGTACGTCGAGACCTCGCCACCGGGGACCCGCTGGACGGTGACCTCGATGCGCGCGGGCGCGCCGCCGTCGGGCACCGTGCCGTCCTGCGGGACGGCGGGCGGACCGCCCGGGGAGGGGTCGTCGTCGGGCAGAGGGGTGCGCGTCGCGGCGCTGCCGATCGAGTAGCTGCGCTCGGCGGTGTAGCCGTCGGGCGCGGTGAGGCGCAGGTCGACGTGCTGGCCGGCGAGGTGGCCGGGCCACGCGGGGACCTCGAGGACGAGGGTCCGCGCGGACGGGCTCTCCGCCCACGCGTCGACGAGCGTCGCGACCTGCCAGCGCGACGGCGTCGCGTACCGCGCGCCGAGGCGGACGGGCGCCTCAGTCACCCTGGTACCTCTGCTCGCGCCACGGGTCGCCGAGGTCGTGGTAGCCGAGCCGCTCCCAGAAGCCCTGCCGGTCCATGGGCATGAGGGTGATGCTGTTGACCCACTTCGCCGACTTCCAGAAGTACAGGTGCGGCACGAGGAGCCGCGCGGGGCCGCCGTGCACGGGGTGCAGCGGAGCGCCGTCGAACGTGTGCACGACCCACGCCTTGCCGCCGAGCAGCTCGGCGACCGGGAGGTTCGTCGTGTAGCCGCCGTAGCAGCCGATCATCGCGAAGTCGGCCGTGGACTCGACCTCGCCGAGGAGCGTGTCGAGCGAGACGCCGCGCCAGGACGTGCCGAACTTCGACCAGCGGGTGACGCAGTGGATGTCGACGGTCGGCTCGTCCTGGGGGAGCGCCAGGAGCTCGGCCCACGACCAGGATCGGGTCGCGCCGGTCTCGGTGGTGACGTCGAAGCGCCAGGTCGCGGTGTCGACGCGCGGTGTGGGCCCTGCCGAGAGCACGGGGAACCCGGTCTCGACGTACTGGCCCGGCGGGAGCGCCACGCCCTGCGGGCGGGGCCGGCCCTGGAAGCCGGGGGTGAGGGTGCTCATGGCCCACGGTAGGCGCGGCGCGCCAGGCCGCGCCAGGGGTCAGGCGTCCGCGTCACCCCGGGGCGGTGCGGCGACGAGGCGCACGACGGCGTCGCGCAGCCACGCGCGGTACCGCTCGCGCGACCAGCCCGCACCGGCCGCGAAGTGCGTCCAGCCCTCCGGCGCGAGGAGGTACGACAGGGTCTCGGCGGCCTCGTCCCGCGGCGCGCGCAGCCGGAACCCGTGGTCCGCGAGCACGTCCACGCTCGCGCGCAGGTCCGCGCGACGGCGGTCGAGGAGCGCCGCGAGCTCGGCGGCGACGGCCTCGTCGGAGCGGGCCGCCGACGTGAACGCCGACCACAGGGCCGCGACGCGTTCGTTCGCCGGCGCCACGAGCGCGACGAGCCCGTCGAGGAAGGCCTCGGGGTCGGTGGTCCCGGCGACGGCGCGGCCCTCGGGCCGGGCGGCGAGCGACTCCTGGCCCTCGGAGCCTGCGAACGTCACCTCGAAGGCCGCGAGGAGCAGGGCGCGCTTGGGCCCGTGCGCCTTGACGGTCTCGAGGGACACGCCCGCCCGCTCGGCGACGCGCGCGAGGGTCGTGCGCTCGTAGCCGCGCTCGGCGAGCTCCTCGGCCGCCGCGCGCACGACGCGCTCGCGGGTGCGCGCGGCCTGCTCGGCGCGGAGGTCGGACGTGTAGGCGCGGGGGACCACTATTGACTACCCCTCTAGGGTGATGAATACTCCTGACGGTTACCGATCTTCTCACACGCCGCCTCCCCCCTCGGCGTCCTCGCGCGGACGGCCCGGTCCCGCGCCTTCCCGTCCGACCGGCGCGTCCCGCGCCGCCCGAGAGAGGCACACCGATGGCCACCGTCCTGCTCTGCTCCACCCCCGTGCACGCTCATGTCACCCCGCTGCTCGCGGTCACGCGCGCGCTCGTCGCCCACGGCCACGAGGTCCGGTTCCTCACCGGGGCGCGCTTCGCCGCGGCCGTGGAGGCAGTCGGCGCCGAGCACGTGCCGCTGCCCGCCGCCGCCGACTTCGACGACCGCGACCTCGCGGCCGCCTTCCCGGGCCGTGCGGGCCGCACCGGTCTCGACGCGATCCGGCACGACATGCTCGAGATCTTCGTCCGGCCGGGCGCCGCGCAGCACCGCGCCGTCCTCGACGCCCTCGCCGTGCGCCCGGCCGACGTCGTGCTCGTCGAGCCCCTGTTCCTCGGTGCGATGGCGCTCGTCGCCACCCCGGCCGACCGACGCCCACCCGTGCTCGCGCTGGGCATCTTCCCGCTCGGGCTGAAGAGCGACCTCACCGCACCGTTCGGCCTCGGCGTGCTTCCCGCGCGCGGGCCGCTCGGGGTGCTGCGCAACCGGGCGCTGCACCGGTTCGTCGAGGGCGTCGCGTTCGCCGCGCCGCAGCGCGCCGCGCAGGACATGGTGCGCGCGACCGGCGCCACCCCGAGCGACACGTTCTTCCTGGGCTGGCCCGCCGACGCGGACGCCGTCGTGCAGCTCACCGTCCCCGAGCTCGAGTACCGGCGGCCCGACGTCGTCACGCCCGTCCGGTTCGTCGGCCCGCCGCGACCCGTCGCCGCGCACGGCGACCTCCCTGCCTGGTGGGACGACCTCGGCACGCGCCGCCCCGTCGTCCACGTCACGCAGGGCACCGTCGCGAACGAGGACCCGCGCCAGCTCCTCGTCCCGACCCTGCGCGCGCTCGCGGACGAGGACGTGCTCGTCGTCGCCGCCACCGGCGGGCGGCCCGTCGAGACGCTCGGCGCGCTGCCCGCGAACGCGCGCGCCGCCGAGTACCTCCCGTACGACGCGCTGCTCCCGCGCACGTCGGTCCTCGTGACGAACGGCGGCTACGGGGGCGTGCACCACGCGCTGCGGCACGGCGTGCCCGTCGTCGTCGCCGGGAAGACGGAGGACAAGGCGGAGGTCGCGGCCCGCGTCGCGTGGACCGGGACGGGCGTGCGGCTGCGGACCAGCACGCCGCGACCCGCCCAGGTACGACGCGCGGTGCGCCGCCTGCTCGACGACCCCGCGTACACCCGGGCCGCCGCGCGCCTCGGCGAGCGCATCGCCGCCGCGCCGGGGGAGGACGGCGTCGTCGCGGTCGTGGAGGAGGTCGTCGCCCGGCGCGCCGCGCCCCGTGCCGCACGCTGACGGGGGAGGAGGATCGGGGGATGCCCAGCGACCTGCTCATGCGCATCCACGGCCCCGAGTTCCGCGCCATGTCCGAGCGCGTGCTGGAGGCGACCGCGCTCACCTCGCGGCTCAACGTGCTCCCGTTCGACGACGAGGAGGGCAAGGCCCGGCTCCTCGAGCAGATCCTCGGGCGACCGCTGCCGCCGCGCACGACGATCTACCCGCCGTTCTTCACCGACCACGGACTGCACCTCGACCTCGGTGAGCGGGTCTTCGTCAACCAGAACTGCACGTTCCTCGACTACGCCGGCATCCGGCTCGCCGACCGCGTGCTGGTCGCACCGCGGGTCACGTTCATCACCGTCGGGCACCCCGTCGACACCGACGACCGCAAGGTCTGGCTCACCGGCGGCCCGATCGACGTCCACGAGAACGTGTGGATCGGCGCGGGCGCGACCATCCTGCCCGGCGTGACCATCGGTCGCGACGCCGTCGTCGCCGCGGGCGCCGTCGTCACCGACGACGTCCCGCCGCGAAGCCTCGTGACCGGGCCGCGGGCGGACGTCCGCCGCACCTGGTGAGCGACCGCCGGCCCAGCACGTGTTCCTTCGGTCGTGCTGGAGCCTGCGCTTGCTCCGCTGCGCTCCGGCTCAGCACTCGTGCCCTCGGTCGTGCTGGAGCCTGTGCTTGCTCCGCTGCGCTCCGGCTCAGCACTCGACGACGTTGACCGCAAGGCCACCCGTCGAGGTCTCCTTGTACTTGGTCGACATGTCGACGCCGGTCTGGCGCATGGTCTCGATGACGGTGTCCAGCGAGACGACGTGCGAGCCGTCGCCCTGGAGCGCGAGGCGCGCGGCGGAGACGGCGGTGCACGCGGCGATGGCGTTGCGCTCGATGCACGGGACCTGGACGAGCCCCCCGACCGGGTCGCACGTGAGGCCGAGGTTGTGCTCCATCGCGATCTCGGCCGCGTTCTCGACCTGGGCGGGCGTGCCGCCGAGCACCGCGCAGACGGCACCGGCGGCCATGGAGCAGGCCGACCCGACCTCGCCCTGGCACCCGGCCTCCGCGCCGGAGATGGACGCGTTGCGCTTGTACAGCGCGCCGATGGCGGCGGCGGTGAGCAGGTACGTGCGCATCGCCCGACGACGGCGGGCCGGGTCGGCGGCGACGTCCGGGTGCGTGCGCAGGAAGTGCCGCCCGACGGCGGGGATGATCCCGGCCGCGCCGTTCGTCGGGGCGGTCACGACGCGCCGCCCGTCGGCGTTCTCCTCGTTGACGGCCATCGCGAAGGCCTGGAGCCACTCGATCGTCGTGTCGGCGCCACGCTCGTCGGCCAGCTCGAGGCGCTCGCGCTGCGCGCGGGCCCGACGCCGGACCTTGAGCCGCCCGGGCAGGACACCGTCGCGCTCCAGCCCGGCGTCGACGCACGCGCTCATCGTGTCCCAGATGCGGTCGACGCCCGCCTCGACGTCGGCCACCGGGCGCAGCGCGGTCTCGTTGGCCCAGGCGACCGCGGCGATGGACGTCCGCTCGCGCTCGCACACCGCGAGGAGCTCGGCCGCGTTGGCGAACGGGAACGGCACACCGGCCGGCTCGGTCCGCGGGTCGATCGCCTCGCCCGCGAGCTCGGCCCCGACCTGGGCGGCCTCGTTCGCGGCGGCTGCCTCGAGCTCGGCCGCGGTGAGGACGAACCCGCCGCCGACGGAGTAGTACGCCTCCTCGGCGACCGTCGCGCCGTCGGCGTCGAGCGCGGTGAAGCGCATCCCGTTGGGGTGACCGGGCATGCGCGTCAGCGGCGCGAGGCGCACGTCGTCGCTCGTCATGGTGATGCGGTGGCGGCCCAGGAGCGTGACGGGCGCGCCGTCGCCGAGCTTCTCCCACGACCCGGGCACGCGCGCCGGGTCGCACGTCTCGGGGTCGAGGCCGAGCAGGCCCGCGACGACGGCGTCCGGCGTCCCGTGGCCGACGCCCGTCGCGCCGAGCGAGCCGCACAGCACGACCCGCAGGCCGGCGACACTGCCGAGCGTGTAGTCCGCGGCCAGGGTCGTGACGAACGCCTTCGCCGCGCGCATCGGCCCGACGGTGTGCGAGCTCGACGGGCCGACGCCGACGGAGAACAGGTCGAGGACCGAGACGTAGGCGCTCATGCCCACCATGGTCGCACCTCGTCCACGATGCGGGCGGATTTTGCTATAGCGAATCGGTCACGAGCGCGTGGGCGCGGGACGGCTCATGGCGACCGGGCAGGTCGCGAGGTGGTCGTCCACCAGGCCGCACGCCTGCATGGCCGCGTACGCCGTCGTGGGCCCGACGAACCGGAAGCCGTGCTTCTTGAGCGACTTCGACAGGGCGACCGACTCCGGGCTCGTGCTCGGGACGTCGCCCCACGTGGCGGGCCGGCCGGAGCGCGCGGGCGGCGCGAACGACCACACCAGCTCGTCGAGCGAGCCGCCGCCGGCCTGCAGCGCGAGGAGCGCCCGCGCGTTGTCGATCGTCGCCGTGATCTTCTGGCGGTTGCGGATGATGCGGGCGTCCGTCAGGAGCCGCTCGACGTCGGGCTCGTCGAACGCCGCGACCGCCTCGGGGTCGAACCCCACGAACACCTCGCGGAAGGCCGGTCGCTTCCGCAGCACCGTGATCCAGGACAGCCCGGACTGGAAGCCCTCGAGGACCAGACGCTCGAACAGCGCGGTGTCCCCGTGCACCGGCACCCCCCACTCGGTGTCGTGGTACTCCTCGTAGAGCGGGTCGCCGTCGCCGAAGCAGCGGGCGCCGGGGCGCGGCGCGGGCGGCGCGTCGTCGGGCACGGCGAGCGGGGTGGACGCGTCGGTCTCGGTCGTCATGCGCCCCACTCTGCCGCCTCCCGCCGACACCCACGAGGTCCCTGTGGACGGCGTGCGTCCGGGCGCGTGCGCCGAGGCGCCTGTGGTCAGGCGTCGGCCGGGGGCAGCGCGACCTCCGCGATCGCGCGCAGCGCGTCGAGGTGCGCGCGCAGGGCGGCGGCGCCGGCGGGTGTGAGGCGCGCCCAGGTGCGCGTGCGTCGTCCGGCACGCTCCTTGCTGATCTCGACGTACCCGGCGTCCTCGAGCACCGTGAGCTGCTTCGACAGCGTCGAGTCGGACAGCTCGATGGTGTCGCGCAGGGTCCGGAAGTCCGCCTTCTCGACGCCCGAGAGCGCGGCGACGACGGAGAGGCGCACGGGGGAGTGGATCACCTCGTCGAGCGTGTGGCGCGGGTGGTGGTCGACGGCGGAGCCGTCGCCCGTGGTGGGACGGTGCGTCGTCACGCCGTCACCGCCGCGTCCCGCGGGGCGGGCCGCCACGCCGCGACGAGCAGCGGGACGGCGCTCACGAGCGCCGCGGGCACCCAGTACGCGACGGAGTCGGGCCACACCACCAGCCCGGCGACGAGCACGGCCCCGTAGACCACGGCCCAGGACACGGCGCCGACGGCGATCCGGCGTCGCGTGCCGACGGCCAGGGCGCCCTGCCGCCCCGCCCACGTGGCGCCGACGGTGACGATCGCGACCCAGGCCGCCATGCCGACGACGAAGCCGACGCGGCCGCCGAGCCCGATCGCGAGCACCAGCCCGACGCTCGCGACGGCCCACCCCGTCAGGTAGAGCCGGACCCACCGCCACCCGCGCGCCCGGGTGGCGCCGGCGAGGCGGTCGGCACGGTCGAGAGCGGCTGCCGCGTCGAGGGGCGCCAAGGAGGTCGTGTCGTCGGTGCTCATGGATGCCATCGAAGCATCTACTTTCCATCATGGCAAGTGGTTTCCATGGGGACCTCTCCCTATCGTGCGCGTCACCGGTCCCGTGCACACTGGTCCCGGCCGTGCCCCGCCCCGGGCCGCACGACGCCGTCGTCCCGACCTCCGTCCCCGAGGAGCACCCATGTCCGACGCCCTGGCCGCGCTCGCCGCCGCCGTCGCGGCAGCGCCCGCGAGCGCGCCGCTGCGCGTGCACTACGCGAGCCTCCTGCTCGCCGCGGGGCGTCCCGTCGAGGCGCTCGAGCAGGCCAGCGCCGGGCTCCGGATCGACCCCGCCGACGGCGAGGCGCTGCGGCTCGTGCAGGAGGCGGCCGCGTCCGCCGCGGCGGCGTCGCGGCCGGGAGACGCCGCGCCCGAGCAGGCGCCGGGTGACCCCGCGCCGTCCGGCGACCTCACGCCGTCCGGCGACTCCGCGCTGTCCGGCGAGCCCGCGCCGTCCGACCACCCCGGGCAGGGCGCTCCCGCCGGGCCGGGGAGCCCGGCGTCGGGCATCGACTGGGACCGGCTGGAGGACGAGCTCGACGTGCGCGTCCCTCCGCCCTTCGTCGAGGAGCCTGTGGTCGGCGCCACGGGCCCCGCCCCCGCCGACCCGAGCCCGGCACCCGAGCAGGGCCACGCGGACCCGGCGCCCGGGGGCGGGCAGCCGTTCCTCGTGCCCGCGCGCGACGACGCCCCCGACGACGGGTCGGGCCTGCTCGAGGTCTCGCGCGAGACGGTGACGCTCGCCGACGTCGGCGGCCTGGAGCCGGTGAAGAAGCGCATCCGCGAGGCGTTCCTGGAGCCGATGCGCCACCAGGCCATCGCGCAGGCGTTCGGCAAGTCGCTGCGCGGCGGCCTGCTGCTCTACGGGCCGCCCGGCACCGGCAAGACGTACATGGCGCGCGCGGTCGCGGGCGAGCTCGGCGCGCGGTTCCTCACGGTGACGCTCGCGGACATCCTCGACAAGTACATCGGGGAGAGCGAGCAGAACCTCCACGCCCTGTTCCAGCGGGCGCGGCAGCTCGCGCCGGCCGTCCTGTTCCTCGACGAGGTCGACGCGATCGGCGGCAGGCGCGCGCAGTACTCCGGCTCGTCGGGCATGCGGACGGTCGTCAACCAGCTCCTCCAGGAGATGGACGGCATCGGCTCCGACAACGACGGCCTGTTCGTGCTCGGCGCGACCAACCACCCGTGGGACGTCGACACCGCGCTCCTGCGACCGGGCCGGTTCGACCGCGTCGTGCTCGTCCTGCCGCCCGACGAGCCCGCGCGCGAGGCCATCCTGCGCCACCACCTCGCGGGGCGGCCCGTCGCCGGGATCGACCTGGGCGCCGTCGTGCAGCGCACCGAGGGGTTCTCCGGCGCTGACCTGGAGCACCTGGCGGCCACGGCGGCCGAGAAGGCGATGATGGACTCCATCGCGTCCGGCCAGGTGCGACCCGTCACCATGGCCGACATGGAGTCGGCGCTCGCGGACGTGCGGCCGTCCACGACGGCGTGGCTCCAGTCCGCGCGCAACGTCGTGACGTTCGCGAACAACGACGGCCGCTACGACGAGCTCGCCGCGTACCTGCGCGCGCGACGCATGCTCTGAGACGGCGAGGCAGCCCACGGTGACCACGACCGTCGACCCGCGCACCGTCGGCGCGCGCGTCGAGATGCTCGTCCAGATGGGGCGGCCCGAGCGCGCGCTCGACGAGGTCGACGAGGCGCTCGCGGCCGTCCCCGACGACCCGCGGCTCCTCCTCGCCGCCGCGTGGGTGCGGCTGCACCTCCAGCGCTCCGCCGACGCGCTGCCCCTCCTGGAGCAGGTGGTCGCCGCCCAGCCCGCGGCCGACGGCGCGCTCTACCTGCTGTCGGTCGCGCGCCAGAACACCGGTGACGTCCCCGGCGCGCGCGACGCCGCACGCCGCGCGCTCGAGCTCGACCCCGACGACGCGCGCTACCACCTCCAGCTCGCCGACGCCCTCCTCTCGGGGCGCGTGCGCGGCGCCGACCGACGCCTCGCGCGCGAGCGCATCGCCTCGGCGCTCGAGCTCGCCCCCGAGGCCCCGGACCGGCTCGCGCAGGCGGCCCGGCTCTGGTCGCGCCTCGGGGACGACGACCGGGCGCGCGCCCTGGTGCGGCAGGGGCTCGCCGTCGCGCCGGAGCACGAGGACCTCCTCTACCTCGACGCGGCCCTCGCGCTCGACGCGAGCCGCAGCGCCCAGGGGTACAGCGGCGTCCTCGCCATGAACCCCGAGCACGCCGAGGCCGGGTACCTGCTGCACCTCAGCGTGTGGCAGCAGGTGCTGCGGCTCGTCGAGATGCCGGTCCTGCTCGTCGGGGCGGTCGCGCTCGTCGTCGCCTTCGCGATGAGCGACGCCCACGTGGGCAGCGTGCCGGTCTGGGGGGTCGTCGTGCTGCTGTGGACGGGCGTGACCGCGCTGCGCGTCCTGCCCGTGCTCCTCCAGGTCCCGCGCGGGCTGCTGCGCCGCACCCTGCGCCGCACGCCGTTCCGCGGCGGCACCGTCGTGGCGATCGCCGTCGGGTGGGCGGGCGTCCTCGCGGGCCTCGCCCTGCTCTACCTCGTGCGCGACGCCGTCGCCGTCCGCTGGTTCCTCGTCGGGCTCGGGGTCGTGCTCGCCCTGACGACCGTGACCTCGGCCGTGCTGCACGCGGCGATGTTCACGCAGGCGCGCGAGCTCGGGTACCTGCCGGCCGGGACGGCGGGAGCCGTGCGGATCGCGGCCCTGCGCGCGAGCCTGCGGGGCGCCGTCGTGCGCCGTGCCGTCGTCCTCGGGATCGTCGCGGTCGTCGTCGGGAGCATCGGCCCGGGCGCGGTCGCGCGCGAGGACGCCCGGCCCGTGGCGGCCCTCGCCGCGGTGGCGTACGTGCTGCCGCTCGTCGTCGGGATGTGGGCCGCGTGGCGCGTCGCGGCCCGGCAGCGCGCGGTGTCCGACGAGCGCCCGCCCGTGAGCACGGCCGCCGCGGTCCGCGCGGGGCTGGGCGGCGCCGTCCTCGTCCTCGCCACGGTCCTGCTGCTGCTCGCCGAGGCGGCCGCGCTCGCCGCGCTGCCCGTCGCCCCCGACGAGCACGACGCCGACGGCCGCTACGTCCAGGAGGAGCGCGCGCCGCGCGACCCGGGCTCGGCCGTGCAGGAGTGCACCGGGCGCCCCGCCGCGCGCCTCGCGTGCCTCCAGGAGAACAACCGGGTCCGCCAGGAGGAGCTCCAGGAGCGGATGGGAGAGCTGGACGTCCCGACGATCGACGTCCCCACGTTCGACGTGCCGGACCTCCCGGACATTCAGGTCCCCGACGCGCCGGTCCAGCCGACCCCCTGACCCGGCCCCGCGCGGCGGTCAGTCGTGGTCGGCGTCCCCGCGGGCGGAGGCGCGCCGGGCGACGAACGCCTCGATCCCGTCGAGGAGGATGTCGAGCCCGGAGCCGAGGTCGCTCTGCCCGGTGTCGGGCCGAGCCTCGGGCGGCGTCCACGCGGCGAGCGCACTGGTCAGCGCGGGGTACGTCTCGGGGTCGGCGAGCCGGGTGAGCACGAGCTCGTAGTCGGCGTACGGGTCGGCGGCGGCGCGCCGGGTCTCGACCTGCACGCGTCCCTCGCCGAGCACGTGCTGCGCGAGGAGCCCCACGATCCGGAGCTTCTCGTCCGTCGTCAGGTCGAGCGGGGCGAGGATCGCGAAGGCGCGGTCGATCCAGCGCAGGCGGTTCGGGCCGACCTGCGCGGTCGTCAGCGGCAGGTCGAGGAACCAGGGCCGCGCGAGGACGCCCTCGATCTGCGCGCGCGTCCAGGCCGTGAGCCCGGCGCGCCAGTCGCCCTCGTCGTCCGGGGGTACCTTGAGCGAGCCCGCGGCGGCGTCGGCCATGAGGACGAGGAGCTCGTCCTTGCTCTCGACGTAGCGGTAGAGCGCCATCGACGAGTACCCGAGCGACTCGGCGACGCGCGCCATGGACACCGCGGCCAGGCCTTCGGCGTCGGCGAGGTCGACGGCGGCGCGCACCACCCGCTCGACGGTCAGCGCGGGCTTGGGGCCGCGTCGCGGGGCGGGGTCACGGCCCCAGAGCCGCGCGAGGACGGGCGGGAGCCCCGTCTCGGCGCCCCGACGGTCGGCGCGGGGTCGGTCGTCGGCCTCGGTCCCGGTCATCTCCTCATCCTCCCAGCGAGCCTTGACCGCCCGCGCGACGGTGTCTACCGTCAGGAGAATAGTAGATGCCGTAAACAGTTTCTCGTAGAAGCGGTGACGGCCGCACCCAGGAGGCAGGGATCGGATGATCGAGATCAGGCGCGCCGACGAGCTCGGCGAGAGCAGCCGACGGCGGATCACCGAGGTGCTCGTGCGCGGCTTCGCGGACGACTTCGCGTACTTCTCGAAGGACCCGCGGATGCTGGCGGACGCGTTCGCGCACATGCTCGTCCTCGAACGGTTCTACGTCGCGGTCGTCGACGGCGAGCCCTCCGCCGTCGCCTCGGTCACCGAGGCTGCGCAGGAGTGCTTCGCCCCCGAGAAGCGCCCCTTCCAGGACGCGCTGGGTCGTGTCCACGGCGCGATCAGCTACCGGATCGTCCGGAGCCAGTTTCTCGGCGGGTACGACGGCGCGCGGGACGGCCTCGCCGAGATCGGGTTCGTCACGACCGCGCCGGAGCACCAGGGCCAGGGCGTGGGCACCGCGCTCGTGCGCCGACTCCTGGAGCTGCCGTACGACGAGCTCGTGCTGCGCGACATCAAGGACACCAACGCTCCCGCGCTGGGGCTCTATCGCAAGCTCGGGTTCACTGAGACGGGGCGCCGCCCCGTGCGGTTCGCCCGACGCGCGGGGTTCTCGGCGTACGTCACCATGAGCCGCGCCCGGGACGTCGTGTCGTGACCGCTGCCGGCGCGGTGCGTGCCGGTCGACCCGCCCGGCGAGCGGCGGCGCCGGAGCCACGAAGAATGGCGGCGGGCCCGGAGTCCTGTCCACCGGGACCGCCGCCCGCGAGGGCGGCACCGTCGACGTGAGGCCGCCCCCGAGCCGGGGGCCGGGCGGCGAGGACGCCGCCCGGCCGTGCGCGCCGGTCCGTCAGACCGCCGCGAGCCGACGGCGCAGCCCGAGCCCGACGCCCGCGACGCCCGCGAGCACGGACCCGCCGACCAGCGCCGACATGCCGAGCGACACCCGTCCGACGGGGCTGTTCTCGACGCTGTCCTTGAGCTCCGTCGTGCCGTCGGAGAGGGTGCCCGTGCCGTCCGCGAGCGTGGCCGCGCCGTCGGCGATGCGGGTGCTGCCGTCGTGCAGGTCGGACGCGCCGTCGGCGAGGGTCGTCGTGCCGGCGTGCAGCGTCGCGGAGCCCTCGGCCAGCGCCGCGTTGCCCGCCGCGAGGGTCGTCGCGCCCGTCGAGAGGGTCGTGAGCCCGTTCTGCAGGCGCAGCGTCCCGTCCTCCAGCCGCGTGGTCCCGCCGAACAGGTCGCCCGCGCCCGTGTGCAGCCGCACCGTGCCGGCGGAGAGGTCGCTCGCGCCGGTGGTGGCCCTCGCCGTCCCGGCCTTGAGGTCGGCGGCGCCGGACGCGAGCTCCGACGCGCCCGTCGCCAGCTCGGAGGTCTTCGTCGCCAGGAGCGCGGTGCCGCCGCTCACGCGAGCGGCGCCCGCCGCGAGGTCGGCACTGCCCTCAGCGATCCGTGTCGCCCCGGCGCTGAGCTCGCCGACCTTCCCGTGGAGCGTCGTGGCGCCCGCCTCGAGCTCACCGATCTTGCCGTCGAGCGTCGTAGCGCCGGCGGCCAGCGCGTCGATGCCGCCCGCGAGCTGGACGTCGATGCCCGTGCGGAGCTGCTGCACCCCGGCGGCGAGGCCCGGCTGTGCGGGGGTGCCCTCGCCGAGGCCCGCGCGAAGCTGCGCGAGCCCCGTGGAGACCCCGGGCTGCTGCGGAGTGCCCGCCCCGAGGCCGGCCGAGACCCGATCGACACCCACGGTGACGTCGCCCGCCCGCAGGGAGAGCTGGCCTGCGCCCGCCGCGAGCCTCCCGGCGCCGCCCGCGATCTGCGCGGAGGCGCCGGGTGCCGACTCGGTGCCGTTGCCCAGCGCGCGGAGGTTCGCGGCGATCGTCCCCAGAGTCTCCGGCGACGCCGCGACCTCTCCGCGCGCGATCATGTCCAGCTGTGCCGCGAGGCCGTCCAGGTTGGTCCCGACGGTCGTGGCCGAGCGCTGGAGCTCGTCGGCAGAGACCCGCAGCTGGTCGGCACCTCCACCGAGGGCGACCACGCCACCGCGGACCTGGGTCGCTCCTCCCCGGATCTCGTCGACCCCTGCCTGGAGCGCGTCGACCCCCGCCCCGGCTGCGGCCACCCCGTCGGCCAGACGCGCCGCACCGGCGGAGAGCTGGGCCTGACCCTGGTCGAGCGACTGGACGCCGCCGCCGAGGCTGTCTCGCACGCCGGACCGGAGCGCGGTGGTCCCGGCGGCGAGCGTGTCGGCTCCCGTCGCGAGCCGACCCGCGCCCGATGCGAGATCGGCGGAGCCGTTCGCGGCGCGGACGGCTCCCGCGCTCAGGTCGCCGGCGCCCGCGTCGAGGTCACCCGCGCCCGCCGCGATCTGGGACGCGCCGTCGGCGGCACGGGCGTTCCCCGCGGCGAGGCGTGCCGCCCCGGAGTCGAGGTCCTTGCTGCCCGCGGCGAGCCGGGCAGCGCCGCTCGCGGCGTCGCCCGCCCCGGCGGCGAGGCGTGCCGCCCCGGCGTTGAGCTCGTCCGCCCCGGCGGCGAGCTCGGTCGCGCCGTCCAGCGCGGTGGCGCCGCCCGTCGCGAGCTGAGTGGCGCCGTCGGACGCCTTCCGCGCCCCCGCGGAGAGGTCGCCCGCGCCGGCCTCGAGGTCGTCCGCGCCGTCGGCGAGGCGGCGGGCGCCGGCCTGGGCCTCGGTCGTGCCGTCGGCGAGGGTCGCGGCGCCCGCGTCGAGCTCGGCCGCGCCGTCGTCGAGGCGGGTCGCGCCGTCGGCGACCTTGCCGTTGTACACGAGGAGGAACGCGACCAGGCCGGCGACCGCGAGGGCCAGCACGGCGAGCGCGACGGAGGTGAGGACCGTGTGCGTGCGTGACGGTCGGAGAGCGTGCTGCGTCATCTGTCGTCCTTCCTCACGCCCGGCGTCGTCGCGGGGCGGTCGGCACGAGGGGAGAGCTGCGGGAGAGACGGGTACCGGTCTGCTCGGCGCGGGAGTGCGCCGGTGCGTCCGCCACCGTTGGCGGGACGTGGAGTAGCAGGTAGATCCCCAGCGACGCTAGCAACGCCCCGGACACCACGGACAGCGAGTACTAGGTACTTTCGCCGTCACGATTCGGTCACGGGCCCGAAGTATCAGGTACTCCGTGCGCGAGTCCGTCGCTCGGAGCAACGGCCGCCCGTCCGGGGCGCCGGAAACGAGGCGAAGGCGCGCCGCTCATGAGGCGATCTCGGCGCTCATCGGCGAAGGTAGGGCGGTGCTCGACGACGCGCCCGACCAGCGGGGCTCGACGGTGACGCTCCGGACGGCTGCCGGGACCGGGGCGGAGCGAGGACCGGGCAGAAGGGGAAGAGGAACAGCATGGAGTGCAGTGCGCCGACCGGCGTGTCGTCCTTCCGGGGCAGGGCGTGGAAGACCGACGCCGAGCCCGGGACCACCGTCGACGGCTCCGGAGCCCGTCCGCGAGCAGGGGCGGAGATCCGGTGAGGGCGTCGTCACGCGCGGCACGGTGGGCCGCCGGCCTCACGACCGTGGTCGTCCCGCTGACGGTGGCGGGGTGCTCGTTCCAGAGCTCCGAGGAGAGGGCCGCGGAGCAGGTGGTCACGACCTTCTTCGACCGCCTCGTCGACGGCGACGCCACGGGCGCGGGCGAGCTGCTGAGCGATCCGTCGGTGGTCAGCCCGGTCGCGCTCGACGACGCGGTCTACGCCGAGGCGGTGCGCCCCGTCGAGGCCCGTGTCACCTCCGTGACCGGGTCGGGCCCGGAGTCCTCGGTGGACGTCGAGTACCGGCTCGACGGCGAGGAGGAGACGCGCACCCTCGTGATCAGCACGGAGACCGTCGGAGGGGAGCCGAGGGTCGCGCTCTGGTCCGACCACGGGCTCCCGGTCGTCCATCCGGGCGTCCCGGTGGAGATCGTGGTCGAGGGGTCGGGCGCGTTCGACCTCGCGACGTCGGGGCCCCTGCGGTTGCTTCCCGGGATCTACGACCTCGAGCTCGCCGGGCCGCAGGACCTCACGACGATCGATCCCGACGGCGGCGACAGCGAGCCGTTCACGGTGGAGTTCCCCGTGGACCCGGACGCGATCCAGCCTCCTCCGGGAGCGGAGCTGCGCTCGCAGATGCTGCACGTCGACCCGGTCCTGCGCTCCGAGGTGGCCACCGAGGCCGAGGCGCGCATCGACGAGCTGCTCGCCTCGTGCACCGCCGCCGGGCTCACGGGCGACGACTGCCCGCAGAGCGTCGCGGACGGCATCTTCCGCGGGTACGCAGGGGTGGACGTGGCGTCCGCCGTCTGGGCCCAGGCGGAGCCGCTCTCCCTCGTGGCCGGGGAGGAGGTGCGCGCGTCCGCCCCGTACACGGTGAGTGCTCGATGGCCGCAGGGCCCGCTGGAAGTCACCGTGAGGGTTGAGGGCACCGTGCTGCGTGACCCGTCCGGCGCCGTCGTCGTCGAGCTCGACTGAGGCGTCCCGGCCCGCCGGGACGAGTCGGTCGAACGACCGTCAGGGGCTTTGCCCGACCGGCGTGTGGACCGTGGTCAGTCGCGGTCGTTCGGCATGAGGGCCCACAGGACCAGGTACGCGATGACCTGGGGGCCGGGGAGCAGGATCGAGACCGCGGCGACGATGCGGACGACGGTCGGGTCCCAGCCGAACCGGCGGGCGATCCCGGCGCACACGCCGGCGATCATCCGGCCGTGGCGCGGGCGGGACAGCGTCGGGCGGTACGCGGCGGTGGAGGCGTCTGAGGTGCTCATGCCTCGACGGTACGAGCGTCCCGGGCGCCCCGGTATCCGGAGGTCCCCCGACCCGACCCTGATCCTCGGGGCGGCGACACCGCGGGTCGGGGCTCAGCGGGCGAGGGCGGCCTGGAACGCCGCGAGCGCCCGCGGCGTCGCGAGGGCGAACGTCACGGCCGCGACGCCTGGCCCGGGGCGCGACCCGTCCCGGTCCCGGGCCGCCGTCGGGCCGGCGGGCTCGTCGAAGAGGTCGGGTGCGGACCAGCCGCGGACGGCGTCCACCGCCACGCGGGCGACCTCCTCGACGTCCCAGCCGTACGCGCCCGCGCTGATCGCGGGGAAGGCGACGGTCGTGGCGCCGAGGTCGTCCGCGACGTCGAGCGAGCGGGCGAAGCACGACGCGAGGAGCGCGGGGTCCGTCTCGCCGCGGTAGCGGTTCGGCCCGACGGTGTGCACGACCCAGCGGGCAGGGAGGTCGTAGGCGTCGGTGGCGACGGCGTCGCCCACGGGCAGGCCGTCGGGGAGGGTCGTGCGCCGGAGCCGACGGCACTCCTCCAGGAGCCGCGGCCCGGCCGCGGCGTGGATCGCGCCGTCCACCCCGCCGCCGCCCAGCAGGGACGAGTTCGCGGCGTTGACGATCGCGTCGACGTCGAGCGTCGTGATGTCGGCGAGGCGTGCGTCGAGGTCCATCGCTCCATCGTGCCCGGGGACGGGGTTGCTCGCCGTCGACCACGGGTTCCGTGGCGTTCTGGCCGCCTTCCCGACGGCGACCTCGTGCTCGGCGACCCGGTCAGTCGCGCGAGACCACGACGCTCGAGCTGTGCCCGCCGAACCCGAACGCGTCGACGAGCGCGTGCCGGGCCGACGTCGTGGCCGCCTCCCGGACGACGTCGAGGTCGATCGCGGGGTCGAGCGTGTCGACGTTGAGCGTGGGCGGCACGCGGCCGTCGCGCAGGGCGAGGAGCGCGACGAGGACGCCCAGCGCGCCCGACGCGCCGAGGAGGTGGCCCGTCGCGCCCTTCGTGCTCGTGACGGGCGGCGGCATCCCGAGGGCCGCGCGCAGCGCGTCCGCCTCGTTGACGTCCCCGACGGGGGTCGCCGTCGCGTGCGCGTGCACGAGCCCGACGTCCTCGGGGGCGAGGCCCGCCGAGCGCAGCGCCATCGTGATGGTGCGGGCCTGGTTCTCGGGGTCGCCGCCGACGATGTCGAACGCGTCCGACGTCAGGGCCGCACCCGAGACGACGCCGTGCACGACCGCCCCGCGGGCCCGGGCGTGGTCCTCGCGCTCGAGCACGAGGAGCGTCGAGCCCTCGCCCATGACGAACCCGTCCCGGTCCACGTCGAACGGCCGGGACGCGCGCTCCGGCTCGTCGTTGCGGGTCGACATCGCACGGGCCGCGGCGAAGGCCGCGAGCGAGAACGGCTGGACGCCCGCCTCGACGCCCCCGCACACGACGAGGTCCGCCGAGCCGGCGAGGATCATCTCGCGGCCCATCGTGATCGCCTCCGAGCCCGCCGCGCACGCGCTGATCGGGGCGCGCGCGCCGGCCTTGGCGCCGAGGTCGATCGACAGCCACGCTGCCGGGCCGTTGGCCATGAGCATGGTCACGGTGTGCGGGGAGACGCGCCGGTGGCCCTGCTCGTGCAGGACGCGCGACTGGTCGAGCGTCGTCGCGATCCCGCCGTTCGCGGAGCCGACGACGACGGCGAGACGCGTCGGGTCGACGTCGGGCGACCCGGCGGACGCCCACGCCTCCCGGCCCGCGACGAGCGTGAGCTGCTCCGCCCGGTCGGTGCGGCGCCGCTCCCGGACGGACAGCGCCTCGGCGAAGGCGTCGTCGACGCGCGCGGCGATGCGCACGGGCAGCTCGGCCGCCCAGTCGTCGTCGATCGCCCGCACGCCCGGCTCCCCGCGCAGCAGCGCCTCCCACGTGTCGGGGGCGGTGCGCCCGACCGGGGTCACCGCCCCGTACCCGCTGACGACGACTCGTGTCATGGTGTGCCCCTTGCAGCCGAGCCGCCGAGAACGGCGACGGGTGTGGTCGATGGGTCTTATTCCAAGTCATCGCAGCGGTCTTTGTCGCCCTCGCAGGTGTGACGGTGCGCACGCCCACATCCCGGCGGGAGTGGCGGACGACTGCCGCGAGCGCCCGCCGGCCGCGTACGGTCGGCACAGCGGCCGCCGTCGGGGAGGCCGCGGGACGAGGGCGGGGGAGTCGCGGTGCGACGAGCGAGAGCGCGAGGGCCTGCTGCCCGACGGCGCGCGCACCGCGCCGTGGTGGCGGTCGCGGCGGGCGTCGTCGTGCTCGGGACCGGGTCGTGCGCCGCCCCCGCGCCGCCGGCGCCCGCGGCCTCTGCCCGGGCGAAGACGCCCGCCCTGCCGCCCACCGACGGTGTGCTCGACTACCAGCTCGGCGCCGCGTACGACGAGGTCGACGCGGGGGACGGGCCCGTGCGGCCGGACGTCGTCGTGCGGGACGCGACCGCCGCACCGCTGCCGGGCGCGTACTCGGTCTGCTACGTCAACGGCTTCCAGACCCAGCCGGGAGAGGCCGACCAGTGGCTCGACGGTCACGAGGACCTGCTCCTGCACGACGCCGACGGGACGCTCGTCGTCGACCCCGACTGGCCGGACGAGCACGTCCTCGACCCCTCCACGCCCGAGCAGCGCGACGGCATCCTCGCGATCCTCGGGCCCGTCGTCACGGGCTGCGCCGACGAGGGCTTCGACGCCGTCGAGCTCGACAACCTCGACACCTGGACGCGGTTCGACGCCATCGACGAGGACGGCGCCCACGCCCTCGCCCGCGCGTACGTCGACCTCGCGCACGACGCCGGGCTCGCCGTCGCGCAGAAGAACGCGGCGGAGATCGCGACCGTCGCGCACGACGACCTCGGCTTCGACCTCGCCGTCACCGAGGAGTGCGCGATCTTCGACGAGTGCGCCGCGTACACCGACGTCTACGGCGACCACGTGCTCGAGGTCGAGTACCCCGACGCGCTCGCCGACGCCGGCCTGACCTTCGACGACGTCTGCGCCCGCGACGACCGCGCCCCGCTCACCGTCCTGCGCGACCGCGACCTCGTCGGCCCGGACGAGCCGGGCTACGCCTACGACGTCTGCTGACGGCGCGGCACGAGCGCCCGTTCTTCACGAGCGTGACCGTGGGTTCCCGCGCCGCGCGTCACCAGCCGTCGGGCGTGAGGAGCTTGCGGATGCGCTTCTCGCTCACCGGGCCGTCGGTGCCGAGCTGCTGCGCGAACAGCGACACGCGTAGCTCCTCGATCAGCCACCGCACCTCGGCCAGGTCGGCGGCGCGGACCGGGTCGGCCGGGCCCTGGGCGTACGCGGCACGGGCGCGCTGGTAGGCGTCCTCGACGTCGTGCACGCGCCACGCGAGCTCGGCGTCGCGGTTCGGGTTCGACTGCGCCTTCTCCAACCGGTACGACGCCGCCCGCAGGTAGCGCGTCAGGTGCGGCAGGCGTCGGGGCGGGGTCTGCGAGACGAAGCCGTCGTGGATCAGACCCGCGGCCTGGTCGCGCAGGTCGGTGAGCGTGTTGAGCAGCGCGAGGCTGTTCGACGCGCGGATCTCCGCGTCGAGGGTGCGCGACGCGGTGAGCGCGGCGACCACGTGCCCGACCACCTGGTGCACGTGCTCCTCCAGGTGCGCGCGGACGAACGTGCGCGCGGCCGCGTAGGCCTCGGCGTCGCGGACCGTCGCCGCGTCCGGCTGCCCGCTGCCCCCGCTCGTCAGCGCGATCACCGCGGCGAGCTGCAGGTCCGCGACGAGCGCGTCCGTGTTCCGGTACGGGCTAGCCGCCAACGTGAGCGACTGCGTGCCGTTCCACCGGCTCGTGATGCGCCCGGTCTGGAGCGCCGTCTCGGTCAGCAGCAGACGCCGCACACCCCGCGCGTGCTCCCGCGCCTGCGCGGTCGCGTCGGCCAGCACGCGCAGCGCGACGACCGGCTTCCCCTTCGCGTCCTGCTCCTCGACGACCGCCGGATACCCGCGCACCACGACCCCACCCCCGAGGTCGGTCGACACCGTCGCGGGCAGCCGCCCGTCGGTGAGGTCGTCGGGCCAGGTGGTCAGGTCGGTGCGTTCGCTCACCAGGCTCGTGGTCGAGCCCGCGGGCGGTGTGCCGTCGGTGCTCGGGCCGGTCGCGCCGTCACCTGGTGCGGTCGGCCGTCCGTGGCCGCGCGCGGCCTGGACGCCCGTCGCACCCGACGACGCGCCGCCCGATCGTCCTGCACCTGTCCCGGGTGAGCCGGACGCAGAGGCGGGGGAGGGGGCGTCGGATGCGAAGGGCGTGGCGGGCCTGGCGGGAGCGCCGTGAGGAACGAGCGGCGCGGATGGTAGCCCGAGCACCGACGCCCCCTCCGCCGCCGCACCCGACCCCGCGCCGACGGAACCCGACGCCGCCTCGCGCAGAGCAGCACCCACCGCGCCCTTGACCGCTGCCCGCACCGCCGCCTGGTTCTGTGCCGCGAGACGGCGCTGGAGCGCGACGAGGTCCTTCGACTCGTCGAGCACGACGGAGCCGACGCGCCCGCGGGTGTCCTCGACCCGGAACGTCATGCGCAGGTGCGCGGGCAGGCGCGCCTCCTGCTCGGGGCCCCACGCGTCGTCGGGGATGACGACGTCGCGCAGCGCCCGGACGGCGCGCGTGAACGCGACGTGGAACGGCTCGGCCATGTCGCCCGCGCGAGCCATGTCCTCCCAGGCGGGCGTGTGCTCGCGGAGCCAGGCGACGACGTCGCGCGCGACGTCCGGTGCCGGCACGAGCTGGACGCGGACCGGTTTGGGCAGCGAGCGGATCGTCGCCGTGGCGAGCTCGTCGAGCAGGCCCGGCACCATCCAGTCGAACCCGTCGGGGACGACGCGGTTGAGCACGGAGATCGGGACGTGCACGGTCACGCCGTCGGCCTCGGTCCCGGGCTGGAACTGGTAGGTGAGCGGGAGCGTCAGCTCGCCCTGCGGCCAGGTCTCCGGGAACTGCGACGTGTCGACCTGCTCGGCGTCGGGCACGAGCTGTTCCAGCGTGAAGGTGAGCAGGTCGGGGTCGCGGCGCTGCGCCGTCTTCCACCAGCGGTCGAAGTGCGCGGCGGACACGACGTCGTCGGGCACGCGCTCGTCGTAGAAGTCGAACAGCACGTCGTCGTCGACGACGAGCCCGCGCTGGCGCGAGCGCGCCTCGAGCTCCTCCGCCTCGGCGAGGAGCTTGCGGTTGTCGTGGAAGAACCGGTGGTGCGTCGTCCACTCGCCCTGCACGAGCGCGTGCCGCACGAACATCTCGCGCGCGGCCTCGGGGTCGACCTTCGCGTAGAGGACCTTGCGGTCCGCGACGATCGGCACGCCGTACAGCAGCACCTTCTCGGTCGCGATCGCCGCGCCGCGCTTGGTCGACCAGTGCGGCTCGGAGTACGTGCGCCGCGCGAGGTCGCCCGCGAGGTCCTCGGCCCACTCGGGCTGAATCCGGGCGACGTCGCGCGCCCACAGCCGCGACGTCTCGACGAGCTCGCCCGCCATGATCCAGGCCGGCGGCTTCTTGCTCAGCGGCGAGCCGGGGAAGATCGCGAACCGCGCGCCGCGCGCGCCGGTGTACTCGTTGCGGGCCTGCTTCTGCGCGCGCCGCAGCGCCTTGGCGCGAGCCTCGCCCTTGAGGTGCGCGACCGACGACGCCTTCACCTCGCCCGTGTCCTGCATCCCGATCTGCGACAGCAGGCCGGACAGGAGCGCCTTGTGGATCGTGTCGCCGTCCCAGGCGCGCTTGTAGGGCTGGGTGTCGGGGGTGGCGTCCGCGGTGGGGGCGGCGTCGGTGCTCGGAGCTGCCGCGCCGTCGCCCTGGTCGTCCGGCCGGAAGTTCACGAGCGCGGCTTGACGCTCT
This sequence comes from Cellulosimicrobium sp. SL-1, assembly GCF_011033075.1. Taxonomy (NCBI): domain Bacteria; kingdom Bacillati; phylum Actinomycetota; class Actinomycetes; order Micrococcales; family Promicromonosporaceae; genus Cellulosimicrobium; species Cellulosimicrobium sp. SL-1. The sequence goes on along the minus strand of NZ_JAACJC010000002.1, from coordinate 138,543 downwards.
CTCGCATCCGACGCCGCCCCCACCGCTCGTCCTGCTCGGCGCCCGGGCGTCGACGCCGCGTCCCCCGCGGCGCCCGACCCGTGACGCGCGCGGGGGCGGTACGACATGTCGATGCCCAGGGGCTTGGACATCTCGCGGAGCTGGGCGACGACGTCCTGCCACTCGCGGATGCGCAGGAAGTTGAGGTACTCGGCCTTGCACAGGCGGCGGAAGGCCGACGACGAGAGCTCGTGCTGCTGCTCGCGGACGTACTCCCAGACGTTCAGGTAGGTGAGGAAGTCGGAGTGCGGGTCGGTGAAGCGCGCGTGCGCCTGGTCGGCCTGGGCGCGGACCTCGGCGGGGCGCTCGCGCGGGTCCTGGATCGACATGACGGCGGCGATGATCGCGACCTCGCGCGCGACGCCGAGCCTCGAGCCCTCCCAGATCATGCGGGCGAGGCGCGGGTCCATGGGGAGCTGCGCGAGGACGCGCCCGACCTCGGTGAGGCGCGTGACGCCGTCGGACGTGGCGAGGGCGCCGAGCTCGGTGAGGAGCTGGACGCCGTCGCGCACGGCGCGCGTGTCCGGGGGCTCGACGAACGGGAAGCGCGCGACCTCGTCGGGGGTCTCGACGACGCCGACGGAGATCATCTGGAGCAGCACCGACGCGAGGGAGGTGCGCAGGATCTCCGGCTCGGTGAACTCGGGCCGGGAGAGGAAGTCGTCCTCGGAGTAGAGGCGCACCGCGATGCCGTCGGCGACGCGCCCGGAGCGGCCGGAGCGCTGGTTCGCGCTCGCCTGCGAGACGGGCTCGATGGGCAGGCGCTGGACCTTGGTCGCCTTGGAGTAGCGCGAGATGCGGGCCGTGCCGGGGTCGACGACGTAGTGGATCCCGGGCACGGTGAGCGACGTCTCGGCGACGTTCGTCGCGAGCACGATGCGCCGCGAGGAGTGCGCCTGGAACACGCGGTGCTGCTCGGCCGACGACAGCCGCGCGTACAGCGGCAGGATCTCGACGCGCTGCGGGTGCTTCGGGTCGGTGACGCGGTCCTTGAGGTGGCCGGTGAGCGCGTCGGCGGCGTCGTGGATCTCGCGCTCGCCGGAGAGGAACACGAGGATGTCGCCCGGTCCCTCGCGCATGAGCTCGTCGCACGCGTCGACGATGCCGGTCACGAGGTCCTTCTCCTCGGCGCCCGCGCGTCCCTTCGCCTTCGTGCCGCTGCCGGTGGAGGCGCCGGGGTCGACGTCGGGGGACAGCGGCCGGTACCGGATCTCGACCGGGTAGGTGCGGCCGGACACCTCGACGACGGGCGCGGCGTCGGGCAGCGCGTCGACCACGTACTCCGGCGCGCCGCCGAGCTGCGCGAGGTGCGCGGGGGAGAAGTGCTGCGCGAAGCGCTCGGAGTCGATCGTCGCCGACGTGATGATCAGCTTGAGGTCGGGGCGGCGCGGCAGGAGCCGCGCGAGGTAGCCGAGCAGGAAGTCGATGTTGAGGGACCGCTCGTGCGCCTCGTCGACGATGATCGTGTCGTAGGCGAGCAGCTCCGGGTCGCGCTGGATCTGCGCGAGCAGGATGCCGTCCGTCATGACCTTGACGAGCGTGTCCTCGCTGGAGGTGTCGGTGAACCGCACCTGGTACCCGACCACGCCGCCCAGCTCCGTGCCGAGCTCCTCCGCGATGCGCTCGGCGACCGTGCGCGCGGCGATGCGGCGGGGCTGCGTGTGCCCGACCTGACCCGAGCGGCCTCGGCCGAGCTCGAGCGCGATCTTGGGGAGCTGCGTCGTCTTCCCGGAGCCCGTCTCGCCCGCCACGATGACGACCTGGTGGTCGCGGATCGCGGCGGCGATGTCCGCGCGTCGGGCGCTGACGGGAAGCTGCTCGGGGTACGTGATGGGCGGGACCGTCACGTTCTCGCGTGCCTGCGCGGCCCGGTCGAGCTGCGCGCGGCTCACCTGCCGCGGGCCCGACGTCGTCCGCGCGCCCCGCCCGCGACGCGTCGGCTCCGTGGTCGTCGAGGTGCCCGACGCCGCCCGCTCGCCCCGACCGCGCCCGCGGCGGTTCCCGCGGCGTCGGCGGCCCTCGCGCGGGGTGCCCTCGGCGGCGCCGTCCCGCTGGGGAGGGCGCGCGTCAGGCTGGTTCGCTGCGGGCTCGGTACTCACGACGGTCCATTCTCTCAACCTCTCGCAACTTCATTGCTCCGGGGTGCTGACCGAACGGTGCCCACTGGCGCCGAGCACGGGATCAGCGACCGTTCTCGTCGAGAACAGGTCTCCAACCCCGTGTTCGATGCCGGTCGGGGGGAGGGGGGAGGGGAGCGGGGGTGGGGTGGGTCACGGCGGGGTTGCGCGGGCGTAGCGGGTGGCCAGGGTGCGCACGTGGTCGACGAGGGCCTGCGGTTCCGTCACGTGGAAGTCGAGGCCCAGCATCCCGACCCACACCGCGACGACCTCGACGCTGTCGCCGCCGGTGACGAGGACGCAGCGGTCGTCGGCGAGCGGCTCGACCGTGCCGACCGTCGGGTTGATGCGCCGCAGCACCTCGTCGGCGGGCGCGTCGACGACGATCCGGGCGTGCACGGCCCAGCCGGCGCGCGCGACCTCGCGCACGACGAAGTCGGTCAGGTCGCCGGGGAAGTCCACCGGCGCGAACCGCCGCCCACCCGGCACGCGCAGCACGAGCCAGTCGACGCGGTAGGGGGCCCACGCGCCCGTCGCCGGGTCGCGGGCCACGAGGAACCAGCGGCGCTGCCACGCGACGAGGCGGTAGGGCTCGAGCTCGAGCGGCTCGTCGCGGTAGAAGCAGCGCAGGCCCTGGTGGTCGCGCACGGCGTCGGCCAGGGCGGTGAGCGTGTCCGGGTCGACGACCGGGTCCTCGACGTTCGAGTCCGTGTTCGCGGGGCCGGCGGCGCTCGCGGACCGGAGCGCGGCGAGACGACGGCGCAGGCGGTCCGGCATGACCTGCTCCAGCTTGGCGAGCGCGGACGCCCCGGACTCCTCGAAGCCCGCCGTGCCGGTCGCGGCCCGCAGCCCGACGGCGACCGCGACGGCCTCGGCGTCGTCGAGCAGGAGCGGGGGCAGCCGCGCCCCGGCGCCGAGCCGGTACCGGCCGCCCGGGCCGCGCACCGCGTCGACGGGGTAGCCGAGCTCGCGCAGGCGGGCGACGTCGTTGCGGACCGTGCGGTCGCTGACGTTGAGGCGCTCGGCGAGCTCGGCGCCCGACCAGTCGGGGCGCGACTGGAGCAGGCCGAGCAGCGCGAGCATGCGGGCCGAGGTGGAGGCCACGGGTCCCTCCTGGGGTCGACGGACGACGCGGGAGAACTTCTCGGAGCACAGCCAGAATAACGGAAGGAAGCGTTCCTGAACCCTTCCTAGAGTCGGGAGCAGAGCAGGGCACGAGGCCCCGCCCGACCGAGGAGACCACCATGACCGCGTCGCACCTCTCCCCGTCCCTCGAGCACCGCCCGTTCTCCGTCGCCGTCCCGCAGGCCGACCTCGACGACCTCCGGTCGCGCCTCGGACGGACCCGGTTCGCGCCCGCCGCCCCCGGGGACTCCTGGGACTACGGCACGCCCGAGTCCTACCTGCGCGACATGGTCGGGCGCTGGACGAACTTCGACTGGAGGGCCGTCGAGGACCGGGTCAACGCGTACCCGGGCTTCCGCACCGAGATCGACGGCCAGCCGATCCACTACCTCCACGTGCGCTCCCGGCACGACGACGCGACGCCGCTGCTGCTCGCGCACACCTACCCGGGCTCGTTCCTCGACTTCCTCGACATGATCGACCCGCTCGTCGACCCCGTCGCCCACGGCGGCCGGCCCGAGGACGCGTTCCACCTCGTCATCCCCTCCATGCCGGGCTTCGGATTCTCGACGCCCGTCGTCGGGGACACGGACTGGACGATGGCGCGCGTCGCCCGCGCCTACGACGTCCTCATGCGCGACCTCGGGTACGACTCCTACGGGATCCACGGCAGCGACGGCGGCGCGATGGTCGGCCGCGAGCTCGCGGTCCTCGACCCCGAGGGCTTCCTCGGCGCCCACGTGCTCCAGCTCTTCTCCTTCCCGTCGGGCGCTCCCGGCGAGATGGACGGCTTCGGCGAGAAGGAGTTCGCCGCGCTCGGGCACCTCCAGTGGTTCCAGTCGGTGGGTGCCTACAACTCGATGAACGCGTCGAGGCCGCAGACGATGGCCGCGGGCCTCGCCGACTCGCCCGTCGCCGTCCTCGCCTACCACGAGCTGTTCGAGAGCTTCGGCAACGGGACGAGCCTCGTGAGCGCCGACCAGGTGCTCGCCCAGGCGACGCTCTACTGGCTGACCAACTCCTACGCGACCGCCGCGCGCTACCACTACGCGGAGCAGCGCTCGGGCGCCGAGCCGGTCGTGAGCCGGGGCCGGATCGGCGTGGCCGTCTTCGCCGACGACTTCCAGACGATCCGCGCGTTCGCCGAGCGCGACAACGCCCGGATCGAGCACTGGTCCGAGCACCCGCGCGGCGGTCACTACGCGGCGCTCGAGGTCCCGCTCGACGTCGTCGCCGACCTCCGGGTCTTCTTCGCCTGACGCCCGCGACCGTCGAGAACGGGGTACCGCGCGCTCGACCACGACGTCGCCGTCGTCATCCGACCGATGACGACGGCGACGTCGTGCTCGGCGCAGAATGGGGCGGTGTTCTCCCGACCCGTGACCCGCCTCGACCTCGTCCCGCGCCGCGTCCGCGTGCACGCCGTCCGGGAGACGTCCGGCGCGCTGCGCCGCCTCACCTTCCGCGACGCCGCCCCGGGCGACGCCTCGCTCGCGACGCTGCGCGCGCCCGGCCCCGACGACCACGTCAAGGTGTTCCTCCCGGACCCGGCCACCGGCGTCCTGCACGCCCCGACGCTCACCGACGACGGCGCCCTCCAGCGCCCGGCAGGCGTTGTGTCGATCTCGCGCGAGCTGACCGTCCGGGCGACGCGGACCGTCGACGGGGTTCCCGAGGTCGACGTCGACTGGGTGCTCCACGGCGGCACCGACCCGGGTGCGCCGCCCACGGGCGAGGGTGGCCCGGCCTCGGCGTGGGCCGCACGGGCGGCGGTGGGCGACGAGGTCGTGCTCGCCGGCCCGACGACGAGCCGCGCCGTGCCGGACGGCGTCGGGCGGCTCCTGCTCGTCGGGGACGAGACGGGCCTGCCGGCGCTCGCGCGCTGGGTGGAGGCGGTCGGGGCCGACGTGCCCGTGACCGCGATCGTGGAGATCGGCGACGACGTCGACGAGGCGTTCGTCGAGGACGAGCTCGGGCGCGCGACGACCGAGCTCCTCTACCGCACCGACGGGCCGGGGCAGCTTGTCGAGGCCGTCCGCGCGCTCGGCCCGCTCGACGCCGACGAGTACGTGTTCGCCGCGGGCGAGGCGACCGACCTCGTCGCGGTCCGCCGGGCGCTGCGCGGCTCCGGTGCGCGGCCCGACCAGCTCGCCGTCCGCGGCTACTGGCGTCGCGGCGTCGTCAACCTCGACCCCGAGGCTCCCCTGGACCCGACCGACCCGGACTGACTGCTCACCCCTCGGGTCTTCGGCGGGCGTCTGCGGGCGGCGCAACGGGCTGCAAGCGGACCGACGGCGCGCCACAGTGGGCCCATGACCCGACTCCTCGTGCTCGGCGGTTCCGACTTCGTGGGGCGCGCCGTCGTCGACGACGCCCTCGCCCGCGGCTGGGACGTCACCGTCCTCAACCGGGGCACCACGCCCGTGCCCGACGGCGTCCGGCAGCTCGTGGGCGACCGCACCCGGCCGGACGGCCTGGACGCGCTGCGCGCGGACGACGTCCCGCAGAAGTGGGACGTCGTCGTCGACACGTGGTCCTGGGCGCCCGCGGCGGCGCGCGACGCCGCCCGGCTCCTCGCCGGCCGGGTGCCGGGCGACGACCGGTACGTCTACGTGTCGTCGCGCTCGGTGTACCCGTTCCCGCGGCCGCGCGGGGCCGACGAGACGTCGGAGCTCGTCGACGGCGACCCGGACGACACGACCTCCGACGACTACGCCCGCGCCAAGCGCGGCGCGGAGATCGCCGTGACCGACGCGCTCGGCGACCGGGCGATCCTGCTGCGCGCGGGCCTCATCCTCGGGCCGCGGGAGAACGTCGGCCGCCTGCCGTGGTGGCTGCGGCGCGTCGCGCGCGGCGGCCCGGTGCTCGCCCCCGGGCCCGCCGACCTGCCGCTGCAGTACGTCGACGCACGCGACCTCGCGGCGTTCGCGCTCGACGTGGCGCTCGCGGGCGCCTCCGGGCCGGTCGACGTCGTCAGCGCGTCCGGGCACACGACCATGGGCGAGCTGCTCGCCGCGTGCGTCGAGGCGACCGCCGCCGACGCGGCAGCAGTGGGCAACCCGCCCGCCGAGCTCGTGTGGGTCGAGCCGGAGGCCGTCCTCGCGGCCGGGATCGAGCCGTGGACCCAGCTCCCGGTCTGGCTGCCGCCGGGCGAGCTGCACGACGCGCTCCACGGATCCGACACGTCGCGCGCGGCGACGCTCGGCCTGCGCACGCGCGACGTGCGCGAGACGGTGCGCGACACGTGGGCGTGGCTCCGCGCCCTCGACGCCACGGGAGAGACGACGCCGCAGCGCGCGGACCGCCCCGCCGTCGGGCTCCCGCCGGACCTCGAGGCCGCCGCGCTGCGCGCCGCCGGCCGCGGCTGACCCGCCGACGCGCTGACCCCCGGCCCGCCGACCAGCCGCCGTCGAGCACGACCCTGCCCGCCGTCGAGCACGACGTTGCTGTCGTTCTCGCCCCGAGGGCGACAGCAACGTCGTGCTCGACGAGGGGGTTGGCTGCGCAGCGATCAGTGGGGGTCAGTGCTCCGCGAGGAGCTCGCGGACGCGGGGGATGACCTGGGTGCCGTAGAGCTCGATGCTGCGCAGCATCGTCGAGTGGGGGAGCGTGCCGGTCGAGTACTTGAGGTCGAACCGGCCTGCGCCGAGGAGGCGGACGGTGCGGGCGATCTTGCGGGCGACGGTCTCGGGCGAGCCGACGTAGAGGGAGCCGTCGCGCACGTCGTGGGCGAACCGCCCGCGGTGGTACGCGGGCCAGCCGCGCTCGCGCCCGATCCGGTTGTTCATCGCCGCGAAGTGCTCGTAGACCTCTTCCTGCGCCTGCTCGTCGGTCTCGGCGACGTGGCCGGGCGAGTGCACGCCGATCGGCAGCACGGGCGTGCCGAGCTCCTCGACCGCGCGGTGGTAGAGGTCCACGTAGGGGCGGAAGCGCTCGGGCTCGCCGCCGATGATCGCGAGCATGAGGCCCAGCCCGTGCCGCGCGGTCCGCACGACCGACTCGGGCGAGCCGCCGACCCCGACCCACGTGCGCAGGCGCCCGCTCTCGGTCTTGGGCCAGACCTCCTGGTCGGCGAGCCCGCCGCGCGTCGTGCCCGACCACGTGACCGGGCCCTCGTCGAGCAGGTGGACGAACAGGTCGAGCTTCTCCTCGAACAGCACCTCGTAGTCGGCGAGGTCGTAGCCGAACAGCGGGAACGACTCGATGAACGACCCGCGCCCCAGGATGACCTCCGCGCGCCCGCCGGACAGCGCGTCGAGCGTCGAGAACCGCTCGAAGACGCGCACCGGGTCGTCGGAGCTGAGCACGGTCACCGCGGAGCCGAGGCGGATGCGCGACGTCCGCGTCGCGATCCCGGCGAGCACCACCTCGGGCGCGCTGATGGCGAAGTCCGCGCGGTGGTGCTCCCCGACGCCGAAGAAGTCGACGCCGACCTGGTCCGCGAGCTCCGCCTCCTCGACGACGTCGCGGATCGTGCGCGCGCCGCTGAGCAGCGCGCCGTCCGGCCCGGCGGTCACGTCGCCGAAGGTGTCGAGCCCGAGCTCGACCGTCGCGGGGTCCGGTGCGGCCGTCGCGCTCTCGGTGGGGATCGGGGAGGTCGTCTCGTCGGTCATGATCTGCTCCTGCGGTCGGGCGACCGTCGGGGGACCGGTGCTCTCACCGGTGGCGCGGTCGTGCGCGTCTCAACCGTGCCCGGTCCGCGGATCTTCCGCGACCCGTCCGCGGGCGGCCGGCAGGGACGACGACGGCCGCCGCCCCGGGTGGGACGACGGCCGTCGGTGCCGCGCCGGCGGACCGGCGGGGACGTCAGTACGTCGAGACGTCGCCGTTCGCGACGAGCGCTGCGATGGCGACGATGTAGATGACGAAGCCGATGGCGCCGAGCACGGTGAAGATGATGCTGAGGATGAGACCCCACTTGGCGAGCTGGTTGTCGAAGCCCGCCTCCTTGCTCTTCTTGCGCGCGATCGCGCTGACGACGATGCCCGCGACCGCGAAGACGAACGCGAGGACGAAGCCGACGATGCCGAGGGTCTTGCCCGGGTCCTCGATCGGGGCCGAGTAGCCGACGTGGGCCTGCGGGGCGGCGGGGTACTGCTGGGCCATGGTTCTTCTGCTTTCTGGTGGGGCCGACGTGGTCGAGTCCGGACGGGGCGCGGACGGGGTGCCGTCCGCGCGACTGCGGGGCTCATTGTGGGGCATGACGCCTGTGCGTGAACAGGGGGAGTTCTCCCCGGGTGCCGTGAACTTGGGACATACCGGACAGGCCGGGCGGATCAGCCCGCCGTCGGGTCGCTCGGGGCGTAGAGACGCAGCGCTCCGCGCCGCATGGTGAGACGGACGGTGACCGGCCCGGTGGGGGCGACGTCGTCGAGCGAGAGCGTCTCGCCGTCGTGCGCGAGCACCACGGGCGGCGACCCGGGGTGCCCGTGCTCGGCGTCGGGGGAGCGGTCCGTCGTGACGGCCTCGCCGTCGGGCCCGACGACCGCGCCGCGCGCAGGGAAGCGGAGCTCGAGGGCCGGGACGGACGTCGCGTCGACCACGAGGTGCCCCCGCACCCCGGGCACGCGCCGCGCGACGCGCGTCCCCGCGTCACCCGCCGCGACCTCGAGGAACGTGCGCAGCCGGCTCGCGCGGCGCTCGGCCCGGGCCGTGCGGACGTCGAGCACGCCGTCGTCGAGGCGGTGCCGCTCGACCGGCGCGAGGCTCTGCGGGTAGTAGCGGTTGACGCCCGCGAACAGCGACCAGTACTCGCCCTCGTGCCCGTCCACCGCCATGCGCACCCGGTGCGCGCGCCGCAGCACGCGCGCGGCCGCGAGGACGGCGGCCGGCCACTTGCCCAGCCGGTGCTCGTGCTTCTCGCGCTCGGTGACGAGCTCCGGGTAGACGCCGGCCGAGAAGGTGTTGAGCACGGTGCGGGGCGGCCCGTCGACCCCGTCGACCTCGAGGTCCGCGACGTCGATCGTCACGCCCGAGCCGGTCCGCACCGCCTCGATCGTCGCGCGCATCGACGTGAGGTCGGCCGCGCGCGCGAAGTGGTTGAGGGTGCCGCCGGGGAGCACGGCGAGCGGGAGGTCGTGCGCGCGCGCCGCCGCGGCCGCGGTCGACACCGTGCCGTCGCCACCGCTGATGCCGAGCGCGCGGGCGCCCCGCGCGACGGCGTCGTCGTACAGACGGCGCAGGTCGTCGCCCTCGGCGAGCACGTGGACGTCGGCGCGGGGGAGCCCGTCGCGGACCGCCGCGAGCGGGTCCTCCTTGAGCAGCCGGCCCGAGCCCGCCGCCGGGTTGACGACGACGAAGAGGCCCGCGCCGTCGTCGAGCGCGGGGACGTCCGCGGGCGGCCCCGCCGGGACGTCGGGGCGCTGCTCGGCGCGGCCGGGGACGAGCACGCGACCCGCGAGCGCGACCCCGACGCCCAGCGCCGCCCCCGCGGCGACGTCCGAGAACCAGTGCGAGCCCGTGTGCAGACGCGAGTACAGGACGGCCCCGGCGAGCGGCGTGAGCGCCAGCCCGACCGTCGGCCACTCGATCGCGACGCCCGTGACGAACGCGGCGGCCGACGCCGAGTGGCCCGACGGGAACGAGGGCGACGTCGGGGGGTCCGCCACGCGCCGCCACAGCGGGAGGCCGTCGAGCGACGGGCGCACGCCCCCGAACACGGTCTTGCCGACGACGTTCGCGAGGACGCTCGACACGAGCAGCGAGCCGTAGCCGCGCAGGGCGGCGTCGCGCCCGCGCCGCCCGGTGGCGGCGATCCCGACGGCGGCCCCGGCCCACAGCACGCTGTGGTCGGCCCACGTCGAGAGCCGGGAGAGCGCGGTGTCGGCCGCGGCCCCCAGCGCGCGGCGGTTCGTCCAGCGGTTCACCGCGCGGTCGAGGCGGGCGACGCCGGGGAGCGCCTCGTGCGGCTTGACGATCCCGGTGACACGAGGCATCTCGCCATCGTAGGAAGGGCGGTCGAGCACCGCGCGGCGACGGCGCTCCGGGCCCGCGTGAGCCAGGTGGTCGGGCTCAGGCCCCCGCGCGGCTCGTCTCGCCGCGGAGCGTGTCGATGTGCGCCTGCAGGCGCTCGAGCGCGACGGCCACGCCCTCGCCCGCGTCGTGCGCGAGGTCGGTCACGTAGCGGAGCTGGGCGGACGCCGCGTCGAGCGCGACCTGGGCGTCGGCGAGCGCGACGGCGGCGCGACCGTCGGCCGCCTCGTCGTCGTCGGTCGCGCGCTCGAGCGCGGAGCGGGCCTCGTCCGTCGCGGCCTCGACCGACTCGACGGCGTCGAGCACGTCGTTGCGGAGCACGGGGTGCAGGGCGGGGAGCTGGGCGTGCACGCGGTCGAGGTCGTTCCCGATGGTCTCCGTCTGGACCTGCGCGTCGGCGATGAGCTGCTGGACCTCGGCGGCGCTCGCCGTCGAGCACATCGGCAGCATCATGGACAGCGCGAGCAGGCTCGCCGCGGCGAACCGGGCAGACGTGCGCGTGCGCTGCGGCGTCGTGGGCTCGCTCGTCCTCGCTGACATGGCGACAAGTCTCCCGGGCGAACCTGAGAAGCACCAGGGAATCGAGGGCGAATTCATGGAGATTTCGCACACAGCGCACGCAGGAGGCGTCGTCCGGCGGCCCGGACCGGGTTGCGGGCCGCCGGAGCGGACGGTCAGACGCGCGCGAGCCGACGGCGTCGGGCCGCCGCGACCCGCGTCCCGACGAGCCCGTGCCGCGGGCTGAACAGGTACGCGAGCGCGAACGCCACGCCCAGCGCGACGACGACCGTCCCGCCCGACGCGGTGTCGAGGTAGTAGCTGACGTAGATGCCCATGACCCCGCACACCGCCGCGACGAGCGGCGAGATCCACAGCATCCGCGAGAAGCGGTCGGTGAGGAGGTACGCCGTCGCGCCGGGCGTGATGAGCAGCGCGACGACGAGGACCACGCCGACCGCCTGGAGCGCGACGACGACCGTCAGCGCGAGCAGGCCGAGCAGCAGCGCGCCGAGCCGTCGGGGCGAGAGGCCGATCGCGTGCGCGTGCGTCGGGTCGAACGCATAGAGCGTGAGGTCGCGGCGCTTGAGCACGACGACCGCGAGCGTCACCGCGCCGAGCGCGAGCACCTGGAGCAGGTCCGCGCGCGAGACCCCGAGCAGATTGCCGAAGAGGATGTGGTTGAGGTCCGTCTGGCTCGGCGTCACGGAGATGAGGACGAGGCCGAGCGCGAAGAGCGTCGTGAACACGACCCCGATCGCGGCGTCCTCCTTGACGCGGGACGTGTCGCGCACCGCGCCGATGAGCAGCACCGCGAGCAGCCCGAAGACGAGCGCGCCGAGCGCGAACGGCGCCCCCACCACGTACGCGAGCACGACGCCGGGCAGCACGGCGTGCGAGACGGCGTCGCCCATGAGGGACCAGCCCACGAGCACGAGCCAGCACGACAGGACGCCGCACACGATCCCGGCGGTCACCGTGACGGCGAGCGCGGTGCGCAGGAACTCGAACGACAGGGGCTCCAGGAGGGTGGCGAGGAGGTCGGTCACGGGGCCACCTCCACGCCGAACGCGAGCGCGAGGTTCTCGGGCCGCAGGACCTCCGCGGGCGTCGAGTGCAGCAGCACGCGGCGGTGGAGGAGCACCGCCTCGTCGGCGAGCTCGGGCAGCGCGTGCAGGTCGTGGGTCGAGACGAGGACGGTCGCCCCGCCGGCCGCGAGCTCGCGCAGCAGCGTGGTGATCGTCGCCTCCGTGCGCTTGTCCACGCCGGCGAACGGCTCGTCGAGCAGGAGGATGGTCGCGCCCTGCGCGAGCCCCCGGGCGACGAACGCGCGCTTGCGCTGCCCGCCCGAGAGCGCGCCGATCTGCCGGTCGGCGAGGTCGGTGAGCTCGACGCGCGCGAGCGCGTGCTCGACCGCCTCCCGGTCCGCGGGCCGCGTGCGCCGCGTGAAGCCCTGGTAGCCGTAGCGGCCCGTCATGACGACGTCGCGCACGCTCAGCGGGAAGGCCCAGTCGACGTCCTCGCTCTGCGGCACGTACCCCACCGCCTGGGCGCGCCGGGCGCGCGCGGGGGGTGCGCCGTCGACCAGGACGGTGCCGCGGTCCGGCCGGACCATGCCCATGACCGCCTTGAACAGCGTCGACTTGCCCGAGCCGTTCATGCCGACGAGCCCGCACACCGTCCCCGGCCCGTGCGAGGACCCCAGGGCGAGGGTCGCGCCGTCGAGCGCGAGGACGTCGCCGTAGTGGACGGTGAGGTCGCGCACGTCGATCGCGGGCGTGCCCGACGGCGCCCGCCCGCCCGCGCTCACGCGTCACCGCCCGCGGTGGTGCCGGTGAGGCCCGCGACGATGGTCTCGGTGTCGTGGCGCAGGAGGTCGAGGTAGGTCGGCACGGGGCCGTCGGGCGCCGAGAGGGAGTCGACGTAGAGCGTCCCGCCGAACGCCGCGCCGGACTCGCGCGCGACCTGCTGCATCGCGTCGTCGGAGACGGTGGACTCGCAGAACACGGCGGGGACGTCGTGCTGCTCGACGAACTCGATCGCGCCGACGACCGACTGCGGCGTCGCCTGCTGCTCGGCGTTGACCGCCCACAGGTACTTCTCGGCGAGCCCGGCGTCGCGCGCGAGGTACGGGAACGCGCCCTCGCACGTGACCAGCGCGCGGTGGCCCTCGGGCAGCGCGTCGAGCGCCGTCGTGAGCTCGTCGTGCACGGCGGCGAGCTCGGCGGAATAGGCGGCGGCGTTCGCCGCATAGTCGTCGGCGTGGGCCGGGTCGAGCTCCGCGAAGGCGTCGGCCATGTTCTGCACGTAGACCTGCGCGTTCACGGGCGACATCCAGGCGTGCGGGTTCTCCTTGCCCTGGTACTCCTCGGCGGTGTCGTCGCCGAGCGCGATGGGCTCGACGCCCTCGCTCACGACGACGTGCGGCACGTCGAGCCCGTCGACGAACCGCCCGAACCACGCCTCGAGCCCCATGCCGTTGTCGAGGATGAGGTCGGCGTCCGCCGCCCTGCGGACGTCGCCGGGCGTCGGCTCGTAGCCGTGGATCTCCGCCCCGACCTTCGTGATCGACTCGACGCGCAGGTGGTCGCCCGCCACGTTCTCCGCCATGTCGGCGAGCACGGTGAACGTCGTGAGCACGACGGGCCGGCCGTCGTCGGGCGGGGTCGCCCCCGCGTCCGTGGCGCTCGAGCAGCCGCCCAGCGTCGCCGCGGCGAGGAGCGCGACGGCTGCGGCAGCGCGGGATGCGGACCTCCGCGCCAAAAAGTTCGGCATACCGAAAAATCTAGTCGGCACGTCGGCCGCACGCAACGCCGTTTCCACCCCGGTCCGCCGAGGTAGAGCCCAGGTGCCGCGAGGTAGAGCCCCGGTCCCGCGAGGTAGAGGCCTGGTTCAGCGAGAAGGAAGACCAGGGCTCTACCTCGGCGTACCTGGGCTCTACCTCGGGGTGGTCGGAGTGGTGCGGGCGCCGATGCGGCGGCTCACCTCGGCGGCGGCGCGCCCGACGGCGGCGGCGAGCTCCGCGCGGCGGGCGGGTGGGGCGTCGTCGGACCAGAAGGTGAGGGCGATGCCGGCGACGGGGAGCCCGGTGTGGTCGACGGCCGCGTGCGCGACGGACGCGAGGCCCGGGGTGACCTCGCCGTCCTCCTCGGCCCAGCCGCGCCGTCGGACGCCGCGCAGCACCTCGCGCAGGGCGCCGAGGGTCTGCGGCCCGACGCCGGTGCGGTCGGCGAACGCCGCGGCGCCGGGGAAGAGGGCGCGGACCTGGGCCGCGGGGAGGCCGGCGAGGACGGCGCGCCCGCTCGCGGTGAGGTGCGCGGGGAGGCGCACGTCGACGTCGGTCACGAGCGTGGGGCGGCGCGGCGCGCGCTGCTCGACGAGGTAGAGGACCTCGCGCCCGTTGAGCACGGCGAGGTGCGCGCTCTCGCCCGTCGACTCGACGAGGCGCGCGACGACGGGCCGCGCGAGCCGCGCGAGGGGCGCCTGCCGCGCGTACGCCGACCCGAGCGCGAGCGACGCCGTCCCGAGCCCGTAACGGTGCTCCTCGGGCAGGTGGGTCACGAACCCCTCGTCGACGAGGACGGACAGCAGGTGGTAGACGGTCGAGCGGGGCAGCCCGAGGCCCTGCGCGACGGCGGCCGCGGGCGACGGGCCCGCCTGCGCGGCGAGGAACGTGAGCACGCGCACGGCCTGGCGCGCGGCGGGGACGTCGCTCGGCATGGAGGCCACGGTAGGCCCGTGGCACGATCGACGCGTGACGACGACGCCCGACGACCAGCGCCTGCGCGACCTCGCGCGCCTGCGACGCGTGCGCGACCGGATCGACCGCGAGTACGCGCAGCCGCTCGACGTCACGGCGCTCGCGGCCGGCGTGCACGTGTCGGCCGGGCACCTCAGCCGCGAGTTCAAGGCGGCGTACGGGGAGTCGGTGTACGCGTACCTCATGACGCGGCGGATCGAGCGCGCGAAGGCGCTGCTGCGTCGCGGCGACCTGAGCGTCACGGACGTGTGCTTCGCGGTGGGGTGCTCGTCCCTGGGGACGTTCAGCACGCGCTTCACCGAGCTCGTCGGCGTGCCGCCGAGCGTGTACCGACGGCGCGCGGCCGAGTCCGACGCCGGGTCCCCGGCTCCCGCGGAGTCGCGGACGGCCGTGGCGGCGGCACCGGGCACCGCGCACGGTGCTGCACCGGGCACCGCGTCGGGCGCCGTCCCCGGCGCGGAGCGGCTGGACGGGCTGCCGGCGTGCGTCGCGCGGCGCGTCACGCGACCGGTCAGGAATCGAGAAGCGCAGGCCGGACGGCGGTCCTAGCGTCGTTCTCATGAACCTCACCATCAACTCCAGCTTCCTGCCCCAGACCGACCCCGACGCGTCGCTCGCGTTCTACCGCGACGTGCTCGGCTTCGAGGTCCGCAACGACGTCGGCTACGAGGGGATGCGGTGGATCACCGTGGGTCCCGCCGACCAGCCGGACACCGCGATCGTGCTGCACCCGCCGGCCGCGACCCCGGGCCTCAACGACGACGACAAGCGCGCCCTCCTGGAGATCGTTGCCAAGGGCGCGTACTTCGGCGTCAACCTCGCGACGCCCGACGTCGACGAGACGTTCGCCCGGATCGAGGCCGCGGGGGCGGAGGTCGTGCAGGAGCCGATCGACCAGCCCTACGGCGTGCGCGACTGCGCGTTCCGCGACCCGGCGGGCAACGAGATCCGCATCCAGCAGCGCTCCTGACCTCCGCCCCGCCGCGGTCCCGCCTGACCGCCCGGTCCCGCGCCGCCGTCGCGCACGGCGCGATGAGTCCCGACCGCCCGGCCGGTCCTCACCCCCGGGACGTCCACGCACCGCACCCATCCACGCGCCGACCGTCCGGCTCTCCGGCAGACTCTTCCCGGGCTGCCGGGAGCGGGCGGTCGGCGCCGTCGACCGGTCCTCCGACCGTGCGACGAGGCTCGACGACGAGGAGACACGCATGAGCACGGCCACGACGACGGGAACCCCGACCTCGGAGCGCCAGGACCCCGACGCGCACGACGTCATCCGGGTCCAGGGGGCGCGGGCGAACAACCTGCAGGACGTGAGCGTCGAGATCCCGAAGCGGCGTCTCACGGTGTTCACGGGCGTCTCCGGGTCGGGCAAGAGCTCGCTCGTGTTCGACACCGTCGCCGCCGAGTCGCAGCGCCTCATCAACGAGACCTACCCGGCGTTCCTCCAGGGCTTCATGCCCACGCTGGACCGCCCCGACGTCGACGTGCTCGAAGGGCTCACGACGGCGATCGTCGTGGACCAGGAGCGGCTGGGCGCCAACCCGCGCTCCACGGTGGGCACGGTGACCGACGCGAACGCGATCCTGCGGGTGCTGTTCAGCCGGTTCGGCGAGCCGCAGGTCGGCCCGCCCACGGCGTTCTCCTTCAACATCCCCGCGCGCAAGGCGAGCGGCATCATGACGTCGGCCACCGGCGAGAAGACGATCGTCCGCAACGCGATCTACCACGGCGGCATGTGCCCGCGGTGCGAGGGGCGCGGCGCGGTCTCGGACCTCGACCTCACGGAGATCTTCGACGACTCCAAGTCGCTGCGCGACGGCGCGATCAAGGTCCCGGGGTACACCGCCGACGGGTGGATGGTGCGCGGGTTCGCCGAGTCGGGGTTCTTCCCGGGCGACCGGCCCATCCGCGAGTTCACCGACCAGCAGATGCAGGACTTCCTCTACAAGGAGCCCACCAAGATCAAGGCGATGGGGATCAACGTCACCTACGAGGGCCTGATCCCCAAGATCCAGAAGTCGATGTTCTCCAAGGACGTCGACTCGCTCCAGCCGCACGTCCGCGCGTTCGTCGAACGCGCCGCGACGTTCGCGCCGTGCCCCGACTGCGGTGGCACGCGCCTGTCCGAGTCGGCGCGCTCGTCGAAGATCCGCGGCGTGAACATCGCCGACCTGTGCGCGATGCAGATCACCGACCTCGCCGCGTGGATCCGGGATCTTGACGACCCGCACATGGCGCCGGTCGTGAACGCGCTCGGGGAGAACCTCGCGTCGTTCGTCGAGCTCGGGTTGGGCTACCTCAGCCTCGACCGGCCGTCGGGCACGCTGTCGGGCGGCGAGTCGCAGCGCATCAAGATGCTGCGCCACCTCGGGTCGTCGCTCACCGACGTCACCTACGTCTTCGACGAGCCGACCATCGGCCTGCACCCGCACGACATCGACCGCATGAACGGCCTCCTGCTCCAGCTGCGCGACAAGGGCAACACGGTCCTCGTCGTCGAGCACAAGCCGGAGACGATCGTCGTCGCGGACCACGTCGTCGACCTCGGCCCGGGTGCGGGCACGGCGGGCGGCCGGGTGACGTTCGAGGGCACGGTCGAGGGGCTGCGGGCGAGCGACACCGTCACCGGCCGCCACCTCGACGACCGCGCGACGCTCAAGGCGGAGGTGCGCTCGCCGTCGGGCGCGCTGGAGATCCGCGGCGCGGACGCGCACAACCTGCAGGACGTGGACGTCGACATCCCGCTCGGGGTGCTCGTCGTGCTGACCGGGGTGGCCGGGTCGGGCAAGAGCTCGCTCGTCGAGGGGTCGGTGTCGCGGCGCGAGGGCGTCGTGACGATCGACCAGAGCGCGGTGCGGGGGTCGCGCCGCAGCAACCCCGCGACCTACACGGGCCTGCTGGAGCCGATCCGCAAGGCGTTCGCCAAGGCCAACGGCGTCAAGCCCGCCCTGTTCAGCGCGAACTCCGAGGGCGCGTGCCCCGAGTGCAAGGGCGCGGGCGTCATCTACACCGAGCTCGGCTTCATGGAGACCGTCTCGACCCCGTGCGAGGACTGCGGGGGCCGCCGGTTCCAGGCCGCGGTGCTCGACTACACGCTCGGCGGGCTGAACATCGCCGACGTGCTCGACCTCCCGGTCGCGAAGGCGCGCGCGTTCTTCTCGTCCGGCGAGGGCAAGGTGCCGGCCGCCGCGGCGATCCTCGAACGCCTCGACGACGTCGGCCTCGGGTACGTGAGCCTCGGCCAGCCCCTCACGACGCTGTCCGGCGGCGAGCGCCAGCGCCTCAAGCTCGCGACCCACCTCGGCGACAAGGGCGGCGTGATCGTGCTCGACGAGCCGACGACCGGCCTCCACCTCGCCGACGTGCAGAACCTCCTCGGGCTCCTCGACCGGATCGTCGACGCGGGCAAGTCCGTCATCGTCATCGAGCACCACCAGGCGGTCATGGCGCACGCGGACTGGATCATCGACCTCGGCCCCGGCGCCGGGCACGACGGCGGTCGCGTCGTCTTCGAGGGCACCCCGGCCGACCTCGTGGCGGCCCGCTCCACCCTGACGGGCGAGCACCTCGCGGCCTACGTGAACGCCTGACCCGCTGCCACCCCGCCGCCGCCCGACCCTCCCGCCCCCTTCCAGCCCCCACCCGGTGCCGAACAGGTGATCGTGGCGCGTCCCGGGCAGCTGACGCGCCACGACCGCCTGCTCGGCTCGCCGGGATGACCTGGTCAGCGGCGGCGTCGGCGGCGGCGTCGGTAGCTGCGGTAGAGGGCTGGCTGCTGCGGTCGGGGAGGGAACAGGGGGCCTGTCTGGCATCCCAGACCGAACCTGTCGCAGCGGGCTCCCGGCGCGTCGAGGCGCGGTGTGTCCTGGGGGCATGGCAGCGACGACGCACTCCCCGGCCGTCTCCGACCCGGCCCGCGCCGCGCGCGTCGTCGTCGTGGGCGACGGTCCGCTGACGATCGGCGACGTGGTCGACGTCGCGCGGCACGGCGCGCGCGTCCGGCTCGCGGACGCGGCGGTCGAGGCGATGGCGGCGAGCCGCGCCGTCGTCGAAGGGCTCGCGGACGACGACCGCCCGCACTACGGCGTCTCGACCGGGTTCGGGGCGCTCGCGCGGCGCCACATCCCGGTCGAGCGGCGCGCGCAGCTCCAGCTCAGCCTCGTCCGGTCGCACGCGGCGGGGTCGGGGCCGGAGGTCGAGCGCGAGGTCGTGCGGGCGCTCCAGTTCCTGCGGCTCGCGACCCTGGCGACCGGGCGCACCGGGGCGCGCCCCGTCGTCGCGCAGACGTACGCCGCGATGCTCGACGCCGGGATCACCCCGGTGGTGCGGGAGTTCGGCTCGCTCGGGTGCTCGGGCGACCTCGCGCCGCTGGCCCACGTGGCGCTCGCGGCGCTCGGCGAGGGCGAGGTCCGGGACGCGACGGGAGCCGTCGTGCCCGCTGCCGACGCGCTCGCCGCGGCCGGGATCGCGCCGCTCGCGCTGCGCGAGAAGGAGGGCCTCGCGCTCATCAACGGCACGGACGGCATGCTCGGGATGCTCGCGCTCGCGCTGCACGACCTGCGGTCCCTGCTCACGACGGCCGACGTCGCGGCCGCGGCGAGCGTCGAGGCGCTGCTCGGCTCGGACGCGCCGTTCGCGGCCGACCTCGTGGCGATGCGGCCGCACCCCGGCCAGGCGGCGTCGGCCGCGAACCTGCGCGCGCTGCTCGACGGCTCGCCCGTCGTGGCGAGCCACCGCACGATCGACGCCGACGGCCGGCCCGAGTGCACGCGGGTGCAGGACGCGTACTCGCTGCGGTGCGCGCCCCAGGTGCACGGCGCCGCGCGCGACACGCTCGACCACGCGACCGCCGTCGCGCGCCGGGAGCTCGCGGCGGCGATCGACAACCCGGTCGTCACCGTGGACGGGCGCGTCGAGTCGAACGGCAACTTCCACGGCGCCCCGGTCGCGTACGTGCTCGACTTCCTCGCGATCGCCGCGGCCGACGTCGCGAGCATGAGCGAGCGCCGCACGGACCGGTTCCTCGACAAGGCCCGCAACGAGGGCCTGCCGCCGTTCCTCGCCGACGACCCGGGCGTCGACTCCGGGCTGATGATCGCGCAGTACACGGCGGCGGGGATCGTCTCGGAGCTCAAGCGGCTCGCGGTGCCGTCGAGCGTCGACTCGATCCCGTCGTCGGCCATGCAGGAGGACCACGTGTCCATGGGCTGGGCCGGGGCACGCAAGCTCCGCCGCGCGGTCGACGGGCTGGGCCGCGTCCTCGCGATCGAGCTCCTCACCGCGACGCGCGCCCTCGACCTCCGCTGCGACGCCGGGTCCCTGCACCCCGCGCGGGGGACCGGCGCTGTGCGCGACCTCGTGCGCACGGCCGCCGCGGGACCCGGACCGGACCGCTACCTCGCGCCCGAGATCGAGGCCGTGACCCGTCTCGTCGCGACGGGTGCCGTGACCGCGGCGGCGAGCGCCGCCGTCGGGCACCTGGCCTGAGACCCACCCGACCCGAAGGAGCGAGACGACCATGGTCCACGAGCCGACCCACCGCCTCGGCACGCCCGTCCCCGTCCGCGCGCCGCGCGGCACGACCCTCACCGCGCGGTCGTGGCAGACCGAGGCGCCGCTGCGGATGCTCATGAACAACCTCGACCCCGAGGTCGCGGAGCGACCCGACGACCTCGTCGTCTACGGCGGCACCGGCCGCGCGGCGCGCGACTGGCCGAGCTACCACGCGATCGTCCGCACGCTCACGACGCTCGCGGACGACGAGACGCTCCTCGTGCAGTCGGGCAAGCCGGTCGGGGTGCTGCGGACGCACGAGTGGGCGCCGCGCGTGCTGCTCGCGAACTCGAACCTCGTGGGGGACTGGGCGACGTGGCCCGAGTTCCGGCGGCTCGAGGCGACGGGCCTGACGATGTACGGGCAGATGACGGCAGGGTCGTGGATCTACATCGGCGCGCAGGGCATCCTCCAGGGCACGTACGAGACGCTCGCCGCGGTCGCCGCGAAGCTCGCCGCCCGCCAGGGCGGGCAGGGGCTCAGTGGCGGGACCCTCGCCGGGACGCTCACGCTCACCGGCGGGTGCGGCGGGATGGGCGGCGCGCAGCCGCTCGCGGTGACGCTCAACGGCGGCGCGTGCCTCGTGGTCGACGTCGACCGGTCGCGCCTCGACCGGCGCGTGCGCGAGCGGTACCTCGACGTCGTCGCCGACGACCTCGACGCCGCGGTCCGGCTCGTCGAGGACGCGCGGCGCGAGCGCCGGGCGCTGTCGGTGGGGGTCGAGGGGAACAGCGCGACGGTCGTGCCGGAGCTGCTGCGACGCGGGGTCGAGGTCGACGTCGTCACGGACCAGACGTCGGCGCACGACCCGTTGTCGTACCTGCCGGTCGGGGTGGACCTCGCGGACTGGGCGGACTACGCCGCCGCGAAGCCCGACGAGCTCACCGACCGCGCGCGCGAGTCCATGGCCCGGCACGTCGAGGGCATGGTCGGGTTCCTCGACGCGGGCGCCGAGGTGTTCGACTACGGCAACTCGATCCGCGACGAGGCGCGCCGCGGCGGGTACGACAGGGCGTTCGACTTCCCGGGGTTCGTGCCCGCGTACATCCGGCCGCTGTTCGCGCAGGGCAAGGGCCCGTTCCGGTGGGCCGCGCTCTCGGGCGACCCGCGCGACATCGCCGCGACCGACGCCGCCGTGCTCGACCTGTTCGACGACGACCACCTCCACCGCTGGATCCGCGCCGCCCAGGAGCGCGTCGCGTTCCAGGGCCTGCCCGCGCGCATCTGCTGGCTCGGGCACGGCGAGCGCGACCGCGCCGGACTGGCGTTCAACGACCTCGTCGCGTCGGGCGCGGTGCGCGCCCCGGTCGTCATCGGCCGCGACCACCTCGACGCCGGGTCGGTCGCGTCCCCGTACCGCGAGACGGAGGCCATGGCCGACGGCTCCGACGCGATCGCCGACTGGCCGCTGCTCAACGCGCTCACGGCCGCGTCGTCGGGCGCGACGTGGGTCTCGATCCACCAGGGCGGCGGCGTCGGCATGGGCCGCTCGATCCACGCGGGCCAGGTGTCCGTCGCCGACGGCACGCCGCTCGCCGCGGCCAAGCTCGCGCGCGTGCTGTCGAACGACCCGGGCCTCGGGGTGCTGCGCCACGTCGACGCCGGGTACGACGACGCGGTCGCCGCCGCCGAGCGCGGCGGGCTCCGCGTCCCCGCGCGGGAGACGCCGTGACGGGACGACGCGCGGCGGGCACGTCCGCGGGGCCCGGGTCGACGCTCGTCACCGGCATCGGCGAGCTGACGACCAACGCCCCGGGCGGCCCCGGCACGCGCGACGGCGACCCGACCGGCCTGGTGACGGACGCCGTCCTGCTGCTCGACGGCGGCCGGGTCGCCTGGGCGGGCCCGGCCCGGGAGGCGCGGGACGCCGTCGGGCACGCGCTGGACGGACGGGAGCCGGACGTGACGGTCGACGCGGGCGGGCGCGCGGTGCTCCCGGGGTTCGTCGACTCGCACACCCACCTCGTGTTCGCGGGCGACCGCGCCGCCGAGTTCGAGGCGCGCATGGCCGGGCGCCCGTACGAGGCGGGCGGCATCCGGTCGACCGTCGCCGCGACGCGCGCCGCGTCCGACGACGTGCTCCGCGCCGGGCTGGCCCGGCACCTCGACGAGGCGGCCCGCCAGGGCACGACCACGGTCGAGGTGAAGAGCGGCTACGGCCTCACCGTCGCGGACGAGGAGCGGTCCGTGCGGCTCGCGCGCGAGGTGACGCCCGAGGTGACGTTCCTCGGGGCGCACGTCGTGCCGGTGGAGTACGCGGGCCGGGCCGACGCGTACGTCGACCTCGTGTGCGGGGAGATGCTCGCCGCGTGCGCGCCGCACGCCCGGTGGGTCGACGTGTTCTGCGAGACCGGCGCGTTCACGCCCGAGCAGTCCCGCCGCGTGCTCGAGGCCGGGGCCGCCGCCGGGCTCGGCGTGCGCGTGCACGCGAACCAGCTCGGGCCGGGGGAGGGGGTGCGCCTCGCCGTCGGCCTGGGCGCCGCCGCGGTGGACCACTGCACGTACCTCACCGACGACGACGTCGCGGCGCTCGCGGGCTCGTGGACCGACAGCGGGACGCGGCCGAACGGGACGTCGCGAGCCGTCGCCGGGACCGTCGCGACGTCGGGAGCGGGCGCCGGGACCGTCGCGACCCTTCTCCCCGGCGTCGAGTTCTCGACGCGCCAGCCCTACCCCGACGCGCGACGACTCCTCGACGCGGGGGCCGTCGTCGCGCTCGCGAGCGACTGCAACCCCGGGTCGAGCTACACGTCGTCGATGCCGCTGTGCGTGGCGCTCGCGGTCCGCGAGATGCGGATGACCGTCGCCGAGGCCGTGTGGTCCGCGACCGCGGGCGGGGCGCTCGCGCTGCGGCGGGACGACGTCGGCCACCTCGCCCCCGGCGCCCGGGCCGACGTCGTGCTGCTCGACGCCCCGAGCCGCACCCACCTCGCCTACCGCCCCGGCGTCCCCCTGGTCGCGAAGACGTGGAGGTCGGGCCCCCCAGACCCCCACCCCCATCCCCACCCCTGACTCACCCGGCGTCGAACAGGTGGTCCTGGTGCGTCCAGGGCGCGTGTCGTGCCAGGACCACCTGGTGGGCCGGCCGGCACCGCCTGTTCGGCGGAGGCGCCTACGTCCGCAGCGGCTCCGGGGTCGGCGGGTGGAGGGTGAGGCCGGCCGCGAGCTCCAGGACGCAGAGGGCGGCGAGGCGGACCGTGCGGCCGTCGGGGGCGTCGGCCGTCGCGTCGACCTCGACGACGTCGGCAGAGCGGAGCCGGTCGTCGCGCGCCGCGGCCCGGACGAGGGCGCGCAGCTCCCACGCCGCGATCCCGCCCGGGACGCTCGCCGGGCAGCCCGGGGCGACGGAGCGGTCGCACACGTCGACGTCCACGTCGAGGTGCACCGGCCCTCCCGCGGCGCCCGCGACCTCCATGGCCGCGCGCATCACCTCCTCGGGCCCGCGCCGGCGCAGCTCGTGGACGTGCACGACGGTGATCCCCAGCTCGACGGCGCGGCGCGCGTACTCGGCGGAGTTCGCGAAGTCCGCGATGCCGACCTGCACGACCCGCCGCGGGTCGAGCCCCGCCTCGATGAGCCGTCGCACCGGCGACCCGTTGGACACGCCGTCGCGCAGGTCGTGGTGAGCGTCGAGCGTGACGAGGCCCGCGGTGGCGAGGTCGTCGCCCCACGCGCCGAGCGCGGTCGCGACGGTCACGGAGTTGTCGCCGCCCAGCGCGACGAGCAGCCGAGCGCGCTCCAGCGCGGACTGGACCGCCGCGCGCGTCCGGGCCTCGCCCTCCGCGCCGTCGGGCTCGTCGACGTCGCCGAGGTCGGCGAACGTGAGCTCGGCGAGGTCGACGGGGCCGGTCCGCTCCGCGGGACCGCCCGAGGCGACGGGTCGCACGCGGGCGGAGGGGCCGCCGTCGGGCAGCGGGCGGTCGGGTACGAGCGCGGGGCTGAACCTCCGCAGCGCGGCGCGCACCGCGGCGGGCGTCGCGTGCGCGCCGGTCGGCGAGAGCGACGTGCGCCAGGCCGGGACGCCGAGCAGCGCGAGGTCGACGGCGTCACCCGCCGGCCCGGGCCAGTCGCCCGCCCGGGGCCACGACGGGTCGTGCGGGAGGGCCTGCGCGTCGTCGCTCACGGTCTCGACGCTAGCGGCCCGACGGCGTCCCCGCCCCGCGCGGACGGCACCCTAGTCGCGCGCCGCGTGCACGACGGCGACGGGGTGCGTCGCGTGGTGCAGCACCTCCTGGCTCACCGAGCCGAGGAGCATGCCGCGCAGGTCGCCGCGGCCGCGCGAGCCGACGACGGTCAGCGCGGCCCCCGCCGCGGCCTCCCGGAGTGCGACGGACGGCTCGCGGTCGACGACGAACGTCTCGACGAGGACGTCGTCGTGCTCCGCGGTGCGCACGCGCCCGAGCGCGGCCTCGACGGTGCGCGACGCCTCGGCGCGCGCGTCGCGCTCGGCGGCGGTGTAGAACGCGGGGTTCTCCTCCCACAGCGGTCCGGTGGGCATCCGCCACGCGCACACCGCGACGACGCGGGAGCGGGTGCGCGCGGCCTCGTCGAGGGCGAACCGGAGCGCGGCGTCGCCGTGCACGGACCCGTCGACGCCGACCACGACGTCGGTGGTGCGCTCCACGCGCTCGACGGACGGCGGCACGACGACGACCGGCACGGGCGCGCGGGCGGCCAGCCGGGTCCCCACGGACCCGAAGAACATCGACCCGACGGACCCGAGCCCGCGGGAACCCACGACGACGAGGTCGGCGTCCTTGGCCTCGTCGAGCAGCGCCTCCGAGGGCGGGCCGGAGCGCAGCAGCGTCCGCACGGGCACCGACGCGTCCACGCGCGCGGCGCGCTCGGCGGCGGCCGAGAGGATGGGGCCGGCGATCTCGCCGAGCTCCTCGACGCTCGGGTAGTACGCGCCGCCGACGAACGGCGTCGCGACGACGGGCACGTACGCGACGTGCAGCACGCGCAGCTCCGCGCCCCGACGCGCCGCCTCGTGCACCGCCCAGTCCAGGGCCTTGCCGCTCGTCGTGCTGCCGTCCACACCGACCAGCACGACCTGCTGCGTCGATCCGCTCACCATGACCACCTCGGTCCTGTCGTCCCCTTCGTGGCGGTCGTCCCGCCACCTGCCACACCTCCTGGATACCGCGCGCGGGCGGTCCGCCGCACCCGGCGACCGCCCCCGACGCGCGGGACGCTCGGCACGACCCACCGGGACGAAGGTCCCGCACCCGCGGCGCCACGGGCGGGCGCGCGCGAGAATCCCCCTCCGACCGGCTACGTTGAGGGCATGGGCTCTCCCCACCCGATCCGCGTGTTCCTGCTCGACGACCACGAGGTGGTCCGCCGCGGCGTCGCCGCACTGCTCGAGGCCGCCGGTGACATCACCGTCGTCGGCGAGGCCGGCACCGCCGCCTCCGCGCTCGCCCGCATCAAGGCGACGCGCCCCGACGTCGCGATCCTCGACGTGCGCCTGCCCGACGGCTCGGGCGTCGAGGTGTGCCGCGAGGTGCGCTCCGAGCTGCCCGAGGTCGGCTGCCTCATGCTCACGTCCTTCGCCGACGACGAGGCGCTGTTCCAGGCCGTCCTCGCCGGGGCGTCGGGGTACGTGCTCAAGCAGATCCACGGGTCCGACCTCGTCGGCGCGGTCCGCACGGTCGCGGCGGGCGGGTCGCTGCTCGACCCGGCGAGCACCGCGCGCGTGCTGGAGCGCCTGCGCCACGCCGCGGACGAGACGCCGGACCGCCTCGAGGGCCTGTCCCAGCAGGAGCGCCAGATCGTCGCGCTCATCGGCGAGGGCCTGACGAACCGCGAGATCGGCAAGCGCCTCTACCTCGCGGAGAAGACGGTCAAGAACTACGTCTCCCACGTCCTCGCGACGCTCGGCCTGCAGCGCCGCACCCAGGTCGCGGTCCTCGCGACCGAGATGCGCCAGGAGGAGGCGTCCCGCCAGGGCGCCCCGGGCGCGGGCGGTCCCACCGGGGACCGGCAGCACGGTGGCCCGGCGCAGCGTCCCTGACGGCGGGCCCGACCCGCAGGGCGGGACGGGGCCCGAGGGCTCGCCCGCGCACGGACCGGGGGCCGACGCCCACGGACCGGGCGACCGCGCGGCGTCGGGACCTTCGGCACTCCCGGATCTGACACCGCGGCGCGACGATGTGGAGATGGACACAGTCGAGCGGACCGGGACAGGGGCACCGGTGGGGAGCGGGGGGCTCGCGACCGCCGAGCGCCCGCGCGCCTCGGCAGGGCTCGCGGAGCTCACGCCGGAGGAGAGCTACGCGCTCCTCGCGACCGTCCCCGTGGGCAGGATCGTCTACACCGACCACGCGCTGCCGGCGATCCAGCCGGTGAACTTCGTGCTCGACGGCCCGGACGTCGTGTTCCGGACCGCGGAGGGCTCGAAGCTCGCGGTGGCCGCCAGCCGCGCCGTCGTGGCGTTCGAGGTCGACTCGTTCGACGCCGACGCCCGCTCCGGGTGGTCCGTCGTGCTCGTCGGCCGCACGTTCGAGGTCACCGAGCCGGTGGAGCGCGCGCGGCTGCTCGCGCTCCCGCTCGTGACGTTCGTGCCCGGCGTGCGCGACCGCGTCATCAAGGTCGTGCCGCGCATCGTGACCGGCCGGAGGATCCTGCGCTGACCCCCGGCCCGCGCACTACGCTCGCCCGGTGACTGCGACGATCGAGGTACGTGCCGGGACGCCCGCGGACTGGCCCGGAATCTGGCGGGCGCTCGAGCCCGTCTTCCGCGCGGGCGAGACGTACACGTACCCGCGCGACATCACCGAGGCCGACGCCCGGGCCGCGTGGCTCGACGCCCCGGGCGCGCGTGTCCTCGTCGCGGTCCCGGCGGAGGACGGCGCCCGCGGCACCGTGCTCGGCACGGCGAAGTACCTGCCCAACCACCCCGGTGCCGGGGCGCACGTCGCGAACGCGAGCTTCGTCGTCGGGCCCGACGGCGCCGGGCGTGGCGTCGGCAGGACGCTCGCTCGCGCCGTGCTCGACGGTGCGCGCGCCGACGGCTACCGGGCGATGCAGTTCAACGCGGTCGTGGAGACGAACGAGCGCGCGGTCCGGCTCTGGGAGTCGCTGGGGTTCACGATCCTCGCGACCGTCCCCGAGGCGTTCGACCACCCGGTGCACGGGCTCGTCGGCCTGCACGTCATGCACCGGACGCTCTGAGCACCCGGCGCGTCAGCCGAGCGGCACCCACCACTCGAGGCGGGTGCCGCCGTCGGGCCGGGCGGTCGCGGTGCTCGACCCGCCGAGCGCGGCGGCGCGCGCCTGCATGTTCCGCAGGCCGGAGCGCCGGCCGCCGGGCTGGATGCCCACGCCGTCGTCCGTGACGGTGAGGCGCGCCTCGTGCGCGGTCACGGCCAGGTGCACGACGACGCGGCTCGCCTGCGCGTGCCGGGCGACGTTGGTCAGGGCCTCGCCGAGCACGACGACGAGCTGGTCCGCGACCTCGGCCGGCAGGCTGGGGCCGCCGTCGGTCACGCCCGCGCCCGACCCCTCGGCCGCGACCTCGACGTCGACCTCGGGCGCGAACCCGAGCACGGTCGTCGCGGCCTCGGCCTGCGCGCGGAACCGGTCCTCGATCGAGGGCGCGTCCGGGTCCGTGGCCGTGTGCAGCGCGAAGATCGTGGACCGGATCTGCCGGATCGTCTCGTCGAGGTCGGAGACGGTCTCCTCGATGCGCGTGCGCGCGTTCGGGTCGCTGACGAGCGGCTGCACGCTCATGAGCGTCATGGCCGACGCGAAGAGGCGCTGGATGACGACGTCGTGCAGGTCGCGCGCGATCCGGTCGCGGTCCTCCAGCACACCCACCTGCTTCGCCCGGCCGTAGAGCCGCGCGTTCTCGATGGCGACGCCCGCGGCGGCGGCGAGCGCG
Organism: Cellulosimicrobium sp. SL-1; assembly: GCF_011033075.1. Classification (NCBI taxonomy): domain Bacteria; kingdom Bacillati; phylum Actinomycetota; class Actinomycetes; order Micrococcales; family Promicromonosporaceae; genus Cellulosimicrobium; species Cellulosimicrobium sp. SL-1. The sequence goes on along the minus strand of NZ_JAACJC010000002.1, from coordinate 110,591 downwards.
ACCACGGCCGCCTCGTCCTCCGCGGTGAACTCCTCGCACCCGCCCCCGGGGACCTGCTTGTCGGTGAGGTAGAGGTTGCCGAACACCGTGTCGCGCACCCGCACCGGCACGCCGAGGAACGTGTGCATGGGCGGGTGGCCCTCGGGGAAGCCGGCCGAGCGCACGTCGTCGGCGATCTCCGGCACGCGGATGGGCGCCGGGTGGTCGATGAGCTCGCCCAGCAGACCCTCGCCGTGCGGCCAGTGGTCGATCTCGGCGACCTCGTCGTCCGAGAGGCCCAGGGGGATGAACTGCGCGAGGCGCTCGCGCCCCGAGGCGTCGAGCACCCCGAGCGCGCCGTACCGGGCGCCCGTGAGCTCCATCGCCGCGTCGACGATGCGCCGCAGCACCTGCGGCAGGTCGAGGTCGCTCGTCACCGCCACGACGGCGTCCAGCACGCGTTGCCCGGCGCTGGCCGGCAGGTCGGTCGTTCCGCTCACCCGATGCAGTCTCCCAGACCCCGGCGGCCGGGCGGCACCCGTCTCGCCCGGGGTGTGACGTGGGCGACACCGCCGCGCTATCGTGCGTCCACATCTCGGGACGTCCGACGCCGTCCTGCCGCCGGCCGCACGTCGCCGTCGCGCAGGTCCCGGACCACCGGGCCGTCGACGCAGGGGGCCGAAGGGACGCGGTGCCGCATGCCGACCACCGACCAGGGCGCGGACGTCGCCCCGCGCTCCGGAGCGCCCGCCGAGGCCGCGGCGAGCGCCCTCGCGGACCTGCGGTCCGCCGTCGGGCACCTGCACCCCGACGACCCGGCCGAGCTCGTCGCGATCGCCGACGACCTGCGCGCGCTCGGCAGCCCGGCCGCCGCGGTCCCGTTCTACGAGGCGGCCGTCGAGCAGGGCGTGCCGGGGGCCGTGTACCGGCTGGGCGTCGCGCACCACGAGGCGGGCGACGCCGTGGAGGCGTTCCGCTGCTTCGAGCTCGCTGGTCTGGCGGGCGACGCGCTGGGGGCGTTCATGGCCGCGCAGGTCGCGGCGGAGCGCGGCGACCTGCACGCGGCCCGCCGCTGGTACGAGCTCGCGCAGGGTGTCGAGGGCGCGGCCGTGCGGCTCGCGCAGGTGCTCGCCGAGCTGGGGGAGCGCGACGCGGCCGACGACGTCCTCGCGGCGACGTCGGGCGAGAGCTGGGAGGCGGCGGTCGAGCTCGTGCGCAGCGGCGCGCTGGCCCCGGACGCCGCCGTCGCGCTGCTCGAGGGGTGGGCCGGGACGGGCGAGGCGCGCGTCGCGGCGGCCCTCGCGGACCTCTACGTGCGCGCGGGCCGCGGGCCGGACGCCGAGGACCTGCTCGAGCAGGCGGCGCTCGCCGGCGAGCCGACGGCGCGCACGAGCCTCGGGGTGCTCCGCCTCCGGGCGGGACGCGTCGCCGAGGCGATGGCCCTGTGGCACGAAGCGGCCGCCCAGGGCGATCCCCAGGCGGCGGAGCTGCTGGCCCGCTTCGGCTGACGCCGGGCGGTGCACCGGACCGGGCGGCCGCGGGCCGGGCACGCAGAAAGGCGCCCGGCGGGCGACCGGCTCCGTCGAGCTGTCGGTCGCCCTGCCGGGCGCGGAGGGCGGGACGTGCGGGTGGTCTCCCCACCGCCCGCACGCCCCTCTTCCCCCGGGAGCGACTCCCTGCAGCGACGGCCTCAGATCGTCGCGCGGTATCGGTCGCCCCGTGGCCCGCCGCACACGGCGGGCGGTCGAACCGTCAGACCAGCCAGGCGTTGCGCTGGACGAACGGGATCCTCTTCCACGTCTTGCCGAGCCCGAGCACGCTGCCCGCCCCGAGGAGCGTGAGAGCGATGATCGTGAGCGACATCGTGATGTGGTCGTCGATGATCGGGTTGGTCACGAGCGGGAGCTCGGCCAGGTACATGAGCAGGAGCAGGAGCGTGCCGCTCACCGCGGCGATGCGCATCCCGATGCCCAGGATCAGGGCGAGCCCGATGCCGAGCAGGCCGACCATGAAGAGCACGTCGATGAACGCGTTCCCCGCGAGGCCGCTGAAGAAGCCCGAGAACGTGCCCTCGAGGTTCGACAGGAAGCCGGTGGTCGGGCTGTTCCCGTTGATCCACGACCGCTCGGCGGGGGTGGCGAACCCGAGCCCGAACGTCTTGTCGAGGAAGGCCCAGAGGAAGTAGAACCCGATCGTGATCCGCAGGACGCCGAGCACCACCTGGGTGGGTCGCGTGGCGCGCTCCGCGAGGCTGAGGGTCTCCGGCTCGGTGCCTTCGACCGTGGGGAGCGGCGCGTTGGCGTTCCGCTCGATCGTCCCCTTCATCACTGTCCCCTCTCATCGACCCGTCCGGTGCGGTCGGGCTCCTGAGACCAAGCAAACCCCTGTGAAGGAAGGGTGGACGTCAGGCAAAAGTCGCCGGGCCCGGGGACCTAGGTCCCCGGTGCCGACGAGGGTCCGGCGATACCGGGCACGGGCTGCTCGCGCGCGGCCCGTGCGGTCAGGAGCCGGACGGCCCGTGCGGTCAGGAGCCGGACGCGTCCTCGAGGTCCGCGCGGAGCTCGTCGACCCGGGTGCGCAGGCTCTCGATCGCGTCGCGCACCGCGGCGTCGGCGCCGGAGAGGGTGCCCGCGACGTCGCCCAGCTCGGTGGACGCGTCCTCGAGCGCGGCCTCGGCGTCGGCCAGGCGCTGCTCGGCCTGGGCGCGCGTCTCGTCCGTGGCGGACGCCGCCTCGTCCGCCGCGGCGCGGGCCTCGTCGGCGGCCTCCTGCGCGGACGCGACGGCCTCCTCCGCGCGGGCGCGCGTGTCGTCCGGGAGGGTGCCCAGGTCGTCGGTGAGCGACCGGACGTCCTCGCCGATCGTCTCGACCTGGGAGCGCGCGTCGTCGAGGAACTGCTGTACCCCGTCGCCCGTCAGGGTGAATTCCGGCACGCTCACCGAGCCGTCCTCGGCGCACCCGCCCAGCGCGACGGTCGCGGCGACGGCTGCCCCGAGCGCGAGCGCGCGGGACGTTGACCTGCGGTGACGTGTCGGTGAACTCATGGAGCGATTGTCCACCGCGAACATGAGACGGGGGTGAGAGCCTCGTGGAGGCGGTGTACGGTAGGCGGACGAGGGCACTGTGGCGTGCAGCACACCGATCGTGTGCGCGCGCAGCCGTGACGTCGGGCGCGACGACGCGCACATCCGGCGTGCGGGACCGCAGGCCCGTGGCAGGGCACGAAGCACGGGAGTGAGCGGTGAGCACCACGGCGGAGCACGAGGGCGCGGACGACGCGCCCGTGACGCCCGAGCCCGCGCCCGCCGCCGCCGCGGTGGGCCCGGAGTCGTTCGGACGGCGCGCGCGGGCCGTGTCGCACGTCCTCATCTCCTCGGCGCTCGCCATCACGCTCGCCGCGGCCCTCGCCGGCAGCGCCCAGCCGCGCCCCGGCGCGTCGTTCTTCGCGCAGGAGACGGCCACGGCGACCCAGGTCGCGGCGCTCTCGAGCACGCTCGGCGCCGGCCTCGACGAGGGCCAGCAGCTCGACGGCGCCATCGAGGTCCTCGCGACGGCCAACGCGCTCGACGACGGCCACGTCTCCCCGCCCGTCGAGCAGGCCCGCGCCGAGCTCGGCATGCTCCTGGCCACCTACCTCGCGCAGCAGGACGCGGCCCGCCGCGTCCCCGCGCCCCTCGTGCCCGACGGCGACCTCGACCTGGACGAGTCGCTCGACGGCGCGCAGGTCCCCGAGCTGCCGGAGCCGCTCGGCCCGGGCGCAGGCGATGGCACCGACGACACCACGACGGGCACGGACGGCGAGACCGACGACCCCGCGACCGACCGCCCGGCGCAGCAGCCCGCGACGGTCGACGCCGCCGGCGACGTAGCGACCGACGCGGTCCGCACCGCGGCGACGCCCACCGCGCCGTCGCCCAGCCCGACGAGCAGCCCGTCCCCCAGCGCGTCCACCGACCCCTCGCCGAGCGACCCCCCGAGCCCCGGCGGCACGCCGAGCCCGGCGCCCGGCACGAGCACGCCCCTGGACCCGACCGCCCCCGGCGGCACGGGATCCGCGGGAGACGCGGGGTCCCCGGGCGACCGGACGCTGCCCGAGGACGAGGTGCCCGCGCCCGACGGGGTGGCCCCCGGTGAGCTCGACGGCTCCCAGGACCCGGCCGACGGATCGGCTGACAGCGGTGACGGCGGCCACGCCGAGGGCGACGACCACGCGCACGGCGACGTGACGCTGGAGGACGTCCTCGCCTCCGCGACGACGCTCGCCGAGCTGCTCGGCACCGACCTCGTGCCGGTCGGGGTCGTCCCGGCAGCCGGGGCGACGGCGCTCGCGGGCACGACCCTCGCGGAGCGGCTCGCCGAGGTCGTCGAGCGGTACGCGGGCTCGACGGCGCAGTACCAGAACGGCCGCATCCCGCCGGAGGCGCTGTGCGCGCTCGACTTCGCGCCGGGCAAGACCCTGCGCTGCGACGCCGCGGAGCAGCTCGAGGCCCTCGCCGCCGAGTTCGAGAAGGAGTTCGGGTACGCGCTGAAGATCACCGACGCGTACCGCCCCTACGACGAGCAGGTGCGCCTCAAGGCGGTCAAGCCCTACCTCGCGGCCGTGCCCGGCACGTCGCAGCACGGATGGGGGCTTGCCATCGACGTCGGCGGGAACGTGCCGTCGGGGACGTCGCTCGAGTACGTCTGGCTCCGCACGCACGGCCCGGACTACGGCTGGGACAACCCCGCGTGGGCGCGGCCCAACGGGTCCAAGCCGGAGCCGTGGCACTTCGAGTTCTTCGCGGCGGGGAAGATGCCGACGCGGTACACGCCTGCCGAGGGCAGCGCGCCGTCCACGCCGCAGAAGCCGGCGACGCCGAGCGCCCCCGCGCCGAAGCCGACGACCCCGCCCGCGCCGCAGCCCCCGGCACCGACGCCCACGCCCACGCCCACGGAACCCCCGCCGACGAAGCCCACGGACCCGCCGCCGCCCACGACCGTCGCCGTCCCGGCGAACCTCGTCGGCAAGCAGCAGGCCACCGTGGAGGCAGCGCTGCAGGGCGCCGGGCTGAAGGTCAGCGTCACGACGAAGGTCGACGAGGCCGCGCCCGGGACCGTGCTGTCCGTCACGCCGGGCTCCGGCACCCAGGTCGCGCCGGGAAGCACGGTCGCGATCGTCGTCTCGTCCGGGCCGCCGCCCGAGCCCGAGCCCGAGCCGTCACCCGAGCCGACGGACCCGGCACCCGAGCCCACGGTCGCGCCGACCCAGGCCCCGACGGCCCCCGGGACGGAGCCGACCACCCCCTGAGCGGAGGGGCGTCGTCGGGCCCGGGCGGAACCGTGGCCGCGCCCGGCGCGAGGGCGCCGCCGGGAAAATGCCGTGCGTCTCCCGTGCCGACGGCGTAGCGTCGGGCGCGATGTGATCCTCACCCGCCCCGGCCGCTCCGTCCCGTCGAGCCCGTCGCCGTGGCCCCCGCCGCCCTCCGCGGCGTGCGCGCGCCACCCGGGCACCTGGTAGGTGATCACCCATGGCACGTCCCACCCCTGTCCTGCGCGCGTCCGACGTCCGCGTGTCCTTCGCGGGCCGCACGGTCCTGCGCGGCGTCGACCTCGCCGTCGACCCCGGCCATCGCACGGGTCTCGTCGGCGAGAACGGTGTCGGCAAGTCCACGCTCCTGCGGGTGCTCGCGGGCACGCTCGCCCCAGACGACGGCACGGTGAGCCGGCCCGCCGACCTCGGGTTCCTGCACCAGGAGTTCCTGTACCCGCCGACGACGTCGGTCCGCGCGGTCGTCGACGACGCGCTCGCGCGCGTCCGCGGGATCGAGCGCGAGCTCGAGGAGGCGGCGCTCGCCCTCGCCGGCGACCCGGGCGGCGAACCCGTCCCCGGTGCCGAGGAGGCGTACGCGCGCGCCCTCGCGCGCGCCGAGCTCGCCGACGTCTGGGACGCCGACGCGCGGGCCGCGCGCACGCTCGCGGGTCTCGGGCTCGACGTGGAGGGGGTCGCCGGCCGCGAGGTCGGGTCGCTGTCCGGGGGCCAGCGCACGCGGCTCGGCCTCGCCGCGCTGCTCGTGCGCCAGCCCGGCGCGATGCTGCTCGACGAGCCGACGAACCACCTCGACGACGACGCGGCGGAGTTCCTCGCCGCGGCGCTGCGCGCGCTCCCGGGCGCCGTGGTGCTCGCGAGCCACGACCGCGTGTTCCTCGACGAGGTGTGCACCGAGATCCTCGACCTCGACCCGGTCGCGGAGCCGCTCCGCGGCGCGGGCGGCGGGGACGCGGCGCGCGGCGGGGGAGCGGGGACCCTCTACGGCGGCACGTACGGCGACTACCTCGAGGCCAAGCGCGTCGAGCGCGAGCGCTGGGAGCAGCGCTTCGAGGCGGAGCAGGCCGAGCTCGCGGAGCTGCGGCGCGGGGTCGCGGTGACGGCCCGGGACGTCGCGAAGAACCGTGAGCGGGGCAACCAGGCGAAGATCCTCTACGACTTCAAGGGCGAGCGCGTGCAGGGCCAGATCGCGCGGCGCGTGCGCAACGCGCAGCAGCGGCTCGACGCGCTCGAGCGCGACCAGGTGCGCAAGCCGCCCCCGCCCCTGCGCTTCGCACCGCCGAGCGGGGGGACCCGCCTCGCGCCGGGCGGTGGCGACGTGGTCGCGTGGGCGCGCGGCGTCGTCGTGCACCGGCCCGGGCGTGGAGGGCCCGGGGCGGCCCCGGGCGAGCGGCCGGACCGGCTCGACATGGCAGCGTCGGGCGTCCCGTCGATCGAGGTCGCGCGGGGGAGCCGGCTGCTCGTCACCGGGGCCAACGGTGCCGGGAAGTCCACGCTGCTGCACGTGCTCGCGGGCGACCTCGTGCCCGACGCCGGCACCGTGGGCCGGGCGCGCGGGGTCCGGGTGGGGCTGCTCGAGCAGGACGTGCACCTGCACGACGACGACCGCACCCCGCGCGAGCTGCTCGCCCTCGCGCAGGGCGTGGACCCGACGGACGCGCGCGACGCGGCCGTGGACGCGCACGGCCTCCTCGCGCCGCGCGACCTGGGGCGACGGCTCGCGGAGCTCTCCGTGGGGCAGCGTCGGCGCGTGGTGCTCGCGATGCTCGTCACGCAGGCGCCCGACGTGCTGCTCCTGGACGAGCCGACGAACCACGTGTCGCTCACGCTCGCGGGCGAGCTCATGGAGGCCGTGGAGGAGTGGCCGGGCGCCGTGGTCGTGGCGTCGCACGACCGGTGGCTGCGGCGCCGCTGGCAGGGCGACGCCGTGCACCTCGCCTGACGGCCCCGCCGCGCCCGTCCGCCCGGCCGCCGGGCGGAGCGCGGGTCGGGCGCGGGGAGGTGGAGCGCGGGGTGCAGGGTCCTGGAACGCGGTGGCCGTGTGCCGCGCGGCGTGCGTAGGGTCGGGCGGTGGACGACGACCGGACGGGCGCCCCGGTGCCCGACAACGCGTGGAAGCAGGTGGTCGCGTCGCTCGCCGACGCGGGACGGCTCGAGGTGCTCGCGCGCGTCGTGACCGAGGGGCCCGCGGAGGCGGTGCTGTCGGCCGACGAGCGCCGTCGGCTCGCGCCGCTCCTCGCCGCGGGCGTCGTGGTGCGCGAGGAGACGGGCTTCCTGCGGGCGGCGCCCGAGCGGTTCGCGGCCCTGCTCGCGTCCGCGCCCACGCCGCGCCCCACGGGCCCCGACCGCTTCCTCACGGACGGACGCCTGCTGCGCATGCCGAAGCGGCTGCGTGACCGCGAGCTCGTCGTGCAGTACCTCGCGGCGCAGGTGCTCCCGCTGGAGGAGCCCGTCACCGAGCTCACGTTGACCAAGCGGCTCGCGGCGCGCGCCGCGGACCCGGTGTCGCTGCGGCGCGCGATGGTCGACGCGGGCCTCGTGCACCGCACGCGCGACGGCGCCGAGTACTGGCGCACCGTCGTGACGGAGTTCGACGACGTCTGACGGGCGGCGGCCCCGCTACGGCAGCCCGTGCGTCGGGAGCGAGGGCTAGGGTCGGTTCTCATGAGCAGCGAGCGCGCCGTGGCGGCGCTGGAGGCGTCGGGCATCGACTTCACCCTCACCCGGCACGGCCGGGTGGGGTCGCTGGAGGAGGCGGCCGCCGCGCGCGGCGTGCACCCGGCGCGCGTCCTCAAGACGATCGTCGTGCGGCGCGCGGAGGACGACTACCTGTTCGTGCTCGTCCCGGGCGACCGGCAGATCTCGTGGCCCAAGCTGCGCGCGCTGCTCGGCGTGTCGCGCCTGTCCATGCCGGACAAGGAGGTCGCGCGCGACGTCACCGGGTACGAGCGCGGCACCATCACGCCGTTCGGCGCCACGCACGCGTGGCCCGTCGTGGCGGACGTGCGCGTGGTCGCCGTGCGCGGCGAGGACGAGGTGGACGTCGCGGGCGACCCGGCGACCCCGGAAGCCCCGGGTGACGGCGACCACCTCGTCTCCATCGGCGCGGGCGAGCACGGCGTGGCCGCGACGGTCGACGGGCAGGCCCTCGTGGCCGCCCTCGGGGCCCAGGTCGCCGACGTCACCGAGCCCCTGTAGCGGGTAAGGGAACGAGACCGCGACGCCGCCCGGGCTGCGCCTCCTCGTGGCGCTCCCGGGGCTCCGGGACGCGCGGAGGCACCGACGCGGTCCGGGTTGTGAGGGTTCGGAGGAAGGTCGCGGTCGACCGCCGCGCGGGCTGGTGTGCGCCCCGCGCCGGGTGCAGACTCTGGGGTGCTCCGGTCACGGTCGCCTGGTCCGACCCGCCGCCCGACGGTCACGGCCGGCGTCCGGACGGAGCCGTGAGGCAGGCGCAGGGAACAGGCCACCACCGCCGGACGTTGTCCGGAGGGGCGGCCGACAGCAGGCAGGACGACTCGAGAGAAGCGGGAACCGTGGACACAGGCAGCGCGATCGACCGGACGAGCGGGATCGTCTACGCCCCGGCGGACGGCGGCGTGGTCGTGACGATGTGGGGAGAGGTGGACGCGGCGCTGCGCGACCGCGCGAGCGAGGCGATGTCCTACGTGCTCGACACCCGCGGGCGCGTCGTGGTGGACGTCGCCGACGTCACCTTCATCGACTCCTCGGGCATCGCGTTCATCATCCAGCTCTACATGCTCGGCGAGGAGGACGGCCGTGAGGTCGTGCTCCGGGACCCGTCGCCGAGCATCGTCGAGCTGCTCGACATGATCGGCATGGGCGGGCGGATCCCCGTCGAGCGCAGCGGCGCCTCGACGGGCCCGATCGAGGTCGTCGGCGCCGTCTGACACCCGCGCGCCCGCCGCCGCCCCGGGTCCCCGGGGCTGTGGGAACCGGCCGGTACGGTGCGGGCATGCGCATCCTGCACACCTCCGACTGGCACCTCGGGCGCACCTTGCACGGGGTCGACCTGCTGGAGCACCAGGCCGCGCACCTCGACCACCTCGTCGAGCTGACCCGCTCCGAGGCGGTCGACGCGGTCGTCGTCGCGGGCGACGTCTACGACCGCGCGATCCCGCCGGTCGACGCCGTCTCCCTCCTCTCGGACGCGGTGACGCGGCTCGCCGAGCACGCGCACGTCGTCGTCACGCCGGGCAACCACGACTCCGCCGTCCGGCTCGGGTTCGGCGACCGCCTCCTGCGCCCGGGCGTCCACGTGCGGGCACGCCTGGCCGACGTCGGTGCGCCCGTCGTCCTGGGCCCGCGCCCCGGTGCGACGAGCGGCGACGCCTCGCCGCTGCTCGTCTACGCGGTCCCGTACCTCGACCCGGACACGGCCCGGCACGTCCTCGCGGACGCGCCGGACGCCGACGCTCCCGACGCCGAGGGGGTGGGCGGCGACTCGGTGAGGCAGCGGCCGCTCGCGCGGTCCCACGAGGCCGTCATGGGGGCGGCCCTGCGCCGGGTGGGCGCCGACCTCGCGCGGCGCCGCGCCGCGGACCCGGGGGTGCGGGCGGTCGTCGTCGGGCACGCGTTCGTCGTGGGTGGTCTGGCGTCGGACTCCGAGCGCGACATCCGCGTGGGCGGCGTGGACGCCGTCCCGGCCGCTGCGTTCGCGGGCCGCGGGGTGGACTACGTGGCGCTCGGCCACCTGCACGGGCCGCAGCGCGTCACCGTCCCGGAGGTCGGCGGCGGAGAGGCCGACGGCGGCGTGGCGACCGTCGCCCGCTACTCGGGCTCGCCCCTCGCGTTCTCCTTCTCGGAGCTGCACCAGCGCAAGTCCACCGCGCTCGTCGACGTCGACCGGGTCCGCACGGACGCGGACGCGGCGGTCGATCTGGTCCCCGCTCCCGTGCCGCGCCGCCTCGCGGAGGTGACCGGCTCGCTCGACGAGCTGCTCGGGGAGGCGGGCGAGCCGCACGTCGACGACTGGCTGCGCGTCGTCGTGACGGACCCGGTCCGGCCCGCCGAGCTGTACGCCCGCGTCCGGTCCCGGTTCCCGCACGCGCTCCAGGTGACGCACCGCCCCCCGCGCGTCGCCCAGCGGGAGGTCGTGACCGCCGTCGGGCCGGGGCGCGACCCGCTGGACGTCGCGCGCGACTTCGTCGAGCACGTCTCCGGCCACGCCCCCAGCGAGGCGGAGGTCGTCGTGCTGCGGGAGGCGTTCGAGCTCGCGCTCGCCGAGGAGCGCAGCGCCTGATGCACCTGCACTCCCTGACCTTCCAGGCGATCGGCCCGTTCGCGGGCCGCCACCACGTCGACCTCGCGGCGCTCGGCGCGTCCGGGATCTACCTCCTCGAGGGGCCGACGGGCGCCGGCAAGTCCACGATCATCGACGCGATCGTGTTCGCGCTCTACGGCAAGGTCGCCTCCGACGCCGCGAGCGACGACCGTCTCCGCTCGGCGTTCGCGGGACCGGACGTCGAGTCGTACGTCGACCTCGTGCTGGAGGTCCCGGCGGGGGTCTTCCGCATCCGGCGCACGCCCGAGTACCGACGCCCCAAGAAGCGCGGCACCGGCACCACGACCCAGCAGGCCTCGGTGCGGCTCTGGCGGCTCGCCGAGGTGCCACCCACCGACGCGCCGGACGCGGTGGAGGACGCCGCGGGCGAGCTGCTGTCCGTACGGCTCGACGAGGCGGGCGACGAGATCCGCCGGCTCGTGGGCCTCGACCGGCGCCAGCTCGTGCAGACGGTCGTGCTGCCGCAGGGCGAGTTCGCGACGTTCCTGCGCGCGAAGCCCGAGGACCGGGCCGTGCTGCTCCAGAAGGTCTTCGGCACGGAGCTCTACCACCGCGCAGCCGCGCGCCTGGCGGAGCTCGCGCGCGCGGCGCGGTCGCGCACGGACGCCGCGCGGCAGGGCGTCGTGGGCGCGGCGGAGCGGTTCGCGGGGGCCGCCGGGCTCGAGCCCGACGACGCGCGGCGGCTGCGCGAGGCCGCGCACGACGACGACCGGCTGCGGCGGGCCGACGATGGCGGCGCCCCGGCCGCTGCGGAGGCGACGCCGGGCGTGCACGCGCTCGCCGTCGCGCACGTCGCGCGCCTCGACGCCGAGGCCACGTCGCTGGCCGAGCGCGCGGCGGGGGCCGACGCGACGCTCGCCGCGGCGCGTGAGCGGTTCGAGCACGAGCGCGCTCGGCACGACGCGCTGGAGCGGCGAGCCCGGCTGCGGGCCGACGCGGCGCGCCTCGACGAGGAGGAGGTGGCGGTGGCCGAGTGTCGCCGTCGGGCGGACGCGGCGGCACGTGCCGCGGTCGTCGCCCCGGCCGCCCAGGGCCTCGCGCGCGCCGAGCAGACCCTGCGCGCCGCGCACGACCGGCTCGCGCTCGCGCGCACCGGGGCGCCCGCCGCCCTCGCCGACGCCGACCCGACGACGCTCGAGGCCCTGCGCGCCGACGTCGCGACGGCGGCCGTGCGGGTGGCGAGGCTCGTCCCGGTGGGGGCGTCGCTGCCCGGGCGCGACCGCGAGCTCGCCGACGGGCGCAAGGAGGTGGCGCAGGCGACGGAGGAGCGGGGTCGCGTGCTGGCCGAGCTCGACGCACGCCCGGCGCGCCGCGACGCCCTGCGCACGCGGGTCGCGTCCCTCGCGGAGGCCGCGGGCGCGCTCGGGGTGCTCCGCGAGCGCGCGGATCGCGCCCGGGCGGTCGAGGAGGCGGCGCGCCAGACGGCGGCGCTCGCGACCGAGGCGGCCGAGGCGCACGCCGAGCGGGCACGGGCCGCGGTCCGGGCGCACGAGGCGGTGGAGCACGAGGCCCGGCTGCGGGCCGCGCGCATCGCGGGTCTGGCCGGGGAGCTGGCCGCGGGCCTCGCCGTCGGCGAGCCGTGCCCGGTGTGCGGCGGGGCCGAGCACCCGCACCCGGCGCCGCTCGCCGAGGACCACCCGGCGGTCGAGGACGTCGAGCGCGCCGAGCGGCAGCGCGCGGACGCCGAGCGCCTGCTGCACGACGTCTCGGCCCGGGCGCAGGTGCTCGCCGAGCGGTGCGAGGCCCGTCGTCGGGACGCCGACGGCCTGACCCCGCAGGAGGCCGGGCAGCGGGTCGCGGACGCGGAGGAGCTGGTGGCCGCCGCACGCACCGCGGAGCGCGAGCGCGCCGAGGCCGAGCGCGAGCTCGAGGAGCTGGACGCGGAGACGCGTGCGCTGGAGGCCCGGGCGGCCGGGCTCGCCGAAGCGGTCGCGGGCACGACCGCGCGGCTCGAGGAGACCGAGGCGGCCCTCGCGCGCGACCGCGCGGAGATCCGCGCCGAGCTCGACGCGGCGGGCCCGCTCGTGGAGCTCGTGGACCTGCCCGACCCGCTCGCCGACGAGGGCGGCGCGCGCAACCCCGTCGCCGTCCTCGCGGCCGCGCTGGAGGGACGGGTGCGCACGATCGACGCGCTCGCGGACGCGGGCAGCGCCGTCGCCGCCGCGCAGCGGGCGTGCGAGGAGCGTGCGGCCGACGTCGCCGCGCTCGTCGCGCGGTCGGGGTTCGCGGACGCGGCCGAGGCGCTCGCCGCGGTGCTCGACGACGCCGAGCGACACGCGCTCGCTCAGCGCGTCGCGGAGCACGACGCCGCGCGCACCGCGACGGCGACCGGCCTCGCGGACCCGGCGCTCGCCGACCTGCCCGAGGACGCGCGGGCCGACGTCCCGGCCGCGCGCGCCGCCGTCGCCGAGGCAGAGGCCGTGGCCGGAGCCGCGGCGCGGCAGCACGAGCTCGTCGCGCGGCGGGCCGAGGAGGCCCGGGCGGCGGCCGAAGCCGTCGGGGCGGCGGTCGACGGCTGGACCGCGGCGCGGGACGCGGCGGGACCGGTCGTGCGCATGGCGGCGCTCGCGTCGGGCACGGGCGACAACGCGCACGACCTCTCGCTCGCGACGTTCGTGCTCGTGCAGCGGTTCGAGGACGTGGTCGCTGCGGCGAACGAGCGCCTCGCCGAGATGTCGTCGGGGCGGTACGAGCTCGTGCGCAGCGCGACGCGCGAGGACGTGCGGGCGCACAAGCGCGGCCTCGCGATGAAGGTGCTCGACCACGTGACCGAGCGCGAGCGTGACCCGCGCACGCTGTCCGGCGGGGAGACGTTCTACGTGTCGCTGTGCCTCGCCCTCGGGCTCGCGGACGTCGTCACGGCCGAGGCGGGCGGCATCGAGCTCGGGACGCTGTTCGTCGACGAGGGCTTCGGCAGCCTCGACCCCGAGACGCTGGAGGCCGTCCTCGCGGCGCTCGGCCGGCTCCGCGCGGGCGGGCGCGTCGTGGGCGTCGTCTCCCACGTCGAGGCGCTCAAGCAGGCCGTCGCGGAGCGCGTCGAGGTCCGCCGCCTCTCCGGCGGCGGCAGCACGCTCAGCGTGCGGGCCTGACCGGGGCTGCGCCGTCCGTCAGGCCCGAGGACGCGGTCCCGGTGTCGGCGCGCACACGCGGTCGACGAGCTCGGTCACGGCCGCCCGCACGGGTCCCGGCGGCGCGCCCGCGTCGAGCGCGAGGGCGGCACGGTCGAACGCCGCGGACAGCAGGAGCGTCAGCGCGTCGAGGCGTTCCTCGTCCGCGAGGTCTCGTGCGACGTCGCTGGGCTCTCCCTGGTCGACGGCGGACCTCTCGCCCGGGTGGACGGCGGACCCTTCGCCCGGGCGGACGGCGGACCCTTCGCCCGGGCGGACGGCGGACCCGTCGCCTGGGCCGGGCACGTCGTCGTCGCCCGCGCCGCGGCTCGTGCTGACCCCGCTCGACCGGATACCGAGCGCCGCGCCGAGCCCCTCGCGGAGCGTTCGGCGCGCGTGGCGGGCGTCGAGCGCGTCGGCCTCTGCGGGGCCGAGCACGGCGGGTGCATCGACGAGGAGCAGCCGCGTGCGGCCGGGTTCACCCATCGCGTCGAGGTAGGCGCGCGCACCCTCCACGAGCATCGCGCGGGCGTCCGGGGCGTCCGGGGCGTCCGGGGCGTCCGGGGCGTCCGGGCCGTCTGGGTTGTCTGGGGCGTCCGGTCGTTCCGCGGCTGCCGTGCCGGGATCCCCGGCGGTGCGCTCCTCGATCTCCCGGGCGACCGCCTCGGCCTCGGCCTCGGCGACGGCGCGGAACAGGTCCTGCTTGTCGGCGTAGTGGTGGTACAGCGCGCCGCGCGTGACGTTCGCGGCGGCGGCGATCTGGGGCGTCGACGTCGCGGAGTACCCGGCGCGGACGAAGAGGTCGCGCGCGGCTGCGACGAGGGCCACGCGGGTCGCGCGGGTGCGTTCGGCGTTGGTCCGGCGGCGCTCTTGCATACCGACAGACTGTAGGCCATTCTCGATACATACAGCCTGTTTGTTTTTGCGACCGTCCGGTCGCCGACGACGAGGAGAAGACTGTGCGCATCACGAGCTGGTACCCCGTGCTCATGACCGGGGACGTCGCAGGGACCGTCGCGTTCTACCGCGACCACCTGGACTTCCGGCCGCTCTTCACGAGCGACTGGTACGTCCACCTCCAGTCCGTGCACGACGCGTCGGTGAACCTCGCCGTGCTCGACGGCGACCACGAGACGATCCCGACGAGCGGCCGGGGTCGCGCGGGCGGGCTCCTGCTCAACCTCGAGGTCGAGGACGTCGACGCTGTGCACGCGCGCCTCGTCGCCGCGGGACTGCCGATCCTGCGCTCGCTGCGCGACGAGGCGTTCGGGCAGCGGCACTTCATCACGGCCGACCCGAACGGGGTGCTCGTGGACGTCATCACGCCCATCCCGCCGACGGGGGAGTTCGTCGAGCAGTATGAGGAGTCCGCCCGCCCGACGGCGTAACCGGCGCGCGCGTCCCCGGGGGTCGCTCGGGGCTCGGGGCTCGGGGCTCGGGGCTCGGGCTCACGATTCGGGGCGGGAGCGCAGGACGCCAGGCGCGGGACGTGGGATTGCCGCTCACGGCTCGGCCGGACGGGGCGGGATGTCACGAACCGGCCCCGTGTCCGTCCCTCTTCGAGGAGCCGAGCGACGTCCCGCCGGTCGTCGCGTGCTCTCCCGGGAACGGCCGCGACCGGCGGCGTCGTCCGGGAGCCGTCGAAGGAGAGCAGCAATGTCAGCAGCATCGTCCCCGCTCGAGCGCGAGCTGCGGCGCATGGAGGTCATCGCGCGCCGGGAGCAGCTCCGTCTCGTCGGCCGCGTCGCGCCGCGCGTGGCGGAGCGCCGCCGCTGGGCCGACGCACCGCGCCGCCAGTCCCCGGCCACCGCCGCCCGCTAACGTCGGTCGGGAATCGCGCCCCCGTAGCGTCCGGCGGCTCGCCACCGTGAGCCGTGAGCCGTGAGCCGTGAGCCGTGAGCCGTGAGCCGTGGGCGCGGCCACCGCGCCCCGGTACGGTCCGGCGGCTCGCCACCGTTCACCGTGGGTCGGGCGGCCGCAGCCCGGAAACGTCCGCCGGCTCACCACCGTGCGCGGTCGGGAGCGCGCGCATGTCAGACCGGTGCGCCGAGGCCCGCGAGCTCGCGCGCCCGGAGCAGCACGTCGTCGAGCATCTGCGGGGTGAGCCGGCCGGTGAACGTGTTCTGCTGGCTCACGTGGAAGCACCCCAGCAGGGTGAGGGTCTGCTCCGGGGGCGGGGGGCCGCCGTCGGGCACGACGCCGGGGAGCGACGCTCCCGGGGCGGGGCGAGGGGTGGCCCGGCGCAGCGTCACCTCCGCACCGTGCGCGAACCGGGGCCGCGGACGCGGCACGGCCCAGCCCTGCTCGGCGAGCGTCGAGAGCAGCGCCTGCCACCCGAAGCCGCCGAGGACGACGGCGACCCGCACCGTCGCGCCCAGCAGCTCGACCTCGCGCGCGAGGTACGGGCCGCAGCGGCGGCGTTCCTCCGGAGTCGGCTTGTTGTCCGGGGGCGCGCACCGCACCGGCGCGGTGACGCGGATCCCGGTGAGGCGGAGGCCGTCGTCGGCGGAGACCGACGTCGCCTGGTTGGCCAGGCCCGTGCGGTGCATGGCGGCGAAGAGGAAGTCGCCGCTGCGGTCGCCCGTGAACATGCGGCCCGTGCGGTTGGCCCCGTGCGCGGCGGGCGCGAGCCCGACGACGACGATCCCCGCCCGCTCGTCACCGAAACCGGGGACGGGGCGGGCCCAGTAGTCGTCGTCGCGGAACGACGCCCGCTTGACGTCGGCGACGTGCTCGCGCCAGGCCACGAGTCGCGGGCACGCCCGGCACTCGACGAGGTGGGCGTCCAGCGCCGCGAGCGTCGGCGCCGTCCGGGCCGCGAGCGGGTAGTCGGGGTCGTCGGGCGTCACCCGCCCATCGTGCCCGGACCCCCACCCGCCCGCGCCCCATCCGCCGAGCACGGGGTCGGCGACCACAATCGGCGAGATCCGGTCGCCGATCCCGTGTTCAGCGGGCGGCAGGGCCGTGGTCGGCCGTCAGGCCTGCCGGTTCGTCGGCGCCGTCGCGCCGGCGAGCGCCGCAGCGTCGTAGGGCGCGTCGGCGGACGGGAGGGTGGCCTCGACGGCCGCGTCCGGGAGGACCGTGGCCGTGGCGGGGACGCCGACGGCGGGGTCGGGCGCGCCGAGGGAGTCCGCGGCGTCGGCCGGGAGCGGTGCGCCGAACGTGTGCCGCAGGCCGAGCAGCACGGCGCCCGCGACCACGACGACGCCGAACATCACCGCGGCCATGGTCACCGGCGGTGACCCGCCGAGCAGGCCGGTCACCGGCGCGACGACCGCCCCGACGCCGAACTGGAACGCGCCGATGAGGGCCGCGGCGCTGCCGGCGCGGTGCGCGTTGCGCTCGAGCGCGATGGCCGGCACGGACGGCATGACGAAGCCCGCGGTGCCGAGCGTGAGCACGATGAGCGGGACGAGCCACGCGAGCCCGCCACCCGCGAGCGCGGCGACGAGGAGCCCGCCCGACAGCACGAACCCGGCCGCGACCGCGGCTTGGAGGATGCGCTCGGGCGTGACGCGCCCGACGAGCGCGCCGTTGATCTGGCTGCCCGCGGTCACGGATACCGCGCCCACGCCGAAGACGATCGCGTACTGCTGGGCAGACATCCCGTAGAAGTCCTGGAACACGAACGTCGACGCGGAGATGTAGGTGAACATCGCGGCCATGTAGAAGCCGGCGATGAGCGCGAGGCCGATGAACGACCAGTCCCCGAGGAGCGAGCCGTACGAGCGCAGGGCCGCGACCGTCCCGCCGCTGCGGCGGCGTTCGACGGGCAGCGTCTCGCGCAGCCGCAGGAGCACGAGCACGAAGAGCACGGCCCCCACGACGGCGAGCGCGACGAACATGCCGCGCCACGACCCGAGGCGCAGGAACTGCGCGCCGATGGTCGGCGCGAGGATGGGCGCGACGCCCACGACGAGCATGAGCCGCGCGATGACCTTGCCGATCTGGTAGCCCTCGAACGAGTCGCGCACGATCGCCATGGACAGCACCATCCCGGCGGCCGCGGAGAGGCCCTGGACGAACCGCAGGCCCGTGAGCGCGGCGACCGAGCCGGCGAAGACGATCCCGACGGACGCCGCCACGTACACCGCGAGGGACACCAGCAGGGGAGCGCGGCGGCCGACCGCGTCCGAGACCGACCCGATGAGGAGCTGGCCGAGGGCGAGGCCCGCGAGGGTCGCGGTGAGGGTGAGCTGGACGCGGGACTCGGTCGTACCGAGCTCGTCCACGATGCGCGGGAACGCGGAGAGGTAGAGGTCGATCGTCAGCGGCCCGACGGCGGTGAGCGCGGAGAGCAGCAGGACGAGACCGGCGCTGATGCGCCCGGTGCGGGCCGCGGGGCTCGGGGAGGGTGCGGTGCCCGGGCGGGCGGCGACGGGCGCGGTCGGCGCCGGGGTCGCGGGTGGGGTGGAGGCCATGACAGCGGCAACCACCGGTGGTGCGCCGCGTGTTCCCGCACGGCGTACGTGATCGGATGCTGAGACGTGCGGAGGGTCAGGCGCGGCCGACGTCGGCCCGGGCGGCGGCCAGCCCGCGCAGGGCCCGCGCGTGCTCCAGCCGGTCGTCGAGCTCGTCGGCGAGGGTGAGCGCGGCGTCGTGCAGGTGTGCGGCGCGCTCGGCGTCACCGGCCGCGCGGACCGCCTCCCCGAGCGCGTTGAGCGCCTCGGCCTCGACGAGCCGGGCCCGGACCCGCCGGGCCAGCGCGAGCGCCTCCTCGCCCGCGGCGACCGCGGCCGTGACCTCGCCCGCGGCGAGCAGCGCGGTGCCGAGCGCGCTGCGGGCCTCGGCCTCGGCGTCGGGGTCGCCGAGGTCGACGGCCGCCGCGACGGCGGCCCGCAGCTCCGCGACGCCCGCGGCGGCCTCGCCCGTGCGGGCGAGGAGCCGCCCCACGTGCACCCGGCTGCGCGTCCCGAGGCCGGCGTCCCGGAGCGACGTCGCGCTCGCGCGCGCGTCCCGGTGGAGCGCGAGCGCGCGGTCGAGCCCGCCCTCCGCCTCCGAGAGGATCGCGGCGTTGCTCGACACGATGGCGACGTTGAGGGCGTCCCCGACCCGGCGCGACAGCGCCAGCGCGCGGTCGTAGCCGGCACGCGCGTCGTCGTGCCGGCCCAGGATGCGGTGCACGTCCGCGAGGTTCCCGACGGCGCGGCCCTCGCTCACCGGGTCGCCCGCGGTCCGCGCCCCGGCGGCGGCGTCGCGGTACGCGGCCTCGGCCTCGTCGAACCGGCCGAGGCGCTTGTACACGTTGCCGACGCGGTTGAGCGTCTGGCCGGGCCGGGGGTCGTCGCCGCGCTCGAGCGAGCGGACGAGCTGCGCGAGCGCCTCGTCGTACCGGCCGAGCCGTTCGAGCGCCCGGCCGAGGTCGCGCCCCGCCTGGGACCGGCCCGACGGCCGCCCGTGCTCGACGGCGGCCGTGTGCACCGCGACCGCGTCGTCCCCGTGCCCCGCCGAGTCCAGGTACGGGGCGAGGAGCGCGGAGAGGTCGGTCACGGCGTCGGCCAGCTCGTGCTCCGCGGCGAGCGCCGACGTCGCGACGAGCAGGTCGCGGTGCGCGTCGAGCCACGCGACCGCGGCGTCGGCCGTACGACCGGGAGGCGCCTCGCCCGCTGCGCCACGCGCTCCGACGCCCGCCCCGACGCCCGGCGCGGCCGCGTCGTGGTGGGGCGACGTCGCACGCACGGCGGGCCGGGCGTCGTCGAGCAGCCGCGCGGCGAGCCGCCCGACGGCGGCGGCCCGCGCCGAGAACGGGTCGTCCGTGCGGGCGAGGTCGGCGGCGAGGGCGCGCACGGCGTCGGGCACGACGACCTCGCCGCGAGGCCCGGCCGCGACGAGGTGCGCGCGGCTCAGGGCGGCGAGCGCGTCGCGGCTCTCGCTCGTCGAGACGCCGAGGAGCACGGGGACCTCGATCGAGTCGAGCGGCACCGGGACGAGGGCGAGCAGGCGCAGGGCGCGGGCGTGGTCGGCGGGCAGACGGCGGTGCACGGCGGCGAGCGCGGGGTGGAGGGCCGGTCCGGGGAGGTCCTCGACCCGGCGGACGTGGTCGGCGAGCGACCAGCCGGGCCGCGCGCGGACGTCGTCGGCGATCTGCGCCAGCGCCGCGGGGAGCCCTCCGGACACGCGCACCAGCCGCGCGGCGGCCTCCGGCTCCGCGGCGGTGCGGTCCTGGCCGACGCGCGCCGCGAGCAGCGCACGGGCGTCGTCCTCGCCGAGCGGTGCGAGGGTCGTGGCGGTCTCGCCGGGGAGCCCGACGACCTGGTGCGCCGCGACGACCACGCGCGCGGTGCCGGGCAGGTGCGCGACGGCGTCGGCGGCCTGGGCGCCGTCGGTCACGCCGTCGAGGACGATCGTCGCGCGCCGCCCGTCGAGCGCGGTCGCGAGCGCGGCGGCGAGGGCGGGGAGGTCGCGCGCCCGCGCGTCGGGCGGGGGTGCGCCGAGCGCCTGGAGCAGCGCGTCGAGCACGACGGCGGCCGGGCGCGGGCCGTCCGCCTCCCCGTGCAGGTCGACGAGCGCGACGACGTCCGCCGGGACCTCGCGGGCCGCGGCGAGCGCGACGCTCGTCGTTCCCGACCCGGGCAGGCCCGTGACCGTCACGACGCGCGGCTGTTCCTGCGAGGGTGCAGGAGGCGGGCCGGTGAGCGCCGCCGCGAGCCGCGCGACGTCGTCGGCCCGACCGACGAGCGGCCCGTCGGGCGCGAACGGTCTCAGCCGGACGGTCGGCGGGAGAGCGAGCTCCGGAACGGCCGCGGGGACGGTCGCCGTCCGGTACGCGGCGCGCCACGCCGCAGGCTGCCGGTCGCCGAGGACGTGCGCGACGTCGGCGAGCAGATCGACGTCGAGCCGCGAGCGGCCCGCCCGGAAGACGTCGTAGACGGTGACGCGGCCGGGGCGCGCCTCCGCGGCGGGGACGCCCCGAGCCGTGCGGAGCGCGCCGACGCGGCGCGCGATCTCGGTGTACGAGGGCTCTCCTGCCCACGCCCGCAGCGCCCGCAGCCGGGCGGCGAGCTCGTCCACCGACCCCGCGCCCACGGGGGACGGCGGCGGGTCGGGGGGCACGGCGTCAGGCTAGCGACGGCCGCCCGCCGCTGCGCGGCGTGCTCGCCCGGTGACGTGGCGGCGGGGTGCGGGCGGGTCGGCGGTGACCCTGGTCCGGGTGACGCGCACGCCCGGCCCGTTCGGGATCGTTCGGGATGCGTGCCGCGGGCGCGCGGCGTCGTCAGGCTCTCCGCAGGCCGCGACGACCGCGGCACGACGGGTCCGCGCGGGGCGCGGCGGGACGAAGGAGCGACCGGTGGGGCTGTTCGACAAGCTCAAGGAGATGTTCTCGACGACGGCGGACCTCTACGCGAAGGAGGACGCCCCCGCGCTCACGCCGGCGCAGCAGCGCGGGCTCGCGCTCGGTGCGGTCTACGCCGTCGAGGGCGTGCTGCCGATCAATGCGCTCACCGTGGAGGCCGACGCGCGCACGGCCGCGAAGCCGCTCGCGGCGGGGTGGGACGTGCGGGGCGCCGACGACGTCGAGCGCACCTATGAGTTCCTGCTCACCCAGGGTCACCGGGGCTACTACGCGATCGCGATGCCGAAGGTCGAGGAGCTCTACTCGGGCCGCCTGAGCCGTCGCGACGCGAAGGGCGCGGCGGACCAGCACGTCGCCCAGGCGAGGCAGGAGGCGACGGCGCGGGGCCTCGACCCCGAGCGCGCCGTCGCGTTCTACCAGGGGTGGAGCGCGTCGGCCCAGATGGGCGGGCACGGCGAGCTGGCCGACCCGCTGCCGCCGTCGATCGCGGCGTGGGACGCCGCGCGGGTCGTGCACGTGAGCCGGCTCGCGGTCGACGCCGGGTTCGTCACCCCGGAGCGGGCGTGGGCCGCGATCGAGGAGGCCGTCGCGATGTCGCGCCCCGCCTACGCGTCGTGGGAGCAGTTCGGCGACGGGTTTCTCGCGGGGCGGGCGTTCTGGTCCGCGGGCAACCGCACCCCGGTCGACCAGGACCTGCCCGACTTCAAGCGCGCGGTCCGGCGGCTGCTCGACACCGAGTCGTCGCCCTGGCGCACACTGTCGTACTGACGGCGGGGACGAGAGCGACGGGACGAGAGCGACAGGACGGGAGGGCGGACGGTGCACCGATCGGCGTGGTGGTGGCGCGCAGGGCTCCTGCTCGTCGTGGTCGGTGTCGGCGTGGCGGTGGTCGCGGCCGACGACGGCCTGCGCTCGGAGGTCCACGCGGCCCTGTCGAACCTGGCGCGGGCGCTGTTCTGACCAGACCGTCCCGCCGAGCACGGGGTTGCTGTCGTCCTGGGCCTCAGAGCGACAGCAACCTCGTGCTCGGCACCGTGGGCGGCGCCAGCAGCGCCGGGGTCAGCCCTGGGCGTCGCGCCAGGTGACCCACTCGCGCACGAGGGACAGGTCGTAGTCGGGCCCGCTCGTGCCGACGGTGAACAGGGTCGCGCCCGCGGCGACGAGCGCGTCCGCGGACTCCGCCGGCGGCCGGGACACGGCGACCGAGCGCTCGACGAGCGCGGCGGTGTCGCGGCCCACGGCCGCGCCGTGCTCGTCGAGGATCGCGCTCTTGCGCGCGAGCGTCTCCGCGTCGCCGAACGAGTGCCAGACGTCCGCGTGCTCCGCGACGACGCGCAGCGTCTTGCGCTCCCCACCTCCGCCGACGAGCACCGGGATGTCGCGCGTCGGCGTCGGGTTCGACGCCGCCCAGCGGGCCTTGATGCGCGGGAGCGCCGCGGCGAGGTCGGCGATGCGGCCGCCCGCGGTGCCGAACTCGTACCCGAACCGGTCGTAGTCCTTCTCGAACCAGCCCGCCCCGATCCCGAGGATCAGACGACCGCCGCTGATGTGGTCGACCGTCCGCGCCATGTCGGCGAGGAGGTCCGGGTTGCGGTAGCTGTTGCACGTGACGAGGGCGCCGATCTGGACGCGCTCGGTCTGCTCGGCCCACGCCCCGAGCATGGTCCAGCACTCGAAGTGCTTGCCGTCGGGGTCGCCCGTGAGCGGGAAGAAGTGGTCCCAGTTGAAGATGACGTCGACGCCCAGGTCCTCCGCGCGCAGCACGGCGTCGCGGATCTGGGCGTAGTCGGCGTGCTGCGGCTGGAGCTGAACGCCGATGCGGAAGGGGTGCCGAGGAGAGGTCATGCTCGGAATCTACGTCCGGGCCGAGAACGACGACACCCCGCGTCGAGCACGACCTCGTCGGCGCCACGAGCGTCAGAACGACGGCAAGGTCGTGGTCGGCGGACCTAGGGTGGGCGCATGAAGCGACTGGTGGGCCTGCTCGTGACGCTCGTGGTGCTCGTGGCGGTCGCCGTCGTGGCCGACCGGGTGGCGGTGCGCGCCACCGAGCGCGGCGCGGTCACGGCGTTCGAGCAGCAGGCCGACGACGTGTCCGGCGCCCAGATCGACATCACCGGCTTCCCGTTCCTCACGCAGCTCGTGCGCGGCTCGCTGACGCACGTCACGGGCTCCGCGGACTCCGCGTCGTTCGGCGGCTACGCGATCTCCGACCTCCAGGTCGAGGCCGACGGCGTGAGCACGTCGGAGCCGTACCGGATCGCGTCCGGCACGGCGTCGGGCGTCATCGCGGCGGAGTCGCTGCAGCAGGTCGTCGCCGAGCAGAGCGGTCTCGACGTCGACGTCACCGCGACCGGCGGCGTGCTGTCCCTGGGCTTCGAGCTGCTGGGCACCACGATCACCGTCGACGTGACGCCGCGCGTGTCCGGACCGGCCGAGCTCGCCGTCGACGTCGTCGCCGTCCGCACCGGCCTCGGCACGGTCTCTGTCGACGACCTGCCGTCCGGGCTCTCGGGCGCGCTGTCCGACCTGCGCGTCCCGCTCGACCTGCCCGACGGCGTCGCGCTCGACTCCGTGTCCGCCGTCGAGGGCGGCGTGCGCGTCGCGGTGACGGGGACCGACGTCGTCGCCGCGGACCTGGTGGCCTCGTGACCCGGGCGGCGTGGCCGTCGTGACCGGGGCGGGGTCGTGAGCACCGGGGCGGTCGACGGGCGCCGCGTCCTCGCGGCGCGCCTCGCCGCGCAGCGGCTCCGCTCGCCCGACCTGCCTGACGTGCCGACCGCCGTCGGGCACCACGTCGCGGTGCAGGGCCAGGAGTTCCACCCCGCCCTGTGGGGCCTCACGCGGCGGCTGCGCGCGGACGCGCGGCCGGGTGCGGCGGGCGCGGTCGCCGCGTGCGACCGCGGGGAGGTGCTGCGCACGCACGTGCTGCGGCCCACGTGGCACCTCGTCCGGCCCGACGACGCGCGCTGGCTCCTCGAGCTCAGCGCGCCCCGCGTCCACCAGGCGAACGGGACGCTGTACCGGCAGGTGGGGACCGCCGGGCACGGGGCGGAGACCGACCTCGTCGTCGAGGCCGTGCAGGAGCGGCCCCGCACGCGCCGCGAGCTCGCGGGACTGCTCGCCGCGCACGGCCGCCCGCTCGAGGGCATCGCGCTCGGCTACGTGCTCATGCGCGCCGAGCTCGACCGGCTGCTGGTCAGCGGGCCGCTCGACGGCCGGCAGCAGACGTACGCCCCGTTCGACGACCGCGTCCCGCCCGGCTACGGGCCGCTCGGCGAGCGGTTCGACCGGGACGCCGCGCTCGTCGAGCTGCTGCGCCGCTACCTCGCGAGCCGCGCGTACGCGACGGTCAAGGACGTCGCCCAGTGGTCGGGTTTCACGCTGACGGACGTGCGGCGCGCGCTCGACCTGCTCGACGACCAGGTCGTGGCGGTGCCCGGGGCGGGTGCGCTCGACGGGCTGACGCTCTGGCGGCTCGCGGACCCCGGCGACCGGGTGCTCGACCCCGCACCGTTCGTCGGTGCGCTCGCGCCCGACGGCGACCCCGCCCGGCCGGTCGTCGACCTGCTGCAGAGCTACGACGAGCTCTTCCAGTCCTTCGGCGAGTCGCGCAGGGTCGTCGTGGCCGACGGCGTCGACCTCGGCGACCGGCTCGGGTCCTTCATCCATGCCGTCGCGGTCGACGGCGTCGTCGTCGGGCGGTGGCGCTGGGTCGTCGGGACGCGCGACGTCGTCGTCGAGCCGCAGTGGCGCCGCGCGCCGTCGCTCGCGGAGGAGGAGGCGTTCGCCGCCCAGGTGGACGCGGTCCGCACCCACTGGGGCACGCTCCTCGCGTGACGAGCCGCCGAGCACGGGATCCGCGACCGGATCGGCCCCGAGACGGTCGCCGACCCCGTGCTCGGGGTGGTGAGACCGGGGGCGGGGGATGGGTGGTCTGGGAGGGGGAGTGGCAGGGTGGAGGGCGTGACGGACTTTGGCGCTCCGCGTCTCGCTAACTGGGCCGGGAACCTCACCTACGGGTCCTCCGGGGTGGCGCACCCCGCGAACCCGGAGGAGCTGGCCGACGTCGTGCGGCGGTCGGCGCGCGTCAAGGCCCTGGGGTCGCGGCACTCGTTCGGGGACGTCGCGGACACGACGGGCACGCACGTCGTCCTCGACCGGTACGACGACGGCCGCGCGCCCGTCGAGGTCGACCCGGCCTCGGGCGTGGTGTCGGTCGCGGCAGGCCTGCGGTACGGCGACGTGACGCGGCACGTCCAGGCGGCGGGCCGGGCGCTCGCGAACCTCGCGTCGCTCCCGCACATCTCGGTCGCGGGGTCGGTCGCGACGGCGACCCACGGCTCGGGCGACGTGGTGGGCTCGCTGGCGAGCGCCGTCGTCGGGATGGAGCTCGTCACCGGCGACGGCGAGCGCCGGACGCTGCGGCGCGGCGACGCGGACCTCCCCGGCGCGGTCGTGGCGCTCGGGGCGCTGGGCGTCGTGACGCGCGTCGAGCTGGAGACGGTCCCGACGTTCGACGTGCGCCAGGACGTGCACGTCGGGCTGCCGTGGGACGCGGTGACGGCGCACTACGACGAGATCACCGCGTCGGCGTACTCGGTGAGCCTCTTCACGGACTGGGGGCCCGACGGCGTCCAGCAGGTCTGGCGCAAGTCCCGCCTCGCGCCGGGGGAGGCCGGCGCGGCGCGGGCGGACCTCTTCGGTGCGACACCCGCCACGACGATGCTGCACCCCCTGCCCGGCATCGACCCCGTGCACTGCACGCCCCAGCTCGGCGCGCCCGGCCCGTGGAACGAGCGGCTGCCGCACTTCCGGCTCGACTTCACGCCGAGCAACGGCGCCGAGCTGCAGTCGGAGTACCTCGTGCCGCGCGCCCGGGCCCAGGAGACGTTCGCCGCGATGCGCGACCTCGGCCCGCGCGTCGCCCCGCTGCTCCAGGTGGGGGAGATCCGCACCGTCGCACCCGACCCCGAGCCGCTGTGGCTCAGCCCGTTCGACGGCCCGACCGTCGGCGTGCACCTCACGTGGAAGCCCCTGCCCGACGACGTCGCGCGCGTCCTGCCCGACGTCGAGGCCGCGCTGCTCCCGCTGGGCGCGCGCCCGCACTGGGGCAAGCTATCGCACGCGCTCGTCCACGACCCGGGCACCGTCGCGGCGCTCTACCCGCGCGTCGACGACTTCGGCGCGCTCGCGCAGCGCTACGACCCGCAGAGCCGCTTCCTCGGCGGGTACGTCGAGCGTCTGCTCGCGGGCTGAGCACCGCCGTCGGCTCGCACGGTGCCCGACCGGTCGTTACGGTCGTCCGAGCACCGAGAGGCTCGCCGCCGCGCCGACCCGCGCGGCGCCCGCGCGGGCACGGCACGACAGAGGTACCGAGGAGAACTGTGGCAGCGACCGGCACGGCGGGCGGGGAGCCCGCGACGCAGCAGCCGCGCGAGGAGTGGACCGGGCAGGTCGGCTTCATCATCGCGGCCATCGGCTCGGCGGTCGGGCTGGGGAACATCTGGCGGTTCCCCGGCGTGGCGTACGAGAACGGGGGCGGGGCGTTCCTCGTGCCGTACCTCGTCGCGCTGCTCACCGCGGGCATCCCCATCCTGTTCCTCGACTACGCGATCGGGCACCGCTTCCGCGGGTCCGCCCCGACGGCGTTCCGGCGGATCGCGCGGTGGCTCGAGGGCCTGGGCTGGTTCCAGGTGATGATCTGCTTCGTCATCGCGCTCTACTACACCGCGGTCATCGCGTGGGCCGTGAGCTTCTTCGTCTTCTCGTTCGACCTGCGCTGGGGCGACGACCCGGCCGCGTTCTTCACGGGCGACTACCTCCGGCTCGCCGACCCGGGCGTGAGCCTCGAGTTCGTGCCGGCGGTGCTCGTGCCGCTCGTCGCGGTCTGGGTCGTGACGATCGTCGTCCTCGCGCTCGGCGTGGCGAAGGGCGTGCAGCGCGCGAACACCGTGTTCCTGCCGCTGCTCGTCGTGGCGTTCGCGGTGCTCGTGGTGCGCTCGCTGTTCCTCGAAGGCGCGGCGGACGGGCTGAACGCGCT
Source organism: Cellulosimicrobium sp. SL-1 (assembly GCF_011033075.1). Lineage (NCBI taxonomy): Bacteria > Bacillati > Actinomycetota > Actinomycetes > Micrococcales > Promicromonosporaceae > Cellulosimicrobium > Cellulosimicrobium sp. SL-1. Next base: position 83,562 of record NZ_JAACJC010000002.1, on the reverse strand, counting down.
GTTCACGCCGGACTGGTCGGCGCTCGGCGACGCCAACGTGTGGATCGCCGCCTACAGCCAGATCTTCTTCTCGCTGTCGATCGCGTTCGGGATCATGGTCACGTACGCGTCCTACCGCCGGCGCCGGTCCAACCTCACGACGCCGGGGCTCGTCGTCGCGTTCTCCAACTCCTCGTTCGAGATCCTCGCCGGCATCGGCGTCTTCGCGACGCTGGGCTTCCTCGCGCACGAGCAGGGGGTCGGCGTGGGGGAGCTCGAGGGCATCAGCGGGCCCATCCTCTCGTTCGTCACGTTCCCCGCGATCGTGTCGCAGATGCCGGGCGGCCCGATCTTCGGTGCGCTGTTCTTCGGGTCCCTCGCCATGGCGGGGTTCACGTCGCTGCTGTCCATCCTCCAGGTCGTGTCCGCGGGGTTCCAGGAGAAGTTCGGCTGGACCCCGCGACAGGCGTCCGTGCGCCTCGGCGTCGTGAGCGCGGTCATCTCCGTCCTGCTGTTCTCCACCACCACCGGCCTCGTCGCCCTCGACACCGCCGACCAGTGGGCCAACAACGTCGGCATCGTGGGGTCCGCCGTGCTCATGTCGGTCCTCGTGCTGTGGGTGCTGCGGCGCGGGCCGGAGCTGCGCTACCACCTCAACGCCGTCTCGACGTTCCGCCTCGGCCCCTGGTGGCAGGTGCTCGTCGCCGTGCTGGCCCCGCTCGTGCTCGGCTACATGCTCGTGTCCAGGATCGTCACGCTCGTCGTCGACGGCTACGAGGGGTACCCCGCCTGGTACCTCGCGCTCGTCGGCTGGGGCGCGATCGCGTTCATGGTGCTCGCCGCCCTGGTGCTCACCGCGATGCGCTGGCGCCGCAGCCCCGACGACTTCGTCCCCTGGCCGCCGTACCCGCCGGGTGACGCCTCTGCGGGGCCGCGCCGTGCGCCGTCGGGCGGTGGGACGGCCGGCCGCACGACTGCCCCGACCGGTGCCGACGGGGAGGAGACCCGATGACCACCTCGGCCGTGATCCTGCTCGTGCTCGCCATCGTCGTCGTGTGGGGCGGGCTGCTCGTCGCGATCCTGCGGCTGCGCGCCCAGCCCGAGCGGGCGGACTACCCGCCCGGGGACGAGGACGACCACCGCGAGGACGAGGCGCCCGCCGCACGCGACACGTAGCCCGCGCCGGTCCGCGCCGAGGGCGGGTGCGGTTCGTCACGGTTAGGCCTCGATGTCCCCGCCGGTTTGGTGAGCGGGGCCGAACGGCCCCACACTCGTGCGCAGGTGCCGCGCACCGCCGGGTCCTCTGTTCCCCGTACGTTCCTCTGCCCTCACGGGCCGGGTGCTGACGTAACACGACGGAGACGATCGGTGTCTACGCTGCCCCTGCCCGGCCCCCACCGATCGGAGACACCATGCGTACGACCCCGCGCAAGCTCCCCCTCACCGGTCTCGTCGCGCTCGCCGCGACGAGCACCCTCCTGCTCGCCGCGTGCACCGACGCGTCCCAGACCGGGACGGACGGCAGCACGTCGGGCTCCGGTGACGAGACGTCGGCGGCGCCGTCGTTCGACCCGTCGACCATCGAGGTCGACGACGCGGCCGCCGCGCTCCTGCCCGAGGACGTCGCCTCCGCGGGGACGCTCGTCGTCGGCTCGAACACCGAGTACGCGCCCGCCGAGTTCATCGACGCGGACGGCAAGACGCCCATCGGGTTCGACATCGACGTCATCAAGGCCGTCGGCGCGACGCTCGGGCTCGACGTCGAGGTCCAGTCGGCCGACTTCCCGGCGATCATCCCCGCGCTCGGCACCAAGTACGACGCCGGGATCTCCTCGTTCACCATCACGGAGGAGCGCATGCAGGAGGCGAACATGATCGCCTTCCTCAACGCGGGCTCCGCCTACGCGGTCGCGTCGGGCAACCCGGACGACATCGACCCCGAGAGCCTGTGCGGCGTGACCGTCGCCGTGCAGACGGGCACGGTCCAGGACGAGGACATCGCCGTGCAGAGCCAGGCGTGCACCGACGCCGGCGAGGAGAAGATCGACATCCTCCAGTACGACTCGCAGTCCGACGCCACGACGAACGTCGCGGGCGGCAAGGCGCAGGTCCTCTACGCCGACTCGCCGGTGATCGGCTACGCCGTCGAGCAGACGGGCGGCCAGCTCGAGCAGCTCGGCGACGTGTTCGACAGCGCGCCGCAGGGCGTCGTCGTCGCGAAGGACGACACGGAGCTCGCCGCCGCGATCCAGGCAGCCCTGCAGTCGCTCATGGACAGCGGCCAGCTCGAGGAGATCCTCGGGGCCTGGGGCAGCGGCGACGCCGCCCTGGAGACGGCCGAGCTCAACCCGTCCGTCGGCTGACGACCCCCTCGCCAGCCCCCGTCCGTCCCGCCGTCCCGCGGGCGCCCACCCGGCGCCCGCGGCCGGCGGCCGGGACGACCGCGCGGACGACGACGACCGCGCGGCCCGGCTCGTCCCCCGAGCCCCGACCCCCCGAGGTGCACCATGACGACCGGTAGCTCCCCCCGCGGCGCCGCCGCCGGACCGGCCGACGACCCGGTCCCCGACCGCATCCACGCCGTCCCCGTCCCGCGGCCCGGGCGGTGGATCTCCGCCGCCCTGCTGCTCGTGCTCGCCGCGATGGCGGCCAACGCCCTGCTGACGAACGAGAAGTTCCGGTGGGACGTCGTCTGGCTGTACTTCCGCGACGTGACGGTCGTGCGCGGCGTGGGCTGGACGCTCGTGCTGACGTTCGGCTCGATGCTCATCGCGATCGTCCTCGCCGTGCTCCTCGCGATCATGCGGCGCTCGGACAACCCCGTCATGCGGTCGGTGAGCTGGGGATACATCTGGTTCTTCCGCGGCACCCCGATCTACACGCAGCTCGTGTTCTGGGGCCTCATCTCGGTGCTGTACCCGCGCCTGAGCCTCGGCATCCCGTTCGGGCCGGAGTTCTTCGAGTTCCGCACGGCGGACCTGTTCACCGCGTTCGTGTGCGCGCTCATCGGGCTCTCGCTCAACGAGGCGGCGTACCTCGCGGAGATCGTGCGCGCGGGCCTCGGGTCGGTCGACCCGGGCCAGACCGAGGCCGCGAAGGCGCTCGGCATGAAGGACGGCAAGATCCTCACGCGCATCGTGCTGCCCCAGGCCATGCGCGTGATCGTGCCGCCCACGGGCAACGAGACCATCTCCATGCTCAAGACGACGTCGCTCGTCCTCGCGGTGCCGTTCACGCTCGACCTGCAGTACTCGACGAACGCGATCGGCAACCGCCTCTTCCTGCCGATCCCGCTGCTCATGGTCGCCGCCATCTGGTACCTGCTCATCACGAGCGTCCTCATGGTCGGCCAGCACTACGTGGAGCGGTACTACGGCCGCGGGTTCGGCACGCAGGCGCCGACGCGGCGCCGCGGGCGCGGCCCGGGCGGGCGCGGCCGCAAGCCGAACCGGCAGGACCTCATCGCCGCGTCCGGCACGACGAAGGACGACCCCTTCCTGGAGGTGACCCCGTGAGCGGGACGCACGACACGGCATCCGCGGCGCCCCGGACCTCCCCGGAGGCGGGCCGCTCCACCGACGCCACCCCGATGGTGCAGGTCGAGGGCCTGCACAAGATGTTCGGCGACCTGCACGTGCTCAAGGGCGTGGACCTCGAGGTCGCGCGCGGCTCGGTGTGCGTCGTGCTCGGCCCGTCGGGCTCGGGCAAGTCGACGCTGCTGCGCTGCGTCAACGAGCTCGAGGAGATCACGGGCGGCCGCGTCCGGGTCGACGGCGAGCTCATGGGCTACCGCGAGGTCACCAAGGACGGCCGCACTCGCCTGCACCGCCTGCACCCCAAGGTCGTGGCGCGGCAGCGCTCGCGCATCGGCATGGTGTTCCAGCGCTTCAACCTGTTCCCGCACATGACGGCGCTCGAGAACGTCGCGGAGGCGCCCGTCCAGGTGCGCGGGCTGAGCAAGGCGCAGGCGCGGGCGCGCGCGTCCGAGCTCCTGGACCGCGTGGGCCTCGCGGACCGCGCCGACCACTACCCGGCGCAGCTCTCCGGCGGCCAGCAGCAGCGCGTGGCCATCGCGCGGGCGCTCGCCATGGATCCCGAGCTCATGCTGTTCGACGAGCCGACGTCGGCCCTCGACCCCGAGCTCGTGGGCGAGGTGCTGGCCGTCATGCGCGACCTCGCGCGGTCCGGCATGACGATGATGGTCGTGACGCACGAGATCGGGTTCGCGCGCGAGGTCGCCGACACCGTGGTCTTCATGGACGACGGCGTCATCGTCGAGCAGGGCAGCCCGGAGCAGGTGCTCGAGGACCCGCAGCACGAGCGCACGCGGTCGTTCCTCGCCCACGTGCTGTAGACGGCGTTCGGCACGGCGAGGGAGCCTCGCGAGACCGGCCCGGCGCCTGGGCGGACCCTCGACGGGTCGACCGCGGGCAGGCGGGTCGGTCTCGCGCTCAGCCGGCGCGGCGGCGGCGCGGGAGCGCGGGCGCCCCGTGCGTGGGCGCGAGGCGAGGCGAGAGCCCCGTAGGGCGGGCGACCGTGACCATCTCCCCGCTGAGCGCCCTGCCGAGGTGCACGAGCGGCAGCATGTTCTCGTGCTCGACCACGAGGGCGTCGTAGATCGGGGTCTCGCTGTCGGGGGTGGGAGAGGAAGATCGCGTCAGCACGCCTCCCACTGTCGGTGAGGGACGTGTGTTCCGCGACCGGAAGCGGTGACGTGTCCGTGAGGCGTTCGTGGAGACCGCCGGGTCACCAGCCCCAGTCGCCCCAGTCCCAGCCGCCCCCGCCGCCGTCCCCCTCGCCGCCGTCGTTCCCGTTCCCGCCGCCGTTCCCGGGCCCGTTCCCCGGACGCTCCTCCTGCTCGCGGTCGTCCTGCTCCTTCTGGCGGTCGTCGAGCTCCTGCGAGCGCTTCGCCGCGTCCTCCTCGGCCTGCGCGACGGCCTCCTCGCGCTCCGTGAGCTGGGCCGTCGCGGCGTCGAGCTCGGCACGCTGGGCGTCGAGGTCGGCCCGCTCGGACTCGAGCTGCTCGCGCTCCGCCGTGACCTCGCTCTGCACGCGCTGCGCCTCGGCCCGCTCGCGCTGCGCCTCGCCCTGCGCCGAGAGCGTGAGGCCGATGCCGACGAGCAGGCCGGCCGCGACGCCCGCGAGGCCGACCGCCGTCGGGACGAGCCAGCGCCGCCCCCGCTCCGGCGCGTGGTCGCCGTCGTCGTCGGCCGCGGGCAGGGCGAGCGGCCCCACCGGGACGACGCCGGAGCGCCCGGCCCGGGCCGGGACCGCCGGGGCTGCACCCGGGGTGGCGGACGGCGTCGGGCGGGCGGTGGGGACAGGCGTCGCCGGGCGGGCGGCCGGGACGGGGACGGGCGACGGGCGCGCGGCCGGGTCGTCGAGCATCCCGCCGAGCGCGGGGAGGATCATCGTCGAGCTCGCCACGGGGTGGTCCTCCACGGCGCCCCGGGTCGGCGGGGCGGCCGGGACGGCGGCCGCGACGCGCGTCGGGTCGGCCTCGGGGCCGACCGCCGGGGTCGCGCCCGACGAGCGGGCGCGCAACGACCGTCGGGTCGGCGCGCCGGACCCGACGGGCAGCGGCTCGGTGCTGTGCAGGACGGGCGCCTCTGGGGGCGGCACGGGCCCGGGCGCGGGGGCGGCGTCGTCGGCCCAGAACACCCACCCGGGCGGGGGCGGCGGCCAGGACGGGTCCGGGTGCCACTCGGTCGTCGGGGTGAAGCCCGCGGGCACGGGCCACCCCGGCGGCGGTACGAAGCGCACGGCCATGGGTCCTCCTTCGGTGGCGCCCGCCGCGCGGGGGCGGGGGCGCCGGGAGCCGCGGGGCTCCCGGTCCGGCGCGGACGTGCCGCGGCGACGTCCGACGACGACGTCCGGGCGGGACGTCCGACGGGAACAGTAGGGGAGCCCTGGCCGTCGGCACGAATCGCCTCATCCCGGGCACGGGTCGGTCGGGGATGCGTGATGGGGACGCGGAGGACGGCGGGCGGTCCTGGGTGCTCAGCGGGTGGTCGGTGGGCGCGGCGGGCGGAGGGGCCGGTGCGGGTGGGTGGCGCCGACGCGTGGGTGGCCGCTGGTAGAACGGACGCAGACCGACGGACGGTCGGCGGCGACGGCCGTCGGCGGCCGTCCCGAACCGGAGGTGTGCGTGTTCCTCGTCGACGAGCCGGTGCTGCGGGCCGCGACCGTGGCCGACCGGGCCGGTGCCGGCGCGGCGCCACCCCGCGAGCAGGCGCTCGTGCTGTCGGCGAGCGACCTCGTCGTCGCCGCAGACTGCGAGTACCGGCTCCTGTGCCGGCTCGACGAGCAGCTCGGGCGGGCGCCCCGCCGCGACGAGGGCGACGACGCGATGCTGGCCCGCACGGCCGAGCTCGGCGCCCGGCACGAGCGCGCGGTGCTCGCGGGCTACGAGGCCGAGCACGGGCCGTTCGACCCGGCGACCGGCCGCGGCGTCGTGCACGTCGAGCCGCCGCGCGGCACCTCGTGGGACGAGCTCGTCGCCGCACAGGCGCGCACGCTCGCCGCGGTCGAGGCGGGGGCGGACGTCGTGCACCAGGCCGCCTTCTTCGACGGCGCGTTCCACGGCCGGGCCGACTTCCTCGTGCGCACCGGCACGGACGACGCGGGCGCGGCGCGCTACGCCGTCGTGGACGCCAAGCTCGCGCGCCGCGCCAAGGTCCCCGCCCTGCTCCAGCTCGCGGCCTACGGCGACCAGCTCGTCGCCGCGGGCGTCCCCGTGGACCCGGACGTCTCGCTCGTCCTCGGCACGCGTGAGCGCACGTCGCACCGCCTGGCCGACCTGCTGCCCGTCTACCGGGACCGGCGCGAGCGGCTCGTGCGCCTGACGGCCGAGCACGTCGCGCGGGAGGGGCGCGCCCCGTGGGACGACCCGGCGGTCCGCGCGTGCGGGCGCTGCGCCGACTGCCGCGCCCAGGTGGAGGCGCGCCGGGACGTGCTCCTCGTCGGTGGCGTGTACGAGTCGCAGCGCGCGGCCCTGCACGCGGCGGGGATCCGGACGATCGACGAGCTCGCCGCCGCGACCGACGAGACGCCGGTCCCGGCCGGGATGAGCCGGTCGACCTTCGCGCGCGTGCGACGCCAGGCCGCGCTCCAGCTCGGCACCGGCCCGTCCGACGGCACGGTCGTGTGGGCCGACGCGTCCGGGCCGCACGAGCTGTCGTGGCGCATCGACGACCCGGCGCCCGTGCTCGCCCTGCCGGAGCCCAGGCCGGGCGACCTCTTCTTCGACTTCGAGGGCGACCCGCTGTGGACGGACGCCGGCGGCACGAGCTGGGGGATCGACTACCTGTTCGGGTGGGTCGAGCGCCCGGCGACGCCCGAGGGCCGGCCACCGTTCCACGCCCTGTGGGCGCACGACCTCGCGGCGGAGCGGGACGCGCTCGTCGCGTTCGTCGACCACGTCAACGCGCGCCGCCGTGTCCACCCCGACCTGCACGTCTACCACTACGCCGACTACGAGCGCGCGCACCTGCTCGCGATCGCCGCGCGGCACGGCGTCTACGAGGAGGAGGTCGACGACCTCCTGCGCGACGGCGTCCTCGTCGACCTGTACGCCGTCGTGCGGCAGGCGCTGCACGTGTCCGACCGCTCGCGGTCCATCAAGAAGCTCGAGCCGCTCTACATGGGCGACGAGCTGCGCACCGGCGACGTGACCACGGGCGCCGCGTCCGTCGTCGCGTACGCCGAGTACACCGCCCTGCGCGACGCGGGCCGCAGCGAGGAGGCGGCCGAGCTCCTGCAGGGGATCGCGGACTACAACCGGTACGACTGCGTGTCGACGCTGCGCCTCGCCGCGTGGCTGCGCGAGGCGGCCGCGGGGGTCGCGGACCGTGACGTCACCGGGGATACCGCGGCCACGGCTACGGCCACCGGCACGGCCGCCACGAGCGTCGGCGCCACCACCGTCGCGGCTGCCACGACCGGTGGGGTCGACGAGACCGGGGCCGGGGAGCGCGAGCGGTCCTCCGCGGTGCTGCTGGAGGAGGAGATCCGGCAGGCCGTCGGTGAGGACCGCGCACGGCGCACCGCGGACGAGCAGGCGCTCGCGATGTACGGGGCGGCGGCCGGGTACCACCGGCGCGAGGCCAAGCCGTTCTGGCACGAGCACTACTCCCGCCTCGCGCTCCCGCCCGACGAGTGGCTGGGGCGGCGGAACGCGTTCCTCGTCGAGCAGGCCGAGGTCGTCTCGGGGTGGGAGGTCGAGCCGGGACGGCGCACGTGGTCCCGGCGCCTCGAGCTCGTCGGACGGCTGCCCGAGGGCAGCGACCTGCGCGTGGGCGTCGCCCCGTTCGTGCTCTACGACCCGCCCCTGCCGCCGTGCGCTCGCACGGCCGTCGACGGCGTGCGGGGCTGGCTCACCGGCGGGGCGATCCTCGACGCCGGGCGCCGCACGACGCCGGCGGGCGAGCGCGACGTGCTCGTCGTGCGCGAGCAGCTCCCGACGAGCGCGGAACCGTTCGACGCGACCCCGGTCGCGCTCACCCCGTCGCCCGGGCCGGGCACGAAGCCGCTCGAGGCCGCCACCGAGGAGGCCGCGCGCCGCGCCCTCGCCACGTGGCGGGCCACGGGCTCGCTCCCGCGGGACGCCGCGACCGACCTGCTGCTGCGCCGGTCGCCGCGCCTCGTGCCCGCCGGTCCGGCCGCACCCCACGTCGCTCCGGACGGAGCCGCCGCAGCCGACGGCGCGGGCAACGTGACGGGCGGCGTGCTGCCGCCCGTCGCGGACGATGTCGTCGACGCGGTCACGGCGGCCGTCGAGCGGCTCGACGACTCGTACCTCGCCGTGCAGGGCCCTCCCGGGACGGGCAAGACGTACGTCGGCGCGCGGGTCGTGGCGCGGCTCGTCGCGCAGGGGTGGCGCGTCGGCGTCGTCGCGCAGTCCCACGCCGTGGTCGAGAACCTGCTGCGTGCGGTCGTGCTCGGCGCGGGCGTGCCGCGCGAGCTCGTCGCGAAGAAGCTCGCGGCGGACGGGCCGTCGCCGCGCGCCGTGTACGCCGAGCTCGACGGCGCCCACCTCGCCGCGTTCGCGACCGAGCCAGGCCCGCGGGTCGTCGGCGGCACCGCGTGGGACTTCGCCGCCGAACGGCTGCCCGCGGGCACGCTCGACCTGCTCGTCGTCGACGAGGCGGGGCAGTTCTCGCTCGCGAGCACGGTCGCGGTCGCACGGGCGGCCCGCCGCCTGCTCCTGCTCGGCGACCCGCAGCAGCTCCCACAGGTCAGCCAGGGCCGTCACCCGGAGCCCGTCGACCGCTCGGCGCTCGCCTGGCTCGCCGACGGCCACGGGGTGCTGCCCCCCGAGCGCGGGTACTTCCTCGCCACCACGTGGCGCCTGCACCCGGACCTCGCCGCGGCGGTCTCGACGCTCTCGTACGAGGACCGGCTGCGGGCGCACCCGCTCGCCGCGGCCCACCGCCTCGACGGCGTCGCGCCCGGCGTGCGGCAGGTGCTCGTGGAGCACGCGGGCAGCACCGTGCGCTCGACGGAGGAGGCGGCCGAGGTCGTGCGCCAGGTCGCGGACGTCCTCGGCCGGTCCTGGACGACGACGGTCGACGGCGTCGCGCACGAGCGTCCGCTCGGGCAGGGCGACGTGCTCGTCGTCGCCCCGTACAACGCGCAGGTGTGGGCGGTGCGTGGTGCCCTGCGCGACGCGGGCTACCCGGACGTCGAGGTCGGGACGGTCGACCGGTTCCAGGGCAAGGAGGCTCCGGTCGTCATCCTCACGCTCGCGGCGTCGTCCGGGCACGAGGCGTCGCGCGGGCTCGGGTTCCTGCTCTCCCGGAACCGCCTCAACGTCGCGGTGTCGCGCGCGCAGTGGAGCGCGGTCGTCGTGCGCTCGCCCGGTCTCACCGACACGCTTCCCCGCTCGGCCCGCGGTCTGGAGGAGCTCGGCGCGTTCCTCGCCCTCACGTCTTGATGGGCGACGCCCGGCCGCCTGACGGGCGACGCCCGGCCGCGGGAGCCACCTGAACCGCTCGGCGGAACCTCCGACCGGACGCACCCGCCGGAACCGCGCGCCGGTGCGCGTCGTTGGTCGGGGAGTGAGCCGTACCCGGCCACGACCCTGGCGCGAGCGCACCGCTCGGCGCCCCCACCCCCGGAGGACGACCCATGGGATTCCTGGACCGGCTCCTCGGCCGCGAGCCGCGAGACCACGGCGGCGCGCCGCAGCACACGGGCCCCTACGGCGCCCAGCCCCCGACGCAGCCCGCGAACCCCTACCCGACGCAGTACCCGGCCCAGCAGCCCGCGTACGGCAGCGCCCCGCAGGACGCCCGGCCCGCGGCCGGGCAGCGCACGCCCGACCAGGTGGCGATCGACCGCTACCGCTACCTGCTGCGCACCGCCCCGCCGGACGCCGTCGAGCAGGCGCACGCCGAGGCCTTCGCGCGGCTCACGCCGGAGCAGCGCCGGCAGGTGCTCGCCGAGCTCGGCGAGCAGGTCCCGGCGGGCGAGCGGGCGACGTCGGACGCCCCGCAGGACCTCGCACGCCTGGCGACGCGGGCCGAGATGCGGCAGCCCGGGACGCTGGAGCGCACCTTCGCGGGCCGGGGCCAGGCGGGCCCCGGGTTCGGCGCGATGGTCGGGTCGAGCCTGCTGGGCACGATCGCGGGCGTCGTCATCGGGTCCGCGGTCGCGAACGCGCTGTTCGGGCCCGCGTTCGCCGACCCGAGCCAGCCCGTGGCCGAGGACGCGGCCGCCGAGGACCCGGGCGCGGGCGAGGACCCGGGTGCCGCCGAGGGCGGCGCTGACGGCGGCGCCGTCGAGGCGTCGGGCGGGGACCCCGCGGGCGGTGCCGACGGCGGCTTCGACGGCGGCGGCTTCGGCGGCGGTTTCGACGGCGGCGGCTTCGACGACTTCGGCGGCTTCGGCGAGTTCTGAGGCTGCCCGCCCTCGGCGTCGCCCGACCTCGCCCCGCGTTGAGTGCATGAAACAGTCGCCCTCGAATCGGTTCGGGCGCGACTGTTTCATGCACTCAGCGTCTGGCCCGTCGCGTCGCGTCGCCCGGAACGCACGAGTGCCCCCGACCGGAGGGTCGGGGGCACTCGAGGAACGATCGATCGGTGCGGCGAGCCGCTACCGAGGAGATCGGGTCAGACGGGGCGGATGTTCTCCGCCTGCGGGCCCTTCGGGCCCTGCGTCACGTCGAACTCGACGCGCTGGTTCTCCTCCAGCGTGCGGAAGCCCTGCGACTGGATCGCGGAGTAGTGCGCGAACACGTCGGCCGAGCCGTCCTCGGGGGCGATGAAGCCGTAGCCCTTCTCGCTGTTGAACCACTTCACGGTTCCGGTAGCCATTGTTACTCCTTCAAGAGTGTGGAAACACCCCCCGCGGGCGCAGGGGAGTACATCACGGTGTTCGTCGTCAACTCTTGGGTAACAAGGTCCGCCGGGCACCCGCCGGGTGGCGGTCACGTCGACGCGAGGACAAGCGAGGCACTGCAATCTCGGAGACAACCGTACATGGTAGGCCCCCTCTTGGCCATGGGTTGCCGCGAGCTGTTGTGCCGACCCCCGCGGCATCCGCGGTGGCAGGTGCAGGGAGCGCGCGTGGAGGCGCCCGGGAGGTCCCCGGGCACTCCCCGTGAGGTGCCCGGAGAGCGTCGCCGGGGAGCGCGTCGGGGGCTCAGAACGGGACGTTCGTACCGTTCACGGAACGAAACGAGACCCTTGCGTTACGAGTCGGTAACAACTCCCTGCGTCCCACGAAACCCGATCCGCCTACGTTCGCGTCACCCAGGAACGCGGAGGCGCCCCCTCCCGCGGATTCGTGGGTCCGGAGCCCTCCGAGATGCCGCAGAGGGCTCCGGACGGCGCGACCGCGGGGAGGTTTCGTCCCCGGGTGACCTGTGTCACTATTCAGCACGCAATTCAGTGTTGAATTCAGCGATCGACCGCGGAGAGAGGCGGCTTGGCTGCCTCCGCGGGGATCAGGACCACGGAGGTTGGCATGCATCGCACAGCACGACGGGCGAGCGGGGGTGCCGCCCTGCTCCTCGCGGCCACCCTCGTCCTCACCGCCTGCGGTCCCCAGTCCCAGGGCGGCGGCGACGACGAGACGACCGGGACGTCGACCGAGACCGACGACGGCGGCGGCTCGGCCGACCTGAGCATCGTCCCGTCGGTCCAGATCGACATCGACGGCGCCGAGGTCGAGGCGACCGCGGCCGGCAACCCGGTCGACCCCGCCGGTGACGGCAGCGCCGAGTGCGCCGAGGGCACCTCGATCGCGGTCGCCGGAGCTCTCACGGGCCCGAACGCCGCGCTCGGCCTCAACATCCAGTACGGCGCCCAGGTCGCGGTGGACGCGTTCAACGAGGCGAACCCGGGCTGCCAGGTCACGCTCAAGCCGTTCGACACCGAGGGCGACCCGCAGAAGGCGACCCAGGTCGCGCCGCAGATCGTCGGCGACGCGAGCGTGCTCGGTCTGCTCGGCCCCGCGTTCTCGGGCGAGACGGCCGCCACGGGCGACGTGTTCAACCAGGCGGGCCTGCTGTCGCTCACGGCGTCGGCGACCAACCCCGACCTCACGAAGAACGGCTGGACGAACTTCTTCCGCGGTCTCGCCAACGACGCCGTCCAGGGCCCGTCGGTCGCGAAGTACCTCGTCAACACGAAGGACTTCGGCAGCGTCTGCGTCGTCTCCGACAACTCGGACTACGGCATCGGCCTCGCCCAGCAGATCACCGAGGGCCTGGGCGACGCCGCGAACGAGGACTGCGCCGCCGAGGTGAAGACCGGCGACAAGGACTTCTCGGCCGCCGTCCAGATCATCTCCGGCGCCGACGCGGACGCCGTCTTCTACGCCGGCTACTACGCGGAGGCCGCGCCGTTCGTGCAGGGCCTGCGCGACGGCGGCGTCGACATCCCGTTCGTCTCGGCGGACGGCACGAACGACCCGCAGTTCGTCTCGCAGGCGGGCGCCGCGTCGAAGGGCGCGATCCTCTCCTGCCCGTGCGGCCCGGCCCCGGAGGACTTCGCGGCCACCTACGAGGAGACGAACGGCCAGGCGCCGGGCGTGTACTCGGTCGAGGGCTACGACCTCGCGACGATCATGCTCACGGGCATCGCCTCGGGCGTGACCGACCGTGCGGGCCTGATCGACTACGTGGCGAACTACTCCGGCGAGGGCCTGGCCCGCGCCTACGAGTGGGACGACACGGGCGAGCTCGCCTCCGCGCTCATCTGGATCTACGAGGTCCAGTAGTCCGACGACGACGGGCGCCCCGCCCCGACGTCCCCGCCCCGCGCGGGGACCGGTCGGCGGGGCGCCCGTCGTGGACCACGACCTCGTACCCCAGAGAACGAACCAGGGAGCGTCATGCCCGCTCTTGCTGACGCGCTGATGCACAGCGCGACCGCCGGCCCCCTCGTCCACCAGTCCCTCATCGACTTCAACATCGCGGGCCTCGCCCGGAACTTCTGGGGCCTCACCATCGAAGGCCTCACCTACGGCGCGATCTACGCGCTCGTCGCCGTCGGCTACACGCTCGTCTACGGCGTGCTGCGGCTCATCAACTTCGCCCACTCCGAGGTCTTCATGCTCGGCATGTTCGGGCAGTACGCGACGCTCATGCTGCTCGGCTTCTACCCGAGCGGGAACGCGTACGACAAGGGCATCGCGCTGACGGTGCTCTACCTCGGCATCGCGATGCTCGGCGGGATGCTCGTCGCGGGCGGTGCCGCCGTCGGGCTGGAGCGCGTGGCGTACCGGCCGCTGCGACGGCGCGGCGCACCGGCGCTCGTCTTCCTCATCACCGCGATCGGGATGTCGTTCATCATCCAGGAGTTCGTGCACTTCGTGCTGCCGAAGCTCACGGGCGGCACCCTCGGCGGCGTCAACGCGCAGCAGCCGATCCGGCTCGTCCAGCCCGAGGTGCAGTTCACGATCGGCGGCGCGCCGGTCACGAACATCACGCTCGTCATCATCCTGTCGGCGCTGGTCCTCGCGCTCGCGACCGACATGTTCATCAACCGGACGAAGTTCGGCCGCGGCATCCGCGCCGTCGCGCAGGACCCGGTGACCGCGACCCTCATGGGCGTCTCGCGCGAGCGCGTCATCATGCTGACGTTCCTCATCGGCGGCATCCTCGCCGGTGCGGCCGCGCTGCTCTACACGCTGCGCGTGCCCAACGGGATCATCTACTCCGGCGGCTTCATCCTCGGCATCAAGGCGTTCTGCGCCGCGGTGCTCGGCGGCATCGGCAACCTGCGCGGTGCGCTGCTCGGTGGCCTGCTGCTCGGCGTCATGGAGAACTACGGCCAGGTCGTGTTCGGCACGGAGTGGCGCGACGTGGTCGCGTTCGCGCTCCTCATCATCGTCCTGATGTTCCGCCCGACGGGCATCCTCGGGGAGTCGCTGGGGAGGGCCCGCGCATGAGCACCTCGACACCTGCACCCGCCCCCGCGCCCGACGGCGGTCGCCCCACCGCGATGCCGCCCGCCGGCCGCGTCGCGACGAAGGACCGGCCGCACAGCGGCGTCGGCGACCGGCTGCGCCTGTGGTGGGACGCCCAGGCCCGGCCCACGCAGTGGGCGATCGGCGTGCCGTTCCTCCTCTTCCTGGCGCTCGTGCCGATCCTCAACATCCCGGTGCTCACCACGGTGGGCACCAACTTCGGCGGGGTGATGGCGCAGTTCGGCATGATCGCGCTCATCGCCATCGGCCTCAACGTCGTGGTGGGCCAGGCCGGCCTGCTCGATCTCGGCTACGTCGGCTTCTACGCCATCGGTGCGTACACGGTCGCGATCCTCACGAGCCCCGACAGCCCGTGGAACCAGACCGACGAGTGGCTGTCGAAGGACTGGGCGTGGCTCGCGGCGCTCCCGATCGCGGTCGCGATCACGTCGTTGTCCGGGCTGATCCTCGGCTCGCCGACGCTGCGCCTGCGCGGCGACTACCTCGCCATCGTCACGCTCGGCTTCGGTGAGATCGTCCGCCTCCTCGCGGACAACCTCGACGAGCTGACGGGCGGCGGCCAGGGCCTGCGCGGCGTCGCCTACCCCCGGGTGGGCGTCACGGAGGAGCTGCCCAACGGCGTCTTCTCCGCGGGGAACGCCGCGGGCACGCTCAACTCGGGCGTGTGGTGGTACTGGCTGAGCCTCGTGTTCATCGTCATCTCACTGCTGCTCGTGGGGAACCTGGAGCGCTCGCGCGTCGGGCGCGCCTGGGTCGCGATCCGCGAGGACGAGGACGCGGCCGAGATCATGGGCGTCCCCACGTTCCGCTTCAAGCTGTGGGCGTTCGTCATCGGGGCGTCGATCGGTGGTGTCGCGGGCGCGCTCTACGCCGGGCAGGTCCAGTTCGTCATCCCGACGAACTTCAACGTCATCAACTCCGTGCTCTTCCTGTGCGCCGTCGTGCTCGGCGGCCAGGGGAACAAGCTCGGGGTGATCCTCGGTGCGTTCATCATCGTGTACCTGCCGAACTTCTTCCTCGGCCGCACGGAGCTGTTCGGCATCCCGATCAACGGCAACGAGATCGCGAGCTACCGGTACCTGTTCTTCGGGATCGCGCTGGTCGTGCTCATGATCTTCCGTCCGCAAGGGCTCCTCCCCGTCCGGCAGAAGCTCCTCGCCTACGGGCGCGAGCTCTACGTCGCCGCGCGCCGCGCGGCGCAGGCCGTCACGCGGGGCGGGTCCGACGACGGCGCCCGCCCGGGCTCCCCGGCGGTCGCCACGGCGTCGGGCGGCTCCCGCGCGACGGGCACGACGACCGGGACCGGCGCAGACGGCACCACGACCGGGGAGGAGACCCGATGAGCACCCACGACCCCGGCGGCATCGGCGCGGGCGGCGAGCACGGCGACGAGCACCTCGCGTCGTCGGGCCGCGCCGACTCCTCGCATGCCGACCTGTACATGCCCGGAGCCGTCCTCGAGGAGCCGGCGGTCGTCGACGTCGCGGACGTGCGCCCCGAGCTCGCGAACCCCGAGCTCGTCGACGCGATGGTCGCACCGGACCGCACGGTCCACGCGCGCGTCGGCGAGCCGCTGCTCCAGATGCAGAACGTCACGGTCCAGTTCGGCGGCCTCGTCGCGCTCGACGACGTGACGTTCGACATCCGGCGCGGCGAGATCCTCGGGCTCATCGGCCCGAACGGTGCGGGCAAGACGACCGCGTTCAACGCGATGACGGGCGTCTACCGGCCCACCCAGGGGCAGGTCGTCTTCGACGGCTCCCCGGTGGGCAAGCTCAAGCGCTACCGGATCACGCAGCGCGGCATCGCCCGCACGTTCCAGAACATCCGCCTGTTCAACGAGATGACGGCGCTGGAGAACGTCGTCGTCGGGTCGGACGCGCGGCACCGCACGTCGGTCCCCGGGGCGCTGCTGCGCACGCCGCGGCACCGGCGCGAGGAGCGGGACGCGATCGACCGGGCGCTCGCGCTGCTCGAGTTCGTGGGCGTCGGCGGGCGGGCGACGGAGAAGGCGCGCAACCTCTCGTACGGCGACCAGCGCCGGCTCGAGATCGCGCGGGCCCTGGCGACCGAGCCGAAGCTGCTGTGCCTCGACGAGCCGGCGGCGGGCTTCAACCCGGCGGAGAAGGAGTCCCTCATGGACCTCATCCGCCACATCCGCGACGACGGCTACACCGTGCTGCTCATCGAGCACGACATGCGCCTCGTGCGCGGGGTGACCGACCGGATCGTCGTGCTCGAGTTCGGGCGCGTCATCGCGGACGGCACGCCCGACGAGGTCACGAACGACCCCAAGGTCGTCGCGGCCTACCTCGGCGTGCCCGACGAGGAGCTGGACGGCCCGGACGGCGTCGGGCCCGCGGCCCCCACCACCGAAGGAGGCAGCGGCCATGCCCCTGCTTGAGCTGCAGGACATGACGGTCGCCTACGGGCGCATCGAGGCCGTGCGCGGCATCTCGATCACCGTCGATGAGGGCGAGCTCGTCACCCTCATCGGGGCCAACGGCGCCGGGAAGACCACGACGATGCGCGCCATCTCGGGCATCCGCCCGGTAGCGCGGGGCAAGGTGCTGTTCGACGGCAAGGACATCACGAAGATGAAGGCGCACCTGCGCGTGCTCGAGGGCATCGTGCAGGCGCCCGAGGGCCGCGGCATCTTCCCCGGCATGACGGTCGTCGAGAACCTGGAGATGGGCGCCTACGCGCGCACGTTCGCGTCGAAGGCCGAGCACGACGAGACGGTCGAGCGCGTCTTCGACCTGTTCCCGCGGCTCGCGGAGCGCAAGGAGCAGGTGGGCGGCACCATGTCGGGCGGCGAGCAGCAGATGCTCGCGATCGGGCGCGCGCTCATGGCCCGGCCGCGGCTGCTGCTCCTCGACGAGCCGTCGATGGGGCTCGCGCCCATGGTCATCCAGCAGATCTTCCGCATCGTGTCGGAGATCAACGCGCAGGGGACGACGGTGCTGCTCGTCGAGCAGAACGCGCAGCAGGCGCTGTCGCGCTCGCACCGCGCGTACGTGCTCGAGACGGGCGAGGTCGTGCGCAGCGGCGGCGGGCGCGAGCTGCTCGCGGACTCGAGCATCAAGGAGGCGTACCTCGGCGTCGCGTGACGGGCACGCCGTCCTCGGCCGGACGCGCCGCCGGGCGCGTCCGGCCGGGTCGGGCATGGCCGGGGGCGGTCCGCCGTCGGGCGCGCTGGCCTAGGCTGGCCGCGTGCCGCTCCGACGACGTGACGCCCGGGACCGACTGACCTTCGAGCTGGTCGAGTCCGAGGACGTCGACGCGGACGACGACGCCCTCGGCGGTCCGGGCCCGGTCTCGCCGGGCGGGCCGCGCGGCGTGCCGTCCGGCGCGACGGGGGGCACGACCTGGACGCCGGGCGTGACGGCGGGCGTCCGTGCCGCCCTCGGGGCGACGGACGGTCCCGCGGGACCCGACGGCCCGCCCAGGCGTGCGTCGGTCGACGACGACCCGGCCGAGGACGACCCGGCAGAGAGCGACCCGGCGGAGAGCGACCCGGCCGAAGGCGGACCGCCCCGGCGGGGACGGCCTGCGGCGGTCGTCGCGGGGGTCGCGGCGGGGGTCGCGCTCGTGCTGGGCGGCATGCTCACGGTCGACGCGTGGCAGGGCCGGGCCGACGTGGAGCGGCTGCGGGCCGCGCCCGGCGGCCTGGAGCCGCTGCCCGACGCGCCCGTCGAGCGCTGGACGGCTGACGTCGAGGTCTCGGGCGGGCTCGCGCTCCTGCCCGGGGCGGTCGTGACGGTCGAGGACGGGACCGCCGTCGCCCGCTCGCTCGACGACGGGGCGGAGCGCTGGCGCGTCGACGTCGGCGCCCACGCGTCGTGCGGCGGCCAGCTGCTGTGGTCGCTGCCCTTCGGTGAGCCCGCCTCGACGCTCGTGTGCGTGGCGCCGTCGTCGGACGCCGTCGGACTCGGGGGCGTGACCGACCTGCAGCTCGACCCCGAGACCGGCCGCGTCCTCGCGTCGGACTGGGCGGTCACGGTGCTCGCCGCGGACGGCGAGGTGCTCGGGCGCCGCGACACGACGTCCGCCGGCGGCGCGCCGATCCCCGGGACCGACGGCACGCTCCTCCGGGCCCAGCGCGTCGGCGAGGTCCCCGCGGGCGACGGCGCCGTCGTCGAGCAGGACGTGGCCACCGGGGAGGTCGCCGACCTCCCCCTGGGGCGCCCCGCCGTCGTCCGCGTCGAGGACGCGCTCACGGGCGACACGCGCTGGGAGGCCGACGTGCCGTTCGTCGAAGGGTCAGGACAGTGCGTCGGCTGGACCGAGGCGGACGGGACGGAGACGATCCGGGCGGAGCTCGAGAACCTGTGGGCGGCGACCGAGACGCACCTCGTTCGTGTCGAGGGCTGCGGCGTCACGGCGTGGTTCACGCCGGGCGGCGAGCGCCTCGACGACCAGGAGAACCCGCTGGACGGAGTCGTCGCGCTCGCGGACGGCACGTACTACCGCGACCCGTCGGGGTATGCCTCCACCTGGGGCTCGGCGGCGACCGCACCGCGCGACGCGGCGCGCGCCGTCCTTGCGGCGGACGGCGCCGTGCGCTGGGAGCCGCCCGGCCCGATCCTCGTGCCGCGCTCGAGCGACGGCTCGGACGCGCCGCTCCTCGCCCGGTCCGAGGGGGAGCTCGTCGCGTTCGACGGTGACGGCAGCGAGCTGTGGCGCTCGTCGGAGGTGGTGGCGCCCGAGGCGGTGCTCGTCGCCACGCACGACACGGTCGTCGTGTCCGGGGGTTCCAGCACGGGCTGGATGACCGGGCTCGACGCGACCACGGGGACGGTGCGCTGGTCCCTCGACCGCGAGACGGGCGAGGCCGCGGCCGGCGGGAGCGTCAGCTGGATGGACACCGCCTACACGGACGGGCGGCGCGCGATCCTGCTCGCCTACCAGGACGACGGGCGGACGGACCTTCTCGCGATCGACCTCGCCGACGGTCACGTCGCGTGGTCCGGTGGTGTCGGGCCGGAGGAGGGCTCCTGGCCCGTTCCCCTCCAGGGACGGCTCCTGCGGATCGGGCAGTCGGAGATCGCCCGGCTCGGTTGACGACCGGCCTACGCTGAGGGGGTGCCGCTCCGACGGGGAGACGGCGGCGACGGCCGCCGGACGTTCGAGCTCGTCGACACGGCCGGGGTCGACGACGACCTCGACCTCCTCGACGCGCCGCACCCGGTGCTGCTCGGCGGACCGCACGCCGTGCCGCGCGGCACGACCTTTCCACTGCCTCCCGGAGCGCCCGGTGCGCCTGGTGCGCCCGGTCCTGGACCACGGTCGGCCGGGGCACCCCCTGAGGTGCCGAAGACGCCGCCTGGTCCCGGCCGCCGTCGGGCCGTGGCCGCCGCGGTCGCGACCGGGGTGGTCGTGCTCGTCGTCGGCGGGATGCTCGTCGTCGACGCCGCGACGAGCCGGGACGCGCAGGAGCGGCTGGAGACGGCGCGCGGCGCGGTCCGCGCGCTCGACACCGCCCCGACGGAGCAGTGGCGCGCCCCCGCCGCGGCGGACCGCGGGACGGCCTTCCTCCCGGGCCTGCTCGTCACCGTGGACGGCGACGAGGCGGTGGCGCTCGACCTCGACACGGGGGCCGAGGCGTGGCGCGTGCCGGCCGGCGGCGACGAGGCCGTGTGCGGGTCGTGGAGCCCGTGGGAGCGGTCGGCCGTGCCGTCGCGCACGGTGGTGTGCGTCGCCGGGTCGGGGGTCGCGCCGTCCTGGTACGACGTCAGCCCGCCGTCCCGGCCGGGGGAGGGCACGGCGACCGTGACGGTGCTCGACGCCCGCGGGCGGGTCGTCGGGCAGCGGCAGGCGGAGACCGCGGGGGCGCTGCTCGTCCCCGGCCCGAACGGCGGCCTCGTGCGGGCCGAGCGCGTGGGCGAGCCGGGCGCGCCGAGCGGTGCCCCCGTCGCCGTCGACCCCGGCGCGGGCGAGTCCGTCGACGGCGTCGCGGGGCGGGACGTCGTCGTGACGCTCGAGGACGCCGCCACGGGCGCGGTGCGCTGGCGGCGCGAGCTGCCGTTCCAGGACGTCCCGTGGTCGTGCACGTCGTGGCACGCCGAGACCGGCGGGGAGGAGGTCGACCCGGAGCGGCTGCTGCTCGTCGCGACGGAGACCCTGGTCGACGTGGGCGGGTGCGGCGTCGCGGCGTCGTTCCTGCCGGACGGCGAGCGCCTCGACGACCCGGACGTCCCGACCGACGGCGCGGTCCCGCTCGCGGGCGGGCGGTTCCTCCTCGACGCGGACCGGCAGGGGTCAGACGGCGCGCTGCGCGCCGACCGCGTGCTCGACCCGGACGGGACGCCGCTCCTCGACGTGCCGGGCGAGGTCCTGGACCCGCAGGCGACCGACGACCCCGCTCCGGGCGTGCTCCTCGTGCGCGACGGCATCGCTCTGCGTGCCTACGACGAGCAGGGCGCGCGCCTGTGGACGTTCGACGGCGCCCGCGTGCCCGAGGCCGTGTACGTCGTCGCGGAGGGCACGGCCGTCGTCGGGACGGCGAGCACGGTCCTGGGGCTGGACGCGCTGTCGGGCGAGCAGACGTGGTCGCGGTTCGTCGACGACCTCGCGGGCGAGCGCGGCCACGGCGCCGTGGTGACGCAGGCGTTCACCGACGGGCGCTGCGCCTTCCTCGTGCTCGTCGACCCCGCGACGGGGGCGAGCTCGCGCGTCGTGGCGCTCGAGCTGTCGTCGGGGTCGGTCGTCTGGTCGGAGGACCTCGACGGCGGCTGGGGCGGGCTCCTCGCGGTACAGGGCCGGCTCCTGCGCTGGGACGGGCAGACGGTCGCCCTCCTGGGCTGAGGTGCACGGACGCTCACGCGCTGATGTCGTCGGGCCCCGGCACTACCCTGGCGAGATGCCCGACGACCTCACGCAGCCCGCCACGCCGTCTTCTCCCGAGCCCGAGGTGGCCGAGGCGCCCGAGACTCCGCAGGCGCCCGTCGCCCTCCGTCGTCCCGCGCCGCGCACGCACCACGGCGAGACGGTCGACGACGACTACGAGTGGCTGCGGGACAAGGAGTCGCCCGAGGTCGTCGCGCACCTCGAGGCCGAGAACGCGTACACCGAGGCGCGCCTCGCGCACCTCGAGCCGCAGCGCGAGCGGATCTTCGAGGAGATCAAGGCCCGCACGCTCGAGACGGACCTGTCCGTCCCGGTGCGCCAGGGCGCGCACTGGTACTACGCGCGCACGGTCGAGGGGTCGCAGTACCCGATCCGGGCCCGCGCCCCGATCGACGCGAGCCTCGGCAGCGACGCGCCGTCGGCCTGGGTGCCGCCCGTGCTGGAGCCGGGCGTGCCCGTGCCGGGCGAGCAGGTGCTCCTCGACGACAACGTCGAGGCCGAGGGCCACGAGTTCTTCTCGCTCGGGTCGTTCGACGTCTCGGCCGACGGGACGCGGCTCGCATACGCGGTCGACGTCGTGGGCGACGAGCGCTACACGCTGCGGGTCCGCGACCTGGAGTCCGGCACCGACCTCGTGGACGAGGTCCCGGGGACGTTCCCGGGCGCCGTCTTCTCCCCGGACGGGCGGTACGTGTTCTACCCGACGGTCGACGACGCGTGGCGGCCCTGGCGCGTGTGGCGCCACGAGGTGGGCACGCCCGCGACGCAGGACGTCGTCGTCTTCGAGGAGCCCGACGAGCGGTTCTGGGTCGGGGTGGGCGTCTCGCGCTCGCAGCGGTTCGTGCAGATCGACCTGGGCTCGAAGATCACGTCCGAGACGTGGCTGATCGACGCCGACGACCCGACGGGCGAGGCGCGCGTGGTCTGGCCGCGCCGCGAGGGCGTCGAGTACACGGTCGAGCACGCCGTCCTGCCGAGCACGTGGTTCCCGACCGCCGAGCACGCGGTCGGCGACCGTCCTGACGAGAATCCGGTCGCCGACCCCGTGCTCGGCGGGGCGGTGGATCAGCGGGACGTGCTGCTCGTCCTGCACAACGACGGCGCGGAGAACTTCGAGCTCGTCGTCACCGGTGTCGCCGACGTCTCGGCCGGGCCGGGCGGCGCGACCGTCGTCGTGCCGCACGACCCCGCGACCCGGCTCGAGGCCGTGGACGCGTTCGCCGGGCACCTCGTCGTCTCCTACCGGCGCGACGCGCTCTCGCGGGTCGGCGTGATCGACCTCGCGAGCCCGGAGCCGCCGCGGCCCGCGGGCCTGCCGACCCCGATCCGCACAGGAGACACACCGGCGCCCGCGACCGACCTCTGGCACGTGCACGAGGTCGCGTTCGACGAGCCGCTGTACACCGCGGCGCTCGGTGCGAACCCCGAGTGGGACCAGCCGAACGTCCGGCTGAGCTACACGAGCTTCGTCACGCCGTCGACCGTGTACGACCTGCGGGTCGAGACCGACGAGCTCACGCTCCTCAAGCAGCAGCCCGTGCTCGGCGGCTACGACGCCGCGGACTACGTGCAGCGCCGCGAGTGGGCCACGGCCGAGGACGGCACGCAGGTGCCGGTGTCGCTCGTGTGGCGGCGCGACGCCGTCGGGCTGGACGCGACAGGCACGGGTGCCGAGCCGGCGCCGCTCCTGCTGTACGGCTACGGGTCGTACGAGATCAGCATCGACCCGGGGTTCTCGATCTCGCGCCTGTCGCTGCTCGACCGCGGGGTCGTGTTCGCCGTCGCGCACGTGCGCGGTGGGGGCGAGATGGGGCGCCGCTGGTACGACGAGGGCAAGACGCTCGCCAAGCGCACCACGTTCACGGACTTCGTCGCGGTCGCGCGGCACCTCGTCGACGCCGGCTGGACGAGCCCGGAGCGGCTCGTCGCGCAGGGCGGCTCGGCGGGCGGCCTGCTCATGGGCGCGGTGACGAACCTCGCTCCCGAGCTCTTCGCGGGCGTGCTCGCGCAGGTGCCGTTCGTCGACGCCCTCACCTCGATCCTCGACCCGTCCCTCCCGCTCACCGTCGTCGAGTGGGACGAGTGGGGCGACCCGCTGCACGATCCCGACGTCTACCGGTACATGCGCACGTACACCCCGTACGAGAACGTGCCCGACGACGCGTCGCACTACCCGCGGATCCTCGCCGTGACGTCGTTCCACGACACGCGCGTGCTGTACGTCGAGCCCGCGAAGTGGGTCGCGCGCCTGCGCGCCGCGGGGGCGCCCGCGCTGCTGAAGATCGAGATGCACGCCGGGCACGGCGGGGTCTCGGGCCGCTACGAGGGCTGGCGCGAGGTCGCGTACGAGGACGCGTGGGTGCTCGACGTGCTCGGGCTGGCCGACCGGTGACGTGCCCACGGGCGTGAGGCCGCAGACGGAGGGGGAGCGATGACCGACGAGACCGTGACGCCCGACCCGCGGACGGCGCGCGACGCGACGCCGCCCGGGAGGGCCGTGCTGCTGCTGCGCCCGGTCGGGTACCTCGCCGTCGGGCTGGTGGGGACGGCCGTCGGGCTCGCCCTCCTGGGCCTGTACCTCGCGCCCGCGGCGTACGGGCTGCTCGCGCCGCCGGCGGACCAGGAGCCCTGGGCCGAGCTCGTCGCGTCGCCCGGCGCCGAGCTCGGGCGGCTCGCGGTCGTCGCGCCGGTCGCCGTGGCGCTCGCCGGCCCGGTCGCGTGGTACCTGTCGTGCGCCGTCTGGCCGCTCGCCGCGCTGGCGTTCGTGCACGCCGGGCGGGCGCTGCGGCCGTCGTCCCGGGACGACCGGCTGTCGTTCACGAGCCGGGTCGCGCCGGGCACGACGCTCGGGCCGCCCGTGCCCGGGCCGCTCCCCGTGCCCCTCCAGCCGCAGCGGCGCTCGCGGCTCACGGACACCCTCGTGCGCTTCGCCGTCTGCGGCTGGCACCCCGACCGCCGCGAGGCCGGGGCCGCGGTCCCGGCCGGCGTCGCGTGGGTGCTCGCGAGCGCGGGGGCGTCGACGGCGCTGCCGCCCGGCTGGCGGGTCGTGCTCGTCGTGGCCGCGGTCCCCTTCGCGCTCTGGTCCGTGGTCGCCCTGCGGCGCCGGTGGGACTGGCGGTTCCACCGCGAGCGCGTGCGCGCGGCGCGGCGCGAGCGGTGGCTCGAGCGGCACGCCGACGGGTACGTGATGCGCGACGGCCCGCGCGTCGTCCGGTCGCGCCCGCAGTCGGCCGAGCACCGCGCACGCGTGGAGGCGGAGCGCGCCGCGGCCCGCGCCGAGCAGGACCGCCTCACGAGCCTGACGAGCGACGCCATCGGCGAGCGTCGCGAGGCGGTGCTCCGCGCCCGCCGCGAGCGCGAGCAGCACCAGAACGACCCCCCACAGGGAGACTGACCGGCGGCGGGGGGTCAGACGGACTGCGGGCTGCCGCACTCCGCGCAGTAGCGCGCGGCCGCGGCGTTCTGCGTGCCGCACTCGCGGCACGCGGCCACCTGCGCCAGGCGCTCGCCGCACTCGGGGCAGAACTTGCCGCCGTCGACCTTCGCGCCGCACGACGGGCACCGCGTGACGGCGGCCGTCCGCAGGTCCGCGCCGCCGACGAGGTCGGTCGTGCGGAGCTGCTCCTGGACCTGGTACCGGCGGGCCTCGGCCTGGAGCTGGGCGAGCTCCTCCACCTGCTTGGGCGAGCAACGCACGCACTGCCCCACCGCCTCGTTCCAGCAGACCTCGTGGCACATCCAGTCGCCGCACCCGTGGCACTGGCGGAACGCGTCGCGCACCTCGCCGACGGCGGCGTCGAGCGCCTTGTCCTTCGCCGACGAGTTGGTCTGGCGGTCCGCGGCCCACGACCCCGCCGCGTAGGAGAGGTCGGCGACCTTGCCCCCGAAGAACCGGCCCGCCGCCTGGACGAGGCTGCTGCCCTTCGCGACGACGTCCGTCCGGTAGGCGGAGCGGTAGCCGTTGCCGCAGCGCTCGCACCGGAACTCGAACTGGTAGCCCCCGGCGTTCGACAGGTCGCGGACGTTGTCGGTGAAGGCGATGGGCGTGCTCATGGCGGGGACCTCGGTGGGCTCGTGGGGTCGGCGTCCACGCAGGCCAGGCCCGCGGGAGGGGGGAGTCATGGGGATCCCGTGACCGCTGCGATGCTACCCACCGACCCTCGCCGTCCCGGCGGATCACCCGGGTGAAATCGGGCGGACCGGCGGGCGTGCCGCGGCCGGGGATCAGGGCCGGACGAGGCGGAGCGGGGCGTCGGCGGTGCGGACCGTCACCGTCTGGCCCCACGAGGCGACGAGGCGGTCGTCCTCCACGCCGTCGCCGAACACGACGAGCCGGTCCGAGGCGACGGTGAGCGCGACGTCGGCCCCCTCCTCGACGACGCCCTCGGTGAGCGAGACGCCCGTCGCGGGCGAGGGCCACGCCTCGCGGACGAACCAGCCGAGCCGGTGCTCGGTGCGCCCCGGGGCCCGCCGTCCGCCGCGGTCGTGCGCGAGCGACGCCCACCAGCCGGTCGCGCCCGTGCCCGTCGCGACGAGCACGCCCGACGACGACTGCCGCTCCTCACCTGCGCCGCAGCGCAGCGTGTAGCGCGCGCTCTGGTGGCTGGGGTGACCGACGAACACCTCGTTGAGCGCGGTGAGGTGCTGGCCGTCGTCGAGGTCGGCGCGGACCATGGTGAGCGCGTCGACGGGCAGGAGCGCCACCCGGTCGGGCGCGCCGCCCGGCGCCTCGGCGTCGGCCCCGAGCCCGCGCAGGAGGGCCGTCGCCGCCGCGACCGGGTGCCGCACGAGCACGCCCGCGTTCACGCCGGGCTCCGGGTCGACGCCGAGGACCGGCTGGCCGTGCAGGTACTTCGCGACGTTCGCGACGAGGCCGTCCTGCCCTACGACCACCACCACGTCCTCGGGCGCGACGAGGAACCGCGACAGGTCCGCGCGCTCGACGTCGGCGCGCGCCCAGCCCGGGGGCAGGGCGGCCACGACGGCGTCGCGCGCGGCCGCGAGGGCGTCGTGCCGCGCCTGCACCTCGGCCAGCGACCGGCCCCGCGACCGGAGGAAGAACTCCGCCTGGCCGCGCGTCCCGTGCCGGTCCAGCAGGTCGTCGAGCTCGGTCCGCCGGTGCACGACGACGGCGCGTCGCCGGAGCATCGTCAGGCCGCCTTCCCGGGCGCCGCGGCGGGCGAGCCGCCGTCGGGGCCGAGCCCGCGCACCAGGGTCGACAGCACCCCGGTGAGCAGGTCGGGCGTGATGGTGAGGTTCTGCACGTCCGGCAGCGACCCGGCGGCCTCGCGCAGCGCGAGCGCGAGGAGCGTGCCCTGCCCGGCGCTCGCGTACACGTCCATGCGGGCCTGCTCGGCGGCGGCCTCGGCCGCGCCGACGACCCGCACCTGCTCCGCCTTCGCGTCGGTCGCGAGCTGGGCGCGCTCGGCGGTCGCGCGGGCGTCGACGAGGGCGGCGGCCGCCTTCTCCTCGGCCTCGCGCCGCGCGTTCGCGCCCTCCTGGGCGACGAGGCGCTCGCGCCGGGTCGCGAGCTCGATCCTGCTCGCGAGCTCGTTCTCCGCGATCGCCCGCTCGCGCTCGACGGCGAGGGCCCGGCGCTCGTAGGTCGCGCGGTCGGCCTCGGCCTGCACGTGCTCGCGCGCGGGCGTCTGGAGCGCGCGCTCGACGTCCTTCTCCGGCCGGACGGCGAGCACCTGGACGCCGATGACGACGATCCCCGTCGTGGTGAGGCGCGGGTCGGTGGTCAGCGCCTCGGTGAGGACGTCGCGCACGCGCGGCACGCCGGTCGTCAGGGCGTCGGCGAGGGGCATCGCGGCGAGCGCGTCGGTGGCCCGGCTCTGCGCGAGGCGCCCGACGATGCTCGTCACCTGGTCGCGCCCCGCGGTGCTCGTCTCGCCGCTGCCCGGGTCGACCGCGAAGTCGAGGCGCTGCGAGACGGTCACCGGGTCGGCGAACCGGTACGTCACGCCGGCCTGCACGGTCACGTCCTGGTGGTCGGCGGTCACGGCGTGGAAGAAGACGGGGAGCTCCTGGTCGTCGACGGGGACCTCGGAGAGGACCGACGTCGTGGGCCGGAACCAGAACGCCTGACCGACGCCCTCGTGGGCGACGCGCCCGTGGCGCAGGTGCACGACGTGCCCGGTGGGGCTGCCGAGGAAGTGCCGCGTCCACGGGTAGGTGCGGATGGTGGCCATGGTCGTCTCCGATCTGTTTTCGTCAATCTGACGAAAACGAGCGTAGGCGCGCGTGCGGGTTCTCGTCAACCTGACGCGAATATGCGACGATGGGCCCATGGCTCCTCCCGCTGCCCAAGTACCGGACGTCCCGCCCGGCGCGGCCCTGCTGCCCGTCACGGTCGACGTCGTCGCGCTCACCGTGCGCGACGACGCGCTGCACGTGCTCCTCGTCGAGCGCGGCGTCGAGCCGTACCGCGGCGCGCTCGCGCTCCCCGGCGGGTTCGTGCTGCCGGGCGAGCGGCTCGCCCGCGCGGCGCGCCGCGAGCTCGCCGAGGAGACGGGCGTCCGGCCGCCCGGGCACCTGGAGCAGCTCCGTACCTACGGCCCGCTCGACCGCGACCCGCGCGGCCCGGTCCTCTCGGTCGCGTACCTCCTGCTCGCGCCCGAGTTCGGCGTCGTGCACGCCGGGTCCGACGCCGGGGGAGCGGCCTGGCACACCGTCGAGCCCCTGCTCGGGGACGGGCCGGGCGGCCTCGCGTTCGACCACGCACGGATCCTCGCCGACGGCGTCGAGCGGGCCCGCGCCAAGCTCGAGTACTCCGCGCTCGCGACGGCGTTCTGCCCGCCCGAGTTCACCGTCGCCGACCTGCGGCGCGTCTACGAGGCCGTCTGGGGCGTGCGGCTGGACCCACGGAACTTCTCCCGCAAGGCCACGACGACCGCGGGCTTCCTCGAGGACACGGGCCGCACGACGTCGGGCGGGACCGGGCGGCCGGCGGCGCTCTACCGGGCCGCGCGCCCGGCGCCGGGCCCGCAGCCGGGCCCCGGTCCCGACGCCGCCGTGGCCGACACTGCCGCGACCGACACCGCCACGACCGACGCCGCCGCGCCCGACCCCGACGACGCCCCGGCGAGCGTGCCCGCGGTGCTCGACCCGCCCCTCATGCGCCCGCGCCGCTGACCGCGCGGCCCGGCCCGGCATCGGTGTCCCGCGCCGACGGCCCACGCCGGGGGAGTTCTCCCCCTCGACAGCGCAGCCCCGCTGAGTACGCTCGCGCGCATGTCGACGTACAGCTCCTGGCGCAGCGACCAGGGCAACATGCGGGCCCTGTCCGACGAGCTCGCCGCCCAGGCCGCGATGGCGCGGTCCCGCGAGGCGTCGCTCCACCGCCGCCTGCGGTCGCTCGAGGGCGACCTGTCGAGCCGCGTCGAGGTGCTGACCCGCCTCGTCAACGCGCTCATCGAGCTCGGCGAGGTCCGCGAGGAGCTCGCGCTCTTCACGCCCGCGCGCCGCGCCCGCGACGCGGCGCGCGCCCTCACGAGCGCCGTCGTCACGGGGGAGGGCGACGTGTCGCACCTGCGGCGCTCCCCGGACCTCGTGGACGTGCCCGGCTACTGGCTCGTGCCCGCCGCGCTCGCGGTCGCCGAGCTCCCCGCCGGGCGGCTCGACCGGGAGGCGGCCGAGGAGGCCTTGCTGCGCGACCGCCGTCGTGCCGCGACGTACCTCGTCGCGGTGTGCGCGCTCGTCGGGCAGCCCGGCCTCGCGCGCGAGTGGGTGCCGGGGGTGCTCGACGCGCCGGTCCTGCCCGCCGCGGGCTGGGGCAGCGCCGACGGCGCCCCCGAGCCGTCGCCGGGCGCGGGCGAGGGGCCGGACGAGGTGGGCGTGACCGGGGCCGAGCGCGCGCTGTGGGTCGCGGCCGCGGCCGGTCACCTCGGCGGCGACGGGGTGGAGGTCGTGCGCCGCGCGCTCGCGGAGCGGGTCGCGCTGCTCGACGACGACGCGCGTGCCCGCTGGCGGGCCCGGCTCCTGGAGGCAGCGCCGTCGCTGCCTGCGGCGCCCGCCGACGGCGCGGCCTGGGGCAGCCCCGAGGCCGCGGGGGACGCGGCCGGGGCGCGTCGTCGGGCCGCCGCCCCCGACGCGCTCCCGCTCCTGCGGTCGTGGACGGCGTGGTCGCGCGCGCTCGTGGCGGGGGAGGTCGCGGTGCCCGCGCCGGACCCCGGACCCCTCCCGACCGGCGCGCCGACGCCCGCCGTCGCACCCGCCGCCGTCGCCCCCGGTGCGTCCGCCGCCGGTGCGGCGGACTCGCAGGCCGCCGGGGGCGCCGACGACCCGGCCGGGACCCCCGAGGCGCCCGGCGCGGCGCTGCTCCGCGTCGTCGCGTCGCTCGTGGACGAGGGGGCGCCCGTGGAGCGCGGGCTCCTGGACCGGGCGGCGCTGCTCGACGAGCGCGTCGGGCGCGCGCCCCGCGAGGACGCGCCCGGGTGGGACGCCCCGGCGGGGACGCTCGTCGACCTGCTCGTCGAGGACGCCCGCGGGACCGACCCCGGGCGTGCGGCGCTCGCGGGCCCGCTCGTCGCCGAGGAGCTGCGGGCCGCGACCCACGCGCGGGCGGCGGAGCTCGCGGGGGCGCCCGCGCCGTCGCGCGAGCTGCGCCTCGGGGGCCGCACCGTGACGGTCACCCCGACCGAGGACGGCGCCTCACCGGCTGCGACGGCCCGCGCGGAGCTCCTCGCGCAGCCTGTGGACGGCGTGTCGTGGGGCGCCGTCGGCGGGACCGCCGCGGTCGCGGCGCTCGGCCTCGTGCTCGGCCTCGCCGCCTCGCCGGCGTGGTTCACGGTGGCCGTCGTCGCGGCCGGCCTCGCCGCGTGGCAGTGGTTCGCGGGGGAGCGGCGGGCACGCGACCAGCGCGCCGACGCGCAGGCCCGCGCGGACCGGTTCGACGCCGACCTCGCCGGGGCGCGCACCGTCGTGGCCGCGTCCGCGGAGCGCGCGCGGACGCAGCGCGAGGCCGTCGCGACCGTCGTCGCCGACCTCGACGACACCCTCGCCGAGCTCGCCGCCCGCACCCCGGCCTGACGCGGGCGGGCGGTCGCGCCGGGCACGTCCGACGCGGCCGCGCCAGGGGCCGTCCGCCCCCGCTCCCGGGCCGTCCGCCCCGGACGCCGACGGGCTTCTCCGGCGTTCGAACGAGGGCTTCGAACGCCGGATGAACTGTCGGTGAACAGTGGCGGAAGAATCCACAGGATGGTCGAGCGCGCGGCGGTCGTGACCGCACCATGGACGACGTGACCGAGACGCTCCTGCTGGTGCTCGTCGTCGTGACCGCACTGGCC
Organism: Cellulosimicrobium sp. SL-1; assembly: GCF_011033075.1. Lineage (NCBI taxonomy): Bacteria > Bacillati > Actinomycetota > Actinomycetes > Micrococcales > Promicromonosporaceae > Cellulosimicrobium > Cellulosimicrobium sp. SL-1. Next base: position 53,008 of record NZ_JAACJC010000002.1, on the reverse strand, counting down.
TTCGACTTCACCAACGGCTTCCACGACACGGGCAACGCGATGGCCACGTCCATCGCCACCAAGGCCCTCAAGCCCAAGACCGCCGTCGCCCTCTCCGCCGTCCTCAACATGGTCGGGGCGTTCCTCTCCCTGGCCGTCGCGGCGACCATCGCGAAGGGTCTGGTCGACGCCGACGTCATCACCCTCGAGGTCGTCCTCGCGGGACTCGTGGGCGGCATCACCTGGAACCTCCTGACCTGGTTGCTCGGCATCCCGTCGAGCTCGTCGCACGCCCTCATCGGCGGCGTCGTGGGCTCCGTGCTCGCGGCCGTCGGCACGCAGGGCGTCATCTGGAGCGGCGTCGCCGCCAAGGTGCTCATCCCCGCGCTGCTCGCCCCGCTCATCGCGGTCGGCGTCGCGAGCGTCGGCACGTGGGCCGTGGCCCGCCTCACGCGCGACGTCCCCGAGGACGTCTCCACGCGGGCGTTCCGCTGGGGCCAGGTCGGCTCCGCGTCGCTCGTCTCGCTCGCGCACGGCACCAACGACGCGCAGAAGTCGATGGGCATCATCCTGCTCGCGCTCATCGCGGCGGGCGCCGTCCCGGCCGACTCGAGCGTGCCGTTCTGGGTCATCCTGTCCTGCGCGTTCTTCATGGCCCTCGGCACCTACCTGGGCGGCTGGCGGATCATCCGCACGCTCGGCAAGGGCCTCGTCGAGATCGACACCCGCCAGGGCATGGCGGCCGAGACGTCGTCTGCCGCGGTCATCCTCATGTCGGGCCTGTTCGGCTACTCGCTCTCGACGACGCACGTCGCGACCGGCTCGATCCTGGGCTCCGGCGTCGGGATGCCCGGCGCGAAGGTCCGCTGGGGCGTCGCGGGCCGCATGCTCGCCGCGTGGGGCCTCACGCTCCCGGCCGCCGGCCTCGTCGGCGCGGCCTGCTACGGCATCCAGCACGGCATCGGGGGCGCCGCCGGGACGGTCGTCGTGTTCGCGATCCTCGTCGGCTCCTCGCTGGCCATCTGGATCGCCTCGCGCCGCAAGCCCGTCGACCACACGAACGTCAACGACGCCTGGGAGGAGGGCGCGGTGGACGCCGGGCTCGAGTCCGAGGTCGTCGAGGCGCGCGAGGCCGCGCTCGAGCGTCGCCTCGACGTCGCCGACCCGTTCACCGACGCCGCGCCCGCCCCGGCGCCGACCACCCCGACCACGCCCGCCTCGCGCCAGCGCGCGGGCGTCTGACCGGCAGCCAGGAGGAGAGAACCGTGTTCGTCGAGATCGACTCGCTGCTCAAGGTCGTCGTCGCAGGCCTCGTGGTCGGCGCGGGCCTGCCCGCCCTCTTCGCCCTGGGAGTCCGGCTCGCCGCAGGGCGCGCCGTGCCGGTCGAGGTCGGCACCCCGGACGGCCGCTTCACGTCCGACGGCCGCACCGTGCGCGTCGAGCGCGCGACCCGCCCCCGTCAGGTCGGCGCGATCGTGTGCTTCGCCGTCGTGGTCGTCGCGATCGCGGCCGGCATCGCGTTCGTCGCGGGCGGGGGCCACTGACCCGGGACGGCACGCTCCCGCTGAGTGCATGAAAGAGTCGCGGTCAGACGTCCCGACCGCGACTTTTTCATGCACTCAGCGGGTGGGGGTCAGGCGGAGTCGCGGACCACGAGGTGCGGCTCGAACAGGACCGAGCGCGCGTCGGCGTCCGGGTCGTCGATCGCGGCGAGCAGGAGGCGCGCCATCTCGGCCGCCATCTCCTCGACCGGCTGCCGGACCGTCGTGAGCGGCGGGTGCGCCTGGCGCGCGACCGTCGAGTCGTCGAACCCGACGACCGCCACGTCCTGCGGGACGCGGCGGCCCGCCTCCTGCAGGACGAGCGACGCGCCGTCGGCCATGAGGTCGCTCGCGCCGAACACACCGTCGACGTCCGGTCGCGCGGCGAGCAGCGCGCGCGCCGCGGCCTCCCCGCCCGCGCGCGTGAAGTCGCCCTCCACGACGACGGGCTCCGCGAGCCCGGCGGCCCGCACCGCCTCGAGGAAGCCGTCGCGGCGCCCCCGCGCGAACGGCACGTCCGACGGGCCGGCGACGGTCGCGAGCCGCGTGCGGCCGTCCGCGACCAGACGCTCGGCTGCGATCCGGCCGCCGGCGGCCTGGTCGAGGTCCACCCAGCTCACCCCGGCCGCCTCGTCGACCCCGTCGAGGTGCGTCGACAGCACGACCGGGACCGTGAGCGCCGCGATCCGCGCCGACAGCGGGTCGCTCGCGCTCGACGTGACGAGCAGGACGCCGTCGACGTGCCCCTGCCGCACGTAGCGCACGACCTGGTCGTGCGCGGGCGGGTCCGCGGGCAGGATCGCGAGGTGGATGTCGCGCGGGCGCAGCACCTGCTGCGCGCCCGCCGTCACGCGCCCGATGTACGGGTCGGTGAACAACCGCTCGAGGAACGGGCTCGGGGAGCGTTGCTCCGACGGCTCGGACACGACGAGCGCGACCGACCCCGTGCGCCGGGTCACGAGCGTCCGGGCGGCGAGGTTGGGGACGTAGCCCGTCTCGTCGATCGCCTGCTCGACGACCGCCACGATCGCCGGGTCCACCGTCGGCACGCCGTTGATCACGCGGGACACCGTGGCGCGGGAGACGCCCGCGACGGCCGCGACGGCCTCGAGCGTCGGGCGGGGAGCGGGGCGACGGGCAGCCATGCGGTCAGTTATACCGCCGGGCCGCGCGCTCAGCGCAGCCGCTCCTTCGCCGCGAGCACGCGCAGCACGGCCGCGTCGACCTGCGCGGCGAACGCGTCGTCGCTCGACGCCCGCTCGACGACGGCCGCCACCATGGGCTCGACCACGCTCGGGTCCGCGGACGCCAGCACCATGTCGCCGCCCGCGGCGATCGTCAGGACGGCACGGTCCGCGGGCGACCAGGCCTGCACCTGCTGCGCGGCGGACACGTCGTCGGTGAGGACGACGCCGTCGAACCCCAGGTCGCCCCGCAGCATCCCGTCCACGACGACGGGCGAGAAGGCCGCGGGGAGCGTCCCGTCGATCTGCGGGTAGACGGCCGTGGAGGTCATGACGAACGCCGCGCCGGCCTCGATGCCCGACGCGAAGACGGCGACCGACGGGTCGTCGCGCGTCGTCACGTCGTCGGTGACGCCCGTGTCGGTGTCGGTGTTCTCGGTGACGCGGCCGAGCCCGGGGAAGTGCTTGATCGTCACGTCCACGCCCGACGCCTCCATGCCCGCGCTGAACGCGTTCGCGTGCGACGTGACCGAGTCCGGGGTGAACCCGTAGCTGCGCTGGAAGGCCCCGATCGGCGGGTTCTGCGCGGCCGTCCCCTCGGGCACGAGGTCCATCACGGGCGCGAGGTTGAGGTTCACGCCTGCCGCGGCGAGCTCGGCGCCCCACGTGGTCGCGTCGGCCTGGAGCGTCGCCGGGTCGAGCCGGGCCTGGTCGGTCGCCGTCGGGATCTGCGAGAACCCGGGCCCGCGCAGCACCTGGACCTTCCCGCCCTCCTGGTCGGTCGCGACGAACAGCGGGGTGCCGTTCGTCGTCTCCGGGGAGACGAGCGCCGTGAAGCCCGCGACGAGGTCCGCCGTCGGGCCGGTCCCGGCCTGCGAGCGGCCCGCGAGGAACACGTTGCCCACGTGCAGGCGCGAGACGGCGTCGTAGCTCACCTGCTGCGGGTCCCGCACGTCGACCCCGACCATGAAGAGCTGCCCCACCTTCTGCTCGAGCGTCCACCCGGCCAGGGGGTCCTCGGGCGGGATGGACGGCGCCGGCGACGTGCCCGACGGCGTCGGGTCGGCCGGGGCGGACGGCGGGCCCGACGGCGCGGTCTGCGGCGCGGGGGCGGGCCGCGTGAGGTACCAGGCGACGGCGGCCACGGCGGCGAGCGCGGTCACGACGGCGACGACGATCCAGGTGGTCCGGGCTCGAGCGGTCACAGGCGACACCTCCGACGCCACGGTAGTCCGACGGCCGCGGAGGGGGCGTCGTCCCGGGCGCTCCGACGCCGCCCGGAGGGATATGACCGACGTCACCGCCGGTCTCACGTCATGAGACGGGTCCCGGCGCGTCTCCTGGGTGTCATGGCGTCCTGGCCGCACGGCCCGTGCGACGCCGTCTTCCGAACCTGGAGCCCGGCATGACCCCTCGTCCACCCGTCCCTCGCGCCGCCCCCGGACGCCTCCGCAGAGCGGTCGCGGCGCTCGTCGCCGCGGTGCTGGCGCTGGCGGGCGCGGTCGTCCTCGTCTCGGGGCCACAGGCCCGCCCGGCGTCCGCCGCGGTCGGGTTCTGCCCTGCGCCGGGTGACATGCCGAACGTCGGGCAGACGCCCCCGCTGTTCACGGACACGAACGTCACGGTGTGGACCGGGGGCGACTACCACGCCACGGCGAGCGCCGCGGAGTCGGAGGGGCTGCTCGTCGTCGCGGGGGAGGCGACGATCGACGGGCCCGGGAACTTCAGCATCGGCGCGGTCGGCGCGGGGTCGCAGATCACGCCGCCGGACGGCGCGGTGATGCTCGCCGTCGGGGGCGGCCTGGACATCGGGCCGGAGACGAGCGTCACCGTCGGCTCGACGCTGCCGACCGGGGGCGCGGTGGACGTCGGCGCCGCGGTCACGGGCGGCGGCTCGCTCTCGACGGCGGGGACGACGCCGGGCGCGGACGCCCCGGTCACGCAGGGCATGGGCGCAGCGGCCCTCGGCGAGTGGGCCGGCTACGGCGCCGTCGTCGCGGACGCGTCGGCGACCATCGCCGGGTGGCCCGCGACCGCGGCGGGCGTCGTGTCGGGGACCCGGGTGACCTTCACCGGCTCCGGCACCGCCGACCCGCAGGTGTTCACCGTCGACGCCGCGCAGCTCACGGGCGTCCGCGAGGTCGTGTTCGCGAACGTGCCGGACGACGTCGCGATCGCGATCAACGTGACCGGTGACGCGCCGGTGAGCATGAGCCCCAACTACTGGGAGGGCAACGGCTCGCCGTTCATCAACGACTTCAACTCCAACCCGGGCTTCGGCAGCTGGGCCGCGCGCACCCTGTGGAACTTCGCGTCCACGCCGGAGCTCGCGCTCGGCCGGGCCGACCAGTTCCTCGGCACGATCGTCGCGCCGGTCGCGGACGCGACGATCACGACGAGCACGAACGGCCGCGTCCTCGTGGGCGGGAACCTCACGTTCGGCGACCCGAGCGTGACCGGCGGGCTCGAGATGCACAGCTACCCGTGGATCGGGCCCGGCCCGTTCGACTGCACCGGGGGCGCGAGCTTCGCCGTGCAGAAGACCGTCACGGGAGAAGCGGCCGCGGACGTGCCCGCGGGCACGACGTTCCAGGTCGAGTACACCTACGAGCAGCCCGACGGCGTCACCGGCGGCGACACGCTCACGGTCCCGATCAGCGGGGCCCTGGTGAACGGCCCGACCCTGCCGGAGGGCACGGTCGTCACGGTCCGCGAGACGAACCTGCCGCCGGTGGCGGGCGTCGAGTGGGGCACGCCGGTGGTCCGCGTGGACGACGAGCCACTCGGTGACCCGGCGCAGTTCCCCGTCGCCGCGGGCCGCACGGTCACGGTCACCGTGGTGAACACCGCGAACGCCGGCGGCGGGACCACCGCCGTGGGCGGCTTCACGGTCGCGAAGGTCCTCGCCGGGGACGCCCTCGGCCTCGTCCCGGCGGACACCGCGTTCCTCGTCGACTGGGCGGCCACGCTGCCGCAGGGCACGACGTACGACGGCGCGCTCACCGGCACCCTGACCGTGCGCGCGGACGGCGCCGTGGTGGCCGGGCCCGCCGACCTCCCGGTCGGCACGACGGTGACGTTCACCGAGCGGCTGCCGCTCCCGGTGGTCGACGGCGTCGTGTGGGGCGACCCGGCCGTGAGCCCGGCCGGGCCGGTGACGGTCGTCGAGGGCGCGACGGGCGTCGCGGTGACGGTCACCAACGTCGCGGACCCCGTCGTCGGCGGGTTCACGGTCCGCAAGGCCGTCGCGGGCTCCGCCGCGGGCGACGTCCCGGCGAGCACCGCGTTCCTCGTCGACTGGCGCGCGACGGTCCCCGCGGGCGTCGCCTACGACGGCCCGACCTCCGGCACGCTCACCGTGCGCGCCGACGGCACGCTCGCGAGCGGCCCCGCGGACCTGCCGGTCGGCACGGTCGTGACGCTCGCGGAGCAGCAGCCGCTGCCCGCGATCGAGGGCGTCGTGTGGGGCGTCCCGTCGTTCGACCCGGGGCCGTCGGTGACGGTGACCGAGGGTGCGGCCGTCGAGGTCACGCTGACGAACGCCGCGGAGGCGGTGCAGGAGGTCGGCGGGTTCGCCGTCCAGAAGACCGTCGCGGGCGGCGCGGCCGGCGCCGTCCCCGGCGGCACGGAGTTCCTCGTCGACTGGACGGCGGAGCTCCCCGAGGGCGCCGAGTACGCGGGGGACACGCAGGGCACGCTCACCGTCCGCGCCGACGGCACGGTCGACGCGGGGCCGCAGGACCTCCCGGCGGGCACCGTCGTGCGCTTCGCCGAGCGGCAGCCGCTGCCGACGGTCCCCGGGGTCGCGTGGGGCGATCCGGTGTTCTCGCCCGCGACGGTGACCATCGGCGACGGCGACGCCGTCGCGGGCGTCGCGCTGACCAACCAGGCCGACGCGCTCGTCGGGGGCTTCTCCGTCGCGAAGACCGTCACCGGCGACCTCGCCGGGAGCGTGCCCCCGGGCACGGAGTTCTCGGTCGCGTGGTCCGCGGCGCTGCCCGCCGGGTTCACCCACGACGGCCCGGTCGCCGGGACGCTCACGGTGCGCGCCGACGGCACGGCCGTCGACGGCCCGCAGGACCTCCCGGTCGGGACGGTCGTGACGCTCACGGAGACCGACCTGCCCGAGGTGGGCGACGTCGTCTGGGGCGCGCCGGTGTTCTCGCCCGCGTCCGTCACGGTCGGTGACGGCGAGGACACGCTCGTCACGCTGACCAACACGACCCAGGACGTGGCCGCGGTCGGCGGGTTCTCCGTCGCGAAGGAGGTCGTGGGCGACCGCGCGGACCTCGTCCCCGCGGGGACGACGTTCACGGTCACGTACGCGTACGAGCTCGAGGGCACGCCCGTGGGCGGTTCCGTCGAGGTCCCGGCCGACGGCACGGTCGTCGCCGGGCCGCAGAACCTGCCGGCCGGGACGGTCGTGACGTTCGGCGAGACGGACCTGCCCGCGGTCGACGGCGTCGTGTGGGGCACGCCCGTGTTCAGCCCGCCGACGCTCGTCGTCGGCGAGGGGACGGACCCGCTGGTCACGGTGACGAACACGGCCGAGCAGGCCGTGGGCGGGTTCTCCGTCGTGAAGGAGGTCGTGGGGGCCGCGGCGGGCTCCGTGCCGGCGAGCACCGAGTTCACCGTCCGCTACGCGTTCGACCGCGACGGCGAGCCCGTCACCGGCACGCTCACGGTGCGGGCCGACGGGCAGGTCGTCGACGGGCCGCAGGACCTTCCCGTGGGGACCGTCGTGCGCCTCACCGAGACCGACCTGCCGACGGTCCGCGGCGTCGACTGGGGCACGCCGGTGCTCACCGTCGGTGACGAGCGGGTGACCGGGGTGACGGTCGGCGCGGGCGCGCCGGTCGTCGTGACGGTGACGAACACCGCGTCGTCGGCCGGCGGCCTCGCGATCACGGGTGCGGACGCCGTCGTCGTGACGACGCTCGCGCTGCTGCTCGTCGGGACGGGCGCCGCGCTCCTCGTGGTCCGCGCGCGCCGCCGCCGCACCGCCTGACGCGCGGGGCGTCGTCGGGCCGGTGCCGGACGGCCGACGGGCCGGTCACCTCCTCGCGGGGGTGACCGGCCCGTCGTCGTGCGGGGCGGGACGCGTCAGTCGTGGCCCGCGAGCGTCGCGAGCGCCTTCGTCCACAGGGCGTGCGCGCGCTCGGCGCGCTCCGCCGTCTCGATGTTGCGCTCGACGACGCGCACGAGCGTCCCGGAGTCGTCGGGCTCGAGCGTGATCGCGATGTCGTGGTAGCTCTCCGGCACGTCGGGCAGGCCCATGGTGGGCGAGAAGTGCGTGAAGTGCAGCAGGCGCGGGCGCTCGACGGCGACGACGGTGCCCCAGTCGGCGAACTCGCGGCCCATGTAGTGTCCCTCGAACGTCACGGGGCTCCCGGGGCGGAAGTCGGTCTCGATGTTCATGCCCAGCATCCAGCGGGCGCTCGGGTGCATGAGCTCGGCCCAGACGACCTGCGGGGGGCGGGCGACGTGGGTCTCGACGGTCGTGCTGTGCTCGGTCAGGGTGCGGTCGTTCACGGGGGACTCCGGGGGGTGGGGGCTGGCTCCTGGGCCCGACGGTAGACCCTCCCGGCGGCACCGGCAGCCGGTAGGTTCGGCGCGTGACCCGACTCGTGCTCGTCCACGGCCGCGACAACCAGGGGCTCGACGCCGAGCAGCTCGACCGCACGTGGACCGAGGTCCTGGACGCGGGTCTCGCTGCGGCCGGCTCCGGCGTCGTCGTGCGCGACGCGGACACGGCGTTCATCTACTACGGCGACACGCTCGCCGCGCTCGTCGGGGGCGCCACGACGCCGCCGCCGGTCACCGTGCACGCGGTCGGCGCGGCGCGCGACGGGGACGCCGCGTGGTCCACGGCCGAGGCCGCGGAGGAGGCCGCCTTCGTGGCGGCCGTCGCCGAGGAGGTGCTGCGCGCCGCGGGCGCGACGGTGCCGGTGCGCCCGGAGGGTGCCGGGCCCGGTGGCGTGGAGGGAGACGTCGGCGCGTGGCTCAACCTGCTGCTGTCCGCGCTCGACCGGTCCGTGCCGGGCCTGAGCGGCGCCGTCGTCGCGCTGCTCGCGCGCGACGTCTGGGCGTACCTGCACGACGACGCCGTCCGCACGACGATCGACGACGCGCTCGCCGCCGCGATCCCCACGGACGGGCCCGCCGTCGTCGTCGCGCACTCGCTCGGGTCGGTCGTCGCCTACGCCGTGCTGCGCGAGCACCCCGACGCCGCGCGCTGGGACGTGCCGCTCCTGCTCACGCTCGGGTCCCCGCTCGCCGTCCGCGCGATCCGGGACGTCCTGGCCGCGCGCGCCCCGCTACGCGTGCCGGCCCCCGTGCGGCGGTGGGTCGCGGCGCGCGACCCCCGGGACGCGCTCGCGCTGCACGGCCTCGGGCCGGCGGCGTTCCCGCTCGACCCGGCGTCGCCGGGGATCGAGGAGCTCGTCGTCGCGAACGCCGCGCCGGGCCACCACGCGGCGGCCGTCGTGCTCGACGGCGGCCGGCCCGCCGGCTACCTCGCCGTCCCGGAGGTCGCGCGCACCGTCGCGGACGCGCTCGGCGCCTGAGGGCGGCGCTCCGGCGGGAGCGCGGACGGCCCAGGTGCCCGACGCCGGGCAGGCCCCGCCAGGCGACGCCGGTCAGGAGACGCCGTGCAGACGCGCGTGCAGCGCGCGGACCTCCACCTCGAGCTCGTACGCGGGGCCACGCACGGCGACGCCGGGCGCGACGTCGCCGATCGCGAGCGGGCGCACCGGTCCCGGCGCGACGCCCCACTCCTCCAGCCACCCCACGAGCTGCGTCGTGCTCGCGGCGTAGACGACCGGGCCGAGGCCGACCCACGCGTGCGCCGCGCTGCACATCGCGCAGTGCTCGCCGGACGTGTAGACGGTCGCGTCGCGCCGCTCCTCGGGCGTGAGGTGCGCGGCGGCCCAGCGGGCGATCTCGAGCTCGGGGTGCCGGGTCGCGTCGCCGTCCTTGACGCGGTTGCGGTCCTCGAACCGCACGACCCCGTCGCGGTCGACGAGGAGCGAGCCGAACGGCTCGTCGCCGTCGTCGAGCGCCTCGCGCGCCAGCTCGACGCAGCGGCGCAGGTGCACGAGGTCGTCGGCGGTCGGCAGGGGCATGCTCTGGTCGCTCATGGCGTCATCCTCGCCCGCTCACGGCGCGACCGCGAGGGCGGCCCGCACGTCCGCGACGAACCCGTCCACGTCGCCCGGGGTCGTGTCCCACGCGCACATCCACCGCACCTCGACGCGGTCGGGCGTCTCGCCCGGCCCCCAGTCGTAGAACCGGTGCCGCTCGCGCAGGCGCGCGACCGCCGCGCGCGGGAGCGTCGCGAAGACCGCGTTGACGAGCGTGGGCTGGGTGAAGGCGAGGCCCGCCGCCGGGCCCGGGGCGGCGTCGTCGGGCCCGACGGTGGCCGGCACGACGGCGTCCGCGAGCCCCGCGCGCAGCCGCGCGGCCATCGCGTTCGCGTGGCGGGCGTTGCGGAGCCAGAGCTCGTCGGCGTCGGCGACCTCGTCCACCTCGGCGACGACGTCGCCGACCGGCTCGAAGAGCGCGAGGAGCTGCGCGGAGACGTAGCGCATCTTCGACGCGAGCTGCATCGTCGACTTGCGCACGAACTCCACGCCGTCGACCGCGGACGGGTCGAGCACGACGACCGCCTCGCCGAGCGCGAGCCCGTTCTTGGTACCGCCGAACGACAGCACGTCCACGCTCGCGTCGGTCGTCAGAGCGCGCAGCGGGACGCCGAGCGCCGCGGCGGCGTTCGCGAGGCGCGACCCGTCGAGGTGCACCCGCATGCCGCGGGCGTGCGCGGCGTCGGCCACCGCCCGGATCTCGTCGGCCGTGTAGAGCGTGCCGAGCTCGGTGGACTGCGTGAGCGACACGACGAGCGGCTGCGCGCGGTGCGGGTCGCCGAGGTCGCCCGCGAAGCGCTCGACGGCGTCGGGGGTGAGCTTCCCGTCGGGCGCCGGCACCGTGAGCACCTTGACGCCGCCCACCCGCTCGGGGGCGCCGTTCTCGTCCGTGTTGAGGTGCGCGTGCTCGGACGCCACGACGGCGCCCCAGCGGGGGAGCGTCGCCATGAGCGCGACGACGTTCGCGCCCGTCCCCGTGAGCACGGGGTACGCGGTGGCGTCGGGCCCGAACCGCGCGCGCACGGCGTCCTGGAGGCGCGCGGTCCACGGGTCCTCGCCGTACGAGATCTCGTGCCCGGCGCTCGCGGCGGCGAGCGCGGCGAGGACGTCGGGGTGGGCGGGGGAGTAGTTGTCCGAGGCGAACGAGGTCACGTGCTCAGCGTAGGTCGGTCGACGGGCCCCGCCGCGCGCGAGCGGGCCGGGGCGCGCCTAGCGTCGAGGAGGGACGCGGTGCGCGTCCCGAGGACCGCGCGCAGCGCGGGAAGCACGGAGGTGCAGCCATGACCACGAACCCCGACCGGCCCGGTACGGGCCCGGGCTCCCCGGCGGAGCCGACGGTGGAGCCGCCGAAGTCGCCGGGGCCGCCCCCGGACCCGTCGACGCCGCCGCACGACCCGAGCCACGCCGACCCGGTCCCCGGCGGGCCGGCCGACCCGTCGCCCGACGTCCCCGACCGGCCGTCGTCGCCGGGCCGGCCCGTCGGCCCCGACGAGCCGACCCACGGCTGACGCCCCGGGCTCACTCCCCGGGCTCACGCCCTGACTGACACTCGGTCGGGACCCGGCCGGCCGACCCTGCCCACGCCCCGGCCGCGCCGGCTCAGAGGAGCCGGCGCGACCCGGGCGGTGTGACGCGCAGCCAGCGGAACCCGTAGCCGTCGAGCCGCACCTCGGCGGTCCCGTCGGGCGCGGGCTCGACGTCGTCCGCGTCGAGGACGTCGACGAGCCGCGCGTCCTCCGGCAGGTCGCCCAGGGGCACCCGCACGACGACCGGGTCGGGCGAGAGGTTGTGCAGCGTCACCATCGAGGCGTCCTGCCAGGTGGTGCGCAGCGCCAGCACGGACGGCTCGGGCGAGTCGAGCACCTGCGCGTCGCCCCAGCCCAGCTCGGGGCACTCGCGGTAGCGGTGCGCGAGCATCCGCACGAACGTGAGCAGCGACTCCGGGTCGCGGCGCTGGTCGGCGACGTTGACGTGCTCGGGCGCGTACCCGTCGCCCGGCAGCGGCGCCGCGAGCCGGCGCGCGGGGGCGCGGGAGAACCCGCCGTTCGGCCCCGACGTCCACTGCATGGGCGTCCGCACGGCGAGGCGCCCCGGCACGTCCAGGTTCTCGCCCATGCCGATCTCCTCGCCGTAGAACAGCACGGGCGTGCCCGGCAGCGAGAAGAGCAGCGAGTACACCATCCGCAGCCGGCGCGGGTCGCCGCCCAGCATCGGGGGCAGCCGCCGTCGCAGCCCTCGCCCGTAGAGCTGCATGTCCTCCTCGGGCCCGAACGCGGCGAAGACCTCGGCGCGCTCGTCGTCCGTGAGCTTGTCGAGCGTGAGCTCGTCGTGGTTGCGCACGAACGTCGCCCACTGGGTGTCGCGGGGGATGGGCGGACGCGCGGCGAGCGACCCGGCGAGCGGGGTCGCGTCGTGCCTCGCGAGCGCCAGGTACAGCGCCTGCATCGCGTTGAAGTCGAACTGGAGCGTCAGCTCGTTGCTCGTCACCCCGCCCGGGTCGCCGTCGGTGGGGTCGCCGTCCCCGAAGTAGCGCGCCTGCTCCTCGTACGGCAGGTTGACCTCGCCCATGAGGATCGCGTCGCCCGACCGCCGCCCGACGAACGCGCGCAGCACGCGCAGCAGGTCGTGGGGGTCGTCGATCTCGTCGCCCGGGTTCGCGGCCGCGTCGGTCAGCGCGTAGGGGACGGCGTCGACCCGGAAGCCGGAGAGGCCGAGCTCCAGCCAGAAGCCGATCGTCTTCGCGATCGCGTCCCGCACCTGCGGGTTCGCGGTGTTGAGGTCGGGCTGGTGCCGGTAGAACCGGTGCCGGTACCACTCGCCCGACGCCTCGTCGAGGGTCCAGATGCCCTCCTCCTGGTCGGGGAACACGACCTGGTCCTTGGTCGACGGCGGCTCGTCGGACCGCCACACGTAGTAGTCCCGGAACGGGGACGACGTCGACCGCCGCGCCGAGCGGAACCACGGGTGGCGGTCGGACGTGTGGTTGACGACGAGGTCGACGATCACGCGGATGCCCCGGTCGCGCGCGGTCCGCACGAGCTCGACGACGTCGCCCAGGTCGCCCAGGCGCGGGTCGACGCCGAGGAAGTCGGTGATGTCGTAGCCGTCGTCGCGGTCGGCCGTCGGGTAGAACGGCATGAGCCACAGGCACGTCACCCCGAGGTCGGCCAGGTGGTCGATCCGCTGGACCAGGCCGGGGAAGTCGCCGATCCCGTCGTCGTCCCAGTCCATGAAGGTCTCGACGTCGAGGCAGTAGACGACCGCGTTCTTCCACCACAGGTCGCCGGTGTCGCGGATCCTCACGCCGCACCCCCGTCGGTGGTGGCGGCGCACGCCTCGCGCAGCCGGGGCAGGAGGGCCTCGCCCGCCGCGTCGAGGAACGCGTCCTGCTGCTGCCCCACGTGGTGCAGGTACACCTCGTCGAACCCGCACGCGACCAGCTCGGCGACGCGGTCCGCGAGCCGCTGGGGGTCGTGCTCGACGAGCACCGTGCCGCGCACCTCCTCCGGGCGCACGAGCTCCGCGACCGCGTCGTACTGCTCCGGGGTCTCGAGGTGCCAGTTCACGCTCGGCGGCAGGAGGTTGGAGCGCCACTGGTCGTGCGCGACGGCGAACGCGGCCTCGTCGTCCGTGCCCCACGAGACGTGCACCTGGAGCGCGAGCGGCCCGCGGCCCCCCGCGTCGCGGTACTCGCCGACGACCTGGCGCAGCGACTCGACGGGCTGGTTCACGGTGACGAGGCCGTCGGCCCAGTCGGCGTGGCGGCGCGCCGTGGCGGGGGTGACGGCCGGCCCGACGAGCCGCGGCGCGACGTCGGGCAGCGACCACACGCGCGCCCGGTCCACCGTGACGTGCCCGTGGTGCGTGACCTCCTCGCCCGCGAGGAGGGCCCGGATGACGTCGACGCACTCGCGCAGGCGGGCGTCGCGCTCGGCCTTCGTGGGCCAGCGGTCGCCCGTGACGTGCTCGTTCATCGCCTCGCCCGAGCCGAGCGCGGCCCAGAAGCGGCCCGGGAACATCGCGCCGAGCGTCGCGATCGCCTGCGCGACGATCGCCGGGTGGTAGCGCTGGCCGGGGGCGGTGACGACGCCGAACGGCAGCGCGGTCGTCGCGAGCGCGGCGCCGAGCCACGACCACGCGAACCCGGACTCGCCCTGGCGCTCGCTCCAGGGGGCCAGGTGGTCGGAGCACATGGCGGCGTCGAAGCCGATCTGCTCGGCGCGGCGGGCCGCGGCGAGGAGGGGGCCGGGCGGGATCTGCTCGTGGGAGGCGTGGAAGCCGACGGTGACCATGGCGCCCAGTGAACCGACCCTCGCCGTCCCACGCGCGGCGAGGAGGGGGAACGGTGGAGGCTCCGTGGCCGCGCCGCGGGGCCCGGCGCGCCCGGGACGCGCGCCCGTACGCTGACGGGATGCGCCTGCTGACCTGGACGTTCGCCGTCTATCTCGCCGCCGTCCTGGTCGTGACGCTCTGGCCGTCGCCGCAGTCCACCGACGCGCCCGGCTGGGCGACGTCCACGCTCGGCTTCCTCCAGGGCCTCGGGATCCCGATCACGCTGCCGGTGCTCGAGGCTCTCGCCAACGTCGTGATGTTCGGGCCGTTCGGCGTGCTCGGCGTGCCCCTCCTGCGGGGCGCGGCAGCCCGCCGGGGCCGTGCCGTCCCGGGGGCGTGGCGCGCCGTCGGGCTCGTGACGCTCGCGGGCTGCGCCCTCTCGGTCGCGATCGAGCTCACCCAGAACCTCCTGCCCGGCCGCGTCCCGACGGTCCAGGACGTCGTCCTCAACACGGCCGGCGCGCTCCTGGGCGCCGTGCTCGTCGCCCTCGTCGTGGGCGGGCTCGCGCGCCGGCGGCCCGCCCGTGCCCCGAGGCCGGCCCGCTGACGGTACGGGACCGGGCAAGAGACCAGGCAAGAGACCGGACGGGCCGCCCCGCCGCGGCCGGGGGACGAGCGCGGCGGAGCGACCCGCCCGGGGTCGCGGGAGCGGGGGTCAGCGCGTGAGCGCCGTGTCCCCGCACAGGTGGACGGGCATGCCGAGCGCGGCGAAGAACGCCGCCTTCGCCTCGAGCGCGCGGTCGGCCGTCGCGGCGTCGGGCGCGTACGCGACGTTGAGGTGGTTCGCCTTGTGGCGGGCCATGAACTGGTCGCGGCTCACGCCGTGCAGCACGGCGTGCATGATCGGCCACTCGGGGTTCGTCGCCTCCTTGCGGCGGCGGGTCTCCTCCGCGGGCAGGGAGACGGCCGAGGCCCTGCCGAGGTCGACCTGCAGCACGCCGTCGGCGATGTAGACGCGCGACCAGACGATCTCGCCCGCCTTGGACACGCCGTTGATCGTCGACCCGCCGGCCGGGAAGAACACCGGGTCCTGGCGCCAGCCCTCGGCACCCGCGTACCCGCCCTCCAGGTGCGAGGCGGGCACGGAGCCCGAGATCTCGAAGACCCACACGAAGCGGCCGTCGTGCTCCTCGCCCCAGCGCACGTCGTGCAGGGTCGTCGCCGGGTCGAGGCCCATCGCGGTCCACACCCGGTTCGTCACGAGCGCGTCGACGGCGACGCCCTCGTCCGCCTCGTTGAAGTGCGGGAACGCCTGGCCGTCCCACAGCACCCGACGGCCGTCGCGCGAGCGGACCGGCGGCCGCTGGACGTTGTTGAGCAGGCCCTCCGCGAGGTCGGACGCCGGGCAGATGTCCTTGAGTCCCTGCTGGTACTGGATGCCGACGGCGTCGAGCCCGAAGTCGTCGGCGATCCGCAGCGCGGCGATGTACATCTTGTGCTGCCAGCGCAGCTGGGCGGGGGTGAGCTCCGTCGCCTCGTCGGTGCCGAGCCGGAACGTCATGCCCGCGTCCTCGAGCCAGCGCTGGACCGCGTCCGCCTCGTCGTCGCCGACCCGCTGCATCTCGGCCCAGAGCGCCGACTGCGACAGCCGCTCCTTGTAGATGCCCAGGCCGTTGAGCAGCTCGTCGTCGAAGATCGCGTTGTACATGCCCATGCAGCCCTCGTCGAAGACGCCGATGATCGCCTTCTCGCGCAGGAGCTGGGCGGCGAGCGCCTCGCCGAGCTGCTTCTCGGCGCTGTCCGGGAGCTCCGGGAGCGCGTGGACGTGCGAGTCGTCGTGCTCGATCGTGCCCGTCGTGACCCACGACCGGATCGCGTCCTGGAACCAGGCGTCGCTCCCGTCGACCGTCCACACGGTCGAGTAGGGGCGGCCCATCTTCGTCAGGCCCGCGTTGAGGCCGAGCAGCCCGACGAGCCCCGGCCAGTCGCCCGCGAAGTTGGCGGCGGTGAGCACCGGGCCGCGGTGCGTGCGCAGCCCGGCCAGCACGTGGTGGCTGTACTGCCACACGGCCTCCGCGACGACGAGCGGCGCGTCGGGCGGGATCGTCGCGAACACCTCGAGCCCCATGCGCTGGGAGCTGATGAACCCGTGCCCGGTCTCGGGGTCCACGTCGTTGGCCCGCACGACCTTCCAGCCGTTCGCGGCGAACGCGTCGGTGAGGACGCGCTCGAGCTCCACCTGCGTGGGCCAGCCCGCGACGTTCGCGGACTCGCGCAGGTCGCCCGACGCGACGAGGTAGACCGTGTGCTCGGGGGCCTGGGGCTCCGGCGCGAGCGTGGGGACGGCGTAGGTGCTGCTGGTCATGCGGGTGCTCCTTCGAGGGCGGTGCGGTCGGGGGCGGGGGGCGCGGCCCGGCGGGCGAGCGCGTGCACGACGTCGCGCGTCGCCGGGTAGAGGTCGCGGTACAGGCCGTAGAGCTCGTCGTAGACGCCGCGCACCGCGGGGTCCGGTCGCACGACCCGCGCGGGCGGGTTCCACGCCGCGACGTCCAGGAGGTGCCCCTGCTCGTGCACGAGCCCGGCGGCGAGCATCGCGGCGCCGTAGCTCGCGCCGATGGTGCTCGTGGGGACGACCTGGGGCAGCCCGGTCACGTCGGAGACGACCTGCGTCCAGAGGTCGCCCTGGGTGCCGCCGCCCACGGCGACCACGCGGGAGACGTCGGCGCCCGCCGCGCGCAGGGTCTCGACGTTGTGCCGCACGCCGAACGCGGTCGCCTCGAGCGCCGCGCGGTAGAGGTCGCCGCGCGTGTGCGAGAGCGTGAGGCCGGCGACGACGCCGCGTGCGTCGGGGTCCTGGACGGGGGTGCGCTCGCCCGCGAGGTAGGGGAGCAGGAGGAGCCCGCGGGCGCCGGGCCCGCTGGCCGCGGCCTCGGCGAGCAGCTCGGGGTAGTCCGCGCCGGTCAGGTCCTTCAGCCACGACGTGACGGCGCCCGACGTCGCCATGCCGCCGGCGAGGCTGTGGGTCCCGGGGTAGGCGCCGACGGTGCCCCACATCGTCTCGCTTCGCAGCGGCTCGGCGACCGTGGCGACGAGGAACATCGTCGTGCCGTACATGAGCATGAGGTCGCCGACGTGCGTCGCGTCGACGCTCACGGCCTCCGACCAGGCGTCGATGGTGCCGGTGACGACGGGCGTGCCGGCGGCCACCCCGGCGAGGCGCTCGCGGGTGACTCCCGCCGCCTCGCCGGGCCACCGCAGCGCGGGCAGCTCGAGGCCGGGCGCGACGAGCGCGGCCCAGTCGCCGATCCAGTCGTGGTCGCGCGGGTCGTACAGGGGCGTCGACTGCGACGCCGAGTGGTGGTCGAGCACGTACGCGCCGGTGAGGCGGAAGGCGAGGTACGACGCCGGCATGAACAGGCGGCGGGCGCGCGCCCAGGCCTCGGGCTCGTGCCTCCGCACCCAGGCGATCTTGGGCCCGGCGGCCTGCGACGACAGCGCCGAGCCGCACCGGTCGAGGACCGTCGCGCGCCCGAGGGCCTCGTCGAGCTCGGCGATCTGCTCCGTCGCCCGGGTGTCGACGCCGTAGAGGATCGCCGGGCGCACCGGGGTCCCCTGCTCGTCGGTCAGCAGCACGCACGGGCCCATGCCGGAGAGCCCGACGGCGGCGACCTCGAGGTCGGCCGGGACGTCGGGGCCGCGGACGGCACCGGGGGCGAGGTCGGCCGTGAGCTCGGTGACGACGTCGACGAGCTCGTCCCACCAGACCTGGGCGTCCATCTCGACGTGGCCGGGCTGCGGCCGGTCGACGACGTGCGCGCGCGTGGTCGAGCGCAGGATCGCGCCGTCCGGACCGACGAGCACGCCCTTGGTGCTCGACGTCCCGACGTCGACGCCGACGAGGCCGGGGGTCGTGGGGGAGGGCATGCCGACCAGCATGGCAGAAATCGATTACAGACACAACGGGTGTCGCGACCTGCGACGTTGCCCTCGGAGGTCTCAACAGGTGAGACGAATTTGGGCGTCACGGAACTGTGACCTCGGGCCTGGCCGGGCGGCGCGGAGCGGCTCGGCGGCGCGCCCGCGTCCCGGACAACCGGCCCGTGGCCCGTTGTCAGCGCGGGGCCACCGGTCCGCGGCGCGGCCTCCAGCCGCGGGACCGCGGGGCCGGGCCCGGGACCCGTGTCGGACAACGGACATCCCGCTGTCGGCTCGACGCCGTGGCGCGCTGTCGGCGTCCGCCGGACCGGGTCGCGGCGACCGGACAGGACACGGACGACACGGCGCGCCGCGGGCCCCCGCACCCCGGCGCGACCCGTTGACGGCCCCCGCGGGGAGACGTTCGATGAGGCCCTCGCATCCAACGACGGAGAGAGGACGGACGCGATGAAGCTTCCCCGAACTGCGCGGCGCGGCATCCAGGCCGGCGTCGCGCTCACGATCGTCACGTCGCTCGCGGCGTGCGCCGGCAGCGCCGACCCCGAGCAGTCGGGCCAGGGGGGCGAGGGCGGGACGACGGTGACGTTCCGCTCCTGGAGCCCGATCGAGCAGACCACGCGCCAGATGATCGACGCGTTCACCACCGCGAACCCCGACGTCACGATCGACTCGACGATCTTCAACTACCCCGAGTACGTGGTGGACCTGCAGACCCGCGCGAGCTCGGGCACCATGCCCGACATCGTCGGCCTGCAGCCCGGCGCGCTGACCCAGCAGTACCGGGAGAACCTCATGCCGCTCGAGGAGTGCGCGGCCGACACGTGGGGTGACGACTGGGAGTCGAAGTTCTTCCCGATCGGCCTCGAGCAGGCGCGGATGGGCAACCCGGAGGGGGACGACAGCTACTACGCGCTGCCGCTCCTCGTGCAGACCGTGAACCTCTGGGCCAACTCCGACCTCCTCGACGAGGCGGGCGTCGAGCCCCCGGCCACGTGGGCCGAGCTCGAGAGCGCCGTCGACGCGCTCGGCGGCGGCTCGGCCGCGCCGTTCCTGCTGCCCGCCAAGGACTCGTGGCTGCGCAACGTCGTCTTCCTCCAGATCGCCAACAACGTCGAGCCGGGCCTCGTCCAGCAGGCGGAGTCGGGCGAGGCGTCGTGGACCGACCCCGGGATCGTCGAGGCGTTCACGTACTGGCAGAAGCTCTTCACCGACGGGATCGCCCAGCAGGGCGCCCTCGCGCTGGACGCCTACCCGAACGGCGTCAACCAGTTCGAGGCGGGCAACGCCGCGATGATCCCCCTCGGGGCCTGGTGGATCCAGCAGTCCGACCCCTCGCGCGCCGACATCCCGCCGCTCTCGCAGGGCATGGAGGGCTACGAGCCGTTCCTGTTCCCGACGATCCCGGGAGGCGCGCCCGAGCCGCAGCTCGTCGGCGGCATCGACGTCGCGCTCGGCATCTCGAAGGACGCGAAGAACCCCGAGCTGGCGTGCCAGGTCCTCACCGACTGGATCGCCGGGGACGGCGCCCAGGTGCTCATCAACACGTTCAACGACCTGCCCGCCGTGCAGGGCCTCGACCCCGAGGAGTTCACGAGCGACAAGCAGCGCGAGATGTGGACGACGTTCACCGAGGACTGGATGCCCGAGGTGCAGTACTCGCGCTACTTCGAGTCGCCGGACATCGACACGGCCGTCGCGGACGCGCTGTCCGCGGTCGCCGCCGGGCAGTCGACCCCCGAGGAGGCGGCGGCGAAGGTCCAGGCGGTCCAGGACGGGCTGGGCTGACGATGGCAGCCCTCGTCTCCGGGCGACCCGCGGCGGCGACGCCGCGGGTCGCCGGGCCGCGCGCGACGACGTCGACGGGACGCGGCACGCGTCGCCGCCAGCAGCTCGTCGCGCTCGGCTTCATCGCGCCCGCGCTCCTGCTCTTCGCGGTGTTCGTCGTGTACCCGATCGTGTTCAACGTCCAGGCGAGCACGCTCGACTGGGACGGCGTCAACGCCGGGACGCCGGTCGGCGTCCAGAACTACGCGGACCTCGCCCAGGACCCGGTCTTCCACATCACGCTGCGCAACTCGCTGCTGTGGATCCTCCTGACGATCGTCCCGCAGGCGGTCATCGGCTTCACGCTCGCCTGGCTGCTCAACACCCGGCTGCGGGGACGCACGGTGTACCGCGCGATCTTCTTCCTGCCGGCCGTCCTGTCGCCCGTCGTCGTGGGCATCGTCTGGCAGCGCCTGCTCGACCCGTTCAACGGCGTGCTCGCGCAGCTCGGGCGGGCGACCGGTCTCGAGGTCCTCACGCGCCCCTACCTGTCCGACCCGTCGACGGCGATCGTCACGGTGATCGTCGTCAACGTGTGGATGTGGTCGGGCTTCTCGATGCTGTTCTACCTCGCCGGCCTCCAGCTCCTCGACCACTCCGTCCTCGAGGCGGCGCGCATCGACGGGGCGAGCGGGTGGGCGCTCGTGCGGCGCATCGTCCTGCCGCTCCTCAAGCCGACCCACCTCTCGCTCGTCCTGCTCGGGATCATCGGCTCGCTCAAGACCTTCGAGCTCGTGTGGGTCCTCACCGAGGGTGGGCCCAACCACGCGTCGGAGCTCATGCCCACGTACATGTTCAAGGAAGCCTTCCAGCTCCAGTCGTTCGGCTACGGCGCGACGATCTCCGTCGTCCTGCTCGTCCTCGCGATCGGCTCGTCCGTCGCGATGCTGCGCACGTTCGGGGCCGGGTTCATCACGGGGGAGAAGTCATGACGGCGCTCAGCTCCGGCACCGACCGCGCGCGGCGCGCGGCCGACGGCACCACCACACCGCCCGCCGCCCCCGTCCCCCGGCGACGCGGCCACGGCCGCAGCAAGGACGTCGAGGCCCCGCCGCGGTGGTCGCACTGGGTGCTCGGACCGCTCGCGGCGCTGTGGATGGTCCCCGTGGTGATGGTGGTCGGCATCTCGCTGCTGCCCACGTCGAACCCCTCGACGACGGCGCTCGGCCTGCTCCCCGAGGAGCCGACGCTGCGCAACTACGTGACGATCTTCGAGACCAACCCGATCCTGCAGCACCTGCTCAACAGCCTGCTCGTGTCGGTCCCGTCGATCCTCCTCGTCGTCCTCCTCGGCTCCATGACGGCGTTCGCCCTCGCCCGCCTGCGCGTGCCGTTCCGGGGCGTCGTGTTCGTCGGGCTGCTGCTCGCGCTCGTGCTGCCCATGGCGAGCATCGTCGTGGCGGTCTTCAAGATCCTCCAGGCGATCGGCCTCTACGACTCGCTGCTCGGGCTCGTCCTCGCCTACACGGCGCTCGGCCTGCCGTTCGCCGTGATCATGATCCGCACCACGTACCTCGCGATCCCCGACGAGACGTACGAGGCCGCGCTCGTCGACGGGGCGTCCGCGTGGACGATCTTCTGGCGCATCTACTTCCCGCTCGGCAAGGCGGCCGCCGCGGTCGTCGTGATCTGGCAGCTCATGATGACGTGGAACGACTTCCTCCTGCCGCTCGTCGCGATCAGCGACAACGACCTCAAGCCCCTGACGCTCGTCCCCCTCGCGTACCGCGGGATCTACCTGAGCCAGCCCGGCGCGCTGTTCGCGGTGCTCGTGCTCATCTCCGTGCCCATCGTCGTCGTCTACCTGTTCATCCAGCGGTACCTGGTGAACGGTCTCGCGGGGTCGGTCAAGTGAGCTACCTCGGCATCGACCTCGGGACCACGGGGACGCGCGTCGGCGTGTACGACGAGGGGGGCAACGAGCTCGTGGCGCGCTCGCGCCGCACGACGGTCGTGCGCCCCGCGCCGGGACGCGCGCACGTCGACGCGGAGGCCGTGCTCGACGGCGTCGAGGCGCTCGTGCGCGACGTCGTCGCCGAGCCCG
Organism: Cellulosimicrobium sp. SL-1; assembly: GCF_011033075.1. Lineage (NCBI taxonomy): Bacteria > Bacillati > Actinomycetota > Actinomycetes > Micrococcales > Promicromonosporaceae > Cellulosimicrobium > Cellulosimicrobium sp. SL-1. The sequence continues at coordinate 31,086 of NZ_JAACJC010000002.1, read as the reverse complement.
CGGTGGCCGCGGACCCGGTGGAGGCCCTGTCCTTCTCGACGCTCGGCGAGGCCGTCGTGCCCGTCGACCGCGCGGGCCGCGCGCTCGGTCCCGCCCCCCTGAGCATGGACGGGCGCGGCGCGGGCTCGGCGGACCGGCTCCGCGAGCTGCTCGGCGGCGAGACCGTCCAGGAGATCACGGGCCAGCCGCTGCACCCGATGTTCTCCGTGCACAAGGTGCGCGGGCTCCTGCCCGACGGCGCGCTGCCCGCCGCGGTGCGGACCCTGGACGACTTCGTCGCGACGCGGCTCGGCGCGGCGCCGGCCGTGGACCTGACGATGGCGTCCCGCACGGGAGCGTTCGACGTCCGGACCCGCGCCTGGTCCGACGCGGTGCTCGACGCGCTCGACGTGCCCGGCGCGCTCCTGTCCCCGGTGGTCGCCGCGGGCGACGTGATCGGCGCGGTCTCGGCGGACGCCGCCGCCCGGACGGGTCTGCGTGCCGGGACGCCGGTCGTCGCGGGCGTGCACGACCAGGCCGCGGCCTTCCTCGGCGGGGGCGGACGCCCCGGCCTGCGCGCCGTGTTCTCGTTCGGGTCGAGCGACTGCCTCACCGTGGGCACGCGCGCCCGGCCGGAGCGGCTCGGCGGGACCGGGCTCGCGACCTACCCCGTGGGGGCGGACCTGTGGGTCACCCTCGCGGGCACGGCGGCGGGCGGCTTCGCGCTCGACTGGTTCTCGTCGATCGTCCACCACGACCGGATCGACCCGTGGGCGTCGCTCTACGAGGTCGGCGCCGTCGACCCGCCCCCGCTCCTGGTCGCGCCCTACCTCGCCGGGTCGGGCACGCTCGACAACGACCCCGCCGCGCGGGGCGCGCTCCTCGGCCTGACGCTCGAGACGACGACGGCGCAGATCGCGCGCGCGTTCGTCGAGGCCTCGGGGTTCGAGCTCGCGAAGATCCGGGCGGCGCTCGCGGAGCGCGGGGTGGAGCCGGTGGACGTGCACGCCGTCGGCGGCGGCTCGGCCAACCTCGGCGCCCTCCAGGCCCGGTCCGACGCGGCCGGGGTCCCGCTGCGCGCCGTCGTGCGCGAGGCAGCGGGGCGCGGCGCCGCGCTCCTCGCCGCGCTCGGTGCCGGCACCTTCGCGAGCGTGCTCGACCTGCCCGCCCCCGCCGTCGTGCACGAGGCGAGCCCCGACCCGCGGCACGCCGCGTGGTACGCGCGGCAGCGCGCGACGTTCGACTCGCTGCACCAGCTCCTCACCCCCGTCAGCACGTCCCTCGCCGTCGAGACCGTCGACGGCACCGCACTCAAGGAGATCGCATGACCACGCTGGACACGTTCGACCTGCAGGCCGCGCGCGAGGACGTCCTCGCGTACTGCCTGGAGTCCGTGAAGCTCGGGCTCAACTTCAACACGCAGGGCAACATCAGCCTCCGCATCCCGGGCACGTCGACGTTCCTCATCACCCCGACCGACCTCGAGTACGACCGCATGACGCCGGACGACCTCGTGGTCGTGGACGAGGACGCGAACGTCGTCGAGGGGCGGCTCCAGCCGTCGTCGGAGGTGACGGTGCACCTCGCCGTCTACGCCGCGCGCCCCGACGTCCAGGCGATCGTCCACACCGAGCCCACGTACGCGAACGTGTTCGGCGTGCTGGGCGAGCCGATCCGCGGCGCGCTCGTCAACATGGTGATCTACACCAAGGGCGACGTGCCGGTCATGCCGTTCGCGCTGAGCAACTCGACCGAGTTCGGCCGGGACATGGCGCGGTACCTCGAGGACCGCAACGCCGTCGTCTGGGCCAACCACGGCCTGCTCACGGTCGGGCCGAACCTGCGCGACGCGTTCAAGACGAGCGTCGCGGTCGAGAGTGCGGCGAAGGTGCTCTCCGCGGCGCGCGCCGTGACGGACGACCCGATCGTCCTCGACTACGCGTCGCTGGGCATCACGCACACGCTGTGACCGGGCCCGGCGCGCAGCGACCCGGTCCGGTCGGGCGCACCGCCCGGCCGGACCACCTAGCCGAGGACGTTGCGCGCCGGGTCGATCGGCACGCACCCGCAGGTCGTGCCGTAGGCGATGTCGTAGTCCATGTCGAGCAGGCGCGGCGGCAGCGACGGGTTGTTCATGCGCTCCGTGAGGAGCTGGACCGTCCGGGCGGCGAGCGTCGCCGCCGGCGCGACGGCGTTCGTGGGCACGAGGCCCGTCGTCCCGACGCCGGGCACGTTGTCGAACGTCGTCAGCACGACGTCGGACGGCACCTTGAGGCCGAGGCGCTGCGCCGCGGTGAGCACGCCCCAGAACATGAGGCTGTTGGTCGCCAGCACGCCGAACGGCGGCTCGAGCGTCCGGAAGAGCGAGTACGCCGCGGTCGCCGCCTCCTCCGACGTCGTGAGGCCGGCGAGGACGTGGTTCTCCGTCCCCGTCCGGCTGACGACGCGCTGGAACGCGGTGTGCCGGTTGCGCAGCGTCGAGACCGCGAGGTCGCCCGCGACCAGGCACACGCGCTGCACGCGGTGCTGCTCGATCATGTGCAGCGTGAGCTGCTCGGCCGCGTGCCGCGCGTCGGGCAGCACGTGGTCGACGAGGCCGCGCACGGACGGCACCGTGCGGTCGACGACGACGGTCGGCACCGACTGAGCGAACTCCACGAGGCCCGGGGCGCCGGTCGGGAAGATGACCATGCCGTCGACGTCGAGCCGACGGAACGCGGTGAGGATCGCCTCCTCGGTGTGCAGGTCGTCGTCCGAGTCCGCCGACAGCAGCGTGGGGCTCACGTTGGCGAGCCGCTCCTGGAGCGCGCGGCTGACGGCCGCGAAGTAGTCGTTGCGCACGTCCGGGAAAACCAGCCCGACCACGCCCGTGCGCCGCTTGCGGCCGCGCGGGCGGGACTCGCCCTCCAGCCCGAGCTCGGCGATCGCGTCCTCCACGAGGCGCCGCGTCGCGGCCGCGACGTGCGGCTCGTCGTTGACGACGCGCGACACCGTCTTGATGGACACCCCCGCGCGCGCCGCGATGTCGGCGAGCCGCACGGACCGGCCACCCGCTCCCGCGGTCCGGTCGTCGTCCTGCGTCACGTCGCCTCCGCCCGTCGCTCGCCCGCACCCGCCGCCGTCCGCCCGGGCGGCACGCTCCCGACGACACGACAGGAAGGTCAGCCATGACCCTCGTCACGAACCGTACCCTGCTCGACGCCGCCGCCCGGGGTGGCTACGGCGTCGGCGCCTTCAACGTCGCGGACCTCGCGATGGCGACGGCGGTGCTCGACGCCGCGCGCGCCACGGAGAGCCCCGTCATCGTCGAGACCCTGGCCGGGTCCCACCCGTACGCCTCGGACGCGCTGTGGTGGTCCGCCCTGCGCACGGCGATCGCGGCGTACCCCGACGTCCCGGTCGCGCTGCACCTCGACCACGGCCCCGACGAGGCGACGTGCGCGCGCGCCGTCGCGGCGGGGTTCACGAGCGTCATGATCGACGGCTCCCTCGGGCCCGACGGCCGCCCCGCCGCCTTCGAGGACAACGTCGCGGTGACGCGGCGCGTCGTCGAGCACGCGCACGCGCACGGCGTGTCCGTGGAGGGCGAGCTGGGGACGATCGGCGGCTCGAAGGACGGGCGCAGCCACGCGGAGATCGTCCTCGCGGACCCGGAGCAGGCCGAGGAGTTCGTGCGCCGCACCGGGGTGGACGCGCTCGCCGTGGCGATCGGGACCTCGCACGGCGCCTACAAGTTCACGAGCCCGCCGGACGGCTCCGTGCTCCACATGGACCTCGTCGAGCGCATCGCGCGGCGCGTGCCGGGGACGCACCTCGTCATGCACGGCTCGTCGGGGCTCCCGGCCGACCTCCGGGCGACCATCAACGCGCACGGCGGCGACCTGCCGGAGTCGTGGGGCGTCCCCGACGCCGAGAAGGCCCGGGCGGCGAGCCTCGGCGTGCGCAAGATCAACCAGGGCATGGACCACTACATGGCGTTCACGGCGGGCGTCCGCGTCGCGCTCGCCGCGTCGCCCGGCGACGTGGACCCCGCGGGCTACCTCGCGCTCGGCCGGGAGTGGGCGCAGCGGCTCGTCGAGGAGCGCATGGTGCTGTTCGGCCAGGCCGGCCGCGCGTCCGACGTGCTGCCCGCCGCCGCGGGCACCCCGGCGGCGGGCTGAGGCCGGCTCACGGCCCGGCGGGCGTGCCCTGGACGACGCGGCGCGCCGGGTCGTCGGCGCCGGCCAGCCGGTCGAGCAGGATCCGCGCGGCCGTCGTGCCGAGCGCCCGGGGGTCGAGCGGGACGAGCGCGACGTCGGACGTGCGCGACGTCGCGAAGGGCAGGTCGCCCACGATGCCGACCCCGACGGCGGGCCCGTCGCCGGCGCCGCGGGCCCGTGCGTCGGCGGCCGACGCCGCGGGTCGGCCGTTCGCCTCGGCGAGCGCCCGGAGCACGCCGACGCCGACCAGGTTGTTGGTGGCGAGGATCGCGTCGGGCGGGTCGGGCCGGGCGAGCAGGTCGACGGCCGCCCCGTGGCCGCCGTCGACGCGGAAGTTCGCGTGCACGAGCAGCCCGGCGGGGGAGAGCCCGGCCTCGGCGAGCGCCTCGCGCCACCCGTCCGCGCGCTCGACCGCCGTGCTCGTGCCGCGCGGCCCGGTGATGCACGCGACCCGGCGGAACCCGCGCTCGACGAGCTCCGCGGCGGCGCGGCGCCCGAGCGCGACGTTGTCGAACACGACCTGGTCCACGTCCTGGCGCACCCGGCGGTCGATCACGACGACGGCCCGACGGCGGGCGCGCAGGGCGGCGGTCTCGGGCGCGTCGGTGGCCGGGGCCAGGACGACCCCCGCCATGTTCTCGCGCTCGGCGACGGCGAGGTAGCGCTCCTCCTTCGCCGGGTCGTCGTCGGTGTTGCACAGGACGACGGAGTAGCCCGCCTGCTGCGCGACGTCCTCGACGCCGCGCGCGACCGCCGTGAAGAAGGGGTTCTCGACGTCGGGCAGGACGAGCGCGACGACGTCGCTCGACCGGCGGCGCAGGGACCGTGCCGTGCGGTCCGGGGCATAGCCGAGGTCCTCGACCGCCGCGCGGACGGCGGCTGCGAGCTCCGGCCGGACGGTCTTGCCGTTGAGGACCCTGGAGACGGTGGCCGTGGACACGCCGGCGTGCCGGGCGACGTCGACGATGCGGGTCATGCCCGCGAGCGTAGCCGGGCGCCCGGGTCCCACCCGCGCGCCTGCGGCACAATGGTCCGGTCATGGGGCCGGTGGCCGGCCCCGTCGGGCGTGGGGACGAAGGGGCGAGGGTGTCGGTCGACACGGTGCGTGCGGGGTCGCTGGGGGATCGTCTCGCCCACGTCCTGAGGGTCGCGATCGTCCGGGGGGAGCTGGCGCCGGGGGAGCGGCTCGTCGAGGAGGGCGTGGCGCGGCAGTACGACGTGTCGCGCGGGCCCGTCCGCGACGCGCTGCGGGTCCTCGCGGCCGAGCACCTCGTCGAGTCCGAGCGCCGTGGGTACGTCGTGCGCGGCGTGGGCGCCGCCGACGTCGACGAGCTGTACGACGTGCGCAGCGCCCTGGAGGCGGTCGCCGTGCGCGCGGCGGCGGAGCACGCCGACGAGGTCGACTGGTCCGCGAGCGAGGCGGCTCTCGCCGGCATGCGGGAGGCGGCGGACGCCGGCGACTGGTACACGTACGCCGCCCACGACCTCGCGTTCCACTCCACGCTGTACGCCGCCGTGCCGAACCGCCGCCTGCGCACGCTGTGGGAGCAGATCGAGCCCACGTTCGCGGTCATGCTCCAGGAGACGAACAAGCAGGACGTCGACCTGCACCCGTCGTGCGCGGACCACGAGCGGCTGCTCGACGCGATCCGGACGCCGCGCCTCGACGAGGCGCTGGCCTACCTCGACGAGCACCTCGCCGGCTCACGCCGTCGCATGAAGGACGCGCTGCAGCAGCCGCGCCGCTGAGCCCCCTCCCGCACGCCCCGGTCTGCCTCGGCAGGCCGGGGCGTCGTCGTGGCGCAGGAACGTCTTCCCGTTGACAGTTGACTGTTAACAGTAAACGGTGCCATCCTGACGGCGGCGCGAAGCAGCGCCCGCGCAGCGACGCGAGAGACCGAAGGAGACGTGCCATGACCACGGCACCGGAGATCATCACCCCGCCCGTCACCACCTACGACGCGTCGGGCGCGCTCGACCTCGGGGCGCTGCGCGTGCTGCTCGCCCACGTGGAGCCGGAGGTCGACGGGGTGTTCGCCGTGGGCACGACGGGCGAGTTCCCGGCCCTCGACGCCGCCGAGCGCGCCGCGCTCGTGCGGACCGCGGCCGACGTGTTCGGCCCGGACCGGACGATCGCGCACGTCGGTGCCGCCTCCGTGCACGAGGCGCTCGACCACCTGCGCGCGGCCGAGGACGCCGGCGTCCGGCGCTTCGCCGCCATCACGCCCTACTACCTCACGGCGAGCGACGAGGGCGTCGTGCGCTACTACGCCAGCCTGCGGGCCGCGACGGACGGCGAGCTCTACGCCTACGTCTTCCCGGACGTCGCGTGCTCCGACGTCTCGCCCGAGCTGCTCGCCGTGCTCGCCGAGCTCGGTCTCGACGGCGTCAAGACGTCGGGCTCCGCCTCGGCCCGGGTCGACGCGTACCGGTCCGCGGCCCCGCGGCTCGCGCTCTGGTCGGGGAACGACGCCGACCTCCCGCACGTCGTCGCGGCCGGTGGGCGCGGGACCGTGTCCGGCGTCTCCGGGGTCGCGCCGCGCGCGTTCGCGGACCTGCGGGCGGCGCTCGCCGCGGACGACGCGGCCGCCGTCGTGCGGGCGCAGGCGGTCGTCCAGCGGCTCGTCGCCGCGCTCGGGCCCAGCATCGCCCGCCTCAAGTACGGCCTCGACGTCCAGGGGCTGCCCGGCGGGACGACGCGCATGCCGGTCGACCCGCCGTCCGACGCCGTGAAGGCGGAGATCCGCGCGGCCCTCGCCGCCGCCGGGCACGACCTCGCGGCCGCCTGACCCCCGCTCCGAACCGCTCGACCCGTGGCACCCCGGACGGGTGCCGCGGGAGGGGCCCGGGCCCTCGCCGCTGAGACCCGGAGCCCCCACACTGAGATCAGCGGAACCCCGCACCGAAGGAACAACGATGTCCGTCACCGCACCCGCGGCCCCGCTCACGAGCAGGCGGTACGCCTGGAAGGTCACGCTCTCGAGCTTCGTCGGCAACACGCTCGAGTACTACGACTTCCTCGTCTACGGCACCGCCGCCGCGATCGTCTTCCCCGCCGTCTTCTTCCCGTCCGAGAGCTCGTTCGTCGCCACGCTGTCGTCCCTCGGCACGTTCGCCGTCGGGTTCCTGGCCCGCCCGCTGGGCGGCATGTTCTTCGGCCGCCGCGGCGACAAGCAGGGGCGCAAGTCCACGCTCGTCCTCACTCTCGCGATCATGGGGACCGGGACCCTGCTCATCGGCTTCCTCCCGTCCTACGACTCGATCGGTATCCTTGCGCCGGCCCTGCTCGTCGTGCTCCGGCTCGTCCAGGGCTTCGCCGTCGGCGGCGAGTGGGGCGGGTCGATGATCATCGTGCTCGAGTCCACGAACCCGCGGCACCGCGGCTTCTACACGTCGTGGCCGAACACCGGCGGCTTCTCCGCGCAGATCCTCATCACCCTCGTGTTCGCCTGGGTGTACACGCTCGACGACGCGCAGCTCCAGTCGTGGGGCTGGCGCGTGCCGTTCTGGCTCTCCGCCGTCGTGCTCGTCGTCGGCCTGTGGATGCGCCGCTCGCTCGAGGAGACGCCGGTCTTCACCGACGCCGTCGCCGGGCTCGAGAAGGAGGGTCGCAACCGCTCGCTCACCGTCGAGAACCTGGAGGCCAGCCAGGCCGCCATCCGCGAGCGCCAGGAGCGCGACGCCGCCGCGGCCGCCGAGCCCGCGCCGCAGACGCCCACCCGCGGGCCGCTCGCGAGCGTCTTCCTCGAGGACTGGCGCAACCTGCTGCGCATCGTCGGGCTGCGCTTCGCCGAGGCCCTGCCGTACTTCCTGCTCACGGTCTTCGTGCTCAGCTACGGCCCGCAGCACCTCGGCATCGAGAAGGAGAGCCTCAACACCGCGATCCTCATCATGGCGGTCCTCGCGTTCCCGGCCCACGGGATCTTCTCCTGGATCTCCGACAAGATCGGTCGCCGGCCGGTCTACTTCTTCGGGGCCCTCGTCGTGTTCGTCATGGCCTTCCCGTTCTTCGGGCTGCTCAACACGGGCAGCTTCGTGCTCATCGTGCTCGGGTACGTGCTCATGCTGAACCTCGGGCACAACGCCATCAACTCGATCCAGCCGGCGTTCTTCGCCGAGCTCTTCCCGGCGGACCGCCGCTACTCCGGCGCGGCCACCGGGCGCGAGATCGCGTCGATCGTCGCGGGCGGCCTCACGCCGTTCATCGCGACGGCTCTCGCGGGCGAGGACGGGTCGCGCTGGCAGCTCGTCGCGCTGTACGTCATGGTCGGCGCGCTCATCACGATGCTCACCGTGTGGAAGACGCCGGAGACCTTCCGGCGCGACCTCAACGTCGTCGGCGAGACCGTCCGGTGACGACGCCCGTGGAGCGCCTGCTCGTGTCGGGCGACGGCGAGGCGTGGGCCCAGTGCCACGCGTCCACCGTCGCCCGCACGGGCGGGCGCACGCTCGTGGCATGGTTCGCCGGCACCCGGGAGGGCACGCCGGACAACGCGATCTGGCTCGTCGCCGAGGAGGACGGCCTCTGGGGGGAGCCCCAGGTCGTGCTCGGCGAGGACGACGGCGTCGCGTGGTGGAACCCCGTGCTCGCCGTCGCGCCCGACGGCCGGCTCTGGCTCTTCGCCCACCGGGGCGAGCGGATCTCGCGCTGGGTGACCTGGTACCGCACGTCCACGGACCACGGCCGCACCTGGACGGCGCCGCGCGAGCTCGTGCCCGGGGACGCGAGCGGCGGTCGGGGCCCGGTGAAGAACCCGCCTGTCGTCACGCCGCACGGCGCGTGGCTCGCCCCGTCCTCGGTCGAGAGCGGGGGAGCGGACCCCGTCTGGGGCGCGCGCTTCGACCGCTCGGAGGACGCCGGGGCGAGCTGGACGCTCGCGGACGTCCCGCTCGACCGTTCGCGGCTGCGCGGGGCGGGGATCATCCAGCCGGCGCTCTGGACGGGGCGGTCGGGTCTCGTCGCCGTCTGCCGGTCGAGCGAGGGCCTCGTCTACCGGACGACGTCCGCCGACGACGGCCGCACGTGGACGGCCGCCGCACCCACGCGGCTGCCCAACAACAACTCGGGCCTCACGGCCGTCCGCCTGCCGAGCGGGCGCGTCGCCCTCGTGCACAACCCGGTCGGCGAGGAGTGGGGCGCGCGGTGCCCGCTGAGCGTCTCGGTCTCGGACGACGACGGGCTGACCTGGCACCGGGTGCTGGACCTCGAGGACGGGACCCGGGTGCCCGCCACGCTCCCGGGCGTCCCCGTGCCCGCGCTGCGGGAGGCCGGCCCGCCCAGCGGGTTCGCCGCCGGCGACACGGGGATCGTCACGGACGGACGCGGCGAGTACTCCTACCCGTCGGCGACGACCGACGGCGCGACGCTGCTCGTCGCCTATACCTGGCAGCGCCGGGGCATCGTCCTCGCGCGCGTGCCGCTGCGGCTCGTGGACCGGCCGGTCGCCGACGCGGTCACCGGCGCGACCGACCGGACCGGGTCGTCGTGAGGATCGCGCGGATCCGCACCGCGCACGGCCCGCGGGCCGCCGTGCTCGACGGCGACGCCTGGGACGTGCTCGTCGCGGACGTCCCCGAGCCCGCGACGGGTCGCGACGGCCGCCCGGCCCTGCCCGCGTCGAGCGGCGTGCGGGTCCGCGCCGACGACCCCGGCCTCGACGGCGCCCTGCTCGCGCCGTGCCGTCCGCGCGTGGTGGTCGGCATGGCCCACAACAGCGGGCCCGAGGGTCGGGCGCTGCCCCCGCAGGCGTTCCTCAAGTCGGCGCGCACGGTCGTCGGGCCGGGGGCCGTCGTCCGGCACGACCGCGCGCTGGGACGTCTGGTGGCGGAGGCGGAGGCGGCGGTCGTCGTGGGGCGGCCGTGCCGCGACCTGCGGCCCGACGACGTCCCCGGCGCGATCCTCGGCTGCACCGTCGCCGACGACCTCACGGCCGACGACCAGGTGCCGCTCGACGCGATGATGACGCGCGCGAAGAACGGCACCGGGTTCACGCCGCTCGGCCCGTGGATCGACACCGCCGCCACGCTCGACGACGCCGCGCTCGTCGTCGCGGTGGACGGGGTGGAGCGGGCGCGGTCGACCACCGCGGGGCTCTCGTACGACGTCGTCGACCAGCTCGTGTTCCTCACGCGCCACCTCGAGCTCGGCCCGGGCGACGTCGTGCTCACGGGCGCGCACCGGTCCGCCGTGCCCGTCGAGGGCGGGGTGGAGGTCGCGCTCGAGGTCGGCGGCGTCGGCACGCTGCGCCACCGCGTCGCCTGAGCGACCACGTCGTCGGAGTCACGCGTCGCCCGAGCCCACCGGGCGCCGGTGGGCCGACGCGGCGGGTCCTAGCCCTGCACCGCGCCGTCGACGTAGGACCAGCGGTCGCCCTCCCGGACGAACCGGCTCACCTCGTGGAGCCGCCCGCGGTCGGCCGGGTCGGTGCGCGAGCGGTGGTGCGCGACGAACTCCACGACCCCGGTCGTGTCGAACGGGCCGCCCGCCTCCGTGCGCACGACGTCGAGGCGGCGCCACTCGACGTCGTCGTCGAGCTCGAGGTCGGCGGGCCGGGCGGCGGCGTGCCACGTCGCGAGCAGGTAGTCGGCGTCGCCGACGGCGAACGCGCTGTAGCGCGAGCGCATGAGCGCCTCGGCCGTCGGTGCGTGCGGGCCCGGGGCGGTGCCGTCCGGGCCGGGCCGCAGCCCCGCGTGGTACCGGCCGCAGCACGACCCGTAGGTGTCGCCGGAGAGGCAGGGGCAGCGCGCGCCGTCGTCGAGCGGGTTCCCGGTCATGCGGCCGCATCCTACGGGTGGGTGTGCGGGCACGGCCCCCCGCACGACGGCGCCCGCCCACCGGGGTGGACGGGCGTCGTCGGGCTGTGCGTCACCCGGGCGCCACGCTCGGGCGCGGCGCCCGGGCGGGGCGCGTCAGTCCTGCGGGTCCCAGGGGCCCCAGCGGTCGCCGGGCGCCTGGTTCCGCGTCCACCACTTCGCGGTGTACGTCGTGCCCTCGTACGTCACGCTGTCGCCCTTGACGTAGACGCGGCTCGGCTTCCACGCGCCGACCCCGGCGGAGTCGACCCCGGCGATCTCCTCCCACGGGCCCCACGCGTCGGCACCGGGCACCTGGCCCTTCGTCCACCACTGCGCGCGCCACACGGCGCCCCCGTAGGTGACCGTGGTGCCGCCCGCGTAGGCGGTGCCCTTCGACCAGGCCGGCGGCTCGGCGTACGTCGGCTGGGCCTGCGGGTTGAACTCGTCCGTCACGACCGACTTCGCGGCGTTCGTCACCGGGTCGTCGAGCAGCAGGACGTCGAGGCCCTGCTGGATGTCGTTCGAGATGATCGCGCCGTTGTACCAGTAGGCCGACCACGAGCCGCCGAGGATCAGCCGCTCCGCGGACAGCGGGCCGCGGTCGAACCACGCGATCTCGACGGGGTTCGCCGAGTCCGTGAAGTCCCACACCGAGATGCCGCCCTGGTACCAGGCCTGGACCATGATGTCGCGGCCCGGGACGGGGATGAGCGAGCCGTTGTGCGCGACGCAGTTCTCCGTCGCGGCCTGCTCGCGCTCGATCTTGTAGTAGCTCTTGAACACGAGCTCGCCGCCCACGATGTCGTAGATGGCGTCCGCGCCCTTCTCCGGCCCGACGGTCGGGTTGCACGTCGGCGCCCCGCCGCCGCCCAGCTCGTCCGTGAAGACGACCTTGGTGCCGGCGTTGTTGAACGTCGCCGAGTGCCAGAACGCGAAGTTCGTCGTGTCCCGGACGACCTCGGTCACCACCGGGTGCGCGCGGTCGGAGATGTCGAGGAGGATGCCGTCGCCCATGCACGCGCCCGCCGCGAGGTCCTTCGACGGGTAGGTCGTGATGTCGTGGCAGCCCGACGTCGTGCTCGAGCCGTTGCCGCCCGGGTTGCCGCCGTCGGGGAAGAGGACGGGCGTCGAGACGAGCTCCGCCGCGGCGGGGTCGTCGAGCGGGATCTGCACGACCGAGATGAGGTCGTGCGGGGGCTGGCAGTCGGGGAACGCCGCGTTCGGGCTGTACGACGAGACGTAGACGAACAGCTCCTCGCCGTCCTGCGACGGCGCGAGGGAGTGCGTGTGGGAGCCGCACTGCGTCTCGACGGACGCCACGTACTCGGGCGCCGTCGGCTCGGAGATGTCGAAGACCTTGATGCCCTCCCACGAGTCCTTGATCGCGGCGCTCTGGGCGACGTTCTCGCACGAGTCGTTGCTGCGCGAGGAGTCGGTGCTGAGGACGAGCAGGTCGCCGTAGACGGAGATGTCGTTCTGGGACCCGGGGCAGACGACCTGGGCGACCTGCTGCGGGGCGGTCGGGTTCGCGACGTCGTACACGGTGAAGCCGCCGTAGTTCCCGGCGAACGCGTACCGGCCCTGGAACGCGAGGTCGGTGCTGTACTGCCCCTCGGGCGCGAAGCCGCCGTTCTTCGGGATGTTGGCGACGTGCGTGAGGTTGGGGCTGCCCGCCGTCTCCCCGGGCGCCAGGACGTCGGTGGCCTGGGCGAGGGGGGCGAGGCGCTGTGCGGGGAGGTCTGCGAGCGAGGCGGCGGCCTGGTCGGTGAGCGCCGCCACCGCCTCGGGGGAGCCGTCGGACGGCTCCGCGGCGGCGGTCGTGGCGACCGCGAGGGTCGAGACGGCGAGGGTCGCCGCCAGGGACGAGGCGAGCAGGACCCGGCTCCGGTGCCGGTGCGTCTGCCGGTGCGTTCTTCGATGCACGAGGGAAACACCTCCTTGGTAGGGTGCTGCAAATTCTGGCGGGCAAATGTGATCTGGACCACTCAAACCGGGCGGTTCGCGACGATCTTTTACACGGAGGGAACAGCGCGGGTGCAGATTTTCCCCAGCCGTAACACAGCGCGGCGCACCGCCGCGCGTGCCCTGACCTGCGGCGTCACCGCGACCGGCCTGGCGCTCGGTGCCGCGCTCGGCCTGGCCGCGTGCACGCCCGACCCGCAGCCGACGTCGACGCCGTCGAGCGTCGTCGTGCAGCCCGGGCGACCGGGGGAGGGTGCGACGACCGTCGCCCCCGACGACTACGCGGGCGCGCCCGACGAGGGCTCGTGGAACCAGGCCGACGCCGCGTTCGTCACCGGCATGATCGAGCACCACCTCCAGGCCCTCGAGATCGCCGCGCTCGCGCCCGACCGCGCCGGGTCCGACGCCGTCCGGTCGTTCGCAGAGCGCGTCACCGCCGCGCAGGGGCCCGAGGTGCACGCGCTCGCGTCGTGGCTCCAGGCGCGCGACCTCGCCGTGCCCGAGGGCGCGCAGGACGCGGGCGGGACGGGCCCGCGCGCGCCCGACGGCGCGGGGCACGACCACGGCGCCGGGGCCGCCGGGATGCTCTCCGACGAGCAGCTCGCGGCGCTCGAGGCCGCGAGCGGCCCGGAGTTCGACCGCCTCTTCCTCGAGGGGATGATCCAGCACCACGAGGGCGCCCTCGCGATGGTCGACGTCGTGCTCGTCGAGGGGGAGGACCTCTTCGCGAACGAGATGGCCGCCGAGACGGCGGCCGGCCAGGGCGGCGAGATCGACCGCATGCGGGACCTCCTCGCGCAGCTCTGACCCGTCCGTCCCGGCACAGGGCACCACGCACGACGGCGGCCCGCCCCGGGGTGGGGCGGGCCGCCGTCGTGCGTGCGGGACGGGTCAGCAGGAGAGGTTGTTGCCCGTCGTCGTGCCGAGGATCTGGGCGAACCGCTGGAACGCGGCGATGCGCGACTGCACCTGCGCAGGGTTCCCGCCGTTGCACTCCATCGTGCCGTTGATCGAGCGGATGGACTCGCCGAAGCCGGCGCCCGACACGATCGCCTGGTGCCCGGACATCGAGCCCGCGCCCGACTGCGTGTTCCAGAACCACAGGCCGGTCTTCCACGCGACCGCGGAGTTCTGCTCGACGAGGTACGGGTTGTTGAGCAGGTCGATGCCGAGCGCGTCGCCCGCGGCCTTGTAGTTGTAGTTCCAGCTCAGCTGGATCGGGCCCTTGCCGTAGTAGGCGGACTGGCCCGCCGGGCAGCCGTACGGCTTCGAGGCGTCGCAGTAGTGCGGGTAGTTCGCGGTGTTGATCTCCTTGACGTACACGAGGCCGCCGGTCTCGTGGTTGACGTTGGCGAGGAACGCCGCGGCCTCGCGCTTGGCGACCTCGGTGCCGCCCGTCGTCGCGAAGCCCGGGTAGGCGGACAGCGCGTCGACGAGGCCCTGGTACGTGTAGAACGGGTTCCGGTTGGGGAACATCTGGTAGAACTGCGCCTCGGAGACGACGAACCCGGTCGGGTTGCCGGGGTTCCCCGGGTTGCCGGGGTTCGTGCTGCCGCCGCAGGCGCCCTGGCTGCGCCAGACGCCCCACTCGCCGGTGGTGCCGGGCGTGTCGCCCTGGGTCCACCAGCCGGCCTTCCAGTTCTGGCCGCCGTGGGAGACGACGGCGCCGCCCGTGTACACGGCGCTCGCGCTCCAGGGGGCGGCGCACGTCGCGGCGTACGCCTGCTGCGCCGGGCCCGCGACGGACCACGAGAGCGCTCCCGCGAGCGCGAGGACGAGGCCGAGGAGCAGGGCGAGGGGGCGGGAGATCGGCCGGGCGGCGGCCGTCGTGGGCGCCGCGGGGGAGGACGACGCCGGGGCTCGCGTGTGCATCGGTGCACCTTTCGTCGGTGGTCGGGTCGCTTCGAGCCTGACCGCCGCGCGGCGTCGTGGACAACCCCCCTACGCGGAACCCCGTACCCGTGGGAGCCCGAGGTAGAGCCCTGGTCTGCCGAGGTAGAGCCGAAGTCGGGACCACGGCTCTACCTCGGCGGACCGGGGCTCTACCTCGCGGGACCAGGGCTCTACCTCGCGGTGGGGGACGAGCGTCCCGAGGGCGGCGGGGTTGACGTCCGGGTGGGACGGGTGCGAGAGTGTCCGCCAACCCGGAAACGTTTCCAGGGCTGTCGAGGTCGTCAGTCTGGAAACGTTTCCAGAACGACGGTCCTTCGACGACGAGGTGGACGACAGTGACGTCATCACGCGCCACGCTGATCCAGGTGGCACAGCGGGCCGGGGTCTCCCTGGCCTCGACCTCCCGTGCGCTGCACGGGACGGGCGCGAGCCCCGCGATGGTCGAGCGCGTGCGCGCCGCGGCCACCGAGCTGGGGTACAGCCCGGACGCCATCGGGCGCTCGCTGCGCCTCAAGAAGACGTTCCAGGTGGCGTTCGCCGTCGCGGACATCGGCAACCCCGTCTACGTCGAGATGATGACGGCGATCCACGAGGTGCTCGCGCCGCACGGCTACCGCGTCGTCGTCATGACGACGGGGGACACCACGCGGTCCACCGTCGAGCTCGTGCGCAGCCTGTCGAGCGGCTTCGTCGACGCCATGATCCTCAGCCCGCTGCGCACCGACGACGAGCTCGTCGAGGAGATCCGCGAGGCGCCGGTGCCCGTCGTCGTCATCGGCCGCACGCTCGCGGACCGCGGCATCGACTCGGTGTCCACGGACTCGGCGGGTGGGATCGGCGAGGCGGTGCGGCACCTGCTCGGCCTCGGCCGCCGCCGGATCGCGTTCCTCAACGGTCCCCTCGACACGACGCCCGGTGAGGCGCGCCAGCGAGGCTTCGACGCCGCGACGCGCGCCGCCGACTTCGACGCCGAGCGGGTCGAGGTCGCGCCCGCCCTCGACTTCACCGTCGCCGCGGGCCTCGCGACGACGCGCGCGCTGCTCGACGCCACGGACGACGACGCCCGCCCGGACGCGATCGTCGCGGCCAACGACCTCCTCGCCATCGGCGCCATCCGGGCCGTGCGCGAGCGGGGGCTCTCGGTCCCCGAGGACGTCGCGGTGACCGGCATGGACGACACGGAGATCGGCCGCGTGTTCCAGCCCTCCCTGACGAGCGTCTCGCTCGGCTCGACGGAGCGTGGACGCGTCGCCGCGCAGCTCGTCGTGGACCTCGTCGACGGCGACGCGGAGCCCGGGCGGCACACCGCCGTCGGGCCGCGGCTCGTGGTGCGCGAGTCGACCGCCCCTGGGGGTGGTTCCCGGTGAGCGCACCGACCCTCGCGGGCGACCCCCGTCGCGCCGCCCTGCGCCCCGACCGCGGCCCGGTGCGCCGGACCGGCGGCATGGCCCGCGCCAAGAGGCGCGAGGCGATCGCGCTCGTCATGCCGTCGCTCCTGCCGATCCTCGTGCTCAGCGTCGCGCCGCTCGTCATGGGCGTCGCCCTCGCGTTCACCGACGCGCGGCTCGTGCGCCAGCCGGACTACCAGTTCGTCGGCGTCGACAACTTCGTGCGCCTCGCGGACAACTCGTTCTTCTGGGACTCGTTCCGCATCGGCATGATCTGGGCCGTCTCGGTGACGCTGCTCCAGCTCGTCGCGGCGATGGGCCTCGCGCTCCTGCTCAACTCGGGGCTTCGGCTCCAAGGCCTGACGCGCGTGCTCGCACTCATCCCGTGGGCCATGCCGCCGGTCGTCGTGGCGATCATGTGGCAGATGATCTACTCGCCCAACGCGGGGCCGCTCAACGCGTTCCTCGGCGCCCTGGGCCTGCCGGACGACATCAACTGGCTCGCGGACTTCTCGACCGCCCTGCCCGCGGTGATCGTCGTCGGGGTGTGGGTCGGCATGCCGCAGACCACCGTGACGCTGCTCGCCGGGCTCCAGCAGATCCCGGACGAGCTCCACGAGGCCGCGGCCATGGACGGCGCGGGCGCGTGGCGCCGCTTCACCGCGGTGACGCTCCCGAGCCTGCGCCCGATCATCACCTCGATCACCTCGCTGAACTTCATCTGGAACTTCAACTCGTTCTCGCTGGTCTACGTGCTCACCGAGGGCGGGCCGGGCGGCCGGACCATGCTCCCGATGCTCTTCACGTACCTCGAGGCGTTCAAGAACCGCAACATCGGCTACGCCGCCGCGATGGGCGTCGTGCTCGTCGTCGTGGTCGTCCTCCTGCTCGCGATCTACCTGCGGTCGCAGTTCCGCTCCGAGAAGGAGAGCTGACCCGTGCGCGCACTCGTCCGCCCCGCCCAGTACGCGGCCCTGGGGTTCTACATCCTGTTCCTCGGCTTCCCGCTGCTCTGGCTGATCTCGGCCTCGCTCAAGTCCTCGGGCGAGCTCAACTCGCTCACCGTGAGCCTCATCCCGCAGGACTGGCACTGGGAGAACTACTCCCAGGCACTGGCCCGGCAGGGCCTCGTCCGCTCGGCCTGGAACAGCGCGATCGTCGCGGTCGTGTCCACGCTGCTCGTCATCGTCATCGCGCTGCCGGCGTCGTACGTGCTCGCCCGGCTGCGGGGCAAGATCCGCGCGGCGGGCGTCGGCTGGATCCTCGTGAGCCAGGTGTTCCCGGTGATCCTCATCATCCTGCCGCTGTTCCTCATCCTGCGGACCATCGGGCTCACGGACTCGCTCGTCGGCCTCACGCTCGTCCACACCACGTACACGCTGCCGTTCGCGCTGTGGATGATGCAGGGCTACGTCAGCGCGATCCCCGTGGACCTCGAGGAGGCGGGCTCCATGGACGGCGCGAGCCGGCTCACGGTCCTGCGCACCATCGTCTTCCCGCTGCTCATGCCCGGGATCGTCGCGACCGCGATGTTCAGCTTCGTGTCCTCGTGGAACGAGTTCTTCTTCGCGCTCGTGCTGCTCCAGTCGCCCGAGAACTACACGCTGCCCATCACGCTGAAGATGTTCATCGGCGGCGAGGGCAAGGTGGCGCTCGGCCCCCTCGCCGCGGGCTCCGTGCTCGCGGCCATCCCCAGCATCGTCTTCTTCTCGATCATGCAGAAGAAGCTCACCGGCGGCCTGCTCTCGGGCGCGGTGAAGGGCTGACCGTGACCCCCTCCACGCCCGGTCCCGCCCCCAGGCTCTCTCGACCCCACCCCCACCCGAAAGGTAGAACCATGAAGACTCGTGGTGCGTCCATCGCCGCATGCCTCACGATCACGACCCTGCTCGTCGCGTCCTGCTCCAGCGGGGGCGGCAGCGGGGACGACGGCGCCGACGGCGGCACGGTGACGCTGAAGTTCCAGTCGCTGTCCGACCAGCCCGCCGCGATCGAGGCGACCGAGAAGATCGTCGCCGACTGGAACGAGGCGAACCCCGACGTCCAGGTCGAGATCGTGCCCGCCGGCTGGGACGGCATCTACGACAAGCTCATCACCCAGTTCAACGGCGGCGCCGCGCCGGACATCATCCACTACGAGGCCGCGAGCATCGTGCCGTTCGCGGTCGACGGGTACCTCGCGGACCTCTCGGAGTACATGTCCGACGAGCGCCGGGACGACATCCCCGAGGGCATCCTCGACGCCGTGACGGTCGACGACCAGGTCATCGCGTACCCGACCGAGCTGCAGTCCTACATGGTCTTCGCCAACAAGACGATGCTCGACGCGGCCGGCGTCGAGATCCCCACGGGCGAGACGATGACCTGGGACGAGCTGCGGCAGATCGCGCAGGCCACGACGAAGGACGGCGCGTACGGGCTCGGGTGGGGGCTCGCGAGCCCGACGGCCGCGTTCATGGCGATGGCCCCCGGCTTCGGCGGCGAGTACTTCGAGGGCACGGGCGCGGACGCGAGCATCACCATCGGCGAGGGCGAGATTGCCCTGCCGGAGCTCGTCGACACGATGGCGCACACCGACGGCACGGTGCTGCCGGTGACCCTCACGCAGTCCGGGTCGGAGACGCTCGCGTCGTTCTACGCGGGGCAGGTCGCGATGACGATCCAGGGTTCGTTCCAGGCCGCGAACATCGCGAACGACGCGCCCGAGGGCTTCGACTGGGTCGTGCTGCCCCCGCTCGAGGGCCCCGACGGCGCCGAGCAGGCCGCGAACCCGCAGACGCTCTCGGTGAACATCGACTCCGAGCACGTCGAGGAGTCCGCGGAGTTCATCGAGTTCTTCACGCAGACGGAGAACCTCGCCGCGCTCAACGAGGCGGACGCGCTCATCCCCGCGACGACGTCGGCCCAGGAGGCCATGGCGGAGTCGCTCGGCGACGAGAACGGCTGGTCGACGATCCTCTCCTCCGGCCAGTACCTCACCTCGGCGCCGTACCTGTTCGTCGACGCGTACGCGCAGTGGAAGGACACCGTCGCGACGCCCGCGTACCAGAAGTTCCTCGCCCAGGAGATCGACGCCGACCAGCTCGCGACCGAGCTCGAGTCGGGCTGGGCCGAGATCACCAAGTAGCACTCTCGGTCGCTCGCCGCGGCACCGCGTCACGGGTCGCGGCGAGCACCGAGCAGCAGCGGCCGGGCGGCCGCGCACACGACCGCCCGGCCGGGAACCGCGACCCGCACGGGTCGCACCGGCGCGAGGCGCCGAGACGGATCGACAGGGAGTGGATCGTGACCTGGCTGGACGACCGAGCGGTGGCAGTGATCACCGGAGCGGCGGTGGGGGACGCGCTGGGAGGCGCCACGGAGGGCTGGACGCCCGAGCAGATCGAGGAGCGCCACGGCGGCCGCGTGACGGGGATCGTGGAGCCCTGGTACCCGAACTGGCAGGACGCGCGTCCGATCGCGCCCTACCACAAGGGTGACGGGCACATCACGGACGACACCCTCATGACGCGCGCGCTCGTGGAGGTGTACGCGAAGCGCCGCGAGCACCTCGACGCGTACGCGATGGCCGAGGACCTCGTGCCCCTCATGATCGGCGAGCCGCGCTGGATCCCCGAGCTCGAGTCCACGGCCCTGCTGCTCCAGCGCGTTTTCCTCGCGGAGAAGTGGATCGTCGCGCGCCTGCACTACGGGCACGTCGACCCGCGCGAGGCCGGGGTCGGGAACGTCGTCAACTGCGGCGCCGCGATGTACGTCGCGCCCGTCGGGCTCGCGAACGCGGGCGACCCGCGCGGCGCGTACGCCGAGGCGATCGACCTCACCGGAGCGCACCAGTCGAGCTACGGCCGCGAGGCCGCGGGCGTGTTCGCGGCCATGGTCGCCGCGTCCGTCGCGCCGGGGGCCACGGTCGACGACGTCGTGCACGCCGCGCTCGACGTCGCGCACGACGGCACGGCCGCCGCGCTCCAGGCCGTCGTCGAGGCGTTCGACGGCTGGACGACGGCGCCCACCACCGACGAGGAGGAGCGCGCCCTCGCGCGGCTGATCCGCGACACGGTCGCGCCGTTCGACTCCGTCGGGCCCGCGTACCGGCAGATGTCGATGGACGCGCGACGCCCGTCGCGCACCAAGTCCATCGAGGAGCTGCCCGCGGCGCTCGGCTTCGTGCTCGGGCACCGCGGCGACTTCCGCGGCGCGGTCCTCGGCGCCGTGAACTACGGCCGCGACGCCGACTCGATCGCCGTGATGGCCGGCGCGGTGTGCGCGGGCCTCGGCGGGACCGCCGTCGTGCCGGACGAGTGGCTCGACGCGATCGAGGAGGCGAGCCGCATGGACGTCCGGGAGACCGGGCGGCTCATGGCGTCCGCCGCGCAGGACATCCTGCGGGCCGACCGCGAGCGCGCGACCGCCCGCCTGCGCGCGCTCGCCGAGCTCGGCAGCGCGCCCGTCGACGGCGCGGCCCTCGCCGCGCGGGCGGGTGACCCGGCGTGAGGCTGACCTGGGCCCAGCCCGAGGACCTGCTCGCGCACGAGCTCGTCCAGGCCGCGGCGGAGGGCAAGGACCCCGCGGCGCTCGCGGACGTGCGCGAGCGCTGGGCCGCCGCGGGCGGGGACCCCGTCCCCGCGGTGAGCGGGGCCGGTCCCGTCCCCGCGACCCCGGAGCTGCGCGCGCTCGCGCGCGACCTGCTCGTGGAGCTCGACGCGCTGCCCGCGGCGCCCGCGCCGCACGAGCCCGACGACTGGGACGCGATCCTCGCCACGCTCCCGGCGGCGCCCGGCCTGCCCACCCGCCCGGGCGCCGTCGGGTCCTCCGCCGGCATCGCGGCCGGTGCGCCGAGCGGAACCGCCGCCGCCGACGCCGCGTACGCGGAGCGCGTGCTCGGCGCGTGGACCGGGCGCGCGGCGGGCTGCCTGCTCGGCAAGCCGGTGGAGAAGATCCCGCGCGCCGGGATCGAGGAGATCCTGCGCGCCACGGGCCGGTGGCCGTTGGACCGCTGGTTCACCGCCGTCGGGCTGCCCGACGACGTCGCCGCGCGCTGGCCGTGGAACCGGCGCAGCGCCCCGACGTCGCTCGAGGAGAACATCGACGGGATGCCCGAGGACGACGACCTCAACTACCCGATCCTCGCGCTCGCCCTGCTGGAGCGGCACGGTCGCGGCTTCACGACGGACGACGTCGCGCAGCTCTGGCTCGACGCGCTGCCCGCGGGCCGGGTGTTCACGGCCGAGCGCGCCGCGTACCGCAACATCCTCGACGCGCGGCCGGTGCCGGAGACGGCGACGCACCACAACCCGTTCCGGGAGTGGATCGGCGCGCTCATCCGCACGGACGTGCTCGGCTGGGTCTCGCCCGGCGACGTGCGCGAGGCCGCGCGCCTCGCGTGGACGGACGCGCGCCTGAGCCACACGCGCAACGGCGTGTACGGCGCGATGTGGGCGGCCGCGCTCGCGTCGGCGGCGATGGTCTGCGAGACGGTGGACGAGGTGCTCGACGCGGCGGACGCCGTCGTGCCGCCGGGCAGCCGCCTGGCCGCGGCGATCCGGCTCGGGCGGGACGCGGGCCGCGACGGCGACGCGTCCGAGGCGGGCGTGCGCGCCGGGCTCGACACGATCCACGCCGTCTACGGCGACCTGCACTGGGTGCACGTGCTCAACAACGCCGCGGTGATCGCCTACGCGCTCACCGCGGGGCGCGGCGCGGACGGCCGCGGCGACTTCGGCGCGAGCGTCGCGATCGCCGTCACCGCGGGCTGGGACACCGACTCCGCGGGGGCGACGGTCGGCGGCGTGGTGGGTGCGCTGCAGGGCGTCGAGGGCATCGGCCAGCGGTGGACGCGCCCGCTCGACGGCCACATCGCGACCTCGCTGCCCGGCGGCGAGCAGAGGATCGTGGACCTCGCGGCGCGGACGGTCGCGCTCGCGACGGTCCCGGTCGTGGTGGCCGGGGGAGCCGTGCAGGGTCCCACGGAGGAGGCACAGGCATGAGCACGACGGCGGACGGGGAGCAGGGCGCCACGGTCCCGGGCGGGTCGGGACGGGTCGTGGTGGTCGGGTCGGCGAACGTCGACCTCGTCGTCGACGTGCCGCGGCACCCCGGCGGCGGCGAGACCATCCTCGGCGGCGAGCTGCGGCGCAACCCCGGCGGCAAGGGCGCGAACCAGGCGGTCGGCGCGGCGCGAGCGGGCGGTGCCGGCACGACGTTCGTCGGCGCGCTCGGGCACGACGACGCGGCGGACCTGCTGCTCGCGTCGCTCGACCGCGGCGGGGTGCGGACCGACCTCGTCGAGCGCGTGGACGCCGCGACGGGCACCGCGCTCATCACCGTCTCGCCCGACGGCGAGAACGCGATCGTCGTGGCGCCCGGGGCGAACTCGTACGTGACGGTCGGCGCGGCGCAGGCCGAGCGGATCGCCGCCGCGGACGTCGTGCTCGCGCAGCTCGAGATCCCGCTCGACGTCGTCCGTGCCGCCGCCGCGGCGCGCCGACCGGGCGCGCTGCTGGTCCTCAACGCGGCGCCGTCGCGCGACCTGCCCGACGACGTGTGGGCCGCGCTCGACGTGCTCGTCGTCAATGAGCACGAGGCGGCGGACCTGGCGGGCGCCTCCGGCGACGCCGACCCGAGCGCGCTCGCGGGGCTGCTGCTGGAGCGCGTGCCGGCCGTCGTCGTGACGCTGGGCGGAGAGGGCAGCCTCGTCGCGGAGCGCCGCCCGGCCGGGCCCCTGCTCACGACCGTCCCCGCGATCGCCGTCGAGGCGGTCGACACCACCGGCGCGGGCGACACGTTCTGCGGCGTCCTCGCCGCGGCGCTCGCGCGCGGCGCGGACCTGCCCGACGCCGCGCGGCTCGCCGCCGCCGCGGGCGCGCTCGCCGTGACCCGGCCCGGCGCGCAGGACGCCGTGCCCGACGCGGCGGACGTCGTCGCGCTCGCCGAGCACGCCGCGAACCCCGACCGACCGACCTGAGCCCGTCCGCAGCACGTCCGAGCGCGGGCCCGGCCCGCCGAGGGAAAGGCACCATGACCTACACGTTCGACCCGCTGGTCCCGCGCCCGATCGACCTGCCGACCGAGGTCGCGCTCGACGGGCCGCTCACGCCCGAGCAGTCCCTCGCGCTCGACGAGGCGAAGATCTTCGTCGGCCCGGCCGACCCCGCCGACCGCCCGGCCTGGCGCGAGCGCCTCGCCGCGTGGCGCGACGACGCGCGCCGCCGCCACGGGTACACGGGCGCGGCGTACGACCGCCCGGCCGCGGCGTGGGCCGCGGGGTGCTCGACGGTCGCGCAGGTGTGGCTCTGGGACGAGCTGCTGTACTCCTTCGAGGAGCACCGGTTCACGCCGGAGCGGTTCCTCGCCGACGCGCGCGAGCGGTTCGGCGGCCTCGACGCCGTCGTGCTGTGGCACGCGTACCCCGTCATCGGGATCGACGACCGCAACCAGTGGGACTTCTACCGCGACGTCCCGGGGATCGTCGACCTCGTGCGGACCTTCCGCGACGCGGGCCTGCACGTGTTCGTCGACTACAACCCGTGGGACGTCGGCACGCGCCGCGGCGACGACGACCTCACCGAGCTCGCCGCCGTCGTGCGCGACCTCGGCGCCGACGGCGTCTTCCTCGACACGCTGAAGAAGGCCGAGCCGGAGCTCGTGGCGCGGCTCGAGGCCGCGCGCCCGGGCATCGTCCTGGAGGGCGAGTCCAAGCTCCCGGTCGAGCGCATCGCGGACCACTCGTCCTCGTGGGCGCAGTTCTTCGCAGACTCGCCCGTGCCCGGCGTGCTGCGCGCGCACTGGTACGAGCGCCGGCACATGCAGCACCACGTGCGCCGCTGGCACCGCGACCACTCCGAGGAGCTCCAGTCCGCGTGGCTCAACGGCGTGGGCGTCATGGTGTGGGAGGTCGTGTTCGGCGTCTGGGTCGGCTGGTCGCGGCGCGACGCCGCGACCGTGACGCGCCTGGTCACGGTCCAGCGCGCGGCGCGTCCGCTGCTGCTCGACGGGGAGTGGACGCCGCTGGCCGAGCTCGCGCCCGAGGCCGAGGCCGCCGGGGTCTACGCGTCGCGCTGGGAGCTCGACGGCGTGACCCTGTGGACGCTCGTCAACCGCGGCGAGACGGACCACGACGGCCCGCTGCTCCCGGACGGCACGCCCGGGCGCGTGCCCGGCCGCGGCATCGCCGCGGTGCTGCACGTGGCCGACGGCGCTGCCTTGCCCGCGTGGCTGCCGCACCTGCGCGACGTGGTCGCCTCGCTCGACGAGACCGCGCCGCACGACCCCGACGCGCGGTTCCCGCACCGGCTCGCGCGGCGCCTCGACGCCTCCGTCCCCACGTCCGTTCCGACCGGAGGGACGGACCCGGCCGGGCCGGGGGCCGTCGTCGGGCAGGACGCCGCCCGGGCGACGGGCGCGCCCGGGGCGGGCGCCGTCGTCGTGCCCGCGGGACCGTACGTGCTGACCGTCCGGTACCGCGCGCGCGAGACCGGGATGTACCAGGGCGCGCCGTACGTGGACGAGTGGAAGCCGCTCCCGCCGCGCCTGCACGACGCGCGGACCCTCCAGCGCGACGGCGAGCTCGCCGCCCCGGTGGCGGTGGGCCGCGACGTGACGAACGCGGAGTTCGCGGAGTTCCTCGCGGCCACGGGCTACGTGCCCGCCGTCGCGCACCGCTTCCTCGCGCACTGGGTCGACGGCCGTCCCGTGCCCGGCACGGAGGACGAGCCCGTGACGTTCGTCGATCTCGACGACGCGCGCGCGTTCTGCGCGTGGCGCGGCGGGCGCCTGCCCACCGAGGACGAGTGGCAGCTCGCGGCCGAGCAGCCCGGCTGGACGCGCGGCGAGCCTGCCGTGTGGAGCTGGACGGGTTCCGAGCACTCCGACGGCCGCACGCGGTTCGTCATGCTCAAGGGCGGCAGCGACCACCGCGCCGAGGGCTCCGACTGGTACGTCGAGGGCGGGCGCCACGCGGCGGACTACGCGGTCAAGCTCCTCGTCCCCGGCCTGGGGCTCGCGCGCGGCGCGACCGTCGGGTTCCGCTGCGCGTGGGACCTCGCCGACGACGCGACGGGGGTGACGGCATGACGGACGCACCGCGCGTCTCGCGCGACCCCGCCGTCGGCGCGCTCGCGGGCCTGCGCGTCGTCGACGCGTCGACGCTGTTCGCCGGGCCCATGGCGGCGATGCACCTCGGCGACCTGGGCGCCGACGTCGTCAAGGTCGAGCACCCCACGAAGCCCGACCCGTCGCGCACGCACGGCGCCGCGAAGGACGGCGTGAACCTGTGGTGGAAGACGCTCGGGCGCAACAAGCGCACCGTCACCGCGAACCTGGGGAGCGACGGTGGCCGCGAGGTGTTCCTCGCGCTCGTCGCCGAGGCGGACGTCGTCGTCGAGAACTTCCGGCCCGGCACGCTCGAGCGCTGGGGCCTCGGCTACGACGAGCTGTCCGCGCGCAACCCGCGGCTCGTGCTCGCGCGCGTGAGCGGGTTCGGGCAGGTCGGGCCGTACCGCACCCGCCCCGGGTTCGGCACGCTCGCCGAGGCGATGAGCGGGTTCGCCGCGATGACCGGCGAGCCCGACGGCCCGCCGACCCTCCCGCCGTTCGGGCTCGCCGACGGCGTCGCGTCGCTCGCGACGGCGTTCGCCGTCATGGTGGCGCTGTCCACGCGCGAGCGCACCGGGCACGGGCAGGTCGTCGACACGGCGATCATCGAGCCCATCCTCGCGATGCTCGGGCCGCAGATCACGCGCTGGGACCAGCTCCGCACCGTGCAGCCGCGCACCGGCAACCGGTCCGCGAACAACGCGCCGCGCAACACCTACCGCACGCGCGACGGGCAGTGGGTCGCGGTGTCGACGTCGGCGCAGTCCATCGCCGAGCGCGTCATGCGCCTCGTGGGTCGCCCCGAGATCGTCGTCGAGCCGTGGTTCGCTAGCGGCGTCGAGCGCGCGCAGCACGCCGACCTGCTCGACGAGGCCGTCGGCGGCTGGATCGCGCAGCGCACGCGCGACGAGGTCGTCGCCGCGTTCGAGGAGGCGCAGGCCGCCGTCGCGCCGATCTACGACGCCCAGGACATCGTCGACGACCCGCAGTTCCGCGCGCTCGGCACGATCCACGAGATCGAGGACCCCGAGCTCGGGCCGATGCTCATGCAGGGCCCGCTGTTCCGCATGTCCGAGAACGACGGCGTCATCCGCTTCACCGGCCGGGCGCACGGCGCCGACACCGACGCCGTGCTGGGCGAGCTCGGGTTCTCGCCCGAGCGCGTCGCGGAGCTCCGGGCCGAGGGGGCGGTGTGACGGGCCGGGGCGACCGGCCGGGCGCCGCGCCGCCGCTGACGCTGCTGTACGTGCCCGCGGACCGGCCCGACCGGGTGGCCAAGGCGCTCGGGTCCGCGGCCGACGTCGTGCTCGTGGACCTCGAGGACGCCGTCGCGCCGGCGCGCAAGGACGAGGCGCGGGCGCACGCCGTCGCGCTGCTCGACGACGCGGCCGCCGCGCGCGGGGTCCAGGTGCGGGTCAACCACCCCGCGACGCCGTGGCACGCCGCCGACGTCGCGGCCCTCGCGGGCATGCCGCTCGCCGTCGGGGCGCGCGCGCCGAAGGTCGAGTCCGCCGACGAGGTGCGCGCGCTCGCGGCGGCGCTCCCCGGGCGGGCGCTGCACCTGCTGGTCGAGTCGGCCCTCGGCGTCGAGCGCGCGTTCGAGCTCGCGACGGCGTCGCCGCAGGTCGCGTCCCTCGGGCTCGGCGAGGCCGACCTCCGCTCCGACCTGCGGGTCGACGACGAGGCCGGGCTCGCGTGGGCGCGCAGCCGGGTCGTCGTCGCGGCCCGGGCGGCGGGGCTCCCGTCGCCCGCGATGTCCGCGTTCACGCACGTGCGCGACCTCGACGGGCTCGCGGCGTCGTGCCGCGCGGGGCGGGCGCTCGGCTTCTGCGGCCGCACCGCGATCCACCCCGCGCAGCTCGACACCATCCGCGCCGCGTTCCTCCCGACCCCGGACGAGGTGGACCGCGCGCGCGAGGTCGTCGAGCGCGTCGGCGACGCGGCGGCGTCGGGCACGGGCGTCGTGGCGCTCGCCGACGGCACGTTCCTCGACGTCGCGATGGTCGAGCGCGCGCGCACGGTCCTCGCGCTGGCGGACCGCCGCCCACGCCACTGACGACCGCCGAGCACGGGATCTGCGACCGGATTCCCCCGAGGACGGTCGCCAACCCCGTGGTCGGCGGGTGGGGGGTGGGGGATAGGGGGGCAGTCATCACCGGATCTCGACGAGGAGAGACCATGGACGCAGCACGACGGCCGCACCGGCGGCCCGGGAGGACGGCGGCGCTCGCCGCGCTGGCGGTGAGCGCGACGATCGGCGGGTCGGCGCTCGCGCTGCCCGCGACCGCCGCGGAGCAGGGCACGGTCGAGACGGGGCGGGTCGCGGACTCCGCGGCCGGACCGATCGACTACACGGTCTACCTGCCGCCCGGCTACGACGACGCCGCGCAGGAGTACCCGACGCTCTACCTGCTGCACGGCCGCGGCGACACGCAGGCCGCGTGGCAGCAGGTCACGGGCGACCTCGACGAGCTCATCGGGGCGGGCGAGATCCAGCCGATGGTCGTCGTCATGCCCGACGCGCCGTGGAACGACCGCGGCTCCTGGTACACGGACTCGCTGTACACCGGGGACGCGACGGGCGCCGGGGCCGGCACCGCCGTCGAGACGGCGTTCACGCGTGACCTCGTCGAGCACGTCGACGCGACGTACCGCACGGTCGAGGACCGCGAGGCGCGCGCCGTCGGCGGCTACTCCATGGGCGGCGCGGGCGCGCTGCGGTTCACGCTCGCCCACCAGGACACGTTCTCCGCGGGCATCGTGCTGAGCCCCGCCGTCTACGTGCCGCAGCCGCCCGCGGACTCCTCGGCCCGCGACCACGGCGGCTACGGCGTCGGGACCGCGCCGTTCGACGCCGACCGGTACACGGAGCTGTCCTACCCGACGGCGCTCGCGGCGCTCGACCCGGCACTCCCGGTGCACCTGTTCGTCGCCGTCGGCGACGACGAGTGGGCCAACCCCGACCCGGCCGAGGCCACGCACGACATCGACTTCGAGTCCGCGCGCCTCTACAACCAGGCGCGCCGCGTCCCGGGCGTGACGGCCGAGCTGCGCGTGCTCGACGGCGGCCACGACTGGGACGTCTGGCGGCCCGCGTTCCGCGAGGGGGTCGTCGACGTCTCGGCGCGCCTGCGCACCACGCCCGCCGCGTCGTGGGACGCCGAGCTCCTCGGCTCGGCGGGCGACGACCGCGCGGGCGGGGTCGCGGCCCTGCCCGACGGCGGCACCGCCGTCGCGCTCAACCTCGCCGGCGCGTGGGACGGGTACGAGCCCGCGGGCGGGCTCGACACGGTCGTCGTGCGGCGCGACGCCGACGGTGCCGAGGTCTGGCGGCACCCGGTTGCGACGGCCGCGGACGACCGCGCGTACGGCGTCGTGCCGGGCGCCGACGGCGGCGTGCTCGTCGCCGGGTACACCAAGGGCGACCTCGACGGCGCCCACGCGGGCACGACGCGCGACGACGGGTTCGTCGCGGCCGTCACCGCCGACGGCGAGCGCGCCTGGACGCTGCAGACCGGCGACCCCGCCGCGGCCGACCGCTTCTACGCCGTCGCGCCCGACGGCGCGGGCGGCGCCTACGTCGCCGGGTACACGAGCGGTGCCGTGGGCGACGCGCCGAGCGCCGGGGACAAGGACGCGCTGGTCGGGCGGGTCTCCGCGGCGGGCGAGCTGCTGTGGCTGCGCCAGGTGGGCGGGCCCGGCGAGGACAAGGCGCTCGCGATCGCAGCCTCGCCCGACGGCGCGGTGTACGTGGGCGGGGTGTCGGGCGGCGGGATGCCCGGGGCCGAGCGTGCGGGCGCGAACGACGGCTGGGTCGCGCGCTACGGCGCGGACGGCGAGCAGGAGTGGCTGCGCGCCGTCGCGACGGGCGAGAACGACCAGGTCAACGGCCTCGTGGCGCGCTCGGACGGGTCGGTCGTCGCCGTCGGGCACACGCGCGGAGCGCTCGGCGAGGGCGGCAACCTCGGGGACAACGACGTCGTCGTGCGCGCCCTCGACACCGCGGGCGAGGTCCTGTGGACGACGCAGGCCGGGACGTCGACCGACGACCGCGGCGTGACGGGCGTGCTCGGTGCCGACGACGCGGTGCTCGTCGTCGGCACGACGTACGGCGCGCTGGGCACGGCCGTCGGCGGGGTCGACGTCGTGACGTTCCCCGTCGCGGCCGACGGCACCCCGGGCGAGGCGACGCAGACCGGGTCGCGCGAGCGCGACGGCGCCGACGAGTGGGACGACGCGAACCTGTTCGCGGCCCCGGCACCCGCCGCCGACGGCCGCGACGGCGCGGCGCTGCTCACCGGGCTCACGTACGGCGCCCCCGCGGGCACGACGAACGCGGGCGCCGCCGACGTGTTCGTGGCCCGGACGCCGTGGGACGCCGTCGTGCCCGACGGCGGGGCTGCCGGCCCGGCGCTCGACGTCACCGCCGAGGCGCGGTGCCTCGCGGGCAAGGCCTACGTCGCCGTGCGCGCGACGAGCACCGGCGACGCGCCCGTCGACGTCGCGCTCGCGACGCCGTACGGCACGCACGTCGTCGCGGACGTCGCCCCGGGCGCGTCGGCCTACCGGTCGTTCGCCGTCCGCGCCACGACCGTCCCCGCGGGCGAGGCGACCGCGACGGTGGACGGCCGCGCCGCCGTCGTCTCGTACGCCGCCCTCACCTGCCCCTGACCCTGACCCTGCCGCCGCCCCCGAACGCAGTCGAGCACGGGGTCGGCGACCGTTTCCTCGGGATTTCGGTCGCTGACCCCGTGCTCGGCGGCGGTGGTGGGGGTGGGGAGGGGTCGGGTCAGCAGGTGAGGTGGTCGCCCGTCGTCGTTCCGACGATCTCGACGTAGTGGCGGAAGAGGCGAACGCGGTTGTTCATCTGGCGGGGGTTGCCGCCCTCGCACTCGAGCGGGCCGTTGATGGACCGGATGGTCTCGGCGAAGCCGTGCTCGCCGACGATCGCGTCGTGGCACGTCATCGAGGCCGTGCCGGGCTGGGTGTTCCAGTACCAGAGGGCCGTCTGCCACGCGACGGTCGGGTCCTGCTCGACGAGCCACGGGTCGGCGAGGAGGTCGATCCCCAGCGCCTCCCCGGCCGCCCGGTAGTTGAAGTTCCAGCTGAGCTGGAGCGGGCCGCGGCCGTAGTAGGCGTCCTGGCCGGCGGGGCACCCGTACGGCCGCGCGGGGTCGCAGTAGTGCGGGTAGTTCGCGGTGTTGACCTCGACGACGTGCTCCAGCCCGTGCGTCTCGTGGCTCACCTGCGCGAGGAACGCCGCGGCCTCGCGCCGGGCCACGCGGTCGCCGCCCGACGTCGCGAACGCGGGGTACGCGACCGTCGCCGCGACGAGCCCGGCGTACGTGTAGAACGGGTTCCGCTCCGGGAACATCGCGTCGAACTGCTGCTCGGTCACCACGAACGTCGTCGGTGCGGTGGTGGTCGTCGGGTCGGTCACGGGGTCCCCCCTCGTCGGCGGCGGGCCGCGACGCCGCGGCCGCCGCCCACCCTACGGGAATCGTGAGGACACCTGCGTAACCGGTGAACCAGCCTCGATCAAGCCACCGAGCCGCCCACCGAGACGCCCACGACGCAGCCGAGCACGGGGTCGGCGACCGGATCGGTGCGGATCCGGTCGCCGTCCCCGTGCTCGACGGGCCGCTCACGCCCGAGCAGTCCCTCGCGCTCGACGAGGCGAAGATCTTCGTCGGCCCGGCCGACCCCGCCGACCGCCCGGCCTGGCGCGAGCGCCTCGCCGCGTGGCGCGACGACACGCGCCGCCGCCACGGGTACACGGG
>NZ_JAACJC010000019.1:0-1151 GCF_011033075.1 Cellulosimicrobium sp. SL-1 | reverse complement strand
AGCTGACGATCGCGTCGGCGGTGGAGGAGCAGACGGCGACGACGAACGAGATGTCGCGCGGGGTGCAGGAGGCGGCGACGGGGTCGAGCGAGATCGCGGGCAACATCACCGGCATCGCCGCCGGCGCCTCGTCGACGGCCCAGGCCGTCGAGCAGATGAACGGGTCGATCGCCGAGCTCGCGCGCATGGCCGCCGAGCTGCGCGGCCGCGCCTCGCGGTTCACCTACTGACCCCTGACACCCACGTACCCACGCACCCACGCAGAGAGACGACCACGATGACCACGAACCAGCAGCAGGACGCGCCTCGACGCCTGTGGGGGGACCGCCCCGTCCTCGTCAAGATCCTCACGTCGGTCCTCGTGATGGTGGTGGTGACCGCCGTCATCACGGCCGTCGCGCTCGTCTCGATGCGCCAGCTGCGCTCGGACGCCGACGAGATGTACCGCGGCAACGTCACGCCGCTGCAGCAGCTCACGGAGATCCAGCGCGCCTTCCAGGGTGACCGCGCCCGCGTGGTCCAGTACGGGATCGCGGACGCGGAGACCCGGGCGAGCCTCCTCGACGAGCTGGTGGAGCGCAAGGTCGACCTGGAGGCCCAGATCGAGGCGTACCGTCCGAACGCGGTGAGCCAGACCGACGTCGACGCGCTCGTCGCCGCCCTGGACGCGTACTACGCGGCGGCCGAGGGCGAGCTGTTCCCGGTTGCGGACGCGGGTGACACCGCGGGCTTCGCCGCGTACTTCGACGACACCGTCCGCCCCCTGACGACGGGGGTCCTGGACGCGATGCAGGTCGAGACGGTGTCCCAGGGCGAGCAGGCGGCGGAGCTCGCCGAGGAGACGGACACGCTCGCGGCACGGGCGCTGCTCGCCACGATCCTCGTCGCGGTGCTCGGCGCCCTCGCGGCGACCGCGCTGTCCTACGTCGTGGCGCGCGGCATCGCCGTCCGGATCGGTGCGGTGTCGAGGAGCCTGACGGCGCTGGGAGACGGCGACCTCACCGTGCGGGCGCAGGTGGTGGGTCGTGACGAGCTGGGGCAGATGGCTGCGGCGTTGACGAGTGCGCAGGAGAACTTGCGGGGGATCATCGCGGAGGTGGCGGGGACGTCGGAGGCGGTGGCTGCGGCGACGGAGCAGCTGTCTGCGGCGG
>NZ_JAACJC010000018.1:0-2786 GCF_011033075.1 Cellulosimicrobium sp. SL-1 | reverse complement strand
GCCGTCGCGTCCGCGATCGCGAAAGGCACGTTCAACATCCGCGCCAACGTCTGCGCCAGATACGTCTTGCCCGTCCCCGTCGGACCGATCAACAAGATGTTCGACTTCGCCAGCTCCACGTAGTCCGGGTCGTCGGTCGCGAGGGCCTCGCCCGCCTCCTCGGCGGCAGCGGCGGCGCGTACGCGCTTGTAGTGGTTGTGCACCGCGACGGCCAGCGCCCGCTTGGCGCCGTCCTGTCCGACGACGTAGCGGCTGAGGTGCGCGAAGATCTCGTGCGGCGTGGGGAGCGGGCCGCTGCCGGTGACGATGTCCTGCTCGGCCGACTCCGTCTCGCGGTCCTCCTCGACCATCTCGAGGCAGAGGGCCACGCACTCGTCGCAGATGAAGACGCCCGCGGGGCCCGCGATGAGCCGCTTCACCTGCCGCTGCGACTTGCCGCAGAACGAGCACGTGAGCGCGTCCGCCGCGCGGGGCCCGCGCTGACCGCGCGCGCCGCCGTCGTCGGTGCCGTCGGAGCGTGCCACCAGGTGCCTCCAGTCGAGTCGGTTGCGGCCGATCGTAGCCGCCGCCCACGACACCCCCGCACGCGAGCCCTGGGACGCGCCGGGTCAGGCGTGCGGGACGTCGTCCGCCGGGTCGGTGCCGCCCGCGTCCTCGGTGAGGAGCTGGAGCCGGCTCGCGGTGCGGAACGCGTCCGGGCGGTCGGGGAGCGCGGTGCGGAAGGTGCCGAGCGCGTGGGGCGACGTGACGACGAGCTCGACGTCCGCGTCGACCAGCACGTCGACGACCGCGACGAACCGCTGCTGGGCCTCGCGGTCGACGGCGGTGAGCAGGGGGACGTCGGTGACGACCCACCGGCGGAAGCGCACGGACCAGTCGAGGTACTCCAGGGTCGACGTCGGCCGGCCCGCGAGGTCGTCGAACGTCACCCACAGCTCGTCCGCGCGCGCCGCCGTCACGGGGAACGTGCGCGACCCGGTGCGGACCGCCGTCGCCTCGTCCGCGCCCGGGCGGCGCAGGCCGCGGGCGTCGAGCTGGGCCGTCGTGCCGGGGCGGAGCCACGCGCCCGCGGCGAACCCGGCGCGACCGCGCCCGCCGAGCGTCCGGTAGTCCGTGGGCCCGGCGAGCTCGACGACGTCGAGGTGCGCCCGAAGGAGGGCGATCCCGGGTTCGGCGACGTGGTGCCACAGCGGGTTCGGCAGCAGCGTGCCGGGCTCATAGTTGGACGTCGCGAGCACGACGACGCCCGCCGCGAACGCCCGGCGCAGGAGCCGCGTGAGGAGCGTCGCGTCGCCCGTGTCGTGCAGGTGGAGCTCGTCGAGGAGGAGCAGCGTCGTGCCGCGCAGGAGGTCGTCGATCGCGTCGTCGACCGCGCTCGGGCGGTCCTCGGGCCGCACCTCCGGCGACAACGGCTCAGGTCCCGGGGGTTCCGGCGCAGGAGGTTCCGGGACCTGGGGCGCCCGGGTGCGCCACCCGCGCGTCGGGCCTCCGTGCCCGACGGCGGCGCGTGGCTCCGCGCGGGCGGCCTCCCGGCGCGCGTGGATGGCCGCGTGGAGGTCGCGGAACAGGTCGTAGACGTGCGTGCGGCGCACGGCTCCCGCGGGGAGCTCCGGCGTGACGGCGTCGACGAACGCCGTGGCGAGCCAGGACTTGCCCCGCCCGACCGGCCCCCAGACGTACAGCCCGCGGACGGGACGTCGTCGGGCCCGGGCGACGTCGTCGCCGAGCCGCGCGAGCCGGCCGAGGAGGTCGCGCTGGCCGGCGTCGAGCACGATGCCGTCGCGGGCGGCGGCCGCCTCGACCGCGCGGCGGACGCGGTCGGCGCGGGGGCGGGTCACGGGGACACCCTAGGCGCGGCGGCCCGCCGGTCGGAGTCGGCGGCGAAAGCGCTAGACTGGAACCGTTCCAGAGAAGAGTGCGTCGTACCTGCCGCGGGAGGCCGAGTGACCGACCTGATCGACACCACCGAGATGTACCTGAAGTCGATCTACGAGCTGCAGGAGGAGGGGATCCCCCCGCTGCGCGCGCGGATCGCCGAGCGCCTCGGGCACTCGGGGCCGACGGTCTCGCAGACCGTGGCGCGCATGGAGCGCGACGGCCTCGTCGTCGTCGGGGGCGACCGCCAGCTCGAGCTCACGGCCCTCGGCCAGCAGACGGCGGTGCGCGTCATGCGCAAGCACCGCCTCGCCGAGCGCCTGCTCACCGACGTCATCAAGCTCGACTGGGAGCACGTCCACACCGAGGCCTGCCGCTGGGAGCACGTGATGAGCGACCTCGTCGAGCGGCGCCTCGTCGGGCTCCTCGACCACCCGGCGCACGACCCGTACGGCAACCCGATCCCCGGCCTGCGCGAGCTCGGCGAGGACCTGCCCGAGGTCGGCTACCTCCAGGGCGTCGTGTCCCTGCGCGCGCACCTCGTCGCGCGCGGCGCGGTGCCGGGCACCGAGGTGCGCGTCGTGCTCCAGCGCATCGCCGAGCCGATCCAGGTGGACGTCGAGCTGCTCGCGCGGTTCGCCGAGGCCGGCGTGCTCCCGCACCGGACCCTCGTGGTCACGGTGGGTGACGGCGTCGTCACCGCCTCGGGCGAGGGCGCCCTGACCGTCCTCGACCTGCCCGACGACGTCACGCGCCACCTCTTCGTGACCGCGGACTGACCGGGGTGGCCCTGGGCGGCCGCCGAGAACGAGGTTGGTCCCGCTATCCGGTGGATAGCGGGACCAACCTCGTTGTGGTGGGGGAGCGGGGTCGTGCTCGCCGACCGGGTGTCGTGCGGCGGGGTCGTCAGG
>NZ_JAACJC010000017.1:2909-4582 GCF_011033075.1 Cellulosimicrobium sp. SL-1 | reverse complement strand
GCGGAAATGCCGAAGGCCCACCCCGTGTGGGGTGGGCCTTCGGTGAAGGGTTGTCCGGCGGCGTCCTACTCTCCCACCCCGTCTCCAGGGCAGTACCATCGGCGCTGAAGGGCTTAGCTTCCGGGTTCGGTATGGGACCGGGCGTTTCCCCTTCGCTGTGACCGCCGTAACTCTGTTGAACCGTGTCAACACCTGGGGCACCCCGTGGGGGGTGTGGTGTTGGTGGTTCGGGAACCGCACAGTGGACGCGTAGCACAAGAGTGTTTGGTGTTGAAGTTGTCGGCTGATTAGTACCGGTCAGCTGCACGGGTCTTTCGTCCCCGCTTCCACGTCCGGCCTATCGACCCAGTGTTCTGCTGGGTGCCTCTCACCCCGTAGGGTATGGAAACCTCATCTTGAAGCAGGCTTCCCGCTTAGATGCTTTCAGCGGTTATCCCTTCCGAACGTAGCCAACCAGCGGTGCTCCTGGCGGAACAACTGGCACACCAGAGGTTCGTCCGTCCCGGTCCTCTCGTACTAGGGACAGCCCTTCTCAAGTTTCCTGCGCGCGCAGCGGATAGGGACCGAACTGTCTCACGACGTTCTAAACCCAGCTCGCGTACCGCTTTAATGGGCGAACAGCCCAACCCTTGGGACCTACTCCAGCCCCAGGATGCGACGAGCCGACATCGAGGTGCCAAACCATGCCGTCGATATGGACTCTTGGGCAAGATCAGCCTGTTATCCCCGGGGTACCTTTTATCCGTTGAGCGACGGCGCTTCCACAAGCCACCGCCGGATCACTAGTTCCGACTTTCGTCCCTGCTCGACCTGTCAGTCTCACAGTCAAGCTCCCTTGTGCACTTGCACTCGACACCTGATTGCCAACCAGGCTGAGGGAACCTTTGAGCGCCTCCGTTACATTTTAGGAGGCAACCGCCCCAGTTAAACTACCCACCAGGCACTGTCCCTGGTCCGGATCACGGACCGAGGTTAGACATCCGAAGCGGCCAGAGTGGTATTTCAACGTTGACTCCACCCGCACTGGCGTACGGGCTTCACAGTCTCCCACCTATCCTACACAAGCCGCACCGAACACCAATACCAAGCTATAGTAAAGGTCCCGGGGTCTTTCCGTCCTGCTGCGCGTAACGAGCATCTTTACTCGTAGTGCAATTTCGCCGAGTTCGCGGTTGAGACAGCGGAGAAGTCGTTACGCCATTCGTGCAGGTCGGAACTTACCCGACAAGGAATTTCGCTACCTTAGGATGGTTATAGTTACCACCGCCGTTTACTGGGGCTTAAATTCTGAGCTTCACCCCGAAGGGTTGACCCGTCCTCTTAACCTTCCAGCACCGGGCAGGCGTCAGTCCGTATACATCGTCTTGCGACTTCGCACGGACCTGTGTTTTTAGTAAACAGTCGCTTCTCCCTGGTCTCTGCGGCCGTCCACGCTCCCACCGCGAGGGTGTTCACGCTTCGGGCCCCCCTTCTCCCGAAGTTACGGGGGCATTTTGCCGAGTTCCTTAACCACGATTCTCTCGATCGCCTTAGTATTCTCTACCTGACCACCTGAGTCGGTTTGGGGTACGGGCGGCTAGAACCTCGCGTCGAGGCTTTTCTTGGCAGCATAGGATCACCCAGTTCGCGCTTGTGCGCTCACCGTCAGCTCTCAGCCTTGATGTCGGGCGGAT
>NZ_JAACJC010000017.1:1380-2831 GCF_011033075.1 Cellulosimicrobium sp. SL-1 | reverse complement strand
CAGCCTTGATGTCGGGCGGATTTGCCTACCCGACGGCCTACAGCCTTGGACGTGGTCTACCATCGCCACGCCGGGCTACCTTCCTGCGTCACCCCTGTTAATACGCTTACCTACTACCGGATTGGGTCCCGCGCGCCCCTGCCCGGTGACCCCGAAGGGTCGATGGGCAGGTTTGGGCGGTCAGCATCACCGGGCTCGGTATGGGCGGTTCTTCGCCGGTAGGAGAATATCAACTCCTTGTCCATCGACTACGCCTGTCGGCCTCGCCTTAGGTCCCGACTTACCCAGGGCGGATTAACCTGGCCCTGGAACCCTTGGTCATTCGGCGGACGGGTTTCTCACCCGTCTTTCGCTACTCATGCCTGCATTCTCACTCGTGTGGGCTCCACCGCTGGGTTCCCCCGCGGCTTCACCGCCCACACGACGCTCCCCTACCCACCTGCGCCTCTGGACCACGAAGGCCTGAGTTGAGCGCAGATGCCACGGCTTCGGCGGTGTACTTGAGCCCCGCTACATTGTCGGCGCGGAATCACTTGACCAGTGAGCTATTACGCACTCTTTCAAGGGTGGCTGCTTCTAAGCCAACCTCCTGGTTGTCTGTGCAACTCCACATCCTTTCCCACTTAGCACACGCTTAGGGGCCTTAGCCGGTGGTCTGGGCTGTTTCCCTCTCGACTACGGAGCTTATCCCCCGCAGTCTCACTGCCACGCTTTCACTTACCGGCATTCGGAGTTTGGCTGACGTCAGTAACCTTGTAGGGCCCATCGGCCATCCAGTAGCTCTACCTCCGGCAAGAAACACGTGACGCTGCACCTAAATGCATTTCGGGGAGAACCAGCTATCACGAAGTTTGATTGGCCTTTCACCCCTAACCACAGGTCATCCCCCAGGTTTTCAACCCTGGTGGGTTCGGTCCTCCACGCGGTCTTACCCGCGCTTCAACCTGCCCATGGCTAGATCACTTCGCTTCGGGTCTAGACCCAGCGACTATGGGCGCCCTGTTCGGACTCGCTTTCGCTACGGCTTCCCCACACGGGTTAACCTCGCCACTGAGCACTAACTCGCAGGCTCATTCTTCAAAAGGCACGCTGTCACCCCAGCCAAGGAGGCTCCAACGGATTGTAGGCACACGGTTTCAGGTACTATTTCACTCCCCTCCCGGGGTACTTTTCACCTTTCCCTCACGGTACTGGTCCGCTATCGGTCACTAGGTAGTATTTAGGCTTAGCAAGTGGTCTTGCCAGATTCACACGAGATTTCTCGGGCCCCGTGCTACTTGGGATCCCCTTCGGGAGGCCGCACCATTTCGTCTACCGGACTCGCACCGTCTGTGGTCCGCCTTTCAATGCGGTTCGACTATGACACGGCTTTCTCACTCCCCGGTGGACTGTCAGATCCACCAGAAGGGTCCCACAACCCCGAACACGCAACGCCTGACAGCTTGAACACG
>NZ_JAACJC010000017.1:0-1300 GCF_011033075.1 Cellulosimicrobium sp. SL-1 | reverse complement strand
GCCTGACAGCTTGAACACGCGCCCGGTTTGGCCTCATCCGCTTTCGCTCGCCACTACTCACGGAATATCTCTTCCTGTCGGTACTGAGATGTTTCACTTCCCGACGTTCCCTCCACACACCCTATATATTCAGGTGCGGGTCACACGACATGACTCGTGCGGGGTTCCCCCATTCGGAAACCCTCGGATCACAGCTCGTTTGCCAGCTCCCCGAGGCTTATCGCAGGCTACCACGTCCTTCTTCGGCTCCTAGTGCCAAGGCATCCACCCTGTGCCCTTAAAAACTTCAACAAAAACAACAAAACTGCAGAGAACCAAGAACCACACCCCAAAGGGTGCGTCTTGATCTTTACAAAGATGCTCGCGTCCACTGTGCAGTTCTCAAACAACCAACGACCCCGACCCCACCAGACCCGCCTACCCCACCCACACCCTCATACAAGAGCGCAGACGAAGCGGTTCGTGGTCCAAGGACCGGCCCGTACCAGGCACCCCACCAACCGGTGGCCGGTGACCTGAGGACCCAACAGTGTGCTCGACAAGCCCCCCAGCCCCACCCGTGATGTTCCACCACCACCCACACGAACCCCGAGGGGATCGTGCGAGCCGGCAGGTACTGACACCAGCAAGACCAAGAAAGCTCTTTCGTCAATGTTCCACCCATGAGCAACCA
Source organism: Cellulosimicrobium sp. SL-1 (assembly GCF_011033075.1). Taxonomy (NCBI): domain Bacteria; kingdom Bacillati; phylum Actinomycetota; class Actinomycetes; order Micrococcales; family Promicromonosporaceae; genus Cellulosimicrobium; species Cellulosimicrobium sp. SL-1. Next base: position 627 of record NZ_JAACJC010000017.1, on the reverse strand, counting down.
CCCACCACACGGACGGCGATGGCGTGGCACCTGAACCACCCACCCACCAGCAAACACCAGCGGACGAGGGTTGGTAGCTCCTTAGAAAGGAGGTGATCCAGCCGCACCTTCCGGTACGGCTACCTTGTTACGACTTAGTCCCAATCGCCAGTCCCACCTTCGACCACTCCCCCCGCGAACGGTTGGGCCATGGGCTTCGGGTGTTACCGACTTTCGTGACTTGACGGGCGGTGTGTACAAGGCCCGGGAACGTATTCACCGCAGCGTTGCTGATCTGCGATTACTAGCGACTCCGACTTCATGGGGTCGAGTTGCAGACCCCAATCCGAACTGAGACCGGCTTTTTGGGATTCGCTCCACCTTACGGTATCGCAGCCCTTTGTACCGGCCATTGTAGCATGCGTGAAGCCCAAGACATAAGGGGCATGATGATTTGACGTCATCCCCACCTTCCTCCGAGTTGACCCCGGCAGTCTCCCATGAGTCCCCGGCATAACCCGCTGGCAACATGGGACGAGGGTTGCGCTCGTTGCGGGACTTAACCCAACATCTCACGACACGAGCTGACGACAACCATGCACCACCTGTGCACGAGTGTCCAAAGAGACCACCATCTCTGGTGGCTTC
>NZ_JAACJC010000016.1:0-25962 GCF_011033075.1 Cellulosimicrobium sp. SL-1 | reverse complement strand
GGTCTCGGGTGGACGGGGGTTCGCCCGTACCGATGTGTGACGATCACGCCGGTCCCGGCGGCGCCCGCGCCGGCGCCGCCGCCGACGCCCGCGCCGGCCCCGGCCCCGGTCGCCGCACCGGACCCACCCGCCGCGCCGGACCCGCCGGCAGCACTTGAACCGCCCGCCGCGCCGGACCCACCGGCGCCCGATCCTCCGGCGCTCGACCCGCCGGCGCTCGACCCGCCCGCGCCGCCCGACCCACCGGCGCCCGAGCCGCTCGCCGTCCCGCTGCCCGACGCGCCCTGGAGCGCGGCCGCGAGCCCGCCGGCGACCGCCGCGCCACCCGTGGTGGGCAGCGCCGTCCCGACGAGACCGAGCGCGCCCACGCCGAGCACGAGCGGGGCGATGACGGCGCGCATGCCGTGGGAGACGTCGCCCAGCTCGAGCACGAGCCCGCGGCAGTCGTCGCAGCCCTCGAGGTGCGACTCGACGCGCGCCGTCTCGCGCTTGGCGAGCCCCCCGCGCACGTACGACCCGAGGAGCGCGTTGACCGTGCGGCACTCCTCGGCGGGCACGGACGTGAGGTGCTGCTGGAGGTACGCCTGGCGCAGCCCCTCGCGGGCGCGGTACGCGAGCGCGGAGACGCCGTTCGCGGTGAGGCCCAGCAGCGGGGCGATCTCGGCCGGGGACAGGTTCTCGACCTCGGTGTACCAGAGCACGGCACGCCACCGCTCCGGCAGGTCCTGGTAGGCGCGCGTGACCGTCGAGCGCTCGAAGCCCTCGAGGGTCGGGTCCTCCGTCGAGGCCATCGGGCCGAACGCGGACTCGAACGTGCGCTCGTCGTCGGTCGGCTGCGTGCGTCGGGCCCCGCTGACGAGGTCGTACGACAGACGGCGCACGACCGTGAAGAGGTAGGCGCGGAACGTGACGTCCGGGCCGCCGCCGTTCTGCAGCACGGAGAGCGTGCGGGCGAACGCGTCGGACACGACGTCGTCGGCGTCGGCGCTCGACCGGACGTACTGGCGCGCGACCGTGCGCGCGGCGCTGGCGTGCCGCTCGTAGAGCACGCCGTAGGCGCTCGTGTCCCCTGCACGTACGGCGGTGATGAGCTCGGCGTCGCTGAACGCCTCGCTGTCCACCCGTTGTGCCTGCGTCATCGTCACCCGCCCCGGAGACCGCCCCGAACCGAGGCTACGGTGGCCATAGTAGACGCCCGTCCATCTCACGGGCAGAGGGTTCCCGCCACCGGAACGGGAACGACGACGCTTTCAGGCTTTCGTCCCCTTTCACCCGGGACGTGAGGTCCTGGAAACTCCTCGCGGTTCCCGCGTCATGGACGGCTCGCCCGCACGTCTCATCTACATGGACCACCTCCAGGGGTACGCCGTGCCCGCGACCGACGCCGTGCGCGAGCGGTGGCGGCGCGCGAGCGCCGACAGCGTCTGGCTACGGCCGGGCGACTGGTACCACCCTGCCGTCGACGCGCTCGTCGAGGCGTTGTGCGAGGAGCGGGACGCGACGCCCGCCGCCGAGCGGCTCGGCCGCGTCCGCGCAGAGGCCGGGGTGGGGATCGGCGAGGCCATCGACGACGTCGTCTGCCTGTACCGCGCCCACGACCGCGAACCGGTCGTCGACCTGGTCCGCGGCGTGGCGGTCGGCTGGTCCGAGGGGTACGAGGCCAGCCCCGTGGCACCCGAGGTCCTGGACCCGGAGTCCGGCCTCGCGACGACCCAGTACCTGGTGCACCGGCTCCGCGAGACGTACGGCGCGGCCGAGCGCGCGGGCGTGGACGCGACCCAGACCCACGGGCTGCTCGTCGTCGACGTCGCGCTCGACGACCTCACGGGGTGGCAGCGGTTCGCGCGCTCGGCGGCGATGGGCCGCGCGCTCACCCACACGTTCGGCGAGGGCCACCCCATGGCCTCGATCGGCAACGGGCTCTTCGTCGTGCTCGGCGAGCGGGACGCGGACGACGCCATGGTGCGCACCGTGCTCCGCCACAACATCGAGCGCACCGGTCTCGCGCTGGGCGTCACGGCCATCCTGCGCAGGCCGCCGCGCGTGTGGCTCGAACCGCTCCCCCGCACCCACACGGCGGCCGTCCAGCTCCTCGACACGCTCCAGCGCTGACACGACGACGCCCCGTCCCACGCGGGCGAGCGCGTGGTCCGGGGCGTCCGGGGGCGTCTGCGGCCGGCGGGTGACCGACCGCCCGCGAGCGAGGCGGCGACCGCGCGTCAGCGCGGCGTGAAGGTGAGGCAGTCGGCGCGGTCCTCGCCGGACGCGCCCGCCCCGACGCGGATCGACGGTGCGGAGCACTCGAGCGAGGCGTTGTGGACGCACTCCGTGCGCTGGCAGGCCCCGACGTGCGCGAGCACCTTCTCCAGCCCGCCCTTCGTGCCCAGCGGGATGAACGTGGCGCACTCGGCGTCGCCCGTGTGACCGGCGATCGTCACGGCGCCCGCGTGGCACCCGTGGTCGTGGTTGTAGCCGCAGCCGTCGATGGAACACTCGACGACCTGGGGCATCTCCGTGAGGCTGCTCATCGCGATCTCCTGTCTCCGAGGACCCGCCGTGGGTCGGTCTCCGCGTTCCACGGTATTCCCGGAATTCCTCGGTGTATAGCAAGGAAGGCCTTGCTAAGAAATGCAGGAATACGCAGCAATTAGCGCACGGCATTCTTGCGGAATTGCCGCGTCGCAGGTCAGTTGTCGGTGCCGTCGGCCCGGGGCCGCCAGATGACGAGCGCGCGCGCCTCGCCGTGCTCGACGAGCGTCTCGCGCAGCGCCTCCTCGACCCCGCGCCGCACGCTGCGCCCACGAGGCACGACGACGACGTCGCCGCTCGCCGCGGCGGCGAACACGCGGCCGCCCGGCTCGACGCGCGCCGAGAGCGCCTCGATGCGCCGCTCGAGCCGCTCGACCTGGGACTCGAGGGCGAGGATCCGCTGGATGCCCGCGAGGTTGATGCCCTCGTCGTGGCTGAGGCGCTGCACCTCGAGCAGCTTCGCGACGTCGCGCAGCGAGTACCGCCGCCCCCGGCCCGCGGTGCGGCGCGGCACCACGAGGCCGAGGCGGTCGTACTGACGCAGCGTCTGCGGGTGCATGCCCGCGAGCGCGGCGGCCTGCGAGATGACGAGGACGGGCGCGTCCTGGTCGACGTCGCTCGCGGGAGCGCGCCCGACGCCGCCCGCGTCCCCACCGATCGAGAGATGATGAGTTTCCTGCTGGGGCATCATGGTCGCCCCCTCACTCCGCGGCCTGGCGGACCAGGTCGGCGCGCACGTCCTGGCCGGCGGTCTCGGCGGCGAACGTCTCGACGGCCTCGCGCGCGGCCTTCGAGAGCTTCTGCGGCACGGCGACCTGGACCGTGACGAGCAGGTCGCCGGTCGACTTCGCGGTCTTCACGCCGCGGCCGCGGACGCGCAGCGTGCGCCCCGAGGGCGTGCCGGCCGGCACCTTGACCTTGACGGTCGAGCCGTCGAGCGTCGGCACGGCGATGGTGGCGCCGAGCGCGGCCTCGGGGAACGTCACCGGGACCGTGATCCGCAGGTTGTTCCCGTCGAGCGAGAACACCGGGTGCGGGGTGACATGCACGGTGACGACGAGGTCGCCGTCGGGCCCGCCCGCCGTGCCGGGGCGGCCCTTGCCGCGCAGCCGGATCTTCTGGCCGTCGCGGACGCCCGGCGGGATGCGGGTCGTGACCGTGCGGCCGTCGACGGTGAACGTCACGGTCGACCCCTCGACCGCCTGCCGGAACGGCAGGGTCGTGGCCGCCGCGAGGTCGGCGCCCGCGCGGGGCCGGGGGCCGCCGAACTGCTGGCCCGCCCCGCCGCCGAACATCGAGCCGAGGATGTCCTCGAACCCGCCCGCGCCCTGGCCGCCGGTCGAGTAGCGGACCCGGGTCCCGCCCGGGCCCCCGCCGCCGAACATGCCGCCGAAGACGTCCTCGAAGCCCGCTCCCCCGGCACCGCCGGGGCCCGCGGAGAAGCGCGCGCCCCCGCCCGCCATCGCCCGGATCGCGTCGTACTGCTCGCGCTCCTTGGGGTCCGACAGCACGGCGTACGCCTCGCCGATCTCCTTGAACTTGGCCTCGGCGCTCGCGTCACCCTGGTTCTGGTCGGGGTGGTACTTGCGGGCGAGCTTGCGGTAGGCCTTCTTGATCGCGGCGTCGTCGGCGTCCTTGGGGACGCCGAGCGCGGCGTAGAAGTCCTTCTCCATCCAGTCCTGTCCGGTCACGGCGCCTCCCTCCTGTCGGTGGTCGTGGTCCTGGTCCTTCGTTCCGTGGCTGCTGCCGGTGGTCTGCTGCTGGTGATCCTCGCGTGCCCGACGGCGGAGCGCACCTCCGCGCGGGAGGTGCGCCCGCGCCGTCGGGCACGAGGAAGGGGTGGCTACTGCGGGCCGACGACCGAGACGCGCGCGGCGCGCACGACCCGCTCCCCGATCCGGTAGCCCGGCTCGATGACGAGGTTCACCGTGGTGGCGGTGGCCTCGGGGTCGGGCTGGTGCATGAGCGCCTCGTGGACGGTGGGGTCGAACTCGTCCCCGACCGCGCCGTAGCGCTCGATCCCGAACTTCTCGAGCGACGCGTCGAGCTTGTCGGCGATGGCCGCGAACGGCCCCGTCAGCTCGCCGTGCTGCCGCGCGCGGTCGATGTCGTCGAGGACCGGCAGGAGCGCGGTGAGCACGTCCTCGATCCCCTTCGTGCGCGCGGCCTCCTGGTCGCGCAGCGACCGGTTGCGGTAGTTCGTGAAGCTGGCCCGCTCGCGCTGGAGCGCGTCGAGGTGCTCCGCGGCCTCGGCCTTCGCCGCGAGGACCGCGGCGTCGACCCCGGCCTCGTCGGACGGCTCGAAGTCGAGGCCCGCGAGCAGGTCCGTCTCCGCGTCGTCGCCCGCGGAGCCGCCGGCCTCGCCCTCGGGGCGGGGCCGACCGCTCTCCGGGTCGACCTTGCGCTTGTCCGTGAACTGGAAGGGCTTGTCGTCGGAGCCCTGGCCGGGCTCGCGCCCGGCCTGCTCCTCGGGGCCCTGCGGGTCGGTCGGTCCGTCGGCCGTCACTTGCGCTCGTCCTCCTCGTCCACGATCTCGGCGTCGACGACGTCCTCGTCCGGGGCGGACGTCGCGCCCGCCGCGGCGGTGGCGTCGTCCTGCGCGGCGCCGGGGTTGCCGGCGGCCTGCTCCTGCTCGGCCGAGGCGTAGAGCGCCTGGCCGATCTTCTGCGAGGACGCGACGAGCTTCTCGTGCGCGGTCTTCACGGCGTCGGCGTCCTCGCCCTCGAGCGCGGACTTGACCGACGCGATGTCGGCCTCGACCTCGGTGACGACGTCGGCGGGGAGCTTCTCCTTGTTCTCGGAGACGAGCTTCTCGGTCGAGTAGACGAACGCCTCGGCCTGGTTGCGGGTCTCCGCGTCCTCGCGACGCTTCTTGTCCTCGGCCGCGTGCTCCTCGGCCTCCTTGACCATGCGGTCGATGTCCTCCTTGGGCAGCGCCGAGCCACCCGTGATGGTCATCTTCTGCTCCTTGCCGGTGCCGCGGTCCTTGGCGCCGACGTGGACGATGCCGTTCGCGTCGATGTCGAAGGTGACCTCGATCTGCGGCACGCCGCGCGGGGCCGGCGCGATGCCGGTCAGCTCGAACGTGCCGAGCGGCTTGTTGTCGCGCGCGAACTCGCGCTCGCCCTGGAACACCTGGATGAGCACCGACGGCTGGTTGTCCTCGGCCGTCGAGAAGATCTCGCTGCGCTTGGTCGGGATGGCCGTGTTCCGCTCGATGAGCTTGGTCATCACACCGCCCTTGGTCTCGATGCCGAGGGACAGCGGGGTCACGTCGATGAGCAGGACGTCCTTGCGGTCACCGGAGATGACACCGGCCTGCAGGGCCGCGCCGACGGCGACGACCTCGTCCGGGTTGACGCCCTTGTTCGGCTCCTTGCCGCCCGTGAGCTCCTTGACGACGTCAGTCACGGCCGGCATGCGGGTGGAGCCACCCACGAGCACGACGTGGTCGATGTCGGAGACGGAGACGCCCGCGTCGGAGATGACCTTGTGGAACGGGGCCTTCGTCCGGTCGAGGAGGTCCTGCGTCATCTGCTGGAACTGGGCGCGCGTGAGCTTCTCGTCCAGGTGGATGGGACCGTTCTCGCTCATCGAGAGGTACTGCATCGAGATGGTGGTGCTCGTCGCGGACGAGAGCTCCTTCTTCGCCTGCTCGGCGGCCTCGCGCAGACGCTGGAGCGCGATCTTGTCCTTCGACAGGTCGACGCCCGAGCTGTTCTTCACCTGCTTGATGAGGTGCTCGACGATGCGGTTGTCCCAGTCGTCGCCACCGAGGCGGTTGTCGCCCGAGGTCGCGCGGACCTGGATCGTGGAGAAGTCGTCCTCGTCCTTGCCGACCTCGAGGAGCGAGACGTCGAACGTGCCGCCGCCCAGGTCGAAGACGAGGATGAGCTCGTCCTCCTTGCCCTTCTCCAGGCCGTAGGCGAGCGCGGCCGCGGTGGGCTCGTTGACGATGCGGGTCACGTTGAGGCCCGCGATCTGCCCGGCGTCCTTGGTCGCCTGGCGCTCGGCGTCGTTGAAGTACGCCGGGACGGTGACGACCGCGTCCGTGACGGGCTCGCCCAGGTACTCCTCGGCGTCGCGCTTGAGCTTGCCCAGGATGCGCGCGGAGATCTCCTGCGCGGTGTACTTCTTGTCGTCGATCTCCACCGACCAGTCGGTGCCCATGTGGCGCTTCACCGAGCTGATGGTGCGGTCGACGTTCGTGACCGCCTGGCGCTTGGCGACCTCGCCGACGAGGACCTCGCCGGTCTTGGAGAAGGCGACCACCGACGGCGTCGTGCGCGACCCCTCGGCGTTCGCGATGACCGTGGGCTCTCCGCCCTCGAGGACGGCGACCACCGAGTTGGTGGTGCCGAGGTCGATCCCGACTGCTCGTGCCATGTGTGTGCCTCCGTCGTTCTGGGTGCCCGACGGCGCTGCTGCGCCTCGGCACACCGGGTTGAGTCTGCTTCACTCAAGGTAGATCCGTGGTCGGTGCTCGCGCAACCTCACCCGGCTCAACTTGAGTCCGTCAGGCTCAACCTTCACGCGACCCGCACTATTCCCCGCTCGCGGCCGCCCGGGACCGCGCCTGCTGGCGCGCGCGCTGCTCCGCGTAGCCCTCCTGCCAGTCGGCGGCGAGAGCCATGTCGCGGCGGCGGACCTCGTCGACCGCCAGCTCGACGGGGAAGCCCCAGGTGTCGGCGAGCACGAACAGGTGGTCGCCCGTGACGGTCGTGCCCCGGAGCCTGTCGAGCTCTCGGAGCCCTCGGTGCACCGTGCGCCGGAAGCGCGACTCCTCGTCCCGCAGCACGCCGCTCAGCTCCTCGTGCTGCTCGACCAGGTTCGGGTAGGCGTCGCGGTACGACTCGGCCACGACGGCGACGAGGTCGTCGACGAACCGGTCCTCCAGCCCGAGCCGGAGCGCGTGCACCACGGCCCGGCGCACGAGCCGCCGCAGCACGTACCCGTGCGCCTTGTTGCTCGGCCGCACGCCGTCGGCGGCGAGGAACGTCGCGGCGCGCACGTGGTCCGCGATCACACGGAACGGGCGCGGGTCGTCCTCGTAGGTGCGACCGCTCAGGTTCTCGAGCCGGTCGACCAGGGGGCGCAGCAGGCTCACGTCGAACACGTCGGGGGTCGCCGTCGCGGCGGCGGCGATGCGCTCCAGCCCGCCCCCGAAGTCGATGCTCGGCTCGTCGAGGAGGACGAAGCCCTCGCTCGTGCGGCGATAGCGCATGAACACCTGGTTGCCGATCTCGACGAACCGTCCTCCCTCGCTCGCCGGATGGGGCTCCCCGGTCGACGGGTCGTGGAGCTCCGGTCCGAGGTCGTAGAAGACCTCCGAGTCCGGCCCGCAGGGGTCGCCCACGGGCGTGCCCTCCAGGCCGCCTCCCCGGCTCCACCAGTTCTCCTCGGCGTCGTAGAGGAAGACCCGCCCGCCGCGCATGCCGTCGCGGTCGCCGTCCGCGCGGGACCCCACGTCCACGACCGACGCCTCGATGCCGTGCTCGGCGAACACCGTGACCCAGGCCTGGGCCGCCACCTCGTCCCGGGGGATCCCGTGCTCGACCGACCCGCGGAAGCACGTGACGTAGAGGCGCGCGAGGTCGACGCCGACGAGCGCGAGGAAGTCGGCGAACCACCGGACCTGCCGCTCGACGTCGGCCGACCCCAGGCTCCAGTTGCCCAGCATCTCGAAGAAGGTCGTGTGACGTCGGTCGCCGACCTCGTCGATGTCCTGCGACCGCAGGCACGGCTGCGAGTCGACGAGGAGCCGCCCGGAGGCGTGCGGGCGCACGCCGAGCAGGTAGGGCATCAGCGGCTGCATGCCCGCGCCCGTGAACAGGGTCGTCGGGTCCTCGCGCAGGACCAGGGGCGCTCGCTCGATCACGGCGTGCCCCCGGGCGGCGAAGAAGTCGAGGTAGGCCGAGCGGATCTCCTGGGCGTCCATCCGTCGACCCTAGGGACCGGCGCCACCGACTTCCAGGGCAATCCCCGCGGCCCCCGCCGAGGACGACCGCGCCCCGCCGCGGTGGGGGGCACCGGGGCGGGGCGGGCAGGGTGGCGCGGGGCGGCGGGTGGGGCACACCGGGGCGGGGCGGCTCGACGGGAGCCGCGCCGCCCCTCGCTCAGATGAGCTCGACGCCGTCGGCCTGCGGCCCGCGGTCGCTCTGCCGGATCTTGAACCGGACCCGGTCCCCCTCCTCGAGCTCCTCCCCGCCGCGCACGACCGACACGTGCACGAACAGGTCCTCGCCGCCGGCGTCGGGCGTGATGAAGCCGAAGCCGCGGTCCGCGTCGTAGCGCGCGACCGTGCCCTCGCCGCCGCGCACGCGACCGCCGGACGCCGGACGACCGCGGTCCGAGCCCGGGCGGCCACGGTCGGCGCCCGGTCGGCCGCGGTCCGGACCCGGGCGCCCGGAGCCGCCCACGAGCTGCACGTTCCGGGCGTTCGGCCCCTTGTCGCCCTCGACGACGTCGTACGTCACGCGCGCACCCTCGGCGAGCTCGGTGAGCCCGCGGCCCAGGGCGCTGACGTGCACGAAGACGTCGTCTCCGCCGCCGTCGGGAGCGACGAAGCCGAAGCCCTTGACGTCGTCGTACCAGGACACGGTGCCGTCGGCGCCGTCCGCCGCGGGCTGCGCGGCCTGCGCGCCGAGCGGCAGCAGGTGGTCCGCCTGCGGGCCCTTCTCGCCCTCGACGACGAGGAACGCCACGCGCTGCCCCTCCGTGACGACGCCGCCCCCGACGATGGCCGAGCTGTGCAGGAAGATCTCGTCGCTGCGCCCGTCGGGCGTGACGAAGCCGTAGCCCTTGGCCGGCTCGTACCAGACCACCGTGCCGAGCACGCCCACGGGCGCGTCGGCGGCGCGGTCGCCCGTCACGCGGACGCGCCGCGCCTGCGGGCCGCGGTCGCCGGTGCCCATCTCGAACTCGACGACCTGCCCCTCGCGGAGCTGCTTCGGGCCGTCGTCACCGACGATCTCGGACGCGTGCACGAACAGGTCCTCGGCCTCGTTCCCGAGGTCGATGAAGCCGAACCCTCGGTCGGCGTCGAACCATCGGACTGTTCCCTGGGGCACCTAGGACTCCTTGCATCGACAGACAGTGCTGCTCCTAGTGTCCCCGACGACGCCGCGCCCCGGCGCCGCGGGACCGCTCGGCAGACGTCAGCGGCCGGTGCCCGACGCGCCGGCGCCCGGCTCCGTGCCCGGGTCGTCGACGTCGTCGCCGCTCCAGCTCCGCTCGTCGCCCGGGTCGACGTCGGTGGGGACCTCGGGGTCCTTCGGCAGCGAGTCGTTGGCGAGCGCGGGGAACGCGCCCGCGGTGCCGATGTCCGGCTCGCCGCGGACCGGTTCCTGCTCGTCCCGCCGGTCCTGCTCGTCGCCGGTGCCCCGGCGGTCCTGCGGCTGCGACGCGGTCATGGGCGGGCCCTCCTGGTCTCCGGCCCGGCCGCCTGGTCGACCGGGCGCACTCCCTCGACCGTACGTCGCCCCGCCGGGCTCACCACCCGGGCCGCGGGCTACGGCGCCGCGGCGGGGACGGCGGGCTTCCCCTCGTCCGCCGGGTCGTCCGTCCCGTCGACCACCGAGTCCTGCCCGACCACCGAGTCCTGCTCGACCGCCGAGTCCTGCTCGACCGCCGGGTCCGCGTCCGACGCGGCGGGCGCGGCGGAGGCCGCCGCACGACGGCGGCGTACCACGAGCACGACCGCACCGGCGAGCGCCGCGACGACGAGCAGCACGGCACCGATCCCGACCCACGGCGCGACGGCGGCGCGCGACGACGCGTCGTCGGCCGCGGCGGCGGCCTCGTCGAGGCGCCCGGCGTCGAGCGCGGCGCGTGCCTCGGCGGTCGAGCCGTCGACGTCCAGCAGGAGGCGGCCGAGGTCGGCGAACGGCCCGCCGCCGGTGCTCGCGGCGACGGCGTCGCCGACCGTCCCGACGACCTCGACCGTGCGCGGCAGCACGGTCGCGAGGGCGGCGTACTCCTCGGCGGTGCGGGCGCTCTCGTACCGCGTGCGCACGGCGGCCGGGTCGGGCAGGCCCGCGTCGTCGGCGGCCTGCTGGACCTGGCCGGCGGCCGCGGCGGCGTCGGGCCCGATCGCCTCCCGGGCCGCGTCGGCGTCCGCGAACGCCCAGTCCGTCATCGCGGTGCGCAGCCCCGCGGGCGGCAGCCACGCGCCGTCGGCCGCGTCGAGGGCGACGTAGGCCTCCCTGGCCGGGCCGCGCGCGTCGAGCAGGGCGGTCTCGTCGGCGTCGGCGACCCACGTGCGGTAGGCCGCCTGGGCGTCGGCGACCTCGCCGCGCACCTCGACGAGGTCGAGGAAGCGTCGGCCGTCGGTCAGGCCGGGACGGCCCGGCTCGCCGGGGGCGTCGTAGGCGCTCTCCCCCGCGTACGCGGCGGCGACGAGCGACCCGAGCGCCTCGTCGTCGAGCCCGCCGACGAGCGCGGAGACGGCCGTCCACGCGGCGGCGTACGCGTACTCCTCGGTGGCGTCGGCGCCGTCCTGCACGTCGACGTCCGCCCAGGCGACGAGCGGGAGCGCCTCGGCCGCGTCGCGCGCGGGGGCCGGGAACGTCTCGGTCGGGCCGCCCGTCTGCGCCGCGACGCGCTCCCCCACGACCTCGGCCAGGCCCTCGGACACCCACCGGTCCGCGAACCGGTCCCCGGCGAGCCACGCGTGCGAGAGCTCGTGGAAGAGCAGCCCCGCGTCGAGGTCCTCGGGGATGACGATCTCGCCGGACCCGCGGTCGAACCACGCGTACCCCAGCACCTCGGGCGACACGTCCTCGCGGATGCGCTCGAGGTTCCCCGGCCACGGCATCCCGACGACGCGCTCGAGCGCGGGCAGCCCGGCGGCGACCTGCTCCGCGACGAAGGCGCTCCACTCGGCGTCGCCCGGGAAGCTCTCGAGCACGAGCTCCGTCCCCGCGGCGTCGACCGTCGTCGTGTCGACCTGCGCCGGGTCCCGGAGGGAGACGAACGACCACGTGCCGAGGTCGTCGGTGCTCTCCGTCGCGCGGTGCGTCCGGGTCGTGCCCTCGAGGACCGGGGTGAACCCGTCCCACGTGCTGTCGAAGTCCATCGACGTCGGGGTGACGATCTCGACGGTCACCTGGCCCGGATCCCCGGCGGCGCTGACGGCGAACGTCGCGTACCCGGGCCCGACGCGCGTGTACCCCTCCGAGCGGATCGGCTCGCCCGGGATCGTGTAGGCCCACTCCACGGTCCGCTCGCGCCCGTAGTTGAGGGGCGAGAACGAGACCCGCGCGGCGCTCGTGGCCGGGTCCTCCGTCGGCTCCAGCGTGACGGGGAGGGTGGCGCCGCCGCTCGTCGCTGTGACGTCCGTCGCGCCCGCCGGCACGGGGATGCCGTAGGCGTCCCAGTAGTAGAAGTACTGGCCGCTGTCGGGCTGCTCGTTGCGCAGCGTCGTCGTCACCCGGACCCGGACCGGGCCGGTGCCGTCCACCTCGTAGCGGACGTGCGACGTCTCCGACAGCCCGTCGTCCGGGTCCGCGCTCGCGACCCCCGGCGCCCCCACCACGACCGCGCCCGCGAGCACCCCCACGAGCACCGCGCGCGACGCCGTCCGCCCCGCGCGCCGCCCGTCGCCGGACCCTCCTGAGACCACCCCTGCACCGCCGTCCTCGCCGAAGCGCACAGCCCGTCGCCCCCCGCTCGTCGGGACCGGTCGACGACGACCGGAACGGGACACCGGCGGGAACTGTACCGGCTCCCGGGGACGCTCCGGACCACGCCCGGGGCCGGTGGCGGGGCCGCCGTCGGACACCTCGTGGACACCTGGTGCTGGCACGCTGTGCGGGTGACCACCGCACCTGGCCAGCCGTCGCTCGCCCGCCGCCTCGGCACGACGGACGCCGTCGTCGTCGGGCTCGCGTCCATGGTCGGCGCGGGCGTGTTCTCGGCGTTCGCCCCGGCGGCGGCCGCGGCGGGCACGGGCCTGCTCGTCGGCCTCGCGCTGGCCGCCGTCGTGGCGTACGCGAACGCGACGTCGTCGGCCCAGCTCGCCGCGCAGCACCCGACGTCCGGCGGCACGTACGTGTACGGGCGCGAGCACCTCGGCCCCTGGTGGGGCTACGTCGCGGGGTGGGGCTTCGTCGTCGGGAAGACGGCGAGCTGCGCCGCCATGGCGCTCGTCCTCGCCGCGTACGCCGCACCGCCCGGGTGGGAGCGTCCCGTCGCCGCCGCGGCGGTCGTCGTGCTCACCGCGGTCGGCTACCGCGGCGTGACGCGCACGGCCCGCCTCGCGCGCGGGATCGTCGCGGTCGCGCTGCTCGCGATCGCGACGGCGGTCGTCGCGAGCCTCGCGGGGACGACGCCGCGATGGTCCGTCGTCCTCGACGCCGACGGCGCGCACGGCGGCTGGTACGGCGTCCTCCAGGCCGCCGGGCTGCTGTTCTTCGCGTTCGCCGGGTACGCGCGCGTCGCGACGCTCGGCGAGGAGGTACGCGACCCGCGCCGCACCATCCCGCGCGCGGTCCTCGTGTCGCTCGGGACGGTCGTCGTGCTCTACGCCGTCGTGGCGGTCACGCTCCTCGCCGTGCTCGGGCCCGCGCGGCTCGCCGCGTCCGCCGCGCCGCTCGCGGACGCCGTCGCGGCCGGGTCGTGGGCGTGGGCGGCACCGGTCGTGAGCGTCGGCGCGGTCGCCGCGAGCGCCGGCGCGCTCCTCGCCCTCCTGGCCGGGGTGAGCCGCACGGGGCTCGCGATGGCCCGCACCGGCGACCTGCCGGGCTGGTTCGCCGCGGTGCACCCCGTGCACCGGGTGCCGCACCGCGCAGAGCTCGCGGTCGGGGCGGCGGTCGTGCTGCTCGTGCTCACGACGGACCTGCGCGGCGCGATCGGGTTCTCGTCGTTCGGGGTGCTCGTCTACTACCTCGTCGCGAACCTCTCGGCGCTGCGCCAGACCGCGCCGCACCGCCTCTACCCGCGCGTCCTCCCCGTGCTCGGCGCGCTCGGGTGCGTCGCGCTCGTCGTCACGCTGCCCGTCCCGAGCGTGGTCGCGGGGGTCGTCGTGCTCGCGGTCGGCGTCGCGCTCCGGGCCGTGCGCGTCCGGTCGTAGCCGCCGTCCCGCTCCGCCCGGCGCACGGCTGCAAGACCCGCCGGCCCCGGGACACGAGCGAGGTATGAGCGGACACCGGACCGTGCGTGCGTCCGCGGCGACGATCGCCGCCCTCCTGGCGGTCGGTCTCGCCGCGGGCTGCGGCGCCCCCGACGGCGCGACCCCCGGGGCGCCGGGCGCGTCCGGGTCGGACCCCGTCGGGCTGGTCGGGATGTGGCGGGTCTCGGGGGCCGACGGCGAGGGCCCCGACACGTGGCTGCGGCTCGACGCCGGGCAGTACATGCTGTGGGGCGACTGCGGCGCGTACGTCGAGGGCGGCTGGGAGGCGGCAGGCCGGGCCTTCGTCGCCTCCGACCCGTACGCCGCCGCGGCGGCGTGCGGCGCGGCGGGGATCCCCGAGGTCCCGTGGCTGCGCACGGTGGTCGCCTACGAGCCCGACGGCGAGGGCTGGCGCCTGCTCGACGCGGACGGCGACGTCGTCGCCGGGCTGCAGGTCGACGGCGCCCCGGCCCCGATCCCCGACGCCGCGGAGCACTTCGCGCGGGCCCCCGAGGTGACCGACGACGTGCGGGCGGCGTTCGACCCGCCCGCGCCGCTGCCGGGCGGCCTCGCGCCCGCGGAGGTGCGGGACGTCGTCGGGCGGTGGGAGCCGGCCGCGCGCTCCTCCACCGACCCGCACGTCGTCTTCCGCGAGGACGGGACGTGGTCCGGCTCCGACGGGTGCAACGGCGGCGGGGGTGCGTGGGCTCTGGACGACGGCGGTCGCCTGCTCGCGACCACGGGCCTCCAGACCCTGATGTGGTGCGAGGGCGAGAGCGTCCCCGGCTACGTCGCCTCGGCCGCCCGTGCCGGCCTGGACGGCGGTCGGCTGGTGCTCGTCGGCCCGGACGGCACGGAGATCGCTCGCCTCGTCCGGGGATGACGCCGCTCCGCCGCGCGATCGACCCGAGCGGTGGGATCGGCCCTCGAGCCGACCCGACGGCGGGCAGGTCGCCCTCGGCCTCAGGACTCGGGCTCGGGCTCCGGGGGCGCGCCCGTGGCGTCGTCGGACTCGACGACGCGTGACGACTCGCCCTCCTCGCCCGCGGGCGGCAGGCCGCGCTCGTCGGGCTCGTAGTAGCGGCCGGTGTAGCGGGGGCGCAGGAAGTTCTCGGTCGTGAGCACGGCGTCGACCTCGTCGGCCGTGAGCAGGCCGCGCGCGACCACGACGTCGCGCACGGAGGCCCCGGTCCGGGCGGCCTCCGCGCCCACGAGGTCGCCGTTGCGGTGGCCGATGATCTCGTTGAGGTACGTGACGATGCCGATGGAGTCGAGCACGTGGCGGCGGCAGACCTCGACGTTCGCGGTGATGCCCGTGACGCACTTGGTGCGCAGCGCGACGCACGCGTTGGTCAGCAGGTGCAGCGACTCGAACATCGACTGCGCGAGCCCGGGCTCCATGACGTTGAGCTGGAGCTGCCCGGCCTCGGCGGCGTGCGTGATCGTCACGTCGTTGCCCATGACCTTGAAGCAGACCTGGTTGACGACCTCGGGGATGACGGGGTTCACCTTGGCGGGCATGATCGACGACCCGGCCTGGAGCTCGGGCAGGTTGATCTCGCCGAGGCCCGCGCGCGGCCCCGACGACAGCAGCCGCAGGTCGTTGCAGATCTTCGACAGCTTGGCCGCGAGCCGCTTGAGCGCGGAGTGGACGGCGAGGTAGGCGCCGTTGTCGTAGGTCGCCTCGACGAGGTTCTCGGCCGGGACGGTGTGCAGGCCGCTCACCTCGGCGAGCCGGCGCGTCGCGACCTTCGGGTAGCCGGGCGGGGTGTTCAGCCCGGTGCCGATCGCGGTCGCGCCGAGGTTGACCTCGAGCAGCAGCTCGCCCGCGACCTCGAGCCGGCGGATCTCCTCCCCGACGTTCACGGCGAACCCTGCGAACTCCTGGCCGAGGCTCATGGGGACCGCGTCCTGGAGCTGCGTGCGCCCCATCTTCAGGACGTCCGCGAACTCGGACGCCTTCTCGTCGAACGCGCGCTCGAGCCGCCGCACCTCGTCCTGGAGCCGCGCGACGAGCTCGTGGACCGCGAGGCGGAAACCCGTGGGGTAGGCGTCGTTCGTAGACTGCGAGCGGTTGACGTGGTCGTTGGGGTTGATGACGTCGTAGCGGCCCTTCTCGAACCCGGCGAGCTCGAGCGCGAGGTTCGCGACGACCTCGTTGGTGTTCATGTTGACGCTCGTCCCGGCACCGCCCTGGAACACGTCGACCGGGAACTGGTCGAGGCACCGCCCGTGGCGCAGGATCTCGTCGCACGCGGCGACGATCGCGTCGGCGACGTCGCGCTGGATGGTGCGCAGCTCACGGTTCGCGAGCGCCGACGCCTTCTTGACCATCACCATGCCGCGCACCATCTCGGGGACGTCGCTCACCGTCGTCCCCGAGATGCGGAAGTTCTCCATGGCGCGGACCGTGTGCACGCCGTAGTAGGCGTCCGCCGGGACCTCCTTCGGTCCCAGCAGGTCCACCTCCGTGCGTGTCCGTTCGCTCGACATGCCCCGACCGTAGCCCGGCCGCACGCTCCCGCACGCCCGGGCGACGCGTCAGGCCACCGGCTCGTACACGAACCGCTCGACGCGCACGACGGACGCGCTCGGGCGGCCCTCGCTCGTCGCGTGCACGCCGAGCCAGAGCCCGAGGAACCCGCCCGCGGCGGCGCTGTCGAGCGTGCGCCCGTCGACCGTCGCGACGTCCGTGACCGGCCCGTCGGCGGGCCCGGCGACGAGCCCGTAGTCCTGCCCGCGCACGCGCAGCCCGACGACGACCGGCTCCCCGGGGGCGGCGGTCACCGTCGTCTCCCCGACCACCGCGTCCGTGCCGCCGCGCCGGTGCACGGCGACGACGCGCCGCTCGTCGCCCGGGCCGCCGTCGACGAGGAGCCGCACGTGGTCGTCCTCGGACTGGCGCACGACGACGCCCGCGCGCTCCCCCGCCGCGGCCGGGACCTGCACGGTGACCGTCACGTCGACGTCGCGGTGCTGCTGGCGCACGCCGAGGAACGCGGGCGCGCCCGGCTCGGCGAGCGTCGTCGGGCGCACCGGGAGGTCCCAGCCCTCGCCCGCGGGGGTCGCGACGTCGCGCGGCAGGGCGCGCACCGCCGTCCAGCGCGGGTCGTCGGGGCGGACGACGCCGCTCGCCCCGCCCTGGACCGCCGTCCGGGGCGCCGGGTTCGCGAACGGGACCTCGACGGCGCCGGGCACGCGGCCCTCGCCGGGCGCGAGGACGGGCCAGCCGTCCTCCCACACGACGGGGACGAGGAACGTCTCGCGGCCGAGCGGGTAGTGGTAGCCGCCGTAGACGCGCATCGCGAGCAGCACGGCCCACCACGAGCCGTCGGGCGCCTCGACGAGGTCGGCGTGGCCCACGCCGACGACGTCCACCCCGCGCCCGAGGTGGCGGTGCGTGAGCACCGGGTTGGCCTTGTTGCCCTCGTACGGCCCCGTGACCGACGACGCGCGCGCGACGGACACCGCGTGGTGGAAGTCCGTCCCGCCCTCGGCGGCGAGCAGGTAGTACGTGCCGTCGACCTTGTACAGGTGCGGGCCCTCGGCCCACACGGCGCCGCGCACGGCCCCCGTCCACACGACGTGCTCGGGGCCCACGAGCGTGCACGTCGCGGGGTCGAGCTCGCGCACCCACACCTCGGTCTGGTGGAACCACTCCGGCTCGGGCGCGAGACGCGTGCCGTGCAGCCAGACGCGGCCGTCGTCGTCGAAGAAGATCGACGGGTCGATCCCCGCGACCCGCTCGCCGTCCTCGTCGCGCAGCCACACCGGGTCGGACCACGGCCCGGCCGGGTCGGTCGCCGTCATGACGAAGTTGCCGCCGCGGGTGTCGTCGTCCGGGTCCACGAGCGTGCACACGAGCCAGAACGTGCCGTCGTGGTGGCGCAGCGTCGGGGCGAACAGGCCGCCCGACGACCGGATGCCGTCGTAGTCGAGCTGCCCCGACCGGTCGACGACGTCCCCCACGTGCTCCCACGTCGCGAGGTCGCGGCTGCGCAGCACCGGCAGGCCGGGCAGGTACTCGAACGTCGAGGTGACGAGGTAGAAGTCGTCGCCGACGCGGCACACCGACGGGTCGGGGTTGCACCCGGGCAGCACCGGGTTCTGGACGCGCGTCATGCGCGCTCCCCCGCCTCGACGCGCGCGGACACCTCGACGGTGACGAGCCGCTCGTCCGCGGCCGTGACCTCGTGCAGGGGACCCGTGACGGCGATCGTCGCGCGCGCGGTCGCCGCGCCCGGCACCACGTGCCGCGCGGCCGGCGCGGACTCGTTGACGATCGCGCCGCCGGTCGTCGACCCGAGGTCGCCCGCTCCGGGGGCGGAGTCGACGGCCGCCGCGTGCGCGCCCACCCACACCTCGACGTCGCCCGGCTCGACCACGCGCACGAGGCGGCGGTCGGAGAACGCGAGCCGCGTCGTCGGGACGCGGAACGTCACGCGGCGCGACTCGCCCGGAGCGAGGTCGACGCGCGCGTACCCGAGGAGCTGCGCGACGGGCCGCGGCACGGAGCCCACGACGTCGCGCGCGTACAGCTGCACGACGTCCGCCCCGGCCACCGCGCCCGTGTTGGTCACGGTGACCGCGGCGCGGAACGTCCCGCCCGCCGCCACGGCCGCGTCGACCTCGAGGTCCGCGTACGCGAACTGCGTGTACGACAGCCCGAACCCGAACGGCCGCACCGGCGTCGGGTCGGTGGACGTCACGTCGGACGGCCCGCCGAGCACCGGGTGGAGGTAGGAGTAGGGCTGCGCGCCGCCCGCGCGGGGCAGCGACACGGGCAGGCGGCCCGACGGGTTCACCGCGCCGACGAGCACGTCCGCGACGGCGCGCCCGCCCTCCTCGCCGGGGAAGAAGCCCTGCACGACGGCGGCCGGGACGCCGCCGCGCGACGACCCCGCGTCGAGGGCCCAGCCGATCGCGTAGGGGCGGCCGGTGAGCAGCACGAGCACGACCGGCGTGCCCGTCGCGACGACCTCCTCGACGAGCCGTCGCTGCACGCCGGGCAGCTCGAGCGACTCGACGTCGTTGCCCTCGCCGACGGTGCCGCGCCCGAACAGCCCGGCCTCGTCGCCCACGACGACGACCGCGACGTCCGCGTCCCGCGCGGCGTCGACCGCGGCCGGGATCTCCGTGACGTCGTCGCCCTCGACCGCGCACCCGCGCACGTACGTGACGTCGGTGCCCGCCCCGGCGAGCGCGTCGCGCAGCGACTCGAGCACCGTCGGCAGCTCGATGCCCGCCGGGGTGCCCGGGTGGTGCGCGAGCACGTGGTTGACGAACGAGTAGCAGCCCATGAGCGCCTCGGCCGAGTCGGCGTCCGGCCCGACGACGGCGACGCGCCGCGGGGCGGCCGGCGCGCCGTCGGCCCCGGGTCGCACGAGCGGGAGCACGCCGTCGTTCGCGAGCAGCACGAGCGACTCCTGCGCGAGGCGGCGCGCGGTCGCGCGCTGGCGCGGGGTGTCGAGGTCGACGGCGGTCGGCGGCTCGTCGGCGTAGGCGCCGGGGTCGAGCAGGCCGAGCTCCTCCTTCTGGGTGAGCAGGCGCAGCACGGCGCGGTCGACCCACGCCTCGTCGAGCGCTCCCGACCGCACGCGCTCGGCGAGCGGCGCGAGGTAGGCGTCGCCCGTCGGCAGCTCGACGTCCAGGCCCGCCCGGAGCGCCTGCGCCGCCGCCTCGCCCCGGTCGGCCGCGACGCGGTGCATCACCTCGAGGAACGCGACGCCGAAGTAGTCGGCGACGACGACGCCGTCGAACCCCCAGCGCTCGCGCAGCACCTCGGTGAGGTGCTCGGTGCTCGCGTGGAGCGGCACGCCGTCGACGTCGACATACGACGCCATGACGGACCGGGCGCCGCCGTCGCGCACCGCCATCTCGAACGGCGGGAGGTAGACGTCGGCGAGCTCGCGCGGCCCCGCGCTCACGGGCGCGTGGTTGCGCCCCGCGTGGGAGCCCGAGTACCCGACGAAGTGCTTGAGCGTCGCGTGCACGCCCGCGTCCTGGAGGCCGCGCACGTACGCCGTGCCGACCGTGCCCACGAGGTACGGGTCCTCGCCGACGCACTCGTCGACGCGGCCCCAGCGCGGGTCGCGCACGACGTCGAGCACGGGCGCGAGGCCCTGGTGGACGCCGAGCGTGCGCATCGACTCGCCCACCTCGCGCGCCATCTCCTCGACGAGGTCCGGGTCGAACGACGCGCCCCACGCGAGCGGCGTCGGGTACGTCGCGGCCTGCCACGCGGCGAGACCCGTGAGGCACTCCTCGTGCACGATCGCCGGGATCCCCAGCCGCGTCCCGGTCCGCAGCCGCCGCTGCTCCGCCCACAGCCACGCCGCCCGCTCCGCCGGGTCGACGGGGCGCGTGCCGTACACGCGCGTGTAGTGCCCGATCCCGTGCCGCGTGATCTCCGCGAGCCGGCCGCCGTCGGCCTGGCCGGCCGTCATCTCCGACTGCATCGGGGCGACGGTGCCGTTCTGGTCGAGCCAGTAGCCGACGAGCTGCGCGAGCTTCTCGTCGAGGGTCATGCGCGCGTGGAGCGCGCGCACGCGCTCGGAGACCGTGGGCATCTGCGGGGGTGCGGGGCGCGGGGTCGGCGCGGGGTCGGCGCCCGGGGTCGGGCTGCCGAGGGGTGCCGCCGGGACGGCAGGGACGACGTCGGTCACGGGACCGTTCTCCTTCGGTGGTGGCCCCGTCCCGCGCACGGCGCGGGACGGGGCAGGGTGCGGACGGGCGCGGTCAGCCCTTCACGGCGCCGGTGAGGCCCCCGACGATGCGCCGCTCGAACAGCGAGAAGAAGACGAGCGCGGGGATCATCGACAGGGAGGTGAAGGCGAGCACGCGGGCGGTGTCCACGGAGTACTGCGACGCGAACGCCTGCACGCCCAGCGGGAGCGTGTACGACGTCTCGTCGTTGAGGATGAAGAGCGGGAGCATGTAGCTGTTCCAGCTCGCGACGAACGCGAGGATCCCCACGGTGATGACGCCCGGCAGGGACAGCGGCACGACCATGCGGAAGAAGAAGCCGAGGCGGCTCGCGCCGTCGATCGACGCGGCCTCCTCGATCTCGCGCGGGATGGCGCGCAGGAACGGCACGAGGATGATGACGGTCGTCGGGAGGGCGAACGCGATCTGCGGGAGCACGAGGCCGCCCACGGAGTTCATCAGCCCGAGCGAGCGGATCATGATGTACAGCGGCGTGATCGCGACCGTCATGGGGAACATCAGGCCCGCCGCGAACAGCGCGTAGAGCGCCCCGCGCCCCACGAACGAGTAGCGGGCGATGACGTAGCTCGCCATGAGGCCGAGCACCACGACGCCGAGCGTCGTGAGGAGCGCCGCGACGAGCGAGTTCCCGAGCTGCTGCCAGAACAGCGAGCTCGACAGGACCTCGACGTAGTTGACGACCTGCCACGGGTCGGGCAGTCCCGACGGGTCGGCCGTGATCTGCGCGTTGGTGCGGAACCCGCCGACGACGATGTACGCGATCGGCGCGAGGCACACGCCCACGAGCAGCCACGCGACCACGTAGGTCAGCGGGCCGCCCCGGCCGATGCCGGAGCCGCGGGGCTCCTTCGGGGTCTTGACGCCGGCGGCACGCTCGGGCGCGGGTACGGCGGTGACGGTGGCCATCACTTCTTCCCTTCCGTGATCGCGCCCTCGGTGTCACGGCGCAGGACGTACCGCTGGTACACGAGCGCCACCGCGAGGGAGATGAGGAACAGCACGACCGCGACCGCGCTGCCGTACCCGTAGTTCCCCGCGTTGCGGCCGTTCGCGACCATGTACGTCGCCATGGTCGACGTGCCGGCTGTCGAGGCCACGTACTGGCCCCAGATGATGTAGACGAGGTCGAACAGCTGGAGCGAGCCGATGATCGACAGGAACGCCCAGATGCGGACCGTCGGGCCCAGCAGCGGGAGCGTGACGTAGCGCTGCGCCTTCCAGTACGACGCGCCGTCGATCGCGGCGGCCTCGCCCAGCTCGTCGGGGATGCCCTGGAGGCCCGCGAGGAAGAGGATCACGGCGAAGCCGATGTACTTCCACGTGATGATGAGCAGCAGGGTCCAGATCGCGACGTCGGGGTCGGCGAGCCAGTCGACCGCGAGGAACCCGAGGCCGACCTTCTCCAGCAGGTCGTTCACGGCGCCGGTCGTCGAGAGCATGAGGCTGAACCCCGTGCCGACGATCACCTCGGACACCACGTACGGCACGAACACCAGCACGCGGACCACCGAGCGGCCGCGCATGCGCCGGTTGAGCATGAGCGCGACGACCACCGCGACCGGGCCCTGGAGCACGAGCGACATGAGCACGATGAACCCGTTGTGCCGCAGCGCCGCGAGGAACTCGGGGTCGCGGAAGATCGTGAGGTAGTTCTCGAACCCCACGAAGTCCGTCGGCGGGCCGAAGCCCTTCCACTTGAAGAACCCGTAGTACGCCGCCATCAGCACGGGCACGATGACGAACGTGAGGAAGACGACGAGCGCCGGCCCGGCGAGCACCGCGATCTCGGCTCGCTGGCCCCAGCGGCCGCGGCGCGGGCGGCGGGCCCGCGCCGCGGCGACCGGGGGCGGCCCCGCCACGGCGCCGGCGCCGCCCCCGGCCCGGTCCTCGGGCGTCGTCGTGCTCGGCGAGGTCTCGCCCTGGGACACGGTCATGGCTCCGGTTACTCCTTGGCCGCTGCGGCGTTCGTCGTGTCGACGATGTCCTGCGGCGTGCCCTTGCCGGCGAGCAGGTTGACCACGGAGGTGTTGAGCGCGTTGCCGACGTTCTGCCCGAACAGCGTGTCCAGCCAGACGGTGACGTACGGCGCCTCGTTGTAGGCCTCGAGGATCGAGACGAGCGCGGGCTCCGTCACGACGCCCTGCGCCTCCTTGCTCGCGGGCAGGGTGTGGAACGCGGTGGCGTACGCCTCCTGCGACTCCTTCGACATGATGAAGTTGAGGAACTCCGCGCACTCGGCGGGGGCCTGGGCCGAGCAGGAGAACCCGTCGACGCCGCCCATCATGGCGCCGGGCTCGCCGTCACCGCCCTCGACGGCCGGGAACGGGAACCACTGCAGGTCCGCGAGCGGCTTCTCGTCCGGCGTGAGCGACGCGATGACGCCGGGGTTCCACGCGCCCATGAGCTCCATCGCGGCCTGGTGGTTGGCGATCAGGCCCGCGGACGAGCCCGCGCCCTGCTGCGCGGAGGTCGTGAGGTAGCCCTGGTTGAAGGGCTCCGTCTCGGCGAACGCCTGGAGGTCCTCGCCGGCCTTGAGCCAGCACGGGTCGTCGAAGCTGCGCTCGCTCGCCGCCGTGTTGATGGTGTCCTGCGAGCACTCGCGCAGCGCGAAGAAGTAGTACCAGTGCGCGGCCGGCCACGCGTCCTTCGCGCCGAGCGCGATCGGCGCGACGCCTGCGGTCTTGAGCTGGTCGACGACGCCCTCGAGCTCGCTGATCGTCGTCGGGTTCGCCGTCACGCCGGCCTGCGAGAACAGGTCCTCGCTGTAGTAGACGCCGCCCGGGAGGATCGAGACCGGCATCCCGTAGACCTTGCCGTCGACCGTGAAGGCGCTGAGCGCCGCGTCGCCCACGGCCTCGCGCGTGGTGTCGTCGATCGCGTCGGTGAGGTCCATCGCCTGGCCGGCCTCCACGACGTCGGCCAGCTTGCCGCCGCCGCGCGCCATGAAGATGTCGGGCGCGTCGCCCGAGTTGAGGGCCGTCTGGAGCTTGCCGTCCATGTCCTCGTTCTGGATGGCCTGGATCTCGATCGTGACGCCGGGGTTCGCCTCCTCGAACGCCGCGACCGTCTCCTCCCAGTAGGCCTTGCCCTCACCGGTCGTGGAGTTGTGCCAGAAGGTCATCGAGACCGAGCCGTCGTCCGAGCCGGAGTCGCCTCCGCCTCCGCAGGCCGTGAGCACGAGCGTGCCCGCCAGGGCGACGGCGGTCGCCGTCAGGAGCTTCCGAGACTTCATCGTTCCGTCCTCTTCGTCGAGTCGCACCGGGGCGCACGCTGCCTCGAGCGCGCCGGGCCGCCACCGCTGTGGGGCCGCCGGTAGCGACTCTGGCAGGCGCGACCCGGTCGTGTCAATCGATATCGATAACGTTTTACACACGACGTGGCGCGGGCCTCCGGACGCCCTCGCCAGGGGCTACTGTCATCCCCATGCGCTCCACGGGAAGAGTCACGATCGGCGACGTCGCGCGCACCGCCGGCGTCTCCGTCGCGACCGTCTCCAAGGTGATCAACGGTCGCTATGGCGTCGCGCCCGAGACCTCCCGCCACGTCCAGCAGGTCATCGACGACCTCGGGTACGAGTCGTCGATCGTCGCGAGGAGCCTGCGGAGCAGCAAGACCAACGTCATCGGGATCCTCGTCGCCGAGTTCGAGCCGTTCTCGACCGAGCTGCTCAAGGGCATCTCCGAGGCCGTCGACGGGACCGGGTACGAGCTCCTCGCCTACTCCGGCGGCCTGCGCCGCGACGACCGCGTCGGCTGGGAGCAGCGCTCCCTGTCCCGCCTCGGCGGCACCCTCATCGACGGCGCCATCCTCGTCACGCCCACCGTCGTCGCGCGCGGCAGCTCGATCCCCGTCGTCGCCGTCGACCCGCACCGCGGCCCGTCCGACCCCCCGACCGTCGACTCCGACAACCTCGCCGGCGGCCGCACCGCGACGCAGCACCTCCTCGACCTCGGCCACCGCCGCATCGGCTTCCTCGCGGGCCGCCCCGACCTCGAGTCCGCGCGCCTGCGCGAGCAGGGGTACCGCGAGGCGCTCGCCGACGCGGGCATCGCCTTCGACCCCGACCTCGTGCGCGTCGGCGGCTACCGCCCCGACCTCGCGGACTCCCCCGCGCACGAGCTCCTCTCGCTCCCCGAGCGACCCACCGCGATCTTCGCCGCCAACGACCTCTCCGCGATCCGCACCATGGAGGTCGCCGCCGAGCTCGGCCTGCGCGTGCCCGACGACGTCTCCGTCATCGGCTTCGACAACGTGCCCGAGTCCGCGCTCACCACCCCGCCCCTGACGACCGTCGACCAGCCCATCCACCGCATGGGCACCGAGGCCCTGCGCCTCATCGTCGACCTCGTCGAGGGTCGCACGCGCGACCCCCACGTCCGCCTCCCCACGACCCTCGTCGTCCGCGGCACCACCCGCGCCGTCTGACCCATCGGCCCGCAGGACGGCGCCGCCGTCGCGAGGTAGAGCCGCGGTCCCGCGAGGTAGAGCCCTGGTCGGCCGAAGTAGAGCCGAGGTCACGCCGAGGTAGAGCCGAGGTCCCGCGAGGTAGAGCCGAGGTCACGCCCGGCGCCGCGGGCTCGCCGCGGCGTCCAGGCTGACCGCGCCCGACGTCGGCCGGGCACCCATGGCGGCCAGGTCGCCCGTCGGGAACGGGGGCGGGCCGACCAGGCCATCCCGGCAGAGCGAGCAGGCGGTTCCGGCTCGTCCGTCGGCCAGGACGCGCCCAATCCACCTGCTCGGCACGACGGCGGTCGGTCCGCGCCCGGCGACCGTGGCGCCGCCGGGGGAGGTCGCCCGCGCGGTTCTCGCCTGCGAGAACACGAAAGGCGGCGCGACCCCCGGCGTCGGCCCGGCAACCAGGGCTCTACCCCGCGGGACCACGGCTCTACCTCGCGGGACCACGGCTCTACCTCGGCCGACCGGGGCTCTACCCCGCGGGACCACGGCTCTACCTCGCGAAGCCAGGGCTCTACCCCGGTGGGGTGGCGGTGTTGGAATCCTGGGGGCCTCGGCGCCGTTATGTCACCAGTACCACTGTCGACAGACCTTGAGGAGGTCAGGTGGCCCGCCTCGCACGCCGCGTCCAGGTCGAGAACGACTTCGGCGAGATCATGCACTACGACCGTCACACCGGCGGCGGCTTCGTGTCGCCCCACGCCCGCGTCCCCGAGTCCGTGCCCGTCGGGTGGGGCACCTACGTCGAGAAGGGCGCCGTGGTGGGCCACGGCTGCCGGCTCGGCGACGGCACCTGGATCGACCGGGACGTCGTCCTCGGCCGCGACGTCCGCGTCGGCGACAACGTCCGCATCGCCCCCGAGGCGCGCGTCGGCGACCGTGCCCGCGTGGGCAGCGGCGCGCGCGTCGGGCGCCGGGTGCTCGTGGAGGCCGGCGCCGTCGTGCCGCCGGACGAGATCGTGCCCGACGACGCGACCGTCCGCCGCCGGGGCGGCCTGCGCTCCGGGTACGACGTCGCGGCGTAGCCCCCCCCCGGCCGCCGCGCGGCGCGACCGCCCCCGGGCGCCGCGCGGCGCGACCGGCCCCGCGCGGCGCGCCGGGCGGGCGCCTTCCCGCGTCGCCCGCCGGGTGCGTAGCCTTAC
>NZ_JAACJC010000015.1:0-77317 GCF_011033075.1 Cellulosimicrobium sp. SL-1 | reverse complement strand
AATCAACCAAAGGAATCCCAGACACAACCAACCCAACCACCCGGACGGGCAACCAGGCCAGCCATGCCACAGGGACAAAAAATTTGGCATTGACTAACAAGCACACTGTTGAGTTCTCAAACAACCGGCACACACCAACTCAGCACCACCCGACTGGGTGGAACCTCGCTTGGGGCAACCCTTCAACCTTACCAGGTCTTCCCCGGCTCCTCAACCCCGGCTGTTCGCCGTGATCCAGTCACCGTGGTCTTCCTCGTCGCGGGCAGAGAACACTCTACGCCATGCGGTGGAAGGGTTTCGACCCCGGGACCAGCCACCCTCGATCGTTCGAGGCGGTGTCTGTTCCTCCCTGTCGGGCCGACATCCAGAACATTACGCGGCCTCGCGCGACATGGTCAAGCCGCTCCCCGGTGACCCGGCCCACAGGGACGCTGCCGCTCCCCGCACGGCACGGCGTGCGGCCGTCGGCCCCGCTTCTTCCGCGCTCCCCCGGCGCCGCGCTCAGACCGTCGTCGCGAGCCGCAGGATCGCGCGGTCCCCCGGTCGGAGCTGGGCCGCGCGGTCGACGTCCCGCTCGCGGAGCACCCCGATGACGGGGTATCCCCCGGTGACGGGGCGGTCCGCCAGGAAGACGACGGGACGCCCGTCGGGCGGGACCTGGACCGCGCCGCGGACGAGCCCCTCGGACGCCAGCTCCCCCGGCCTGCGGGGCACCGCCTGGCCGTCGAGCCGCAGCGCGACGCGGTCGCTGTCGGGCGTCACGGTCCGCAGCGCGCGCAGCGCGTGCGCCGCACCGGGGAGGAACCAGTCGGAGCGCGGCCCGGGCAGCACCTCGAGCACCGCGCCCGCCCGCTCGCCGGGACGCGGCTCGCCGGGCGGGAACTGCACGGGGACGACGTCGGGCCACGGCCGCGTGCCCGACGGCGCGGCCCCGACCGCGACGACGTCGCCCGGCTGCAGGGGTCTTGGGCCGAGCCCGGCGAGCACGTCCCGCGAGCGCGACCCGAGGACTGCGGGTGGTCGGAGCCCGCCACGCACCGCGACGTAGGTCCGCAGACCGCGCGCCGCCACGCCGAGGCGGAGGGTCCCGCCGTCGGGCACCCGGACGGCCGCGTGCATGCCGACCGGGCTCCCGTCCACGCTGGCGGGGACCGCCGCCCCGGCCAGCGCGACGACCGCCCCGCCGGCGAACCGCACGGCGAGACCGCCGAGGGTGACCTCGACCGCCGCCGCACCGTCCGGGTTGCCCACGAGCCGGTTCGCGAGCGCGTACGACGCGCGGTCGGCCGCTCCCGACGGCCCGACGCCGACAGCGGCGAGCCCGGGGCGCCCCGCGTCCTCGACGAGCGCGAGAGGACCTGTCGCGAGCACCTCCAGGGCGCGCGCGGCCGGCGGCGAAGGGCTGGTGGTCCGGTCCTGGACGGCCTGGACGCGCGCGGCCCCCGCACTCCCGTGCTGCCGCTCCCTCCCCGGCGGCACGAGCGGGCCGCCGCCCGCGGCCACGGCCGCACGGACCGGCACGAACCGCACGCGCGCGCCGGGCGCGACGAGCGCGGGCGGGTCGCGGTCGACGTCGAACATCCGCGCGTCCGTGCTGCCGAGGAGGCGCCACCCGCCCGGGGACTCCCCCGGGTAGACGGCGGTGAGCCCGCCCGCGAGCGCCACCGAGCCGGCGGGGACGCGGGTGCGCGGGGTGGCCAGGCGCGGGGCGGCGATCGCGGGATCGACCCCGGAGAGGTACGTGAAGCCCGGCGCGAACCCGCCGAACGCGGCCTCGTACTCGCGGCCGTGGTGCCGCGCGACGACCTCCTCGACGCTCAGGCCCGCCCAGCGGGCGACGTCGTCCAGGTCGGGGCCGTCGTAGCGCACGGGGATCTCGACGAGCTCCCCGGCGCGGGCGGCGGGGCCGGTCGTCGACGCGAGCCGCACCGCCGCGCGCAGCCACACCCGGGCGGCGGGGACGTCCGCGGGCGTCGCGCAGCGCACGAGCACCGTGCGGGCGGCCGGGACGACGTCGACCACGCCGGGCGGCGCGTCGCCCAGGGCCCGGTGCAGCGCGCGCACGGCGGCGAGGTCCGGCAGGTCGACGAGCAGCGCGGCCTCGCCGAACGCGTGCACCGTCACCTCGCTGTCGAGGCCGTCGGCCACGTCGCGGACCGGCGACCCGGGAACGGGCGAACCTCCGGCCGTCACGGCACGGCGTCCGCGCCCGACCCGCCGTGCGGGGCGTCGACGAAGGGCCGCACGACGACCCCGGCCTCCTGGAGCGCGGTCCGCAGCGCCCCGAGCAGCCCGACCGCCCCGGGGGTGTCCGAGTGGACGCACACCGAGTCCGCCTCGACGCGCAGCGACGTGCCGTCCGCAGCCTCGACCGTGCCGGTCGTCACGAGCCGGACGACGCGCCGGGCGACCTCGTCGCCGTCGTGCACGACGGCGCCCGGCCGCCCGCGCGGGACCAGCTCGCCCGACGGCAGGTAGCCGCGGTCGGCGAAGGCCTCGCGGACGGTGGGCTGGCCCGCCGCGTCCGCGAGCCGCAGCACGGCCGAGCCGGGCAGCCCGACGACGGGCAGCGTGGGGTCGTAGGCGCGCACCGCGTCGACGACGGCCCGGGCCTGCGCCTCGTGGTGGACGATCGCGTTGTAGAGCGCGCCGTGCGGCTTGACGTACCGCACGCGGTCCCCGGCGAGCCGGGCGAACCCGTCGAGGGCGGCGAGCTGGTAGAGCACCTCGTCGGCGAGCTCGCCGGGGTCCACGTCCATGAACCGCCGTCCGAAGCCCGCCCGGTCCCGGTAGCTCACGTGCGCGCCCACCCGCACCCCGCGCGCGGCGGCGTCCCGCGTCACGGTTCGCATGGTCGTCGCGTCGCCCGCGTGGAACCCGCACGCGACGTTCGCGCTGGTCACGAGGCCGAGCAAGGCCTGGTCGTCGCCGAGGGTCCAGCGGCCGAAGCCCTCGCCGAGGTCGGCGTTGAGGTCGATGCGCGTCACGCGTCCATCATGCCCGGGACGCGCGCCCGGCGGGCTCCGCCGCGAGCCCCACCGCTGCGCCACCGCGGGGCCGCCGCGGTGCCCACCGCGCCGCGGGCGGGGACCACGGGCGTAGATTTCCTGGCATGCCGGACAACACCCCCACCGCCACGACGGCCGTGCGCCGCGCGACGCCGGCCGACGCCGCCGCGCTCGCGGACCTGGCCGCGCTCACGTTCCCGCTCGCGTGCCCGCCCGGCACGTCGCCGGACGCGATCGCGGAGCACGTCGCGACGCAGCTCTCGCCCGACCGGTTCCGCGCGTGGGCCGCGAGCGCCGCGCACGCGCTGCTGCTCGTCGAGGCGGCGTCGCCCGGCGCCTCAGCAGGAACGTCGGCGGGCGCGTCGGGAGACACGTCGCCAAGCACGTCGGCAGGCACGTCGGCAGGCACCGTGGAGACGGACGCCGGGTCGCCCGAGGCCCCGACCGGCCCGCTCGGCTACGCGCTGCTGGCCCGAGGCGTCCCCGAGGACCCGGACGTGGCGGCCGCCGTCGGGCCGGGCGAGGCGGTGGAGCTGTCGAAGATCTACGTGCACCCCGCCGCGCAGGGCACCGGCGTCGCGAGCGTGCTCATGACCGCGACGACGGTCGCCGCGGCGCTGCTCGGCCCCGGGCTCCCCCTCTGGCTCGGCACGAACGGGCACAACGCGCGCGCCCAGGCCTTCTACCGCAAGCACGGGTTCGCCGTGGTCGGGGGCCGGACGTACGTCGTCGGCGGGGAGACCCATGCGGACGTCGTCATGGCCCTGCCCCGCCGCTGACGGACGGGAGGTCCCGGTCGGGCTCGGCCTGCACCCCGGAGGGCGCCCGACCGGGAGGTCGGTGGGCGGCCCGTGCGGGCCGCGGTCGTCCGGTGGACGGTGGTCGGTCGGTCGGCTCAGTGGTCGTGCGCGTCCTCGCCGTCGGCGCCCTCGTGGCCGCCCTCGTCACCGCCCGTGTGGCCGAGGCCGAGGCCCCCGTCGAGCGAGTCGTCGGGGTGGACGGGCAGGAAGACGTGGACGTGGCCCTGGCCGCCGGTGGTCGAGCGCAGGTCGAGCTGGACGGCGGCGAGGCCCCACGTCTCGACGGCGCGCGTGCGCAGGTCGCCCGCGAGGGCGTACAGGTCCGGGGCCGCGGCGGGGTCGGCGCTCGCGGCGAGCCCGACGGCGTCGAGCGCGTCCCCGACGAGCTCGAGCGACGTGAGCATCCCGTTGCGGACGATGTTGTGCTCGGAGGAACCACTCGCGAGCGCCTCCGTCTCGGCGACGAGGCCGTCGACGGTCGCGCGCCACGCGGTGACGTCCGCCGGGTCCGCGGGGACGGCGCTCGACCCGTCGACGGGGAGCACCGCGTGGAGGCCGTGCAGGACGGGGACGAGCTCGGTCTGGAGGTACCGGGCGTGGTCGATCGAGGCGACGAGGTTCTCGGCGTCGCGCGCCTCCTCGGCTGCTTCCAGCTCCGCGACGCGCGCCGGGTCGACGGTGAAGCCCTCCTCGTCAGGTGCTGAGCCGCCGCGCGTGAGCGCGACGACCGCCGCGACCACGACGGCCACGAGCGCGAGCGCGCCGACGACGAGCAGGACGCGGCGCCACGGGTCGAGGCCCACGAACCACCGGCGCGCGCGGACGCGCGCCGGTGGCCGGGGTTCGGGGCGGCCGGCACCGCCCCGGTCGGCAGGGCGGGAGCGTGCGGGCGTCGTCGGGCCGCCGGTGCGGCCGGAGCCCGCCCGGGCTCCTCCCGCCGGGGTCCGGGTCGTCGGCGTCCGTGCCGAGGTGCGCTGTGCCACCTGTCGCTCCTGTCCTGTGGTCGTCCCGCCGGGCGCGCCGGCCCGGCCCGCGGGCCGGGCCGGCGCAGGTGGTGGCCGGTGACGGGAGCGGGTCGCCCGTCACCGGCCCGCCGTCAGCCGCAGCTCACGGCGTCGTACGGCACCTCGATCTCGGTCGTGACGTCGCCGAGCGTCGCCGTGACCGTCGCCGTGCCCGCCTCGAACGCCGTCGCGCGCGACGCGAACGACTGGTACGCGTTGGCGCCCACCTCGACCGCGCCGAACTCCTTGGAGCCGAACGGCGTGGTGAGGGTGACCGCGACGGGCGCCTCGTCGGCGTTCGTCGCGCGCAGGGCGAGGTACGCCTTGCCCGCGAGGCAGCGGGCCGAGGCGGTGACCTCGACGTCGACCGTGGGCTCGGGCTCGGAGTCCGTCGTGAGACGGAACCAGTCGAACGCCACCGTGACCGGCGTCTCCTGCTCCGGGCCGATCGCCATGAGGCCGACCTTCGTCAGCGCCGCGTCGTTGGTGACCGGGTCGCCCAGCGGCGTCCAGTTCACCCCGCCGTCGCTGACCCAGCCCTGGTACGTGCTGCCCACCTTCTCGAGCCGCAGGTACCAGTAGCCCGACTCGGTCGAGTCGGCGAGCTCGAGCTGACGGTTGCCGCCGTTGCCGAACTGGCCGCCCTTCTCCGAGACGAGCTCGGCGCCGAGGTTCAGAGCCGCGCCCGGGGCGTTCTTCGCGAGCACGTCGGCCTTGACGTAGTTGTCGTCGTCGCCGTACGCGATGAGGCCCGCGAGCTGCCACCGGTGCACGAGCGGCGCCTTGAACCGCGTCTCGACGACCCAGTCGCCCTCCGGTGCCGTCTGGAGGACGAAGTTGCGCGGGTCGTCGTTGTTGCCGGCGTTGATGTCGCCCGGCTGGGTCGTGATGCGCAGCTCGCCGTCGGCGACGGCGACCTTCGACCCGTCGTAGCGCACGACCGCGTCCCAGCGGCAGCCGTCGAGGGCGTCGCCCTCGAACTCGTCGCTCGGCTCGCGCTCGCCGTCGTCCGACCCGTCGCCCGTGACGCGCACGTGGTCGACCCTGGCGACCGAGTCGGCGGCCGCGGTGTCGCCGCCGGCCATCACGCCGAACGTCGCGCCCGGCTTCACGGGCGCCGAGCCCGCGAGCGCCGTCCACGTCTGGCCGTCCGCCGAGTACGCGGCCGTGATGGCGGAGCCGTCCGAGACGAGGCGCAGGTGGATCGCCGTCGGGAAGTCCCCGGCGACGTTCGTCTGGCCGTGCCACGTGCGGGCGCCGCCGGTCTCGGTCTGGAACTCGAGGAACCGGTTGCCGTTCTGGTTCTTCGTGAACGCGAGCTTGGTGTACTCGTCGTCGGTCACGTGGACCAGGAGGCCGGCGTGCTGCCAGTGCCGGGCGAGCGGGACGTCGAGCTTCGTCTCGAGCGTCCACGCGCCGGCGGGTGCGGGCTGACCGAGGTAGCTGATCGGCCCGGTCTGCGCCTCGTTGATGTCGCCCTGCACGACCGGCAGGACGGCGTGGCCGTCGGCGACGGTGATCGGCTTGCCGTCTGCCTGGCGGACGACCGTCCACCGCGGGTCGAGGGTGTCGCCGTCGAACTCGTCGGACGAGTCCGCGAGGCACTGCGGCGGGGTCTCCTCACCGGGTCCCCCGGTCTGCGGGTCGTCGTCGAACGCGAAGTCCTGGAACTCGACGGCGCTCGTGGCCGACGTGCTGTGCGCGGTGACGAAGAGACCCACGTCCTGCACGGACGCCGCACCCGGGAGGGCCTGGGGCTCCCCGATCTGCGTGAAGTTCTCGCCGTCCTTGCTCCAGGAGGCCGTGTACAGGTCGCCGTCGCGCACGATCCGCACCCACGCGGGGTAGCTCGTCGAGCTCGCGGCGGACGACGTGACGAGCTGACCGGCCGCGTTGCCGCGGAGCCATTCGAAGCCGCCGCTCGGGCGCATGCCCAGTGCGGCGTAGCCCGGCGAGTTCGCCGTCTGCGTCACGTCGTTGCGGACGATGATCCCGGCCTTGGCGGAACCGTTCGAGTTGCCCTGGCTGGTGATCTTCACCGTCGCCGACCAGTTCTCGTCGGCGCCCTGCTCGCGGTAGATGGTCGAGTACTCGTTGGTGCCCTGCCACATGTTCGCGCCGCCCGACGTGATGAGGTACTTGCCCTCGGCGAGCTGCTCGAACGTCCCGTTCGCGTTGGTGAAGGTCTTCATGCCCCCGAAGAGGTCGCCGACCTGCGCCACGACGACGCGGGACCGCGTGTAGAGGCCCTTGTCGTTGGTCGCGACCGCGGTCAGCTCGTAGTTGTTGTCCGCCGTCACCTCCCACGTGGCCTCGTACGGCGCCTCGGTGTCGGTCCCGATCGACTCGCCGTCGACGAAGAACTCGACCTCGGTGACCGTGTTCTCCGTGTCGTCGGCCTCGGCCGTGACCGTGATCTCGCCCTGCTCCAGGCGCACGCCCGCCTCGGGCGCGGTGATGCGCACCTTCGGCCGCGTCGTGGCGGAGACGCCCTTGCCGTCGGCCTCGACGAAGTTCAGGCGACGCTCGCCCGCGCCGGGGAACACGACGTAGAGCGTGAACGGCTCCCGGGGGTCGGTGACGTCCACGGTCACGTCGGTGAACGTGCCGAGACCCGTCTGCGGGACCTGGGCCGTACCGAGGAGCTCGCCGTCCGCGGCGTCGCGCCGCAGCTCGATCGTGCCCTCGGCCGCCGCGGCGACGCGCAGCGTGAGCGCCTGCACGCCGTACAGGCTCACCGGGTCGTACGACGCCCAGGCCCCGTTCGACCCGGTGATGACCGAGCCGCCGCCCTCGACGTCCCGGCTCGGGATCGTCGTGGTGCCGTCGGAGTCGGCGTGGAACTCCGCCTCGCGCTTCTTCGGGAAGATGAGCGTGGTGTCCGAGCCGGTGAGGGCCGGGACGTCGTCCACGCCGCCGCGGTCGGTGTAGCGCGCGTCGATCACGTAGAAGACGTTCATGTCCTCGCCGTGGCCGCCGCCGAGGCTCGTCGCGACCGTGCCCGTCCGGCCGTGCAGCGGCTCGGAGGGGTGCGCGTGCGCGTCGTGGCCGAGCGCGGGCTGGATGATGACCTGCTCGTCGTCGATGGTCTCGCCGTCCGGCGAGTCCTCGGCGTCCGTCACGGCCACGTCCCACGTGATGTCGTCGCCGAAGGTGAAGAACGAGCCGGTGGGCGGCAGGCCGAAGTCGACCTCGGGCCGCGTGTTGCCGACCGTGATCGGCACGGTCGCCGTGCCCACCTTCCCGGCCGGGTCGGTCACCGTGAGGCGGGCGTCGTAGACGCCGTTCTCCGTGTAGGTGTGGCTCGGGGCGGCGGACGTCGAGTCCGTCGTGCCGTCACCGTCGAAGTCCCACGCGTACGTGAGCGCCTCGCCCTCGGGGTCGGTGCTCCCGGTCCCGTCGAACGACACCTCGAGCGGCGCGATGCCGGAGTCGGGCGTCGCGACCGGCTTCGACACCGGCGAGCGCGAGCCCGACAGGTAGTCGATGCGGTGCAGGCCCGAGTTGGGGTTGTCGCGACCGAAGCCGCCGCCCCAGTCGAGCACGTACATCGCGCCATCGGGGCCGAACTTCGAGTCGATCGGCGCCAGGAACTGCTCCTGCGGGAGGAACGGGTTGACCTTCTCGACGTCGGTCACGCCAGGAGCGGCCTCGGGGTCCTTGAGGTCGATCGTGTACATCTTGTTCCGGGCCCACTCGTAGAAGAAGGCCTTGCCGTCGTAGGACGACGGGAACTTCGTGTCGGAGTCGAGCTCCGGGTCGTACTCGTAGAACGGGCCGCCCATGGGCGCGAGGCCTCCGCCGGCGGTGATGACGCCGGGCACCGACGAGCGCTGGTAGCCGTACCAGAGGTCCGCCGGCTGCGCGGCGGGGAGCTCGGTGAGGCCGGTGTTCTTCACCGAGTCGTTGACCGGGGCGTCGCAGTCGAAGAAGTCACCGACCGTGACCGGGCTCGTGCGGTAGTCGACGTCGCGGAACGGCTCGTTGTTCCCCATGCACAGGGGCCAGCCGAAGAAGCCGGGCTCCTTGATGAGGTTCCACTCGGCGATGCCGGCCGGGCCGCGGTTCGCCGTGTTGTCCGACCCGTTGTCGGGCGAGTAGTCGGCGACGCCGAGGTTGCCCGTCTTCGGGTCGATGGTGAACCGGAACGGGTTGCGGAAGCCCATCGCGTAGATCTCGGGCAGCGTCTTCTCGGTGCCCGGCGCGAAGAGGTTGCCCTCGGGGATCGAGTACGTGCCGTCGTCCTCGGGGTGGACCCGCAGCACCTTGCCGCGCAGGTCGTTCGTGTTCGCCGACGTCGCGCGCGCGTCGTGGAACGTGCCGTCGCGCTCGGAGATCGGCGCGTAGCCGCCCGACGGCTCGGAGTGCGGGTTCACGTCGTCGCCCACGCCGATGTACAGGTCACCGGTCTCGTGGTCGACGAGCAGGCCGCCGCCCGTGTGGCCCGGCTCGTCGGGCAGGCGCCCGGCCGGGATCTCCAGGAGGACCTTCTCCGACGCCGGGTCGATCACGGTCGCGCCCGGGCCGTCCGACGACACCGTGAACCGCGAGACGCGGTTGAAGAAGTTCGCCGGGTCGGAGTCGTTCGCGCTCGCGGGCGAGTAGTACTGGTACAGGTACCCGTTCTCCGCGAAGTCCTTGTCGAGCGCGATGCCGAGCAGGCCGTCCTCGCCGCCCGAGTACACGGGGAGGGTGAGCGCCGTCGTCGTGTTCTGCGTCCGCGGGTCGTAGACGCGGACCTGGCCGCGCACGAGCTCGGTGTAGAACACGCGGCCGTCGGGCGCGACGTCCATGCCGAAGGGGGCGCTCGTGTTGGAGTCGAGCGCGACCTTCTCGAACGAGCCCCAGTCGGTTCCGCCGCAGTCGCCCTCGACGAGGCCCGCCGCCCACTGCACGCCGCCGACGACGTGCTGCACGAAGTCGGGCTCCTGCGTGTAGTGCGCCCCGAAGTGGCCCATGCCCGTCATCCAGGCACGACCGCCGTCGTACGGCTTGCACCAGGAGATCGGGTGGTCGTAGCCCATCTTGTTGCCGCCGGCGTCGTACGTCGTCTCGTCCATCGTGGCGAGGACGTGCGCGCTGCCGCGGACGTTGGCCGAGAAGTTGTACCACTCGTCCGCGCGCGTCCAGCGCTGGGACAGGTGCTCGGTCGACGGGTGCGTGCGGTCCTCGACGCGGACCGTGCCGGGCAGGCCGGGGCTGTTGCCCGTGGCGGCGTGACCGGGCATGAGCGCGCCGATCATGTCGTCCCACCACTGGTAGCTGCCGCGCATGTCGGTCGCGTTGTGGATCGCGACGATGCCGCCGCCCGCCTGCTGGTAGCGCTCGAGCGCGGCCTTCTCGTCCGCGTTCCACGGGTCGCCCGACGTCTGGAACATGACCAGGGCGTCGTACTGCGCGAGGTTCTCGTCGGTGAACACCGAGGAGTCCTCGGTGTGGTCGGACTCGATGCCGACCTCGGCGAACGCGGCCTCGAGCACGGGCGTGCCCTGCGTGATCGCCTCGGTGTGCCGGAACTGGGTCGTCTTGGTGAAGATGAGCACCTTGTGCTCTTCGTCCGCGGGGACGGGGTCGTCCGCGGCAACGGCCGTCGTGACGGGCGCAAGCGTGAACGCGAGCGCCCCGACGGTCAGTGCGGCGGCGACCGATCTCGCCCTGCGTGGGCGTCGTGCAGTCATCGTGGTGCCTCCAGGGGCATGACGTGCGGGCCCGGACGTCGTCGTCCGGGCAGGGTGGTCGTCATCCCGCGGCGTGCCGGCGCCGGCGGTCGTCTGCGACTACGGCTACGTGCTCTCCGGCTCGGGCATCAGTCCCTTCAGGTAGGCGAGGCCATCGACGGCGATGGCGTCCTGGGTCGGCGCCAGCGGGCGCCAGATCGAGGCGGCCGTGGCGATCGTCGCGTTCTCGGCGGTGAAGGACTCGATGACGAGCGGTCCGTCGTAGCCGGTCGCGTCGAGCGCGGCGAGCAGGCCGCGCCAGTCGAGGTGGTCGGTGCCCGGTGCGCCGCGGTCGTTGCCGCACACCTGGACGTGCGCGATGCGCTCGCCCGCGCGCGTCACCGCGCCGGGCAGGTCCGTCTCCTCGATGTTCATGTGGTAGACGTCGAGCATGAGGCCGATGCCGGCCGCGGGCAGGCGCCGTACGACCTCCAGCCCCTGGTCGACGGTGTTGACGAGGCTCGTCTCGTAGCGGTTGAGCGGCTCGAGCCCGACGACGACGCCCGCCGCCATGGCGTGCTCGACGACCGGGGCGAGGTGCTCGGCGAGCTCCTCGTAGGCGGCCTCGCGCTCGGCCGGGCCGAGCCGCCACGTGCGCCCGACCGACGCGTACGCCGGGCCGCCGATCACCGGGGCGCCGACGGTCCGCGCGACGTCGACGACGTGGCGCAGGTAGTCCTGCGTGGCGCGCACCGTCGCGGCGTCCGTGGCGACGAGCTCGCGCCCCTCGCCCATGACGAGCGAGACGCTCGCGGCGAGGCCGTGGTCGGCGAGGACGGCGGCCGCCGTCGCCGGGTCCCAGTCCCCCGGGTTCTCGACGGGCAGCTCGAGCACGTCGAAGCCCCACCCCGCGACGCGCGGGGCGATGCCGCGCAGCGCGTCGTCGGTCAGGGGCGACGTCCACACCCACGTGTTGACGCCGAGCGCGCGCCGGCGCACCGGGACGGGCGCGCCGTCGGGCGCGAGCAGGTCGGTCGCGCGGTGCGCGGGGGTCGGGCCGGGAAGAGCCACGTCGCTCTCTCTCGTCGGGTCCGAGCACTCGGCCGTCCCGCCCGCGTGCCCGACGCCGCGGCGCGCCCCCGTGCGGGAGGTGCGCCGCGCCGTCGGGCGGGCGGGCGGGGCGCCCGGCCGGTCGGACGGCGACCGGGCGGCCCCAGGTGGTCCGGCCGCGCGGCCGGACCGGGGTGGTGCTGGCGTCAGCGGTCGGTCCAGGCCTCCGGGAACCCGGGCAGGTCCTCGCCGCCGAACTTCGCGTAGTGCAGGGACGGCATGTCCTTGTTCGCCTCGAGGTAGGCGTCGAGGTCCTCGGCGACGACCGGCGACTGCGGCAGGACCCACTCGGACGGCACCTGCTCGCCGGCCCAGATCATCTGCGCCGCGAGGATCGGCGTGCGCCACTGGAAGTTGGAGTACACAGCGCCGATGGCGGTCATGTCCGTGTCCTTCCACTTGCGCAGGAAGCTCATCTCGTCCTCGCCCATGAAGACGGGGTACGGCTTGCCCGCGTCCTCGAACGCCTCGACGGCCGCGACGGCGCCGTCGCCGGCGTCCATCCAGATGCCGTCCACGTCCCCGCGCTGGAGGTACTGCGTGACGATGTCCTTGATCTTCGCCCCGTCGCCGCCGGTGAACTCGGCGCCCACGACCTCGAGCTCCGACTCGGAGAAGATCTTGTCGGCCGCGGCCCAGCGGTTCTCGAGCACGTCCACGCCCGGCAGGATGCGCAGCGCGAGGACCTTCGAGCCGGGCTCGAGGTTCTCGACGAGGAACTCGGCGCCGTCGGCGCCGTACGCGTAGCCGCCGATCGGGTGGATGAACGTCACCATGCAGTCGGTGTTGACGCCGCGGTCGAACACGATGACGGGCTTGCCCGACTCGCACGCCGCCTCGACGGCGGGCGTGAGGGTCGCGGTGGTCGACGGCGAGATGATGATCGCGTCGCAGTCGCCCGCCGCGACGAACGCCTGGATGTCGGAGATCTGCTTGTTGTCGTCGTCGGCGGCGTCGGAGACGCGGAACTCGCCGATCACGCCCTCCTCGGTGAGGACCTCGACCTGCTGCTGCATGGTGATGAACCCGGTCACGCGCCACGGGTTGGACACCGACGCGTTCGAGAAGCACAGCGTGTTGCCGCCCTCGGCGCTCGCGAACTCGGCCGTGTCCACGTACTCGGGCTCGATGGCCTGGAGCCACGGCTGGTCGGCCGGTCCCTCGGGCACGACCTCGCGCTGGGCGAGCTCGCGGTCGTAGTCCGCCTGGACGAACCACTCGGAGTCGGCGCCGCCGGACTCCTCGCCCGCGGGGCTCTCCTCGGCCGAGGTCTCCCCGCCCGTGTCGGTGGGGGTGTCGGTCGTGCAGGCGGCCGCGAGGAACAGCGTGGCCACCGCCGTGCCGGCCAGGAGTGCTCGTGTACGTCGCATGTCCTTCTTCTCCTTGGTGAGACGTCGTCGTCCCGCAACGTGCGGGGAAGGGGGTACAGCTCGGGTGCTGCCGCACGGCCGTGCGCGGGGGTACGGCAGGGGTCGTGCGCGGGGAGGGGCGCGCGGGCGTCGTCGCCGGGCGCGCGGGGCTCAGGCGTTCGCGGGGGCGGGCTCCTTCGGTGCGGGGGTCGGGCCCGCCGCCGGCGGGGCGTCGGGGGTGGACGCGCGGCGCCGCGACCGGCGCGGCAGCGCGGCGTAGGCGACGGCCGCGATGATGATCACGCCCTGCACGGCGGGGCGGATCGTCGACGGCAGGCTCAGCTGGTTGAAGAGGGTGAACAGCGCCTCGAGCGTGAGCGCGCCCGCCATCGCGGCGATCACGGTCCCCCGCCCGCCGCCGAGGACGACGCCCCCGAGCACGACGGCGGTGATCGCCATGAACTCCAGGCCCTGCCCGACCTGGGCGGTGACGCCGGCGTACCCGCCGATGAGGATCGCCGCGACGGTCGCCAGGAAGCCCGACAGGAGGAAGGCGCGCGTGCGCACCCACCACACCGAGCCGCCCGCGTAGCCCGCCGCGACGTCGTTGTCGCCCGTGGCGACGAGCGTGCGGCCGAACGGGCGGCGCATGAGCAGGGCTGCGGCCACGCCGAGCACGACGACGACGAGCAGCGCGTACGGCACCTGGAACTGGCCCGGGTTGTCGGGGATGCCCCCGCGTCCCCACTGCCGGAACCCGTCGGTGAGGGCGCCCGTGGGGGCGCCACCCGTCCAGAGCCGGATCGCGCCGTAGAGCACGAGCATCATGCCGAGCGTCGTGATGAACGACGGCACCTTGAGCAGCGTCGTCACGAGGCCGTTGACGAGCCCGACCGCGAGGCCGAAGACGATCATGAGGGCCATGACGGGCCAGGTCATCGAGTCCTCGCCGTCCATGAGCTTCGCGGCGATGACGACCTGGGCGCCCACGAGCGAGCCGACCGACAGGTCGAACTCGCCCGAGACGATGACGAAGTACTGCCCGATCGCGAGGATGACCAGCGGTGCGGCCTTCTTGACGAACGCCATGAGCGACATCGGCTCGCCGAACGACGGGTTCATCACGAGGATGACCGCGAAGACGAGCACGAGCAGCGCGAACACGGTCCAGCTGCCGCCCGCGGTGAGGCGCTCGAGCCAGCCGGCCCGCGGCGCGCGCGCCGGGATGGTCCGGCGCGTGGTGTCGGTGGTCATGCGGACGCACCTCCGGTGCGGGTCGGGCGGAAGCGGGCCCGGCTGCTCGCCGGGTCGATCTGGCGCCGGGCGTACAGGGCGACGGCGGCGATGATGATGACGCCGCGCAGCACGTCCTTGAAGAACGGGTCGACGTCGAGCACGTTGAAGACCGTGTCGAGCACGGCGAGGATCAGCACGCCGCCCACCGTCCCGACGACCGAGCCGCGCCCGCCCATGAGGAGCGTCCCGCCGAGCACGACGGCGGCGATCGAGTCGAGGTCGAGGCCGTAGGAGTAGACGAGCGCGTTGCCGGTGCCGAAGCGCGCGGCGATGAGCAGGCCGGCGACGCCCGCGCAGACCGAGCACAGCACGTGCGCGAGGACCAGCGTCCGGTCCGTCCGGATGCCCGAGAGCCGCGCGACGTCGGTGTTCCCCCCGACGGCGAACATGTGGTACCCGGGGCGCGTGCGCGTCAGGAGCACGACGCCCACGGCCGCGACGAGCAGCATGACGACCGTCGAGACCGGCACCGGGCCGACGCGCGTGTACCCGAACATCTGGAACGAGGCGGGCACCTCCCCCGCCGGGCCCTTGAACTGCGTGTCGAGGTAGCCCTTGATGATGAGCCCGACGCCGAGCGTCGCGATGAACGCGTTGACCCGCAGCTTCGCGATGACGAGCCCGTTGACGAGGCCGACGACCGCCGCGACGCCCACCGCCGCGAGCACGCCGAGCCAGACGCGCGACGGGTCGCCCGCCATGGTCGTCGCGCCGACGATCGAGCTGAGCGCGACGACGTAGCCGACGGACAGGTCGAGCGACTTGCACAGGACGGCGAACGTCTGCCCGATCGCGACGAAGCCGAGCAGGCTCGTCTGCGTGAGCATGTACGCCGTGTTCGCCGTGCTGAACAGGTTGCCGCCGCCCACGGCCACGAGGACGCCGGCGATCACGAGGATCCCGACGAGGGCGAGGTAGACGATCTCCGTCGAGCCCAGCCGGCGACGGCGCGCGGGGGCGCGGCTCGCGGTGGGGGCGGCGGTCGCGACCGCGGTGCTCATCGGTGCTCCTTCGGGCCGTCGGGGGCGTGCGGGGCGCTGCGGGACGTGGTGCCGGGGTCGGCGCCCGGGAGGTCGTCGGCGTCGGCGAGGGCGCCGAGGTCCACCTGGACGTGCTCGCCGGAGGTGTCCTCGCCCGCGCCCGTGGCGAGCGCCATGACGGTCTCCTCGTCGCTGCCCGCGGGGAGCTCGCCCGCGAGGCGGCCGTCGCGCATGACGAGCACCCGGTCGGCCATGGCGACCACCTCGGGGAGCTCGGACGAGATGAACAGCACGGCGACGCCGTTCGCCGTGAGCTCGCGCATGAGGTCGTAGACCGCGCGCTTGGCGCCCACGTCGATGCCGCGCGTCGGCTCGTCGAGCACGATGACCTGCGGGTCCGTGACGAGCCACTTCGCGAGGACGACCTTCTGCTGGTTGCCGCCCGACAGGTACTGGACCTCGGCCTCCTGCGAGCTCGCGACGAGCTCGAGCGAGGACAGGATGCCCGGGATGCGCTTCGCGCGCCGGTCGGCCTGGCCGGGCACGACGGCGTCGAGCACGAGGCGCGCGTTGGCGAGGATCGACTGGCCCAGCGCGAGCCCCTCGGCCTTGCGGTCCTCGGTGACGAGCGCGAGGCCGGCGCGGACCGCCTGGCGCGGCGAGCGCACGTCGACCGGCTTCCCGCCGACGAGGACGCGGCCGCGCGTGAAGCCCGCGATGCCGAAGACGCCGTGCGCGATCTCGGTGCGCCCCGAGCCCTGGAGCCCGGCGAGCGCGACGATCTCGCCCGCGCGGACCTCGAACGACACGTCGTCGACCTGCGTGTTGCCGACGCCCTCGAGCGCGAGCCGCACCTCGCCCGGGACGATCGCGGGGTCCTTGTCCGGGAAGTAGCCCGCGAAGTCGCGGCCGACCATCGTGCGCACGAGGCGGTCCGCGTCGATGTCCGCCGTCGGCGTCGTCAGCACGTGGTTGCCGTCCTTGAGCACCGTGATGGTGTCGCAGAGGTCGAAGATCTCCTTGAGGCGGTGCGAGACGTAGAGGATCGCGACGCCGCGCTCCTTGAGCCGGTGCACGAGCTCGTAGAGGAGCTCGACCTCCTGGTCGGCGAGCGCCGCCGTCGGCTCGTCCATGGAGATGATCCGCGCGTCGTAGGAGACGGCCTTGACGATCTCGACGATCTGCTGCTGCGCCACGGACAGCGAGCCGACGCGCGTCCACGACGCGAGCCCCGTCAGCCCGAGCTCGGTGAGCAGGGCGGTCGTGTCCGCGTGCATGCGCCGCCGGTCGACGAGGCCCGCGCGGCGCGGCTCGCGGCCGAGGTAGACGTTCTCCGCGACGGACCGCTCGGGCAGGAGGTTGAACTCCTGGAACACCGTCGACACGCCCGCGTGCTGCGCGGCGAGCGGCGAGGCGAACGTCGTCGTCTCGCCGTCGAGCTCGAGCGTGCCCGCGTCGGGGCGGTGCACGCCGGCGATGATCTTCATGAGCGTCGACTTGCCGGCGCCGTTCTCGCCGACGAGCGCGTGGACCTCGCCGGGCCGCACGTCGAGGTCGATCCCGCGCAGCACGGAGTTCCCGAAGAACTCCTTGCCGATGCCGCGCAGGCGCAGGAGCGGCCGGTCGTCGCCCTCCCCCGCGGCGGGACGCGGCTCGCGCGTCGTCGTCGCGGTCACGACGCGACCTCGACCCAGCCGCCCGTGCGCACCGACGTGGCCACGGCGTCGGCGAGCCGCGCTGCGCGCAGGCCGTCGTCGAACGTGGGCAGGCCGTCCGGGACGGCGCCCCCGACGGCCGCGGCGGTGTCGGCGACGAGCGCGTCGAAGCAGTCCTGGTAGCCCTGCGCGTGCCCGGCGGGGAGGCGCGAGTACCGGGCCGCCGCCGGGGAGAGCGTCTCGGGGTCGCGCACGAGGAGGCGCGACGTCGTGCGCCGGCCCTCCCAGAGCGTCTCGGGCTGCTCCTGGTCGAACGCGAGGGTGGACTCCGAGCCGGAGATCTCGAGGTAGAGCCGGTTCTTGCGGCCGGCCGACACCTGCGAGATCACGGCCGAGCCGAGCGCGCCGCCGTCCGTCGCGTACTGGAGCGTCACGGCGTCCTCGGTCGCGACCTCGTGCACGACGCCGTCGGCGCCCCGGCGGTGCGGGTTCACCGTGGCCGACTGCGCGACGAGGCGCACGATGCGCTGGCCCGTCGTGAACTCCAGCAGGTCGCAGAAGTGGGAGCCGATGTCGCCGAACGCGCGGCTCGCGCCGCCCAGCGCG
Organism: Cellulosimicrobium sp. SL-1; assembly: GCF_011033075.1. Classification (NCBI taxonomy): domain Bacteria; kingdom Bacillati; phylum Actinomycetota; class Actinomycetes; order Micrococcales; family Promicromonosporaceae; genus Cellulosimicrobium; species Cellulosimicrobium sp. SL-1. The sequence goes on along the minus strand of NZ_JAACJC010000015.1, from coordinate 59,852 downwards.
GGGTCGACGCGCCAGTTGTCGTCGGAGTCGCGCAGGAGCCAGTCCTGCAGGTACGAGCCGTGCACGAGCGAGACGGTGCCCACCTCGCCGCGGCGCACGCGCTCGCGCGCCTCGCGGACCATGGCGTGGAAGCGGTAGGTGAACGGCACGACGGCGACGCGCCCGTCCCGCTCGCGCGCCGCGGCCGCGAGGCCGGCGAGCTCGACCGCGCCCGCGACGTCGGTCGCGAGCGGCTTCTCGCACACCACGTGCTTGCCGGCGGCGAGCGCCGCGCGCGCCAGGGGGACGTGCAGGTGGTTGGGCGTGCACACGTGCACCACGTCGACCTCGGGGTCCGTGAGCAGCTCCTCGACCGTCGCGACGGCGCGCTCGGCGCCGAGGCCCGGCGCGGCGGCGCGCGCGATGTCGAGGTCGGCGGCGGCGACGCTCACGACGCGGCCTCCGCCCGTGCGCACGGCCCGGGCGTGGACCCCGCCCATGAACCCGGTGCCGAGGATCCCGGCGCGGTACCCGGCGGCGGGCAGCCCGAGCTCGTCGGGGCTGCTGGCGGGGAAGGTGCTTCGGGCGGTCGAGGCCCCTGGCGTGGTCGCTCCCGGGAGGGGCGTCCCCGGCTCCAGCACCGGGGTACGCACGTCCTGCGCGACGTCGTCGGCTCGCATGGATGACAACGTAGGGGCACTTATGTCGAGGGTCAAGCAAAAGCCGAACATTGACCGTCACGGTTATATAACCCTGCCCGCAAAACAAATGTGAAGGCTCACACAGTCGTGTCCGGACGCGCGCACGCCACCGCCCCCGGCCGTCGGGACGGCCGGGGGCGGTGGCGTGTCGGACTGCCCCCACCCGTCGGTCGGCGACGCCGACCGACGGGGAGACTGCGGTGCTGCGTGGTGCTACTTGGTCGAGAACGCGGCGTCGAAGGCCGCGTCGGGCGCGTCGAACGCGTACTTCTTGACGAACTCCAGGGCCTCGGGGGCACCGACGAGACGGTCCATGCCGGCGTCCTCCCACTCGACCGAGATCGGGCCCTCGTAGCCGATCGTGTTGAGCATCCGGAACGCGTCCTCCCACGGCACGTCGCCGTGGCCCGTGGAGATGAAGTCCCAGCCGCGGCGCGGGTCCGCCCAGGCCAGGTGCGAGCCCATGCGGCCGTTGCGGCCGTTGTGCATCCGCTTCTTCGTGTCCTTGCAGTCCACGTGGTAGATGCGGTCCTTGAAGTCCCACAGGAAGCTCACCGGGTCGAGGTCCTGCCACACCATGTGGCTCGGGTCCCAGTTGAGCCCGAACGCCTCGCGGTGCCCGATCGCCTCGAGCGTGCGGACCGTCGTCCAGTAGTCGTACGCGATCTCGCTCGGGTGCACCTCGTGCGCGAACCGGACCCCGACCTCGTCGAACACGTCGAGGATCGGGTTCCAGCGGTCCGCGAAGTCCTGGTACCCGGCGTCGATCGCCTCCTGGGAGACCGGCGGGAACATCGCGACGTACTTCCAGATCGCCGAGCCCGTGAAGCCCACGACGGTCTTCACACCCAGCTTCGCCGCGAGGCGCGCGGTGTGCTTCATCTCCTCCGCGGCGCGCTGGCGCACGCCCTCGGGGTCGCCGTCGCCCCACACGACGTCCGGCAGGATGTCGCGGTGGCGCTGGTCGATCGGGTCGTCGCACACCGCCTGGCCCTTGAGGTGGTTCGAGATCGCGTAGACCTCGAGGTCGTACTTGGCCAGCAGGTCGAGCTTGCCCTGGACGTACTCGTCGTCGTCCCAGCGCCAGGGGTCGAGGTGGTCGCCCCAGCACGCGATCTCCAGGCCGTCGTAGCCCCAGCCGGACGCGAGGCGTGCCACCTCCTCGAACGGCAGGTCGGCCCACTGCCCGGTGAAGAGGGTGATCGGTCGTGCCATGGTCGTGTCTCCTTCGGTCGTTCTCGGTTCGTGCCCGGGGTCACCGGGCGGACGTCTTGGTCAGGGGGCGGGGCGCGCCCCTCGCGGCCTCGTCGGTGCCCGACGCGCGCGCGCGGCGCCGCACGACGACGTAGCCCGCGGCGAGCAGCAGCGCGGCGACCACGGCGACGGCGACCCACACGAGCGCGCTCGTCGAGCCCTCGTCCGTGGCGGTGCCGTCGGCCGCGGTGCCCTCTCCGGCGGCGTCGTCGCCCGCGGCGGCGTCGTCGCCGGCCGCGTCGGCGCCTGCCGCCTCACCCTCCGCGCCGGCGGCGTCGCCGCCCTCCTGCGCCGCCGCGTCGTCGCCCTCGCGCGGGGCGGGCTCCGGCAGCGGCACGACGTCGACCTGCGCCGACGCGGTGGCCTCGGCGGGGTGGGTGATCGTGGCGGTGAGCGTCCAGTTGCCGTCGGCGAGGACGCCGGGGTCGGACGTGTACCAGCCGACGCCCTCGGACGCCGACCGGAGCGTGAGGGGGCCGACGGTCTCGCCGGCCGCGGACTCCCCCGTCACCGAGACGTCGGCCGCCTCCTCGACGGGGTGGCCGTCGACCTTCCAGGTGAGGTTCGCGGACACGCCGCCCTGGCCGTCCGTGCCGAGCGAGATGACGACGTCGCCGCCGTGGGCGCCGGCCGGGGCCGCGCCGACGAGCGCGAGCACGCCGCCGAGCAGGAGGCCCAGCGCCGCGGTGAGGAGCGCGCGGGCGCGATGCCGCACGGGGGCGGCCGTCCGGCGGAGCGGCAGGAGCCGCGTGCCGCCCGGAGGCCGGGGGCTGGTGCGCTGGCGGGGCGTACGGGACATCGGGTCATCACCTCGTCGTGGGTCCGTGTGCGGTGGGGGCGGCGGTCGTCGCCGGTCCCCCGGGGTGCCCCGGCGCCGGGCCGGAGCGCCCGTTCCCGGGCGCCGGGGCCGGAGACCCGGAGGTCCCCGTCGTGCTCGTCGTGCGGGCAGCGTACGGTCGGCCCGGCCGATGGGCCGCCCGGACGCCCGAGCGCCCGCGCGCCGAGCGCGGTGCCCGGCGGGCCGGTGCTCAGCGCACCGACCCGCCGGAGCTCGTCAGGAGCAGGACCGGGCCGCGTAGTCCGCGGTCCCGGAGAACGTCCTCCCCTCGGCGTCCGTGGCGGTCACGGTCACGATGCCCGCGTCGACCGCGACGGCGCGCGACGCGAACGACTGGTACGCGTTCGCACCGGGCGCGACGTCCGCGACCTGCTTCGACCCGTACGGGGTCTCGAGCGTGATCGCGAGCGGGACCGTGTCGTCGTTCGCCGCGCGGACCGCGACGAACACCTTGCCGGCCATGCAGCGCGTCTCCGCGGTGATGGTGACGGCGATCGGCTCGGCCTCGTCCTCGACCACCCGGAAGTGGCCGAAGGACGCCGGAGCACCGGTGTCGGCCGACGCCCCGAGGGCGAAGAGACCGACCTTGGCGTCCGCGGCGGGCGCGTTGGTCACGCTCTCGTCGAACGTGGTCCACGTCTCGCCGTCCGCGCTGTACGCGCCGGTGAACGTGTCACCGGAGCGCGTGAGGCGCAGGTGCCACACCGACTCGGCGAGGCTCCCCGTCTGCGGCTGCGGGTTCTGCACCACTCCGCCGACCTCGCTGCGCAGCTCGATCCGGGCGTTGCGCGCCTGGCCGGCCTGGTTGTCGACCACGTAGTCGAGCTTCACGTAGTCGTCGTCGCCGCCGTAGACGATCAGACCGCCCTGCTGGTACTGACGGTCGAACGCGGAGCCGTCGACGACGGTCTCGATCGTCCACTCGTCACCCGGCTGGTCCTGCAGCACGATGTTCGGCACCGGGCGGTTGTCCGTCCCGTAGATGTCCGTGGGCGTCGTGTCGATCTGCAGGGAGCCGTCCGTCACGCGGTAGCCGGTCGGGTCCTCGCGGACGATCGACCAGCGGCACGTGTCGAGGGCGTCGCCGTCGAACTCGTCGTCCGGCCCGGGGGCCGCCGCCGTGTCGTCGGGCGTGATGTGGAACCAGTCGAACTCGGCGTCGACGACCGGGGTGGTCGTGTTGTTGCCCTTGAGGGCCACGAGCCCGATCTTCGCGTTCTCCAGGTCGGCGATCGACTTGGTCTGCGGCATCGTCGTGAAGTCGATGCCGTCGGCCGAGTAGGCCGCCTGGAGGCTCGCGCCGTCGCTGACGAACCGCACGTAGACCGTGTCGGGGTAGTCGGCACCGAGCGCGGCCGAGTTGGACTCGTTGACCTCGTTCGGCTGGGCGTTCTCCTCACGGATGAACTGGAAGATCCGCGTCGCCGGGTCCGCCGTGGCCGACCGGCCCTGGAGGACCATCTTCGCGTAGTTGTCCTGGTCCTCCCAGATCAGCAGACCGGCCTGCTGGTACTGCTGGCGGGCCGGCAGGGTCACCTTCGCGGTGGCCGTGAACGGTCCGTCCGGGAGGTCCTGGAGCACCAGGTTCGGCACGACGGTGTTGTCCGTGCCGTAGAAGTCCCGCGTCGCCGTGGGGACCACCAGGCGCCCGTCGCGCACGACGAGGTTCTGGTCGCGGTTCGTCACGGTCCAGCGGTCCTCGTCCAGGTCGGTACCGAGGAAGTCGTCCGAGCGGCCGGAGAAGCAGAGCCCCGGACCGGTCTCGGGCGCCTTGACGGTCACCGTCGTGTACTCGACCGAGTACGCGCCGCGCTCGTCGGTGGCCCGCACCTGGAGCCGGTAGGTGCCCGGCTGGTCGTACGTGACCGCGAACGAGTCGGTGCCGTCGACGAAACCGTCGCCGAGGCCCGCGTCCCACGCGAACGTGACGGCCTCGTCCTCGGGGTCGGTCGCCGTGACCGACGCCGTGACCTCCAGAGGAGCGGTGCCCTCCGTCGGCGTGACCTCGAACGTGTCGATGGTCGGGCGCACGTTGTCCGTGACGCCGCGGCCGTCGAACTCGAGCCAGTTGACGTTCATCTGGCCGGCCACGTTGACGAAGTAGAGCGTCCCCGTGCCCTCGGGCACGTCGGTGATCTCCGTCGTCGCCATCGTGTACGCCTGCCAGTCACCGGTGTTCGGCACGGTCACCCGGCCGATCTCCGGACCGTCGGGCGCGTCCCAGCGCACGGACACCGTGCCGCCCGAGGGCGACGCGACGCGCATGCCGAGACCCTCGACGTTGTAGAGCGACATGGGCTCGTAGGCCCACCAGTCGTCCACCTCGATGTAGCCGAGGTTCTGGCCGCCCCCCGCGCTGTCGCTGGTCTGCTCCGTCTGGACGCCCGGGTCACCGGTGCTCGCCGAGCCGGGGAGCCGGCCCGTCGAGGTGTAGTACTCGGCCTGGAGCAGCTTCGGCTGCAGGATCTGGAGCGAGTTCGTCGTGAGCGGGACGCCCACCTCGCCGCCGTCGTCGGTGTAGAACGCCTCGAGCACCCAGAAGATGTTGGCCTCGAGCCCGTGGCCCTCGTCGCGGGCCGTCTGCATGACGCCCTCGCAGCCGGTCAGCTCCTCCATCGGGTGCGCGTGGGCGTCGTGCCCGAGCGCGGTCATCATCTGGAGGTTGGAGCAGTCCACCTCGCCGTCGGGGTCCTCGACCTCGACGACGTAGCGCACCTGGTCGCCCCACTCGAACACGCCACCGTTGTCCGGGAACGTGATCGTCACGCTCGGCGCCTGGTTCCCGACGACGATGCTGACGTTCGCGAAGCCCGTCTGGCCGTTCGCGTCGGTCGCCACGAGCTGCGCGGTGTAGCTGCCGTTCTCGGTGTAGGTGTGCACCGGGTTCGCCTCGGTCGACGGGTCGGACCCGTCGCCGAACGTCCACTGCAGCGAGATCGGGTCGCCCGCCGGGTGGCGGGTGCCCTCCGAGGAGAACTGCACCGTGAGGGGCGCGGCGCCGCTGGTCACGTCCGCGCTGGCGCGGGCGATCGGCGTCGGGTCGCCCTGCACGTAGTTGACCTTGTAGATGCCCGACGTCGTGTTGTTGCCGCCGAAGCCCTGGCCCCAGTCGATGACGTAGAGCGAGCCGTCCGGACCGAAGTCGAAGTCCATCGCGCGGTAGAAGCCCGCCGCGGGGTCGAAGTGCTTCGGCAGGATCCGGTTGATGTCGACGAGCTCGTCGCGGTTCTCCCCGTCGAGCTGGAACGAGTACATCTTGCCCTGGTTCCACTCGCCGAAGATCGCCTTGCCGTCCCAGTACTCGGGCCACTTGACGTCCGAGTCGAGCTCCGGGTCGTAGTCGTAGACGGGGCCGCCCATGGGCGCACCGCCGCCGCCGATCTCCGGGAAGAGCGGGTTGCCGGCGTAGTTGTACCAGACGTCGGCCGCGACAGCCGGCGGGAGCTGGGTCAGGCCGGTGTTGTTCGGCGAGTCGTTCACGGGCCCGTTGGCGCAGTCGTACGCCTGGCCCGACTGGCCGGTCGCGAAGTTGTAGTCGATGTACGCCGCGTTGTCACCGGTGCAGTACGGCCACCCGTAGAAGCCCGGCTCCGCGACGATGTTCCACTCGACCGTGTTCCCCGGGCCGCGGCTCGGGTTGGCGTTCTGCGCGTCGGGGCCGTAGTCGCCGACGAGCACGTTGCCCGTCTTCTGGTCCACACCGATGCGGAAGGGGTTGCGGAAGCCCATCGCGAAGATCTCGGGCTTCGTCTTGTCCGTCCCCGGGGCGAACATGTTCCCCTCGGGGATCGTGTACGTGCCGTCGTCCTCCGGGTGGATGCGCAGCACCTTGCCGCGGAGGTCGTTCGTGTTCGCCGACGTGCGCTGCGCGTCGTACGACGTGCGGCCCGCGCGCTCGTCGAGCGGCGCGTAGCCGGCCGACTCGAACGGGTTGGTGTTGTCGCCCGTCACGATCACGAGGTTGTCGTCGCCGTCGAAGACCATGTCACCACCCGCGTGGCAGCACGTCTCGCGCTGCGTCGGGATGACGAGGACCTTCTCCTCGCTCGCGGCCGAGATCGTCCGGGTCGCCTCGTCGTACGTGAAGCGCGAGACGCGGTTGTGCGGCCCGTCCGTCCCGACGTCCTGCGGCGACCAGAAGAGGTAGACCCAGCCGTTCTCCCCGAAGTCCGGGTCCAGGACGACGCCCGTGAGCCCGTCCTCGTTGGCCTGCGTGACCGCGAGGGTCATCGCCGTCGTGGTCTGGTTGCTCTCCGGGTCGATGAGGCGGACGCGCCCGTCGCGCTCGACGTAGAAGACCGTCCCGTCGGGGGCGACGTCGAGCATCATCGGGTTGGACGTCTCCTCGTCGAGCGAGACGACCTCGTAGCTGTCCGACTGCGACGCGGCGCAGTCCGACGGCACGACGCCCGCGGCGGTCTGGATGCCGCCGAGCAGGTGCTGGAGGAACTCCGGCTCCGCGTAGGACTCGTTCGTGTGGCCGCCACCGGTGTACCACGAGCGGCCGCCGTCGTACGCCTGGCACCAGGCGATCGGGTGGTCGGCGCCCATCGCGCCCGACCCCGCGGTGTAGGACGTCTCGTCCAGGCTCGCGAGCACGTGCACGGTGTCGCGCGGGTTGGTGCGGTAGTTGTACCACTCGTCGTAGCGGTCCCAGCGCGACGGCAGGTGCGCCGTCGACTCGTGGGCGTGGTCCTCGACCTTGACGGTCGCGTCCTGGTTCTGCGGGTGGCTGCTGAAGTACGCGCCGACCAGCTCGCCGTACCACGGCCAGTCGTACTCGGTGTCGGACGCCGCGTGGATGCCCGCGTACCCGCCGCCGTTCTGGATGTAGCGCTCGAACGCGGCCTGCTGGTCGTCGTTGAGGACGTCGCCCGTCGTGGACAGCCACACGACGGCGTCGTACTGCGCCAGGTTCTCGTCCGTGAACGCTCCCGCGTCCTCGGTCGTGGTCACGTCGAAGTCGTTCTCCGCGCCGAGCTGCTGGATCGCCGCGATGCCCGCGGGGATCGACCCGTGCCGGAACCCGGCGGTCTTGCTGAAGACGAGCACGTCGAACGGTGCGGTGTCGGCGGCGGCTGCGACCGGAGCCGCCGGGGCGACGCTCCCGGCGGCGGGGGCCGCCGTGGCCGACACCGCCGTCGCGATGGTCAGGGGGAGAGCGATCGCCGCCGCGGCTGCTGCCGCGACCGTGCGCCTCATGGCGAGCGATCCTCCAAGCACGTTTCTCACAAGGTCTCCTCGTCGAGATGGGGAACTGTGCTGCGCTCCGCCGGGTCGGCGCCATCGGCCTGCCGTCCGTCCCGGGCTCGTCGGCGGACTGTCTCGGTGCTCCGCCGGGCACCTTCCTCGCCGCCAGCGCGGCGGTCGTACCTCCTCTCGTCGTCCCGGTCGTCGGCCGTGCACCTGCGCGCGGCCGACGACCGGCCTGCCGTCCGTGCGGCGGGTCGAGACCTAGGGCTCGACCCAGCCGCCCGACGCCGCGCTGCGCTCGACCGCGTCGAGCACGCGCTGGACCACCAGGCCGTCCGCGAAGGTCGGCGCCGGGTGCGTCCCCGCGGCGATGCCCTCGACCAGGTCGACGACCTGGTGCGTGAAGGCGTGCTCGTAGCCGAGGCCGTGGCCCGCGGGCCACCAGTGCCCGACGTACGCGTGCTGCGGCTCCGTCACGACGATGCGGCGGAAGCCCGCGACGGCCGGGTCGTCGGCGGCGTCGAAGTAGTGCAGGACGTTCATGTCCTCGAAGTCGAACGCGACCGAGCCCTTCGACCCGTTGATCTCCAGCCGGATCGCGTTCTTGCGGCCGTAGGCGAACCGGGTCGCCTCGAACGTGCCGATCGCGCCGCCGGACATGCGGGCGAGGAAGATCGCGGCGTCGTCCACGGTGACGGGGCCGCGCTCGGTGCCGCCCTGTCCTGAGAGACCGGCGAACTCCGTCGCGACGGGTCGCTCCTTGACGAACGTCTCGAGCAGGCCGGAGACGCTCGTGATCCGCTCGCCGGTGATGAACTGGGCGAGGTCGATCACGTGCGCGCCGATGTCGCCGAGCGCGCCGCTGCCCGCCTTGGTCTTGTCCAGACGCCACGACAGGGGCGCGTCCTCGTCCGCGATCCAGTCCTGGAGGTACTGCGCGCGCACGTGCCGCACGGTGCCGATGCGGCCGTCGGCCACGAGCTGGCGCGCGAGCTGGATCGCCGGCACGCGGCGGTAGGTGAAGCCCACCATCGCGACCTGCCCGCGCCGCGCGGCGGCCTCGGCTGCCGCGACCATCTTCTCGGCCTCGGCGACCGTGTTCGCGAGCGGCTTCTCGCAGAGCACGTGCTTGCCGGCCTCGAGCGCGGCGATCGCGATCTCGGCGTGGGTGTCGCCGGGCGTGCACACGTCGACGAGGTCGACGTCGTCCCGGCCGACGAGCGCCTGCCAGCTCGTCTCCGTGGACTCCCAGCCGAGCCGCTGCGCGGCGGCGGCGACCGCCTCCGGGTTGCGGCCGCCGAGGACCCGCATCCGCGGGTCGAGGGGGAGGTCGAAGAACCGGGGGGCGGTCCGCCAGGCCTGCGAGTGCGCTGCCCCCATGAACGAGTACCCGACCATGCCGACGCCGAGCTGCGCGCCGTCGTTTCCTGCCATGACGTTCCTTCCGTGCTTCTCACGGCGCACGCCCACGGTCCGGCCGGGCGGTACCCGGGCGGACCGTGGGCGTGGTCCGCGTGCTTCCTGCTGCGTGCTGACGGGTGTCAGCGGGTCCGTCAGGACTGGAACGCGGTGGGCAGGTACTGGTCGACGTTGTCCTTCGTCACGACGGGCGCGAAGAGCTGGACCGTGCGCGGCACGTCGGACGACGCGAGGTCGCTGAGGTTCTTCTCGTGCGCCACGAGGCGGGCGAGCTTGATGCCGTCCGCGGCCTGCGTCGACGGGTAGACGACCGTCGCCTGGAGGACGGAGTCACCGGCCTGGATGTGCTCCATGACCTGCTTCGAGCCGGCGCCGCCGACCATGAAGAACTCGTCGCGGCCCGCGTTCTCGATCGCGGAGAGCACGCCGACGCCCTGGTCGTCGTCGTGGTTCCAGATGGCGTCGATCTGCGGCGCGGCCTGGAGGAGGTTGGCCGTCGCGGCCTCGCCACCCTGCACCGTGAAGTCGGCGGCGACGCGGTTGTCGACGTCGAGGCCGCAGTCGGACAGCGCGTCCTCGAAGCCCTGGCTGCGGTCCTGCGTGAGCGGCAGCGAGTCGATGCCGGCGATCTCGGCGACCACGGCGTCCGGGTTGTCGCCCAGCTGCTCGCAGATGTACTGGCCGGCGCTCACGCCCATGCCGTAGTTGTCGCCGAGCACCGTCGTCCGGGCGGCGAAGGGGCTGGAGAACTCACGGTCGACGTTGATGACGGGGATCCCCGCCTCCATCGCCTTGGTCGCGACCTCGGTGAGCGCGGCGCCGTCGAACGGCAGCAGCACGATCGCGTCGACGCCGTCGTTGATGAAGCCCTCGATCTGGCTGATCTGGACGTTCACGTCGTTCGTGCCGTCGGCGACACGGAGCTCGACGTCCTCGTACTCCGCGGCCTCCGCCTCGGCGGCGGTCGTGATGGCGCCCATCCAGCCGTGATCGGCGGCGGGGGCCGAGAAGCCGATGACGATCGGGTCGCCCGGGGCGTCGTTGTCGGAGACGGCCTGGTTGGCGCTGCCCCCGCCGTCGCCCTCGGCCGTGCCCTCGTCCTGCGGCGTGTTGGAGGTGCACGCCGTCGCGATCAGCGCGATCGAGGCGGCCGAGACCGTCGCGAGCGTGATGCGGCGGCGGAGGGTGGTGCGTGCGGACATGGGATCTCCTTCGATGCTGTCCTGCGGGTGGAACCTCAGGGGAACTGGCGGGGTGTGGGTGGTGCGGGGCTCGTCCGGCTGCGGCGGGGTGCGGGGGCGCCGCGGGGCTCGGGTCGCTAGGTGGTGCGCCGGGAGAGGCGCTGCTGGAGCAGGACCGCGCCGACGATGATCGCGCCCTTGGCGATCTGCTGCACGGAGCTGTCGATGTTGTTGATGATGAAGACGTTCGTGAGCGTCGTGAAGATCAGGACACCGAGGACGGTGCCGACGATCGTGCCCCGGCCGCCCGCGAGGAGCGTGCCGCCGACGACGACCGCCGCGATGGTGTCGAGCTCGATGAGCAGGCCGTTGGTCGAGGAGCCGGCGCTCGTGCGGGCGAGGAACATGACGGCGGCGATGCCGGCGGTGAGGCCGGACAGCGCGTACACGTACAGGAGGTGGCGCTTGACCTTGATGCCCGCGAGGCGCGCGGCCTCCGGGTTCCCACCGACGGCGACCGTCCGGCGGCCGAACGTCGTGCGGTTGAAGAGGAACCAGCCGAGCACGGCGACGACCGCGAAGATCCACACGATCTTCGGCACCCCGAGGAGGTTGCCGCGGAAGACGTCGTTGAACCCGTCGACCTGGACGATCTGCGTGCGCTTCTGCGCGATGAGCTCGGCGAGGCCGCGGGCGGCGACGAGCATCGCGAGCGTCGCGATGAACGCCACGACCTTCCCGTAGGCGACGATCAGGCCGTTGAGGAGGCCGGCGCCGATGCCCACCGCGAGCGCGCAGATCACCATGACGACCCAGCCGTACGACTGCGTCGCGAGCGTCGTCGCCCAGACGGAGGCCAGCCCGGCCACGGAGCCGACCGACAGGTCGATGCCGCCCGTCGTGATGACGAACGTCATGCCGATGGCCAAGACGCCGAGGATCGACCCGAGGCTCAGGATGGTCATGAGATTGCTGACGCTCGCGAACCGCTCGCCGCCCGTCGCGAAGCCCACGACGCACAGGAGGAGCAGAGCGACGACGAGGCCGATGTTCCGCCCCGCGGCGCCGGACATGAACCCGCTCCTGCGGCGTTCGCCCGCGGCCTTCTCGACCCGGGCCGACTCGTCGGCCTCCGGCTTCTTCGTCGGCATCGACGCCGACACCTGCTGCTCGCTCACGCGACACTTCCTTCCATGACCATGTCGAGCACCTGGTGCTCGTCGATGGAGCTCGAGGGCCCCTCGTGGACGACGCGACCCTCGGAGACGACGAGGACGCGGTCGGCGAGGCCGAGGACTTCGGGGATCTCGCTGGACACGACGACGACGGCGGCACCCTCGTCGGCGAGCCTGCGGATGAGGGCGTAGATCTCGGCGCGCGCGCCGACGTCGACGCCGCGCGTGGGCTCGTCGAGGAGCAGCACGCGGCAGCCGTGGACGAGCCAGCGGGCGAGCATCGCCTTCTGCTGGTTGCCGCCCGACAGCGTGCGGATGGCCCGGTCGACGCCGGTGGGGCGCAGCTCGAGCGAGTCGGCCTGCTCCTTGGCCGCCTTGCGCTCGGCGCTCTCGTCGAGGAGACCGAAGCGCGCGAAGCGCGAGAACGTCGAGAGCGTGACGTTGCGGTAGACGGGCTCGTCGAGGAGCAGGCCCTGGCTCTTGCGCTCCTCGGGCGCGAGCCCGATCCCGGCACCGACGGCGGAGGCGACGGACCCGGACCGCAGCCTCGTCGAGTCGACGGTCACGGTGCCCGCGGTCGCCTTGCGTGCCCCGTAGACCGTCTCGATGATCTCCGAGCGGCCCGCGCCCACGAGCCCGGCGAGGCCGACGATCTCCCCGGCGCGCACCTGGAACGACACGTCCGCGAACACGCCGCGCAGGCTCAGTCCCGCGACGTCGAGCACGACGGGAGCGGCGTCCACCGGGCCGTCGGAGTCCGGGAAGACGTACTCGACCGAGCGGCCGGTCATGAGCGTGATGAGCTTCGCCGTCGGGGTCTCGGACACCGGGAGGTTCTGCGCGACGGTCCGGCCGTCCTTGAGGACGGTGATGCGGTCGCCGATCTCGCGGATCTCCTCGAGCCGGTGGGAGATGTAGACGACGGCGACCCCCGCCTTGGTCAGCTCCTTGACGACACGGAAGAGGTTGCCCACCTCCTCGGAGTCGAGCACCGCCGAGGGCTCGTCCATGATGATGACGCGCGCGTCGTGGGACAGCGCCCGGGCCATGGAGACGATCTGCTTGCCGGCGGCCGACAGCCGTCCGACCTCCGTGCTCGGCGAGACCTCCGAGTGCCCGAGTCGCTGGAGCAGCTCGCGCGTCTTGCGCACCGCCTCGCGACGCTGGGAGAACCCCATGGTCGCGAGCTCGTGCCCGAGGTAGACGTTCTCCGCGACGGTCAGGCCGTCGACGACGTCGAGCTCCTGGTACATCGTCGCGACGCCGTGCTTCAGCGCTGCCACGGGGTCGGAGATGGTGATGGGCTCGCCGTCGAGGAGGATCTGGCCCTCGGTGGGCTGGTGAGCACCGGCGAGCACCTTGATGAGCGTGGACTTGCCGGCCCCGTTCTGGCCGAGGAGACAGTGGACCTCGCCCGGGAGGATCTCGAGATCGACGCCGTCGAGCGCACGAGCCCCGGGGAAGACCTTGACGATGCCCTGCATCTGCAGGAGCGGCTGGGGAGGGTCTGCGGTGACCATGCGGTGAACCTAGCGAACCTTTTGACGAGCGTCAATCATAAGGTTGTCGTCTTTTGCCACTGTTACCACTCCGTGACCGACAAAAGTGTGCGCGCCCTGATCGCCGAATGGGAACGCTCCCGCGGCTCCCGGGGTGCTGCGGAGGCGATAGTGTCCGGCAAGCCCTGCACGAGCAGGGATGCCGAAGATGCGACGTGCGATCGGGGACCAGGGGGAGCTCGTGGGGCGGTCGTCGCCCGGACCGGAGGCCCACCGTCGGACCTCCACACCTTTCGACGACGTCCATGTCGCCTTGGGAGGGGACAGTAGGGTACCTTTTGGCGATCGTCAAGCAAAAGCCGATGACTCGTCCGCCTGGTACGGACGACCGACGAGAGGCTCCGTGATTCACTGTGCCCATGGAGGAACTGCTGAAGTTCGCGCCGCGCCCGACCGGTGCCGGCGACATGTTCCAGCTGCTCCGGGACGGTCAGCCGCGCACCCGTGCGGACCTCGCAGCGATCACGGGACAGGCGCGGTCCACCATCGCCGCGCGGATCGACCTCCTCATGTCGGCCGGCCTCATCGCCCCCGCGGGCGAGGCCAGCTCGACCGGCGGGCGCCCGCCCGTGACCTTCGCCTTCAGCCCTGAGGCGCGCATCGTGCTCGCCGTGGACCTCGGCGCGACCCACGCCCGCCTCGCCGTCACGGACCTCGCGTCCAACGTGCTCGCCGAGACCGACGCCGCCCTCGCGATCGCGGACGGGCCCGACGTCGTCCTGTCCTGGGTCGCGGACACCGGCGAGAAGCTCGTCGCGACCACGGGGCGCAGCATCGACGACCTGGTCAGCGTCGGCGTCGGCCTCCCCGGCCCCGTCGAGCACTCCTCCGGGCGGCCCATCAACCCGCCGATCATGCCCGCGTGGGACGACGTCGACGTCCCCGGGATCCTGCAGAAGCGGTTCGACGCCTCCGTGCTCGTCGACAACGACGTGAACATCATGGCGCTGGGCGAGCACCGCACCGCGTGGCCCGCGGTCACCGACATGCTCTTCGTCAAGGTCGCGACGGGCATCGGCTCGGGCATCATCGCCGACGGCGAGCTCCGGCGCGGCGCGCAGGGCGCCGCGGGCGACATCGGGCACGTCGCCGTCCCCAGCGCCGCCGACGTCCCGTGCCGCTGCGGCAACGTGGGCTGCCTCGAGGCCGTCGCGAGCGGCCAGGCAGTCGCCGCAGCCCTCGCCGCCGCGGGCCTCGACGCGACCACCAGCTCCGACGTCGTCGCGCTCGTCCGCGGCGGCGACCTCGCCGCGAGCCAGGCCGTGCGCCAGGCCGGGCGCGACATCGGCTCCGTGCTCGCGGCGTGCGTCAGCCTGCTCAACCCCTCGCTCATCGTCATCGGTGGCATCGTCGCCGAGGCGGGCGAGCACCTCATCGCGGGCATCCGCGAGATCGTCTACCAGCGCTCGCTGCCCCTCGCGACGCAGCACCTGCGCATCGTCACCTCGCAGGCACGAGGTCAGGCCGGCGTGCTCGGTGCGAGCGCCATGGCCGTCGATCACGTACTCTCGCCCGCAGCGATCGACGCGCTCATCGCCTGAGCGCGGTCGACGGGGGCCGCTGCCCGCGCGCGCGGGCGCGACGAGTGTGACGAAGCACGAGGAGGAGTCATGACCGAGCGGAACCGTCGAGCGCTCGTGGTCCGGGGCGGGTGGCCCGGGCACGCACCCGAGGAGGCCGCCGAGCTGTTCATCCCGTTCCTCGAGGCGTCCGGCTACGACGTGACGCTCGAGGGGTCGCTCGAGGCGTACGCCGACGAGGAGTTCATGACGAGCCTCGACCTCGTCGTGCAGTGCTGGACGATGGGCGAGATCCTCCCGGACGAGATGCGCGGCCTGCGCACGGCCATCGCGAACGGCACCGGGTTCGCGGGCTGGCACGGCGGCATCGTCGACTCGTTCCGGCTCGCCACCGACTACCTGCAGATGGTGGGCGGGCAGTTCGCCGCCCACGCGCACGACCTCGTGGACCACACGATCGAGATCGTGCCCGAGCGCGGGGACCACCCGATCGTCGCGGGGATCGACTCGATCGCGCTGCACTCGGAGCAGTACTGGGTGCTCGCCGACTCGTACAACGACGTCCTCGCGACGACGACGATCCTCCCGCGCGACGGCGACCCGTGGCACGAGCCCGTCGTCTCCCCCGCCGTGTGGACGCGACGCTGGGGCGCCGGGCGCATCTTCGTGTGCGCGGCGGGGCACCAGCTCGCCGACCTCGAGGTGCCTCCGATCCGCACGATCGTCGAGCGCGGCATCCTCTGGGCGAGCCGCTGAGCCCGCGCGCATGACCGCGTTCCGCGGCCTGCTCGCCTACCCGATCACGCCCCTCACCGACGACGACGCCCCCGACCTCGACGCTCTCGGCCGCCTGGTCCGGGACGCCGCCGGGGCCGGGGTCGACGGCGTCGTGGTGCTCGCGTCGTCGGGCGCCGGGGTCACGTTCGACCCGGACGAGCGTGACGCCGTCGTGCGGGCGGCCGTGGCCGCGGGGTCGACGGGCCCCACAGCCGTACCCGTCCACGTCGCCGTGAGCGGCGCGTCGACGCGCGAGGTCCTCGCACGGTCCCGTGCCGCGCGCGACGCGGGCGCCGACGGGCTCGTGCTCGCGCCGTTCTCCTACCTCCCGCTCGACGAGGCGGAGGTCGTGGCGCTGTTCGAGGCGGTCGCGGCGGACGTCGACCTGCCGGTGTGCTTCTACAACCGCAGCGTCCAGACCGCGTACGACCTCACGCCGGGCGCCCTGGCGCACCTCGCCCGCACGACGAACGTCGTCGCGGTCAAGGACGCGGCGTCGACGCCCGCGCGACCCGGAGGGCGGGTCGCCGAGCTGCGGGCCGCGACCGACGGCCTAGGTGTGAGCGTCGGGCTGAGCGGCGACGTCCCTCTCGTGCGCGGCGCCGAGCCGGCCGACGCCTGGCACACCGGGCTCGCCGCGCTCGTCCCGGCGGAGTACGTCGCGCTCCGCCGCGCCCGCACCGCGCGCGCGGTGCCCGACGCGCGGGTCGCCCGCTGGCTGCACGACCTGACCGCCGCGCTCGCCGACCTGCGCCCGGTGAGCGGGTTCCACGCTCTCGCCACCCTGCTCGGCATGCCGACCGCTCCCCCGCGCGGGCCGTCGCTCCCCGTCCCGCCCGACGGCGTCGCGCGGCTGCGCGAGGTCGTCGCCCGGCGGCCTGGGGGCTGAGGCGTCAGACCGCCGCGAGCACCGCGGCGTGCAGGTCGAGCAGGCCGGTGGTGCGCTCGCTCGGGCCGCGGCCGAAGCCGCACTCCGTCGCGACGCCGACCGGACGGTCGCCGAGCACCGACGCCGCCGCGGCGAGCCGACGGCGGGCGCCCTCGACACCGTCCTCGTGGTGCAGGAGCCCGAGGTAGAGCTCCGTCGCCGGGTCCAGGCGCAGGTCCGCCAGCGGCGCGACGTACGCGACGTCGTCGCGCGCGATCGGGACGGGCAGGTGGACCCACTGGACCGGCCGGTCGAGGTGCTCCACGAGGGCGTTCGCGACGCGGACGAGGTTCGCGGCGTCCGTCGGCTCGACGAAGTGCTTCTCCGCGACGTCGCCGTAGCAGAGGTGGAACCCCAGCTCGGCCCCGGCGGGCACGTGCCGCGCGAACGCCGCGGCCCGGTGCGCGCACCCCGCGACGACGTCCTCGTCTCCCCCGGCCTCGGCGTCGAACCACGCGCGCGCGGCCCCGCCGCCGAGGTTCGCGCCCTCGACGAACGCGAACTCGGTCGCGAGGTCGACCTGGACCGCGAGGTCCTCCGCGGGGATCGCGGCGGTGATCGCCGCGAGCTCGCGGACGAGCGCGGCCTCGTACGCCGGGTGCACCGCCGCGCGGTCCTGGGGCGCGACGAACGCCGTCACCGGCGCGAGCGGCGAGGGCAGGCACACCTGGAAGCGGGCCCCGGCCGGGAGTGCCCCCTCCTCGCGCAGCGCGACGAAGTCGGCGAACGAGGCGAGGGCCGCGTCGGCGTAGCCGAGCGGGCCGAACCGCAGGTCCGCCGCGTCGACGGAGCCGTCGAGGACGTGCGGGCGCACGTCGAACCCCGCGACGACGACCGGGTCCACCGGGACGCGTGCGAGGCCGTCTACGGCGGAGAACCGCTCGCCCTGGAAGAGGATCCAGTGGAACCGCTCGCCGACCTCCCCGTCGGGGACGCGGCGCACGTGGTCGCCGAGGCGCTCCCCCACCGCCCGGAAGGTCTCACGCGCGGTCGGCAGGTTCACGGAGCCCACGAGGTGGGCGCCACGCAGGGTCGGGAGGGTCCGGGACGGGGCGGTGGTGGCGTCGAGCACCGGAGCATCGTAGGCGCCCGGCCCGACGCGCGGCTCAGCCGTCCGCGCCGGGCTCTCCCCCGCCGTCCGTGGCCGGGGCGTCGCCCGCGTCGTCCGAGGCCGGGCCCGCACCGAGGCGGTCGGCCACGGCGTCGGGCCCTCCGGCGAGGAGCGCGACGAAGCCCTCCTCGTCGAGGATCGGCAGCCCGAGGTCGCGCGCCTTCGTCTCCTTGGAGCCGGCGCTCGCCCCGACGACGACGTAGTCCGTCTTCTTCGAGACCGACCCGGACGCCTTGCCGCCCGCCGCGATGACGGCTTCCTTGGCGCCGTCGCGGCTGAACCCCTCGAGCGATCCCGTCACGACGACCGTCAGCCCGGCGAGCGGACCGGTCGGCTCCTGGCGCGCGCCGGGGCCGGGGTGGTCGGGGATCTCGAAGCGCACCCCGGCCGCCCGCCAGCGGTCGACGATCTCGACGTGCCAGCCGACGGTGAACCACTCGACGACCTGGTCGGCGATCACGGGCCCGACGCCCTCGACCGCGGCGAGCTCGTCGCGCGTCGCGGCCCGGATCGCGTCGAGCGAGCCGAACCAGTCCGCGAGGGCACGCGCCGCGACCGGGCCCACGTGCCGGATGTTCAGGCTGACGAGGATGCGCCAGAGGTCCTTCGTCTTCGCGAGCTCGAGCTCCTCCACGAGCTTCGTCGCGTTGGTCGACGCCTCGAAGAGCGGCTCCCCCGCCTCGATCGCCTCACGCTCCGCGGCCTTCGACAGCTTGCGCTTCTTCCGGAACGGCCACACGGACTTGACGGTCGCGGTCGAGCCGTCGGGCATGGTGATCTCGGCCGGCTCGCCCGTGCCGTCGTACTCGCGCGGCAGCCCGGTCTCGGAGTCGCGCACGACGACCCGGATCGGGACGAGCTGCTCGACGCTCAGCTCGAACAGCCCGGCCTCCGTGCGCAGCGGCGGCTCGGCCGGCTCGAGCGGCTGCGTGAGCGCGGCCGCCGTCACCTCGCCGAGCACCTCGACGTCGAGCCCCCCGCGCGACCCGATGTGCTCGACCCGGCCGCGCACCTGGGCGGGGCACGACTCGGCGTTGGGGCAGCGCAGGTCGACGTCGCCCTCCTTCATGGGGCGCAGCGGCGTGCCGCACTCCGGGCAGTCCGCGGGCATGACGAAGTCCTCGCGCGGGTAGCCGTCGTCCGCGAGCGCCGCGACCGGGCCCAGGATCTCGGGGATGACGTCGCCCGCCTTGCGCAGCACGACCATGTCGCCGATGCGCACGCCCTTCGCGCGGACGACGTCCTGGTTGTGCAGGGTCGCCTGGCGCACCGTGCTGCCCGCGACCTTGACCGGCTCCATGACGGCGTACGGGGTCGCGCGGCCCGTGCGGCCGACACCGACCTGGATCGCGAGGAGGCGCGTGTTGACCTCCTCGGGCGGGTACTTGTAGGCGATGGCCCACCGGGGCGCGCGGCTCGTGGCGCCGAGCCGCCTCTGGAGCGCGAGCTCGTCGACCTTGACGACGATCCCGTCGAGCTCGTGCTCGATGTCGTGCCGGTGCTCGCCGAAGTAGGCGATGCGCTCCATGACCTCGTCGAGGCCGTGCACGACCCGGTTGTGCGGCGACACCGGCACGCCCCACTGCTCGAACAGGGCGTAGGCGTCGGACTGCCGCGCGAGCTCGGCGTGCTCGCCGGCCTCCCACTGGAGCGCGCCGACGCCGTGCGCGTACATGCGCAGGTTGCGGCTCGCGGTGACGGCCGGGTCCTTCTGGCGCAGCGACCCGGCCGCGGTGTTGCGCGGGTTCGCGTACGGCGCCTGGCCCGCGGCGACGAGCTTCTCGTTGAGCGCGGCGAAGTCCGCGACACCCATGAACACCTCGCCGCGGATCTCGATGACGTCGGGGTGCGTCGCGGGGTCGCCGGCGAGGCGCTGCGGGATGCTCGGGATCGTCCGCACGTTGGCGGACACGTCCTCGCCCGTGCGCCCGTCGCCGCGCGTGGCGGCCCGCACCAGACGGCCCTTCTCGTAGAGCAGCGCGATCGCGAGGCCGTCGATCTTGACCTCGCACAGGTAGTCCACCTCGGCGTCCGCGGCCACGCCCAGGTCGCGGTGCACGCGTGCCGCCCACGCGGCGAGGTCCTCGGCGCTGAAGGCGTTGTCGAGGGAGAGCATGGGCTCGAGGTGCTGGACGGTCGCGAAGCCGGCCGCGGCCCGCCCGCCCACGCGCTGCGTCGGTGACTCGGGCGTCTGGAGGGCGGGGTGCGCGGCCTCGAGCGCCTGCAGCTCGTGCATCCGCGCGTCGTACTCCGCGTCGGACGAGACCGGCTGGTCCTCCTCGTAGTAGGCCCGCTGGTCGGCCTCGACCTGCGCGACGAGCTCGGCCCAGCGCCGCTGCGCCGCGGCTTCGTCGAGCTCGGCGGCGGACGACGCCGCGGGCACGTCCTCGTCCGTCGGGGTCGGGGGGGTCGGCGCTGACGTCGCGGGGGTGCTCTCGCTCACCCGCACATCATCGCGCGGACCGCCCACATCTGCCGCCCCCGGACCGCACCCCGGCGGGCCCTCACCCCCAGCCGTGCGAGGCGTCCTCGTGCATCGGCGGGCACGTCCCGCCCGGCTCCGTCGCGGCCTCGAAGTGCCACATCTCGTTCGCGTACGTGCGGCACAGGCCGAACCGGGGGCCGTGCTCGCCGAGCCACAGCGCGCCGTCCGTCGGCCCGACGTCGATCGCGAGGCCCGCGACGTGCTCGGAGGTCTCGGGCGGGAGCACCCACCGGTGGGCCTCCTCGGGCGACCCGTAGCGCTCGAGCGCCGCCTCGACGAGCTGCTCCTGCTCCGCCGCGGTGCGCCACCCCGAGGTGAGCGTCAGCTCGACCCCCTCGGCGTCTGCGGCGGCCCGCGCCTCGTCGAAGCGCCGCTCGAGCTCGGGGTCCAGCCCGGTCGCGGTCTGGGGGCGCAACGTGGGCGACGGGTCGGCGACGGCGTCGCCGTCGTGCGTCGTCACGGTGAGGTACGTGAGCGCGCCTGCCGCGCCGAGCGCGCCGACGGCGAGGACGCCGAGCACGGTCCGGGCGACGCGCCGCGGGCCGCGAGGGCCCGGGACGTGGCGGGCGGGCGGGGTGGGGCGCAGGGGTGTCGTGGTCATGGGACGAGGCTCGCCCGCGGAGACCTCGCGCCACATCGACCCGACGGCGACTCCTCGACCCCGCCGTGCGGTGCAGCCGGGCGGGGAGCGTCCGCCCCCGGCCCGACGTCGTTCCGCCCTGGGGCGGAGGCGGCACGGGCCGGGTTCCCACCCGGGGCGGTGCCGCGCACGACCCGCCCCGGCTACCGTGGACGCGTGCCCCCGACGACCCGCCTGCCCGTGTGGGCGCAGGACCTCGCGACCGCGCTCGTCGCGGGCGCCGTGTGGTTCACCGTGGTCATGGTCATGGAGCGCGGCGACTACTGGTACCCGCGCTTCCCCGACTCGTACCGGGTCGCCGGGCTGGGGATCGTGCTCGCGCTCGCGCTGCGGCGCGTCGCGCCCGGCCCGCTGTTCTGGGGCACCGTCACGCTCTACCCGCTCGCGATCCCCTGGATCATGCAGACCCCGTTCGAGCTCGTGCCGCTCATGATCGCGGCCTTCGCGGCGACCCGGTCCGGGGCGGTGCCGCCGGTCCTGGCGACCGTCGGCGCAGGCCTCGCGGCGTTCGCGCTGCAGCTCGCGGGGCGCCCGGGCCTCGTCCTGCCGCCCCGGCCCTTCTTCGTCGAGGAGCTCTGGGTCGCGAACTCCCCCTCCGACGTCGTCCTCGCGCTCGCCCTCGTGCTCGTCGCGGTCGCCGCCGGGTACTTCTTCCGCCGCCTCGCCCTCACGTCCGAGAGCCTGCGCGAGCGCAACGCCGAGCTCCAGGAGCTCCAGGCCGAGCTCGCGGAGCGCGCCGTGCTCGCCGAGCGCACGCGGATCGCGCGTGAGCTGCACGACGTCGTCGCGCACCACATGTCGGCGATCGTCGTGCGCGCCCAGGCGGCGGACCGCGTCGCGGCGAACCGCCCGGACGCGCCGGCCGAGGCCGTGCGGTGGATCGCCGACGAGGGCAAGCAGGCGCTCACCGCGATGCGGTCCGTCGTGCAGGTGCTGCGCCGCGGCACCGAGGCCGACGGCGGCACCGCGGCCCTCGCCCCGACGCCCGACGGCGACCGGGCCGCGGACGAGCTGCGCGCGGCCGCCCGCCGCCTGCGCGACGCCGGGCGCGCCGTCGACCTCACGCTCCCCGACCCGTGGCCCGCGACGAGCGCCGAGTCCGGCCTCGCCGTCGTCCGCATCGCCCAGGAGGCCCTGACCAACGTGCTGCTGCACTCCCTCGCCCACGACGTGACCGTGACGCTGACCGACCGTGCGGGCGACCTGCGCCTGCGCGTCCACGACGCCGGACCGCCGCTGCCGAGCACCGACGGGCGGCAGGGCCACGGCCTGACCTCCATGCGCGAGCGGGCGCTCGCGGCCGGGGGCGCGCTGTCCGCCGGGCCGGACGGGCGCGGCGGCTGGACGGTCGAGGCGCGAGTCCCGCGGGCCGCGGCGTGAGCGCCCCCGGCACGGGCACGACGCCGGTCCGCGTCGTCGTCGTGGACGACCAGGCGACCATCCGGCTGGGCCTGCGCATGATCCTCGACAACGAGCCGGACGTCACGGTCGTCGGCGAGGCCGGGGACGGGGAGACGGCGGTCGCCACGGCGCGCGCCCTGCGCCCCGACGTCCTGCTCATGGACGTGCGCATGCCCCGGCTGGACGGCATCGAGGCGACCGCGCGCATCGTGGCCGACCCCGAGCTCGCGGCGGTGCGCACGCTCGTCCTCACGACGTTCGACGACGACGAGTACGTCTACGGCGCGCTGCGCGCGGGCGCCGCCGGGTTCCTCCTCAAGGACGCGGACCCGCAGTCGCTCGTCGACGCCGTGCACCGCGTCCACGCCGGCGACTCCCTGCTCGACCCGGCGGTCACGGGCCGCATCATCTCGACCTACGTCGAGCTCGCCCGGCAGGCGCCGCTCGCGGCCTCCGACGCCGTCGAGACCGGGTCCGCGGTCACCGGCCTCGACGCGGCGACCCCGCGCGAGCGCGAGGTCCTCCTCGCGGTCGCGCGCGGCCTGTCGAACCGCGAGATCGGGGCGGAGCTGCACCTCACCGAGGCGACCGTGAAGAGCCACGTGCGGTCGCTGCTCACCAAGGTCGGGCTGACGAACCGGGTGCAGCTCGTGATCCTCGCGTACGAGGCCGGGTTCGTGCGGCCGGGCGGCACGGCCTGAGCCAGGCTCACGCCTCCGGGGGCAGGCCCTCGACCGCGCGCCCGAACGCCTCGACGATGCGCCACATGTCGCCGAGCAGCACCTCGAGGCGCTGCTCGAACCCGTCGCCCACGTAGACCCACGTGTCGTGCGACCCGTCCCTGCGGTGGAGCGACACCACGAGCTCCGACGCCGACCGCTCGTCCCGGTGCACGCCGTCCGGCGACGCGTGCGCCGCGAGGGTCGTGGCGGGCACCGTGAGCTCCGGGCCGAGGTGCTTGCGGTCGTGCGGGTGGTCGCCCTCCTCGTGGACGGCCACGCACCACGGCGGGCAGTCGTCCACCTGCCAGGACGGCCTCCCGAGCGGCGAAGCCCACACTGCTGATCCCCCTGTCGTGCTGTCGAGCACGTCGGTCATGCCGATCACCTCCCCGGCGACGGGACCATGATGCCGGGGGCGTCCGACACGCCGGACCGCGCCGTTACGAAGGCGGTGGACGGAGGAGCGAGACGGGGTCGACGTCGAGCCGCTCGGCGAGCTTCTCGACCGAGCGGAGGGTCAGGTTGCGCTCCCCGCGCTCGACCCCGCCCATGTAGGTCCGGTGGACGCCGAGGAACTCGGCGAAGTCCTCCTGGCTCATCCCGCGGCCGACCCGGAGGGTCCGCAGGTTCTCACCCAGCGCGCGCTGCAGATCTCCTTGCACGCGTGCAACCGTCACCCAGCGCTACTCCTCGGTCTACAGACTTATCGGTATCACCCCGTTCTCGAACGACCCCCTCCCCCGCTCCGCGAGGGGCGCCCGCGCGACGCGTGCTACTCATAGATAGCACACTGCAGGCCCTCTCGTCACACGACGGAGCCCGACGGCGGAAGGGGACTCGCGCCGTCGGGCTCCGGGTTTCGTGGGGCCGGGAAGGGTCAGCCGGCCGCCACGCTCCCGGCAGGCGGGGTCGCCGCCTGCCCGTCCTCGGTGCTCGCGCCCTCGTGGGCCGCGAGACGCTCTGCCCGCACGACCTCGCGGCTGCTGCCGCGGTAGGCCGCGACGAGGATGTCGCGCATGTCCTCCAGGACCGGCATCCGCGGGTTCGCCGGGGCGCACTGGTCCTCGAACGACCGGAGCGCGAGGTCGTCCAGGCGGCTCATGAACGCCCGCTCATCGACGCCCTGCGCGGCGAACGTCGCCTCGATGCCCACCTTGGCGCGCAGCTCCTCGACCGCCCTCGCGTACGACTCGACGCCCTCCTCCGGGGTGGAGGCCGGCAGCCCGAGGTGCTTCGCGATCTCCTGGAACCGCTCCGGGGCCACGTAGCGCTCGTACTTGGGCCAGCTCGTGAGCTTCGTGGGCACCTGGCCGTTGTAGCGGATCACGTGCGGCAGGAGCACCGCGTTGGTGCGCCCGTGCACGAGGTGGAAGGTCGAGCCCACGGTGTGCGCCATGGCGTGCACGATGCCGAGCATCGCCGAGCCGAACGCCATGCCCGCGATGGTCGCCGCGTTGTGCATCTTCTCGCGGGCCTTCGGGGCCGCCGCGCCCTGCGTGACCGAGTCCTCGATGTGCTCGAAGACCATCTTGATCGCCTGCAGGCACAGCCCGTCGGTGAAGTCGTTCGCGTAGACGGAGACGAACGCCTCGGTCGCGTGCGTGAGGGCGTCGAAGCCCGAGTCGGCCGCGAGCTTCGCCGGCATGGTGTCCGTGAGCACGGGGTCGACGATGGCGACGGTCGGGGTGAGCGCGTAGTCCGCGAGCGGGTACTTGAAGCCCGTCTCCGGGTCGGTGATCACCGCGAACGGCGTCACCTCCGCGCCGGTGCCCGACGACGTCGGGATGCACACGAGCTTCGCCCTGCCCCCGAGCTCCGGGAACTTGTACGCGCGCTTGCGCACGTCGAAGAACTTCTCCCGCATGTCGGAGAACTCGATCTCCGGGTGCTCGTACCGCAGCCACATGACCTTGGCGGCGTCCATCGGCGACCCGCCGCCGATCGCGATGATCGTGTCGGGCTCGAAGTCGCGCATCGACTCCGCGCCGCGGTTCACGGTGCCGACGCTCGGCTCCGGCTCGACCGCGTCGATGATCTGGATCGCGACCTTCTCCTCGCGGCGGGCGAGGACGTCGAGCACGCGGTCGACGACGCCGATGCGGCTCATGACCTTGTCGGTGACGATCGTGACGCGGTGCACGTCGCGCATCTGCGCGAGGTACTGGATCGAGTTCGGCTCGAAGTACGTCTTGGCGGGCACCTTGAACCACTGCATGTTGTTGTTGCGCCGCCCGATCCGCTTGACGTTGATGAGGTTGACCGCCGACACGTTGTTCGACACCGAGTTCGCGCCGTAGCTGCCGCAGCCCAGCGTGAGCGACGGGAGCAGCGCGTTGTAGATGTCGCCGATGCCGCCGAGCGACGTCGGGCTGTTCCACAGCACGCGCACAGCCTTCACGCGCGACCCGTAGCGCTCGACGAGCGCCTCGTCGGACGTGTGGATGGCGGCCGAGTGGCCCAGGCCGTCGAGCTCGACCATGCGCTCGGCCAGGCGGACGCCGTGCTCGGTGTCCCGCGCGCGCAGCACGGCGAGGACGGGCGTGAGCTTCTCGCGGCTCAGCGGCTCGTCGGGGCCGACGTCGTCGATCTCGGCGAGGATGATCGACGTGTCGTCGGGGACCTCGAACCCCGCCTCGCGCGCGATCCACACGGGCGACTTGCCCACGACCTTCGGGTTGAGCTTCGCCCCGGCGCAGTTCGTGCCGTTCGCCTCGACCCCGAAGATGAGGCGCTCGAGCATCGCCTTCTCGGCGGGCGTCACCCGGTAGGCGTGCAGGCGGGCGAGCTCGCGCATCGCGTCGTCGTAGATCACGTCGTCGAGGATGAGCGCCTGCTCCGAGGCGCACACCATGCCGTTGTCGAACGCCTTCGACATGACGACGTCGTTGATCGCGCGGCCGAGGTCGGCGCTCTTCTCGACGTAGGCGGGGACGTTGCCGGCCCCGACGCCGAGCGCCGGCTTGCCGGCCGAGTAGGCCGCGCGGACCATGCCGTTGCCGCCCGTGGCGAGGATGAGCGCGACGCCGGGGTGGTGCATGAGCGTGCTGGTCGCCTCGATCGACGGGTGCTCGACCCACTGGATGCAGTCGTCGGGCGCGCCGGCCGCGACCGCGGCGTCGCGCACGATGCGGGCCGCCTCGACCGACGAGCGCTGCGCGCTCGGGTGGAACGCGAACACCACGGGGTTGCGCGTCTTGAGCGCGATGAGCGACTTGAAGATCGTGGTCGACGTCGGGTTCGTCACCGGCGTCACGGCGCACACGACGCCGACGGGCTCGGCGATCTCGACGACGCCCGTGAGCTCGTCGCGCCCGATGATGCCGACCGTCTTCAGGTTCGCCATCGAGTTGGGCACGTGCTCGCACGCGAAGATGTTCTTGGTCGCCTTGTCCTCGAAGACGCCGCGCCCGGTCTCGGCGACGGCCATCTGCGCGAGGTGGCCGTGCTGGTGCAGGCCGGCGACGGACGCCTTGAGGACGATCCGGTCGACGTCCTCCTGCGTGAGGCTCATGTACTGGTCGAGCGCCTTGCGGGCCCGCTCGACGAGGACGTCGATCTCGTGCGTCGTGCGGGTGTCCTCGGTGCGGTTCTCGACCTTCGTGCTGGCGCTCTTCGCGCTCATGCGTCCCCTCCGGTGCCCGACCTCGCCGGGCGTCGGCCGCGGGTGTGCCGGGGCCGGGATGCCCCGGCTCCTTCGGCGGTCTCTCTACTTGTGAAGGTTTTCACAAGGCGTTCGTGCCCACAAGGGTCGAGCCCCGATGCGGGCCGAAGGTCCCCGCCTCCTCGTGACCTCCGGACCACGGCCCGCGCGCCGTAGGGTGGGTGACCATGACCGCCGAGCAGACGACGAGCCCCTCGCCCGCGACCGAGAGCCGCGCCGCGACCGACCGACCCGACGGCACCCCCCACGACCCGTACCTCTGGCTCGAGGAGGTCGAGGGCGACGAGGCGCTGGCCTGGGTCCGCGCCCGCAACGCCGAGGTCGCCGACACGCTCGAGACCGCCGACGAGTTCGCCGCGACCGAGCGCGCGATCCGCGAGGTGCTCGACTCCGACGCGAAGATCCCCGAGGTCTCGAAGATCGGCGACCGGTACTACAACTTCTGGCGCGACGCGCAGCACGAGCGCGGCGTCTGGCGGCGCACGACGCTCGAGTCCTACCGCACCGACGACCCGGAGTGGGAGACCGTCCTCGACCTCGACGCGCTCGCCGCGGCCGAGGGCGAGTCGTGGGTCTGGCACGGCGCGAGCGTCCTGCGCCCGACGCCGGAGCAGCTCGCCGCGGGCGAGCCGTGGCGGCACGCGCTCGTCGAGCTCTCCCCCGGCGGCTCCGACGCCGACGTCACGCGCGAGTTCGACCTCGTGGAGAAGCGGTTCGTCGCGCCGGAGGACGGCGGCTTCCACCGCGCCGAGGCCAAGGGCTCGCTCGGCTGGATCGACGCCGACACCGTCTACGTCTTCACCGACTTCGGCCAGGGCACGCTCACGCCGTCCGGGTACCCGCGCGTGGTCAAGCGCTGGACGCGCGGCACCCCGCTCGACGCCGCGGTGACCGTCTACGAGGGCACCGACGACGACATGTACATCTCGGCCTGGCGCTCGCACACGCCCGGGTTCGAGCGCGACTTCGTGCACCGCTCCAAGGCGTTCTACTCCGACGAGCTCTACCTCGCCGAGCGCACCGGCACGCCCGAGCAGCGCCTGACGAAGATCGACGTCCCGGACTCCGCCGAGGTCGGCGTGCGGCGCGAGTGGCTGCTCGTCGAGCTGCGCGACGACTGGACCGTCGGCGGCGCGACGTACCGCGCCGGGTCGCTCCTCGCGGCCCGGTTCGACGACTTCCTCGCGGGCGACCGCGGCTTTACCGTGCTCTTCGAGCCGACGGCGACGACCTCCCTCGCCGGCGCCACGTGGACGCGCCACCACCTCGTCGTCAACGTGCTCGACGACGTGAAGAACCGGCTGCACGTGCTGACGCCGCCGGACGCCGGTGGCGCCGTCGGGCAGGAGGCCGCGGACGCGCCGTGGGTGCGCTCGGAGATCCCGGGCCTGCCCGCGCTGGGCACGGTCGCCGTCGGGGCCGTCGACCCCGTCGACACCGACGACCTCTGGCTCGTCACGACCGACTACCTCACGCCGACGACCCTCTCGCTGCTGTCGCTCGGCGAGCACCCGGGCGACGCGGGCGCGCCCGAGGTCGTCAAGTCCAACCCCGCGTTCTTCGACGCCGACGGCATGACGGTCGCGCAGCACTTCGCCACGTCCGACGACGGCACCCGCGTGCCGTACTTCGTCGTGGGCCGCGCGGACCTCGTCGCGGGGGCGGGCGACGGCGGTACCGGAACCGGCACCGGCACCGCGCCCACGCTCCTGTACGGGTACGGCGGCTTCGAGATCTCGCTCACGCCCGCCTACTCCGGCGCGCTCGGCCGCGCGTGGCTGTCGCAGGGCGGCGTCTACGTCGTCGCGAACATCCGCGGCGGCGGCGAGTACGGGCCCGCGTGGCACCAGGCCGCGCTCAAGGCGAACCGCCACCGCGCCTACGAGGACTTCGCCGCCGTCGCGCGCGACCTCGTCGCCCGCGGGATCACCACCCCCGAGCACCTGGGGATGGAGGGCCGCTCCAACGGCGGCCTGCTCGCCGGCAACATGCTCACGCAGTACCCCGAGCTCTTCGGCGCCGTCATCGTCGGCGTGCCGCTGCTCGACATGCGTCGCTACACGAAGCTCCTCGCGGGGGCGTCGTGGGCCGCGGAGTACGGCGACCCGGACGACCCCGAGCAGTGGGAGTTCATCCGCACGTTCTCGCCGTACCACCTGTTCGACGCCGAGCGCGACTACCCGCCCGTGCTGTTCACGACGTCGACCAAGGACGACCGCGTCCACCCGGGCCACGCGCGCAAGCTCGCCGCGAAGATGCTGGGCGAGGGCAAGGACGTCACGTACTACGAGAACATCGAGGGCGGCCACGGCGGCGCCGCGAACAACGCCCAGGCCGCGCACATGGCCGCGGTGCACTACCGCTTCCTCGCCGAGCGCCTCGGCTGACCGGGCCCGCCCGCACCTTGCCGAGCAGGCGGTCCTGGCGCGTCCGCGAGACCGGACGCGCCAGGACCGCCTGGTCGGCGAGGTTCGGGCGGGCCTCAGGAGTGCGGCACCGTCGCGGTGATGAGGGTGCCGTCCTCGCGGCGGTTGCCGGAGAGGGCGCGCAGGCTCGGGCGGCCCGGCCTGACCGGGCCCTGGCCGTCGAGCGCGACGCGCGCGACCTCGCCCGGGACGACCTTCACCTGCTCGCCCCGCACGACGACCTGCGCGCCGTCGCCGGTCTCGGCGTCGAGCTCGATCGCGTCGGGCAGCACGGTGACGCGCAGCCGCGAGCCGCGCCACTGTACGCGGAACGTGAGCGACTCCCACTCCTGGGGCAGGCGCGGGTCGAACGTGAGATCGCCCTCCGAGTCGCGCATGCCGCCGAACCCGTACGCGAGCGCGGACCACGTGCCGCCTGCGGACGCGACGTGCACGCCGTCGGACGCGTTGGCGTGCAGGTTCGCGAGGTCGACGAAGATCGACGACACGAAGTACTCGAGCGCGAGCTCGTGGTACCCCACCTCGGCCGCGACGATGGACTGCACGACGCCCGAGAGCGTCGAGTCGCCCGTCGTCAACGGGTCGTAGTACTCGAAGTCGGCGAGCTTCTCCTCGGCGCTGAAGTGCTGCCCCTGGAGGAACAGCGCGAGCACCACGTCGGCCTGCTTGAGCACCTGGTAGCGGTAGATGACGAGCGGGTGGTAGTGCAGCAGGAGGGGTCGCTTGTCCTCGGGCGTGTGCGCGAGGTCCCAGATCTCGCGCTCGAGGAAGTGCGAGTCCTGCGGGTGGATGCCGATGCTCTCGGCGTACGGGATCGACATGTGGTCGGCCGCGCGGACCCACTCCGCGGCCTCGTACGCGCCGAGCGAGAGCCGGTCCACGAGACGCGCGTAGTCCTCGGGGTGGTCGGCCTTCATGCGCTCGACGACGTACGCCGCGGCGCGCAGGTTGAAGCGCGCCATGACGTTCGTGAAGAGGTTGTCGTTGACGACGGTCGTGTACTCGTCCGGCCCGGTGACGCCGTGGATGTGGAAGTTGTCGTCGCCGTTGGCGCGCCAGAAGCCGAGGTCCTCCCACATGCGCGCCGTCTCGACGAGGATGTCCGCGGCCTCGCGGCGCAGGAAGTCCTCGTCGCCCGTCGCGCGCACGTACTGCACGAGCGCGTAGCTCACGTCGGCGTCGATGTGGTACTGCGCCGTCCCGGCCGCGTAGTAGGCGGACGCCTCCTCGCCGTTGATCGTGCGCCAGGGGAAGAGCGCGCCCTTCTGCGACAGCTCCGCGGCGCGGCGCCGGGCGGCGTCGAGCATCTGGTAGCGGAAGCGCAGCGCGTTGCGCGCGTACCGCGGGCTCGTGTACGTGAGGAACGGCAGGACGTAGATCTCGGTGTCCCAGAAGTAGTGCCCGCTGTACCCGGAGCCGGTGAGGCCCTTCGCGGGGACGCCGTTGCCCTCGGCGCGCGCCGTGGCCTGCGCGAGCTGGAACAGGTTCCAGCGCACGGCCTGCTGGACGCCCGGCTGGCCGGGGATCTCGACGTCGGAGCGGGCCCAGAAGTCGTCGAGCCACTCGCGCTGGAGCGCGAGCTGGGCCTCGACGCCGGTCTCGCGCGCCCGGTCGAGCGTGCGCCGGCAGCGGTCGACGAGCTCGCGCGACGGCACGCCGCGCGACGTGTGGTACGCGACGAGCTTGGTGAGCCGGATGGGCCGCCCGGGCTCGGCGTGCACGCGGAACACGTGCTTCGCGAGGTCGTCCTCGGCGAGCGTGCGCACGTCCCACTCGTTCTCGGTCTCGAGCAGGTCGTCGGCCGCGACGGCGAGCGTCATGCCGGAGTTGGTGCAGCGGTAGGAGAGCACGAGGCGCTCGTCGTCGCCGAACTGCGTCTGCGGTTGCAGCACGCGCCCGGTGAACTGGTTCGTCTTGCGCGGGTCGAAGCCCTCCCCCAGCGACGCGGACCGCACGTGGTACTCGTCCTGGCCGTCCTGGCGGTTGAGGATCTGGGACGAGATCGCGACGGGCGCGGCCGCGTCGAGGAGCGTGACCTCGAACGTCATGACGGCGAGGTGGCGCTCGACGAACGACACCATGCGCTGCGAGCGGATCTGCACACGCTTGCCCGACGGCGTGCGCCACAGCAGCTCGCGCCGCAGGACGCCGTCCTGGAGGTCGAGCGAGCGCTCGTAGTCGATGAGGTCCGCGACGGGCAGCAGGAGGGGCTCGTCGTCCACGTAGAGGCGGATGACCTTGGCGTCCGGGACGTTGACGATCGTCTGCCCGACGCGCGCGAAGCCGTACGCCTCCTCCGCGTGCCGGATGGGCCACGTCTCGTGGAAGCCGTTGACGAACGTGCCGTGCGAGTGGGACTCGCGGCCCTCCTCGACGTTGCCGCGCATGCCGAGGTAGCCGTTCGCGACGGCGAACAGCGTCTCGGTGACGCCGAGGTCCTCCGCGGAGAACTGCGACTCGACGAGCCGCCACGGGTCGGCCGGGAAGCGCAGGCGGTCCACGGTGCCGCGCTCGTCGGCGGTCCGGCGGATCACGCGCCCGCCTCCTCGTCGGCGGGGGCGGTCACGGCGGGACGGACGGCGTCGGCGGTCGCCGCGCGAGGACGGTCGAGGACCGTCGCGTCGAGCTCGCCGAGGTCGGCCACGACGACGTCGGCCCCGTGCGCGAGCAGCGCGTCCGCGCCCACCCCGCGGTCGACGCCGAGCACGAGCCCGAACCCACCGGCCGCGCCGGCCTGCACGCCCGACAGCGCGTCCTCCACGACGACGGCCTCCGCGGCGGGGACGTCGAGCAGCTGCGCCGCGTACAGGTACGTGTCCGGTGCGGGCTTGCCGGCGACGTGCTCGCGCGCCGCGACGTTCCCGTCCACGACGACCGCGAACCGGTGCGTGAGCCCGGCCGCCGCGAGGACGGCGGGCGTGTTGCGCGACGACGACACGACGGCGACCGCCGCGCCCGCCGCGGTCACGGCGTCGAGGAACCGGACCGAGCCCGGGTACGGCGCGATGCCCTCCTCGGCGAACATGCGGTTGACGATCTCGTCCTTGCGGTTGCCGAGCGCGCACACGGTGGACTCCCCCGGCGCGTCCGTGACCTCGCCGCGCGGCAGCGTGACGCCCCGCGACGCGAGGAACGTCGCGACGCCGTCGTACCGGGGCTTCCCGTCGATCGACGCGAAGTAGTCCGCGGCGGTGTACGGGGCGAGGCCGTGCGCGGCGCAGTAGGGCGCGAACAGCCGTTCCCAGGCGCGCATGTGGAGCTCGGCGGTCGGCGTGAGGACGCCGTCGAGGTCGAACAGCACGGCTCGCAGGACGGGCATGGAGATCCTTCGCGGTGGGGGGACGAGGGTCTGCGCCCGGCCGTTCCCGCGCCGTCCGGAGGCCGCGGGACGGCCGTCCGCACGTCGCCGTCGTGACCGTCGCGCGAGGTCAAGCGTACGCACCCGGAGCCGTGCGCGGAAAGCGCTCAGGGCGTGTCCGGGCGACGCTCAGGCGTGCGCGCGCTCGGCCAGGACGTCGGCGACGCGGCCGAGGTTCGCGAGCAGCGCACGGTGCTCGTCGGGCGTGCCGGCGACCCCGCCACCGAGGTCACCCCCGACGCCGGACCGCGGCGCGCCGAGGAGCGTCACGTCGTCGAGCGCGGGCAGCCCGAGCCCGATGCGGCGCCACGGCACGCTGACGAGGTCGGCGAGCTCGCCCAGCGCCGGCCCCGCGCACTGCGAGACCTTCGCGGGCGGCAGCGCGGCCCAGAGGCGCACGCCGCGCTCGACCGCGCGCGCGACCGTCTCCCAGGACCGCTCGTCCCACGCGCCGAGCGTCAGGCCGACCGCGTCGGCGCCCGCGAGGACGACCGGCGCGACGCCCACCCAGGCGGGGCCCACGTGGACGACCGTCGACGCGGACGCGGCGCGCGCGGCGTCGAGCACCGGGCGCAGCCCGTCCACGAGGTCCGGGCCGGGGACGGCGCGCAGGCGCGAGTAGCCCGAGAACGTGGGCAGCACGCCCGCGCCCACCTGCGCGAGCAGCGGCTCGTCCACCTGCACGACGACGTCCGCCCCCGGGACCTGGCGGCGGACCTGGGCGACGTGCTCGGCCACGCCCGCGGCGAGCGCCTCGACGACCTCGCGCACCGCGCCGCGGTCGGACAGCACGCGGTCGCCGCGCGCGAGGTACACCTCGGCGGCGAGCGTCCACGGCCCGGTGACCGTCACGGCGAGCGGCCCCGCGTACCCGGCGCCCGCGATGGTGAGCGCCTCCACGTCCTCGCGCAGGTACGCCTCCGCGCGGCGCAGGTCCGCGCCGCCGTGGTCCGCGAGCTTCCAGCCGTGGGGGCCGAGCTCGACGGGCAGCCCGGGCAGCAGCGCCGCCGTCCGCCCCGTCGCGTCGGCGCCGGGCCCGCGGCCCGGGAACTGGACGAGGAACGGCACCCCCCGCACGCCCGACGGCACGGCGGCGAGATCGCCGAGCACCGTGAGCTGTGCTTCCAGGACGTCCGCGCCATCGCCCCCGGGCCACGGCCCGAGGCCGCTCACCGCCGTCACGCCGCGCCCTCGCGTGCACACGTGCCACGCACCTCGTCACGAACCACGAGCCGTCCACCTCTCTCCAGGAGCACATCGGAACACCGAGCCGTGCCGTGACCCCGCCGGGGTCCGGGGGCCGCACGGCCGTCCCGCGGAAGGACCCCGCCATGGGCACGCACGAGAACAAGGCCGCCGCCGTCGCCGTGCACACGCACGCGATCCCGGGCAACCACGCCGACGCCGTCGCGGCGCTGCTCGCGCCGGGCTTCCGCAACCACGACGCGGCACCGGGCGGCGACGGCGGCGACGAGGGCCTCGTCGCGACCATGCACTGGTACGCGGACGCGTTCGAGGACCAGCACGTCGAGGTGCTGCACGCGGTCGCGGAGGGCGACCTCGTGGCGCTGCACGTCGAGCTCAGCGCGCGGCACACCGGCTACTTCCGCGGCGTCGCGCCGACGGGCCGCCGGTTCCGCGTCCGCGAGATGCACGTGCTCCGCTTCACCGAGGGACGCGCAGCCGAGCACTGGTGCGTGCGCGACGAGTCGGCGCTCGTGCGGGCGCTCGCTCACCCGGCGGCCGTCGGCGTCGGCTGAGCCTCCGGCTCACGCGGGGCGCCGGAGCCTCGGCCGGCCCGGTACGCCCGGTCGACCGTGCCCTGCCCGAGCACGCGCGTGCCGGCGTAGACGACGAGCGACTGACCGGCCGCGACACCCCGGAGCGGCGTGCCCGTGAGCTCGACCTCGATCGACCCGCCGGGGACGGCGCGCACGCGCGCGGGGACGGGCGCGCCGTGCGCGCGCACCTGCACCTCGACGTCGGCCGCCTCGCCCGCGGGCGGGCGCGCGTCGTCGAACCAGACGGCGGACCCCGCCTCGATCCGGTCGACGCTCAGCAGCTCGGCCGGGCCGACGACCACCCGGTTGCTCGCGGGCTGGACGTCGAGCACGTAGCGCGGGCGGCCGTCGGGCGCGGGCCGGTCGATCCCGAGCCCCTTGCGCTGCCCGACCGTGTACGCGTAGGCGCCGTCGTGCTCGCCGAGCACCGTGCCCTCCGCGTCGACGATCTCCCCCGGCCGTGCGCCGAGGCGCGCGCGCAGGAAGCCCTGGGTGTCGCCGTCGGCGACGAAGCAGATGTCGTAGGAGTCGGGCTTCGCGGAGACCGACAGGCCGCGCCGCGCCGCCTCGGCGCGGACCTCGTCCTTGGACGCGAAGCCGCCGAGCGGGAAGACCGCCCGCGCGAGCCGCTCGGGACCCATGACCGCGAGGACGTAGGACTGGTCCTTCGCCGTGTTCGGGGAGCGGTGCAGCTCGCGCACCGTGCGCACCCCGTCCGGCGCGGACGCGTCGGGGACCTCGCGCGTCTCGACGCGCGCGTAGTGGCCCGTCGCGACGGCGTCGAACCCGAGCGCGGTCGCCTTGTCGAGCAGCGCCTCGAACTTGATGTGCTCGTTGCAGCGCACGCACGGGTTGGGCGTGCGCCCGGCCTCGTACTCGGCGAGGAAGTCGGCGACCACCGTGTCCTCGAACCGCTCGGAGAGGTCCCACACGTAGTACGGGATGCCGAGCACGTCGGCCGCGCGGCGCGCGTCCCCCGCGTCCTCGATCGAGCAGCACCCGCGCGAGCCGGTGCGGAACTGGTCCCGGTCGCGCGAGAGCGCCATGTGCACGCCGACCACCTCGTGCCCGGCCTCGACCGCGAGCGCCGCGGCGACGGCCGAGTCGACGCCGCCCGACATGGCGGCCAGGACCCTCACGCGGCGCCTCCCGTGCGGCTCGTGACGCGCGTGCGCGCCGGGCTCGACGCGAGGCCCGCGGCCCGGGCGCGCTCGACGGCTCGGGGCAGGGCGTCGAGGAGGCGCGCGACGTCGTCGCGCGTCGACGTCACGCCGAGCGAGAAGCGGAGCGCACCCCGCGCGTCCGCCTCGGGGACGCCCATGGCGAGCAGGACGTGCGACGGCTGCGGCACGCCGGCCTGGCACGCCGAGCCGGTCGAGGCCTGCACGCCCGCGGAGTCGAGCAGGTAGAGCAGGGAGTCGCCCTCGGCCCCGGGGAAGGTGAAGTGCGCGTTGCCGGGCAGGCGGTCGACGTCGTCGTGCGCGCCGGGCTCGGGTCCGCTGAGCACGGCGTCCGGGACGCGCTCGCGCACGCCCGCGACGAGCTCGTCGCGCAGCGCGGCGAGGTGCGCGGCCCGCTCGGCCCGGTGCGCGACCGCCTCGGTGACCGCGACGCCGAACGCGCGGATCGCGGGGGCGTCGAGCGTCCCCGAGCGCACGCCGCGCTCCTGGCCGCCGCCGTGCAGCACGGGCGTGAGCGGGGCGTCGCGCCGGGCGACGAGCGCGCCGACTCCGACCGGGCCGCCGAGCTTGTGCCCGGAGACGGTCATCGCGTCGAGACCGCTCGCGGCGAAGTCGACCGGCACCTGCCCGACGGCCTGCACGGCGTCGGAGTGCACCGGGATGCCGTGCGGGCGCGCGAGCTGCACGACCTCCGGCACGGGCTGCAACGTCCCCACCTCGTTGTTGGCCCACATGACGGAGATCAGGGCGATCTCGTCCGCGTGCTCCGCGATCTCGGCGCGCAGGGCGGCGAGGTCCACGCGCCCCTCGGCGTCCACGGGCAGCAGGACGATCTCGGCGCCCGCGTGCTCCGCCATCCAGAACGCGGGGTCGAGCACCGCGTGGTGCTCGACGGCGGACACGACGATGCGCCGCCGGCGCGGGTCGGTCGTGCGGCGGCCCCAGAACAGGCCCTTGACCGCGAGGTTGTCGGCCTCCGTGCCGCCCGCCGTGAAGACGACCTCGCTCGGTCGCGCGCCGAGCGCGGCGGCGACCGACTCGCGCGCCTCCTCGACCGTGCGCCGCGCGGCGCGCCCCGCGGCGTGCAGCGACGACGGGTTGCCCGTGCGGGTCAGCTCGTCGACGAACGCGTCGCGCGCCGCCGGGGACAGCGGCGTCGTGGCGGCGTGGTCGAGGTACGCCGTCACGGGGACGGGGGTCGGCCCGCCGTGCGCGCCGGGGCGGGCGCCGGTCACGGGGCCGGGAGCAGGGGTCACGGTCACCCAGTCTACGAACCGCGGGGCGACACTCGCGGTCCGAGGGGTGGGCGGCGCTGGACATCCCGGCGGAAACCGCTAGGTTGTGGGCATCTACGCCCGGCCGTCGCCGGGTGCTCGCCCTGGTCGCAGGACCGCCGTCGCGCGCCACACGTCGCCGCGGGACGGGAACGTGCCGCGGGCGGGACCGTCCAGCCACCGACAGGGGAAGTGGCCTCTCGATGCCCGACGACGTCGCGCCGCCCGCCGTCGAGGCCGCCGGGGACGTCCCGGTCGCCTCGGGCGGCCGACGCCTGCGCTGGGCCGACCTGCCGCTCGCGCTGCGCGACGAGCTGGAGGCGGTCGCCGGGGGCAGGGTCGTGCACGAGCGGTCGGTCCCGGCGGGGTTCAGCCCGGGGCTCGCGTCCGTCCTCACGCTCGACGACGGCAGCCGCCTCTTCGTCAAGGCCGCTCGGACCGCCGACGAGCCCGTGGCCGCCGACCTGCACCGCGCCGAGGCGAAGGTCGCGACGCGGCTGCCCCGCGCGGTCCCGGCGCCGCGCTTCGCGTGGGGCCACGGCGACGGCGACTGGGTCGCGCTCGCGTACGAGGCGGTCGACGGGCGCTCGCCCGGCACGCCGTGGGACCCGCACGAGCTCGACCGCGTGCTCGCGGCGCTCGTCCGCGTCGCGTCCGTGCCCGGCGCCCGGGCGATGCGCCTGCCGCCGACCGGCCCCGACTTCGCCGACATGGCGACCGGCTGGCGGGCTCTGCGCGCGCACCCCGACGCCGGCCTCGCCACGCTCGTGCCCTGGGCCGCGGAGCACCTCGACGCGCTCGCCGAGGCTGAGCGCGGGGCGCTCGTCGCGTGCGAGGGCGAGTCGTTCGTGCACGGCGACCTGCGCGCCGACAACGTGCTGCTGACCCCGGAGAAGGTGTACCTCGTGGACTGGCCGTACGCGTCGCGCGGCGCCGCGTGGCTCGACCTCGCGATGCTCCTGCCGAGCGTCGTCATGCAGGGCGTCCGGGACGTGTGCGAGCCCGTCACGGTGAGCGCCGACCCGGCGCGACGCGCGCGCGGGGGCGCCTGGGCGGCTGCGACGTTCGCCGCGCACCCGCTCGGCCAGGACGTGCACCCCACGGACCTGCGCGCCGTCGTCGCCGGGATCGCCGGGTACTTCCTGCACTCCGCGCGGCAGCCCGCGATCCCGACCGTCCCCCGCCTGCGACCGTTCCAGCGCGCCCAGGGCGTCGCGGCCGTCGCGTGGCTGGAGCAGCTCGGGCTCTGAGCGCGGGCGGGCCCCGGCGCCGTCGTGGCGCCGGGGCCGTCGTGGCGTCAGGGCCGTCGTGGCGTCAGGGCCCGGGCGTCAGTCCTGCCAGACCTGCACGACCGCGGGCCGCGGCCCGGCGAAGGCTCCCGGCGGCACCGGGGCGCCCGGCGTGAGGTAGTCCGGGAAGTGCGACACCTGCGCGTCAAACGTCCCGTCCTCGCCGGGGTGCTGCACCGCGACGTAGACCATGCGGTCCGCCGAGTCCACGACGGGCCCGCACGTCTCGGCGCCGCGCGGCACCGAGAGGAACTGCTCGACCCGCCCGCGCTCGCGGCCGTCGGGCGTGACCTTGAACAGCCCGTCGCACTTCTGGATCGTGCTCGGCTGGCCGTCCGTCGAGATCCACAGATTGCCCTCGGCGTCGAACGCGAGGTTGTCCGGGCAGGAGATCGGGGAGACCTTCTCCTTCGGGTAACCCGAGAAGTAGGTGGAGGTGTTCGTCGCGGGGTCGCCCGCGACCAGCAGCAGGTTCCAGCGGAAGGTCAGCGACGCGGCGTCGTCGCGGTCCTCGACGATCTCCACGACGTGCCCGTCGCGGTTGGTGTTGCGCGGGTTCGGCTCGGTCGCGGCCTCGGCCGCCGCCGGCCCGCGCGCGGTGTTGTTGGTGCACGCGACGTAGACGCGACCCGTGACCGGGTTGGGCTCGACGTCCTCGGGGCGGTCCATCTTCGTCGCCCCCACCTTGTCGGCCGCGACGCGCGTGTAGACGAGCACCTCCTCGAGGCTCATGCCCTCGACCTCGCTGCGGCCGTCGACGACGAGCGGGACCCACTCGCCCCAGCCGTCGAACGCGCCGTCGGACGGCACCGCGCCCGACCCGTCGATCTCGGACGCCGGCGAGTCGCCGCGGAACCGCGCGACGTACAGCGAGCCCTCGGTGAGCAGCGCCTTGTTGTGGCGGCGCGCGCCCTCGCTGTTCCCCGGGCGCATCGTGCGCGACGAGACGAACTTGTACACGTAGTCGAAGCGCTCGTCGTCGCCCATGTACGCGACCGCGTTCCCCCGCCGCGACAGGATCACGTTGGCGCCCTCGTGCTTGAACCGGCCGAGCGCGGTGTGCTTCACCGGCGGCTCGTCGGGCGCGTACGGGTCGATCTCGACGATCCAGCCGAACCGGTTCGGCTCGTTCTCGTACCCGGGGTTGCGGGCGTCGAACCGCGGGTCGTCGAGCTCCCACCCGTACCCGGTCGCGGCGTCGCGCAGGCCGTAGCGCGCGTCGTGGCCCGTGCCCGACGTGCGGAAGTAGCCGTTGTAGTTCTCCTCGCCCGAGAGCACGGTGCCCCACGGGGTCGTGCCGCCCGCGCAGTTGTTGAGCGTGCCCAGCACGCGCGTCCCCGACGGGTCGGCGACCGTCTTGACGAGGTCCGACCCCGCGACGGGCCCGGTGAGGCGAAACTCGGTCCCGAGGTGCACCCGGCGGTTGTACCGGCTGTCGGCCACGTAGTCCCACGGCGTCCCGGTCCGACGACGGCGCACCTCGACGACGGACATGCCGTGCGCCGCGCGCTCGATCGCCCGGCGCGTCGGGGCGTCGTACGAGGCGTCGAACATGATCGCCGGGTTCGTGTACTCGTGGTTCGCGACGAGCAGCCCGCGCGTCCCCCGGCCCGGCCCCTTCCCCGCGCCACGGCCGCCGGCGAGGGCGTGCTGGCGCTCGAACGGCAGGATGTCGAGGTAGTCGTTGTTGTAGCCGAACTGCCGCGCCTGCTGCTCCGGGGTCTGGCGCGAGACGTCGAACGGCGCCCCGCCGCGCAGGATCGGGTCGCCCCAGCGGATCACCGGGCGCCACCGGTAGCCCTCGGGGACGACGAGCGCGTCGCGCGTCGCGGGCTGGGGCGAGATCGCGCCGAACGCGAGGCCCTTCTGCGGGCGGCCACCGCCGTGGCCGCCGTGCGCCACGACGTCCTGGGCGGCGGCGGACGGCGCGGCGACGGTCTGGGCGCCGAGCACGACGGCCGCGGCTCCCACCGCGAGCCCGCCGAGCAGCGCGCGGCGCGACAGCGCGCCCGCGACCACGTCGCGGAACGTCTCGTTCGCGCTCTCGTTGGGGACCGGGTGCGAGCACGCGTCCGCGCACTTCAGCCGGCAGGTGACGGGGCTGCGCTTGCCGCGCGCGTGCGGCGCGACGGAGAGCAGGGGGCGATGCTCAGGGGCAGGCGTGATCGTCATCGGTCGTCTCCACGGGTCGGGGGGCCTCCCCGTCACCGGGGAGTCGGCCCGACGCTAGGAACGATCGATGACCGGCCGGCCACCGCCCGGAGGACACCGGGTGAACTCTCGGCGCCGGCCGGGTGCTCAGCCCTTCGACGCCCGGTGCTCGCGCAGCACCTCGGCCGCCTGCGGCAGCACGTCCGCGAGGTCGCCGACGACCGCGAAGTCCGAGATCTCGAACAGCGGGCACTCCGGGTCGTTGTTCACCGCGACGATCACCTGCGAGGCCTGCATGCCGCCGCGGTGGTGCGGAGCGCCCGAGATGCCCGCGCCGATGTACAGGCGCGGCGCCACGGTGACGCCCGTCTGCCCGACGAACTGGTCGTGCCAGCCCTCGTAGACGGCGTCGCGCGTCGCGCCCACGGCGGCGCCGAGCGCGTCGGCGAGCTCGACCACGGGGCCGAAGTCGCCGTTCGTGCCGCGGCCCCCGGCCACGACGATCGCAGCCTCCCCGAGCGCGGGGCGCCCCGCGCCCGCGGACGCGTCGACCGTGCGGGACACGACGCGCGCCGCGGTCGCCGCCGGGGTCAGCTCGACGCGCAGCGCCTCGACCTCGGTCGCGACGGCGGCGTCCGCCGGCTGCGGCACGACCGAGTTCGCGCGGAGCGTCAGCACCGCCGGGTCGGTGAGGATCTCGCTGCGCACGTCCCACGAACCCGCGAAGACGCGCTTGTCCGCCACGAGGTGGGTGCCGTCGTCGTGCAGCGCGGAGGCGTCGACGACGAGGCCGGCGCCCGTGAGGAACGCGAGGCGCGCCGCGGCCTCCTTGTTCGGGAACGACGACGTCAGCAGGACGGCGTCGGCGTGCGACGCGCGCGCGGCGGCGGCGAGGACCTCGGCGACGACGGGCGTCAGGTGCAGCGCGTCGCCGGTGACGACCTCCCCGCCCGACGACGGCTCCGCCTGCCGCACGAGCGCGACGCCGTGCGCGCCGAGCTGGGCGAGGACGCCGACGCTCGGCGCCTCGAGCGCGACGGCCTCCACGCGACCCAGCGCGCGGCCGAGGGTGATCAGCTCCAGCACGGGCGTCCGCAGCTCGGTGGCCGCGGAGTCGAGGAGGACGAGGACGGTACGGGCCCCGGGGGTGCTCATGTGCGGACGCCTCTCAGACCAGGTCGTTGC
This sequence comes from Cellulosimicrobium sp. SL-1, assembly GCF_011033075.1. Lineage (NCBI taxonomy): Bacteria > Bacillati > Actinomycetota > Actinomycetes > Micrococcales > Promicromonosporaceae > Cellulosimicrobium > Cellulosimicrobium sp. SL-1. Next base: position 18,663 of record NZ_JAACJC010000015.1, on the reverse strand, counting down.
GGATGAGGAACTCGGCGAGGGCGCGGCCGCCCTCGCCCTTGTCGACGACGATCTCGGCGTCGGGGCGCGGCGGCCGCGGCGACGCGTCGAGCACGCGCGTGCGGGCTCCGGCGTCGCCGACGAGCGCCGCGTCGACGCCGAGGTCGGCGAGGCTCCACGCCTCCACGGGGCGCGTGCGCGCCGCCATGATGAGCTTGAAGTTGGGCATGCGCGGGTCGTTCGCGTGGTCGGTGACCGACACGACGGCGGGCAGCGGCGCCTCGAGGACCTCCTCGACGCCGTCGAGCTCGCGCGTGACGCGCGCGGTGCGCGCGCCCGGCTCGCCCTCGACCTCGAGCTTCCCGGCCAGCGTGAGCTGCGGCAGGCCGAGCTCGGCCGACAGGAGCGTCGGGACGACGGAGCCCAGGCCGTCGAGCGCGGCCATGCCCGTCACGACGACGTCCACCGGGGCCTCGTCCGCGAGCCGGCGCACCGCGGCGGCGAGCACGCGCGCGGTGCCGAAGTAGTCGGAGCCCGCGATCGCGTCGTCGCTCACGCGCACGCCGCGGTCCGCGCCGAGCTGGAAGGAGCGGCGCACGGCGCCGTCGGCGTCCGGCCCCGCGACGGTGAGCACGACCACCTCGCTGGTCTCGCGCTCCGCCTCCGGCAGCGCCTCCTTGAGGCGCAGCGCGGCCTCGACCGCGTTCTCGTCGAGCTCGTTGAGCGTGCCCTCGTCGGCCCGGCGCACCACGCGGCCGTCCTCGAAGCCCCGGTCGGCGTGGATGTCCGGGACGTACTTCACGGCGACGACGATCCGCATCGGCTGCTCTCCCTGTGCGCTGGGCGGTCGGCCGGAGAGGTACCCGGCCCGCTCCGCCGAAGCCTACCGGCGGGCGACCGGAGGAGCCGGTGACACCCGCCACAATGGACGGGTGCACGAGCCATCGCCCGACCCGAGACCCGCCCCGCCGACCACGCTTGGGAGCGTCGACCGGCACGCCCTCGTCCCGTCCCTCGGGGTTCGCCCCGCCGGGGACGGCGTCGACGTCGCCGTGCTCGCGTCGCACGCGACTGCCGTCGAGCTGTGCCTCGTGGACGTCGTCGACCCGGCGCTGCCCGCGCACGACCCGGCGCGCTACCGCGAGCGCCGGGTCCCGCTCGCCGGGCCGGCCTACGGCGTCTGGCACGCGCACGTCCCGGGCGTCGGCCCCGGCCAGCGCTACGGCTTCCGCGTCCACGGCCCGTGGGAGCCCGCGGCCGGGCTGCGCCACAACCCCGCGAAGCTGCTCGTCGACCCGTACGCGCGGGGCCTCGTGGGCGAGCTCGTCGACGACCCGGCGATCCGCGGCCAGGTCGGCGACGACCCGTACGGCCCGCCCGACCCGCGCGACTCGCTGCCGTTCGTCCCGCACTCGATCGTGGTCGCCGAGCCGGCCGGGACGCTCGCTGCCCGCCCCCGCGTCCCGTGGCGCGACACGGTGGTCTACGAGGCGCACGTGCGCGGCCTCACGCAGCGCCTGGAGGCGCTGCCCGAGCACCTGCGCGGCACGTACGCGGGCGTCGCGCACCCGGTGACGATCGAGCACCTGCGGAGCCTCGGCGTGACCACCGTCGAGCTGCTCCCCGTGCACGCGAACGTGCCGGAGCCGCACCTGCTCGCGAGCGGCCGCACGAACTACTGGGGCTACTCGACGCTCGGGTTCTTCGCGCCCCACGCCGCGTACGCGACGCGCGCCGCGCAGGACGCCGGGCCGGCCGCCGTCCTCGACGAGGTGCGCGGCATGGTGCACCTGCTGCACGAGGCGGGGATCGAGGTCCTGCTCGACGTCGTGCACAACCACACGTGCGAGGGCGGTGCCGACGGGTACCACCTGTCGTGGCGCGGCCTCGACAACGCCGGGTACTACCTGCACGACGGCGGCACGCCCGCGCGCCTCGCGGACGTCACCGGGACGGGCAACGCGCTCGACTTCCGCCGCCCCGCGGTCGTGCGGGCCGCGCTCGACTCGCTGCGGTACTGGGCCGAGGTCGTCGGGGTCGACGGCTTCCGGTTCGACCTCGCGGTGACGCTGGGCCGCGGCGCGACCGGGTTCGACCCGGACCACCCGTTCCTCGTCGCGCTCCAGACCGACCCGGTGCTGTGCGGGCTCAAGCTCGTCGCCGAGCCGTGGGACGTGGGCCCCGGTGGCTGGCGCACCGGCCAGTTCCCGCCGCCGCTCGCCGAGTGGAACGACCGGTTCCGCGACGCGGCCCGCCAGTTCTGGCTCGCGGACGCGCGCGAGGCGTCGCACGGGCGCCCGGGGCACGGCGTGCGCGACCTCGCGACGCGGCTCGCGGGGTCGGCCGACCTGTTCGGCCACTCGGACCCGCCGCTCGTGCGCGGGCCGGTCGCGTCGGTGAGCTACGTGACCGCGCACGACGGCTTCACGCTCGCCGACCTGGTCGCCTACGACCACAAGCACAACCTCGCGAACGGCGAGAACAACCGCGACGGCACGGACGACAACCGGTCCTGGAACCACGGGCTCGAGGGCCCCGTCACCCCGGACGCCACCGCGGGCGGCGTGCTCGACGGGCTCGGCGTCGAGATCGCCCCGCTGCGGCGCCGCTCGATCCGCAACCTCCTCGCGACGCTCGTGCTCGCCGCGGGCACCCCGATGATCACCGCGGGCGACGAGATGGGCCGCACCCAACGCGGCAACAACAACGCCTACGTGCAGGACGACGAGACGTCGTGGGTGTCGTGGGACCTGTCCCCGTGGCGCAAGGACCTGCTCGCCACCGCGCGCCACCTCCTCGCGCTGCGGCGCGAGCACCCCGCGCTGCGCCCCGACGCGTTCTTCACCGGCCGCCCGCGCCCGGCGGCGCCGGACGGCCCAGCCGGTGCGGTGTCCGGTGCGGGGACTGGTGCGGCAGCCGGCACGGGGACCGGTGCGGGGACCGGTGCGGAAGGCGGCACGGGGGCCGGCACGGCGGCGGGTGGGGAAGGCGGCACGGGGGCCGGCAGCGGCCAGGGCCCCCGCCCGACAGCGGTGCCCGACCTGGCGTGGTTCGACGCCGACGGCGGACCGCTCGACCACGGGGCGTGGCACGACCCGGGCGTCCGGACGCTCCAGATGCTGCGCACCGCCCCGGAACCGGGCGACGCCGACGTGCTCGTCGTGCTCACCGGGGCGCTCGACCCGGTCGACGTGACCCTCCCCGGGCTGCGGGCCGCCGCAGGCGGCGAGCCCGAGCGCTGGGAGCTCGCATGGGACTCCGACTGGGAGCACCCGGACGACCCGGACCGCTCCCCGGGCGAGAGCGCCGCCCGCCCGGGCGACGTCGTCGGGCTCGAGGCGCTGAGCCTGCGCGTGTACGTCTCCCCCACCCCGCAGAGGTAGAGCCGAGGTCTCCCGAGGTAGAGCCGAGGTCGCCGAGGTAGAGCCGTGGTCGCCCCTGCCCGCCGGGGTCTGGACACGTGCTCTACTCTTCCCGCATGAGTGACAGCGCGGTCGACTCCTCCCCCACCCCGCCCACGATCGAGGACCCCGAGGTCGTCGTCGTGGGGGCCGGGCTCTCCGGTCTCGTCGCGGCGACCGAGCTCACGGCCGCGGGTCGCCGGGTCGTCCTGCTCGACCAGGAGCCGGCGGCGAGCCTGGGCGGCCAGGCGTGGTGGTCGTTCGGCGGCCTGTTCCTCGTGGGCTCTCCCGAGCAGCGGCGCATGGGCGTCACGGACTCCGCCGAGCTCGCGTTCGACGACTGGCTCGGGTCCGCGCAGTTCGCGCCCGGCGCGGACCGCGGCGAGGGACCCGACCGCCACGGCTACGCGTGGGCGCAGGGCTTCGTCGACTTCGCCGCCGGGGAGATGCGCGGCTGGCTGCACGACAAGGGCGTGCGGTGGTTCCCGCTCGTGCAGTGGGCGGAGCGCGGCGGGTACCCGGTGCGATCGGGCGCCGACGGGTCCGCCGCCGGCGCGCACGGCAACTCCGTGCCCCGCTTCCACGTCACGTGGGGCACCGGCCCGGGCATCCTCGAGCCGTTCGTCCGCGCCGCCCTGGACGCGCGCGCCGCGGGCCTGCTCGACGTCCGGTTCCGGCACCGGGTCACGTCGCTCGTCGTGACCGACGGCGCGGTGACGGGCGTGCGTGCGGAGGTGCTCGCGCCGTCGGACGCCGGGCGCGGGGTGCCGTCGTCGCGCGACGTCGTCGGGGAGGTCGAGATCGCGGCGAGCGCCGTCGTCGTGACCTCGGGAGGCATCGGCGCGAACCACGAGCTCGTGCGCTCCCGCTGGCCGCAGACGGCGGGCCGGCTCCCCGCCCGCATGCTGTCCGGCGTCCCCGACTCGACCGACGGGCTCATGATCGGCGTCGCCGCCGACGCGGGCGCGGCCCTCGTGCACGAGGACCGCATGTGGCACTACCCGGAGGGGATCGCGAACCACTCGCCGGTGTGGACGGACCACGGGATCCGCATCCTCCCCGGGCCGAGCTCGCTGTGGCTCGACGCCGACGGCAACCGGCTGCCCGCCCCGCTGTTCCCCGGCTTCGACGCCCTCGGCGCGCTCCAGCACGTCACCGAGCGCGGCGACGACCACTCCTGGTTCGTGCTCAACAAGGCGATCATGGAGTCGGAGTTCGCGCTGTCCGGCTCGGAGCAGAACCCCGACCTCACGGGCAAGGACGTGCGGCTCCTCGCCCAGCGCGTGCTGCCCGGCGCCGTCGGGCCGGTCGCACGGTTCGCCGAGCAGTCGCCGGAGTTCGTGTGGGCGGACACCCCCGAGGAGCTCGCCGCCCGGATGAACGCGCTCGTCGAGGCGACGCCGGGCTCGCGCGGGCACGTCGACCCGGCGGCCCTGGCGCGCGTCGTCCGCCTGCGCGACGAGCAGGTCCGCACGGGGCTGGGCAAGGACCCGCAGGTCGTCGCGACGGCGATGGCGCGCCGCTACCGCGTCGACCGGCTCATCCGCGTGTCGCCGCCACGACCCCTGACGGCGCCGAAGGACGGGCCGCTGCTCGCCGTCCGCCTCTCCGTGCTGACGCGCAAGACGCTCGGCGGCCTGTGGACGGACACCTCCGCGCGGGTCCTGCGCGCGGACGGGTCCGTGCTGCCCGGGCTCTGGGCCGCGGGCGAGGCGGCCGGGTTCGGCGGGGGCGGCGTGCACGGCCACCGCGCGCTCGAGGGGACGTTCCTCGGCGGGTGCCTCTACTCCGGCCGTGTCGCGGGCCGCGCGGTCGCCGCCGACCTGGGCTGACCCGGGTAGGGTCGGCGACCATGACCGTGCCCGACGACGCGTCCCCGGCCCCCGCGCCCGGCGCCCCCGCGGCGGTCGACCACCTCGACGTCCCCGCGTGCGAGCGCCTGTTCCGCCGCAACGGTCTCCCGCTGCTCGTCGAGGGGCACTCGCTCGACCGCGACGTGTTCGGGCGGTCGGCGCCGTTCCTGCTCGTCGTGCTGCTCGCCGAGCTCTCCGGCGCGGTGCGCTCGGGCTGGCCCGCGTGGGCGAACGCGCTCGCGCTCCTCGGCGCAGCGGCCCTCGTCGCGGCCGCGTACGCGGGGCTCAACGTGGTGCGCGGTCGGCCGTGGTCCACGCTCCCCCAGTCCGTCGGCGTCCCTGAGCTCGCGTTCTTTGTGCTCGTGCCCGCCCTCCTGCCGGTCGTGTTCGGCGGGCAGTGGGGCGACGCCCTGCTCACCGTCGTCGGCAACCTCGTGCTGCTCGGGGTCGTGCGGGTCGTCGTCGGGTACGGCGTGCTGTCGTCGCTGTGGTGGGGGCTTGCGCGCGTCACCGACGAGCTCGGCGCCGCCCTGCTGCGGCTCGTGCGCCTGCTGCCGCTGCTGCTCGTGTTCTCCCTCGTGCTCTTCTACAACGCCGAGGTGTGGCAGGTGTTCGACCGCACGCACGGCGTCGCCGACCTCGTGCTCGGCGCGTTCTTCGCGCTGCTCGTCGTGCTGTTCGTCGGGCTGCGCTCGCCCGCGGAGGCGCGCGAGGCGCTCGCGGAGACCGCCGCCCGCCACCCCGGGCACGAGCGCGCGGCGCGCTTCAGCCGCGGCCAGACGGCGAACCTCGCGACGATGATCGCGACGAGCCAGCTCCTCCAGGTCCTCGTCGTGAGCCTCGGCATGGGCGTGTTCTTCATGGCGCTCGGCACGCTCACGGTGACCCCCGAGGTCATGGCGCTGTGGGACGTCGACGGCGGCACCTGGCAGCGCACGCTCTCGCTCGTCGGCGGGGGTGGCGTCGGCGGCGCGGACCTCGTCGTGACGCAGACGCTGCTGCGCGTCTCCGTCGCGATCGCGACCTTCACCGGCCTCTACTACGCGATCTCCGTGCAGGTCGACGCCGTGTACCGGGAGGAGTTCGTGGACGGCATCGAGACCCAGCTCGCCGACGTGCTGCGCGCGCGCTCGCGCTACCTCGACCTCCTCGCCCCACCCCCACCCGCGAGATAGAGGCCAGGTAGACCGAGGTAGAGGTCAGGTACGCCGGAGTAGAGGCCAGGTTCACGACCACGCCTCTCCCTCGACGGACCAGGGCTCTACCTCGGCGAGGAAGGTCGCGAGCTGTCTGCGCGGCGTCGGAGCGCGAGGCGACGCGACTCCGCGAGACGACAGCCGACCGCCACCGGGTCGCCCAGGTCCTCCCAGGTGAAGCGCACGACCGTCCATCCCGCCGCCACGAGTGCCGCCTCGCGGGCTTCCTGCGCGCGCCGGACGTCTGCCGGGTCCCCGTACGCCCCGCCGGAGTACTTCACCGCCCCGTCGAACTCGATCACCAGCCGGGCGTCGAGCCAGGCCAGGTCGACGACGTACCTCCCACGTGACGTCACCACCGGTACCTGCGGGCGAGGCACGGGCAGACCGCCGAGCACGGCCGCGAGCCGCACGAGCGTCTCCCCCGGGGACTCCGACCTCGGGTCCGCGAGCTCGAGAGCGCGCCGCGCCCGTACGACGCCGCGCTTGCCGCGCGACTCCTCGACGATCGAGTCGACCACGTCCCGGTCCGCACCCAGGCGCAACGCGGAGTCCACCACGACGAGGCTGCGCTCGAGCGGCAGCGACCGCGCACAGTCGACCAAGGTGCGCTCGAGGCTGGTGACAGGGACGCCGTCGAGGACCGCGCGGTCACGGACCGGTAGATCGGTCCAGTGCCGACGTACGGCCGCGTCCCGTTCTCTCGTCACGTTCGGATGGCCGAGCTGAGTCAGGTGCGCGAACGGCGGGAGCCGCCAGGTCCAGCAGCCCCAGAGCAGAGCCGCGGTGTCGTGGCTCACCCAGAACGGCGTCACGAGCCGGTCGACCAGTCCGCGCACCTCGCCGAGCAGCCACTCCTCGCGCTCCGACGGCGCGGAGTGCGCCGAGGGCAGGTAGACGCCGCGCCGTACCCGCACGAGCTCACCGGCGCGCGCACGCGCCGCCAGCTCCGCGCGGCGTCGACGCACGTAGGGCACAGCTGGCGGAACCCTCCGAGGCCCGTTGCCGTCCGCCGTGTAACGACCGGCGGGGCGGGTCGGGGCCACATCGGCCCCGAGCCTGCGCCGTGCTGCTGGGTCGTGGCTGGTCGGGAAGCTGCCCGTCGTCTCGTCCATCGGCCCAGCGTGCCGGTCGTCACCCCGTCGCGGGGCGAGTACGGCAGATCTGTGGATGACGAAGGCGCCGCCCCTGCACGACGGTCCGCCGCCGTCGACCTCCGTCCATGGACGGGCGAGCCGAGAGGGCCTGGCCGACGACGGCCAGGCCCTCTCGCCATCGCATGACGCAGCCGCCTCACGCGACCGCACCTCTACCTCGCGCGACCAGGGCGCTACCTCGGCGCTACCTCACGCGACCATGCCTCTACTTCGCGTGACCTCGGCTCTACCTCGCGCGACCAGGGTTCTACCTCGCGAGCGGAGGCTCTACCTCGGCGGAGGGCGTCAGGCGTTGGTGACGAGGCCCAGCTCGGCGACGCTCGGGAGGCCGTCGTGGGTCGGGACGACGCGGACGGTGTAGCCGAACGGTCCGGACGCGTCGAGCACGACCTCGCCCGCGAACGCGTAGCGGCCGGCCTCGTACGTCTCGGCCAGCGCGAGCGGCTCGGCCGTGAACTCCTCGATGACGTCGGCCTCGCTGACGCGCCCGTGCACGACCTGCACCTGGACGTCCTCGGGGCGCAGGTCGCCGAGCGACACGTACGCGCGGACCGTGAGGCGGTCGCCGACCTGCGGCACCTCGCCGATGCCGGCCGAGTCGACGTGGTCGACGCGCACGCGCGACCAGCCGTCGCGCACGGCGTGCTTCCACTGCGCGAGCTCTCGGGCGGGTGCGAGCCCGTCGGCGGCCAGCGCGCGCCCGGCCGCGGCGGCCGGGGCGTACAGGCGCGTGACGTACTCGCCGACCATGCGCGTCGCCTGGACCTTGGGGCCGAGCGTCGCGAGCGTGTGCCGCACCATCTCGAGCCACCGGCCGGGCACGCCGTCGGCGTCGCGGTCGTAGAAGCGGGGCGCGACCTGCTGCTCGACGAGGTCGTAGAGCGCGGCGGCCTCGAGGTCGTCGCGACGGTCCGCGTCCTCGACGCCGTCCGCGGTCGGGATGGCCCAGCCGTTCTCGCCGTCGTACCACTCGTCCCACCAGCCGTCGAGGATCGACAGGTTGAGGCCGCCGTTGAGCGCCGACTTCATGCCCGACGTCCCGGACGCCTCCAGCGGGCGCAGCGGGTTGTTGAGCCAGACGTCGCAGCCCGGGTAGAGCGACTGCGCCATGGCGATGTCGTAGTTCGGCAGGAAGACGATGCGGTGCCGCACCTCGGGGTCGTCCGTGAAGCGCACGAGCTGCTGGATGAGCCGCTTGCCCTGGTCGTCGGCGGGGTGCGACTTGCCCGCGACGACGAGCTGGACCGGTCGCTCGGGGTGCAGCAGCAGCGCCTTGAGCCGCTCCGGGTCGCGGAGCATGAGCGTGAGCCGCTTGTACGTGGGGACGCGGCGCGCGAACCCGATGGTGAGGACGTCGGGCGAGAGGACGTCGTCGACCCAGCCGAGCTCCGCCGGGGTCGCGCCGCGCTCGCGCCAGGACTTGCGCACGCGGCGGCGCGCCTCGTCGACGAGCCGGCCGCGCATCTCGCGGCGGATCGCCCAGAGCTCGCCGTCGCCGACGGCGCCCTCCCCGTCGCCGCGCAGCCAGCGCGACGACGCGTGCTCGGCCGTGAGCTCGTCGAGCCCGAGCCGCTCGGCCTCGAGGGCCGCGAGCGCCGGGTCGACCCACGTGGGCGAGTGGACACCGTTCGTCACCGAGGTGATCGGGACCTCGCGGGCGTCGAAGCCCGGCCACAACCCCTCGAACATCCCGCGCGACACCTCGCCGTGCAGGAGGGAGACGCCGTTCGCCCGCCCGCCGAGGCGCAGGCCCATGACGGCCATGTTGAACACGGTCGGGTCGCCGCCGTCGTAGTCCTCGGCCCCGAGGGCGAGGACGCGCTCGACGGGCAGGCCGTCGACCGCCATGTCGCCGCCGAAGTACTGGGTGACGAGGTCGCGGCCGAACCGGTCGATGCCGGCGGGCACGGGCGTGTGCGTCGTGAAGACGGTCGCGGCGCGGACGGCCTCGAGCGCCGCGTCGAACGTGAGGCCCTGCTCGACGAGCTCGCGGATGCGCTCGACGCCGAGGAACCCCGCGTGGCCCTCGTTGGTGTGGTAAACCTCCGGCTCGGGCGCGCCGGTGAGGCGCGACCACAGGCGCAGCGCGCGCACGCCGCCGACGCCGAGCAGCAGCTCCTGCTGGAGGCGGTGCTCGCCGCCGCCGCCGTAGAGGCGGTCGGTCACCTTGCGCGCGGCCTCGTCGTTGCCGGGCACGTTCGAGTCGAGCAGGAGCAGCGGCACGCGGCCGACGGCCGCGACCCACACGTGCGCGTGGAGCGTGCGGCCCCCGGGCAGGGCGAGCGAGACGCGCGCGGGCGTGCCGTCGTCGTCGCGCAGGAGGGTGAGCGGCAGGCCGTCCGGGTCGAGGAGCGGGTACGTCTCGACCTGCCAGCCGTCGCGCGTGAGCGACTGCTTGAAGTATCCGGCGCCGTAGAGGAGCCCGACGCCGACGATCGGCACGCCGAGGTCGCTCGCGCTCTTGAGGTGGTCGCCGGCGAGGATGCCGAGGCCGCCGGAGTACTGGGGCAGCACGGACGTGATGCCGAACTCGGGCGAGAAGTACGCGATCGCGGCCGGGAGGGAGCCACCGCCCTCCGACGCCTCCGCGGCACGCTGCTGGTACCACAGCGCGTCGTCGAGGTAGTGGCGCAGGTCGGCCGCCGCGGCCCGCACGCGCTCGACGAACGCGCCGTCGGCGGCGAGCTCCGCGAGACGCTCGGGACCGAGCGCACCGAGCAGCGCGACGGGGTCGCCGTGGACCGCCGCCCACGTCTCGGGGTCGATACCGGCGAACAGGTCGCGCGTGGGCGCGTGCCAGGACCAGCGCAGGTTGTGCGCGAGCTCGTCCAGGTCGCGCAGCTCGGCGGGCAGCAGGGTGCGGACGGTGAACCGTCGGATGGCTCTCACGGGGACGAGACTACGCAGCCTGGCGCCGGTGCACACCCCCGCGCCGCAACCTGTGTGTAACGCTTGCATGAAATTTCACCCGGCTATCGTGCGCGACCCGTGCGCGACGCGCCGACCCCTCCCCCAGGTGCCTGGCCCCCGTGCCCCTCGATACGTTGTGCGTGTGACGTCGACCCCTCCGGCCCTCGCGCCGCGCCGCCCCCGCGCCACCGGCGCCCCTCGCCCCCGAGGCGGCGCCCCCGCCCCCGCCCCCGCCGCACCCGTCGGACGCATCCCCGTGCTCGAGGTGTCGCCCGTCGTCGAGGGCGGCCGGTGGCCCGCCAAGGCCGTCGTCGGCGAGATGGTGCCGATCGAGGCGACCGTCTTCCGGGAAGGCCACGACGCCGTCGCCGCGACCGCCGTCCTCGTCGCGCCCGACGGCACCGAGCGCACGGCGCCCATGGTCGACGTCGCCCCCGGGCTCGACCGGTTCCGCGCCACGCTCCACCCGGACGCGGTCGGCGACTGGTCGCTGCGCGTCGAGGCGTGGAGCGACCCCTACGGCACGTGGGCGCACGACGCGACGGTCAAGGTCGCGGCGGGCGTCGACGTCGAGCTCATGCTCGCCGAGGGCGTGCTGCTCTTCGAGCGCGTCCTCGCCGACGCCGTCCCCCTCCCCGGGCGCGACGGCACGCCCGGCCGCCGGACGCCCGCGGACGAGCGCACGCTCACCGACGCGCTCGCTGCGCTCGCCGACGCGACCCGCCCCGCCGAGGCCCGGCTCGTCGCCGCGACGTCGCCCGAGGTGCGCGACGTCCTGGAGCGCGCCCCCCTGCGCGACCACGTCACGGCGTCGGCCACGTACCCGCTGCGCGTCGAGCGCCCGCTCGCGCTCGCGGGCGCGTGGTACGAGATGTTCCCGCGCTCCGAGGGCGCCCGGCGGCTCAAGGACGGGCGCTGGCGCTCGGGCACGTTCACCGCGGCCGCGCGCCGTCTGCCCGCGATCGCGGAGATGGGCTTCGACGTCGTCTACCTGACCCCCGTCCACCCCATCGGCACGACGCACCGCAAGGGCCGCAACAACTCCCTCACCGCGCTCCCCGGCGACCCGGGCAGCCCGTACGCCATCGGCTCGAAGGACGGCGGCCACGACGCGATCCACCCCGAGCTCGGCAGCGAGCGCACGTTCCGCGCGTTCGTCAAGGAGGCCCGGCGGCACGGGCTGGAGGTCGCGATCGACCTCGCGCTGCAGTGCTCGCCCGACCACCCGTGGGTCGCCGAGCACCCCGAGTGGTTCACGACGCGCGCCGACGGCTCCATCGCCTACGCCGAGAACCCGCCGAAGAAGTACCAGGACATCTACCCCCTCAACTTCGACAACGACCCCGAGGGCATCTACGCCGAGGTGCTGCGCGTCGTGCGCGTGTGGATCGACCGCGGCGTCACCGCGTTCCGCGTCGACAACCCGCACACCAAGCCGCTCGACTTCTGGGAGTGGCTGCTCGCCGAGGTGCGTGCGACGAACCCCGAGGTCGTGTTCCTCTCCGAGGCGTTCACCAAGCCCGCGATGATGCACACCCTCGCGCGCATCGGGTTCCACCAGTCGTACACGTACTTCACGTGGCGCAACACGCGCGACGAGCTCGCGGAGTACCTCACCGAGGTCTCGGGCGAGGCCGGCGCCTACATGCGCCCGAGCTTCTGGCCCACGACCCACGACATCCTCCCGCCGTACCTCCAGCACGGCGGCGTGGCGGGCTTCGCCGTGCGCGCGGTGCTCGCCGCCCTCGGTGCCCCCACCTGGGGGATCTACTCCGGGTACGAGCTCGTCGAGAACGTGCCGCGCCCGGGCGTCGAGGAGCAGATCGACAACGAGAAGTACGAGTACAAGCCGCGCGACTGGGCGCTCGCCGACGAGATCGGCATCTCGACGCTGCTGGCGCGGCTCAACGAGATCCGCCGGGACCATCCCGCGCTGCGCCAGCTCCGGAACCTCACGGTGCACCCGACGACGAACGACCAGGTGCTCGCGTTCTCGCGCCACCTGCCGGCCGAGCACTCGCCGACCGGCGAGGCGGACACGGTCGTCGTCGTGGTGAACCTCGACCCCCACTCCCCGCAGGAGTCGAACGTGCACCTGGACCTCGCGGCCCTCGGCCTCCCCCCGCTCGCGGACGGCCAGGACCCCTGGGCGCCGTCGTTCGTCGCGCACGACGAGCTGACCGGCGAGAGCTACGGCTGGGGGCAGGACGTGTACGTGCGGCTCGAGCCGCTGCGCCAGGTCGCGCACGTCATCCACGTGAGGGCCTCGTGACGCTCCCCCGGGACGCGGCCCCGGTCCCCGTGCGGGGACCCGCCGCCGGTCCCGCTCCCGTGCCCCCGCTCACCGCGCCCGTCCCCGTCGCGGCCCTTCCGCCGCGCCGCCAGCCGGCGCCGCCCGTCGAGACGCGCCCGGGGCTGTCCGACGACCCGGACTGGTACCGCACGGCGGTGTTCTACGAGGTGATCGTCCGCGCGTTCTCCGACTCCGACGGCAGCGGGACGGGCGACCTGCGCGGGCTCATCGACCGCCTCGACTACCTCCAGTGGCTCGGCATCGACGCGCTGTGGCTGCCGCCGTTCTACCCGTCGCCCCTGCGCGACGGCGGCTACGACGTGTCCGACTACACCGCGATCGCGCCGCAGTACGGCTCGACGTCGGACTTCGCCGAGCTCGTGAGCGAGGCGCACGCGCGCGGGATGCGCGTCGTCATCGACCTCGTCATGAACCACACGAGCGACCAGCACCCGTGGTTCCAGGCGTCGCGCGCCGACCCGGAGGGCCCGTACGGCGACTTCTACGTGTGGAGCGACGACGACACGCGCTACCAGGACGCGCGCATCATCTTCGTCGACACGGAGACGTCCAACTGGACGTTCGACCCGGTGCGGCGCCAGTTCTTCTGGCACCGCTTCTTCTCCCACCAGCCCGACCTCAACTTCGAGAACCCGCGCGTCGCCGACGCGATGCTCGACGTCGCGCGGTTCTGGCTGCAGATGGGGGTCGACGGGTTCCGTCTCGACGCGGTGCCGTACCTCTACGAGGCCGAGGGCACCAACTGCGAGAACCTTCCGCAGACGCACGAGTTCCTGCGCCGCGTGCGGCGCATGGTGGACACCGAGTTCCCGGGTCGCATCCTCCTCGCCGAGGCGAACCAGTGGCCGCGCGACGTCGTGGACTACTTCGGCACCGAGGAGGAGCCGGAGTGCCACATGTGCTTCCACTTCCCCGTCATGCCGCGCATCTTCTACGCGATCCGCGACCAGCGCGCGAACCAGGTCCTGGAGATCCTCGCCGACACGCCCGACATCCCCGCGGGCGCGCAGTGGAGCACGTTCCTGCGCAACCACGACGAGCTCACGCTCGAGATGGTCTCGACGGAGGAGCGCGCGTCGATGTACGGGTGGTACGCGCCCGACCCGCGCATGCGCGCCAACGTCGGGATCCGCCGTCGGCTGGCTCCCCTGCTCGACAACTCGCGCAAGGAGGTCGAGCTCGCGCACGCCCTCCTGCTCTCGCTCCCGGGCAGCCCGTGCCTGTACTACGGCGACGAGATCGGCATGGGCGACAACATCTGGCTGCCCGACCGCGACGCCGTGCGCACCCCCATGCAGTGGACGCCCGACCGCAACGCCGGGTTCTCCACCGCGGACCCGGGCAAGGTGTACCTGCCGCTCGTGCAGTCGCTCGTGCACCACTACGGCTACGTCAACGTCGAGGCGCAGCTCGAGCAGTCGACGTCGCTGCTGCACTGGGTGCACGGCATGCTCAAGGTCCGGCGCCGCCACAAGGCGTTCGGCACGGGCGACTTCGTGGCGCTCGAGTGCGACAACGAGTCGATCCTCGCGTTCCTGCGGCGCACGCCCACGGAGACGATCCTGTGCGTGGCGAACCTCTCCGCGACCGCCCGGTCCGCGGCGGTGCACCTGCCGGGGCACGCGGGCGCGACGCTCACCGACGTGTTCGGCGGCGCGCACTTCCCGGCGGTCGGGGACGACGGGCGCGTCGTCATGACGTGGGGCTCGCGCGACTTCTACTGGCTCGTCGTCGGGGGCCCCGAGGGCACGACCCCCTGACGCCCGGCGAGATCGGGCGCGTCGTGGTCGGATGGAGCCTGCCGCCGTCGTGACCCGACGGCGGGGCCCCGGGCACCCCGGGGCACGACCTGCCGACGACCCGACGACCCAGCCACAGGGAGGCGCGCATGACGCTCCGACGGACGGACCTTCCCTCCTCGGAGCTCATGACGCTCCTCGACGCGTGGCTGCCGGAGCGCCGGTGGTACCCCGTCAAGGGCGTCACGGTGCGGCACGTGCCGTGGCTGTCGTTCGCGCTCGACGTCCCGGCGACGGCCGGGCAGGACCCGGCGCGGGCCCCGCGCGTCGTCCTCCACCTGCTGCGGCTGCTCGGGGACGGCGTCGACCTCGTCGTCCAGGTGCCGCTCGTCCTCGAGCCGGTCGACGCGACGCCCGCGGCCCCGGGCGACGTGCGCACCCCGGGCGGCGCGGCCCCGTCCACCGGTCCGGGGCGCGCGCCCGCCGCGCCGCTCGGGACGGTGCACGACGCCGGGGGCGGCGTGACCGCCGGGACGGCCTGGCTCGTGCACGACGGCGCCGCGCACCCCGCGTGCTGGGCGGCGCTCCTGGCCGTCGCCGACTGGGAGACGTCCCCCGCGGCCGGGGCCGCGGACGCCGCCCCGCTCGACCTCGCGGGCGGGCGGGCGCTGAGCGTCGAGCAGTCGAACAGCTCGGTGCTGCTGCCCGGCGTCGCCGGCGGCACGATGCTCAAGGTCCTGCGGGCCATCGCGATCGGCCCCAACCCGGACGTGACGATCCCGCGCGCGCTCGCCGCCCAGGGGTGGGCGGGCGTGCCGCGACCGCTCGCGTGGCTCGAGGTGGGCTGGGACGCGACCGACGACCCCGCCGGTCCCGGGCACGCGCCCGACCCGGCGTCCCCCCGGTCGGCGCACCTCGCCATCCTCAGCGAGTTCGTCGACGGCGCGCGCGACGGCTTCGACCTGGCGTGCGCCTACGCCGGGCAGGGGTCGTCGTTCGCCGACCTCGCCGCAGACCTCGGCCGGGTCCTCGCCGACCTGCACGCCGCGCTCCGGCGCGCGTTCGACGTGGGCTCCCCCGTCGACGCGCGCTGGCTCGTCGCCGACCTGCGGCGCCGCTCGGACGAGGCCGTCGCGTCGTCGAGCGCGCTCGGCCGGCGCGCGACCGAGATCGCCACGTTCTGGGACCGCACGGCCGTGCGGCTCGCGTCCGTCACGCGCGTCCCCGACGCCCTCCCGCGACTCCAGACCGTCCACGGCGACCTGCACCTCGGGCAGGTGCTGCACGCCCGCCGGTTCGGCTGGAAGGTGCTCGACTTCGAGGGCGAGCCGCTGCGGCCGGTCGCGGAGCGCACCCGCCCCGACCTCGCCCTGCGCGACGTCGCCGGGATCGTGCGCTCGTTCGACTACGCGGCCGCCGTCGGGCGCGCTCCCGACGCCGCGTGGGCCGTCCAGGCGCGCGCCGCGTTCCTCGACGCGTACGAGCGCGCGGACACCGCGGGCGTCGACCACGCGACCTCGGAGGCGCTCGTCCGCGCGCTCACGCTCGACAAGGCGCTCTACGAGGTCGTCTACGAGTCGCGCAACCGTCCCGGCTGGGAGCCCATCCCCCTCGCCGCCGTGGACCGCCTCCTCGCAGGCAACGCCTGACGTGCGCGGTCGCCCGGCCGCGCGCACCGGACCGTCCGGCGAGCCCGTCCTGTGAGGGTGCGCGGGACGTGGAAAGGTTGCCCCATGACCGGGCCCGCCGCTTCCGCCACCCCGCCCCCCGTCGTCGTGCCGCAGGACGCGCTCGCCGCGGCCGCGGGCGGGCGCACGTTCGACCCGCACGCCGTGCTCGGCCCGCACCTCGCGGACGACGCCGCGGACGCGCGGGCGGTCGTCCGCGTCCTGCGCCCGCTCGCGGACGAGGTCGTGGTCGTCACCGCCGACGGCGAGCACCCGGCGGTGCACGAGCAGGACGGAGTATGGGCCGCCGTCGTGCCGGTGCACCAGGACGCCGACGGCACTCGGCACGCCCCCGACTACCGCGTCCGTGCCCGCTACGGGCACGAGTCCACGACCGTGGACGACCCCTACCGGTTCCTGCCCACGCTCGGCGACGTCGACCTGCACCTGATCCGCGAGGGCCGGCACGAGGAGCTGTGGCGCGTGCTCGGCGCGAACGTGCGCACGTACCCGAGCGCGCTCGGCGACACGACCGGCACGGCGTTCGCCGTCTGGGCGCCCAACGCGCGCGCGGTCCGCGTCATCGGCGACTTCAACGGCTGGGGACCCACGCACCCGATGCGCTCGCTCGGGTCCACCGGGGTGTGGGAGCTCTTCGTCCCCGGCGTCGTCGCGGGCGCGCGCTACAAGTACGAGATCCTCGGGCCCGACGGCTCGTGGCGCCAGAAGGCCGACCCGCTCGCCAAGGCGGCCGAGGTGCCCCCGGCGACGGCGAGCGTCGTCGTCGAGTCCCGGTACGAGTGGTCCGACGACGCGTGGCTCGCCGAGCGCGCGGCGCACGACCCGCACACGCAGCCGCTCAGCATCTACGAGGTGCACCTCGGCTCGTGGCGCCAGGGCCTGTCCTACCGCGACCTCGCGGAGCAGCTCACGGCGTACGTCGTCGAGCAGGGGTTCACGCACGTCGAGCTCCTGCCCGTCGCCGAGCACCCGTTCGGCGGGTCGTGGGGCTACCAGGTCACGGGCTACTACGCCCCGACGTCCCGGTTCGGCCACCCCGACGACTTCCGCTACCTCGTCGACCGCCTGCACGCCGCCGGGATCGGCGTCGTCGTCGACTGGGTCCCCGCGCACTTCCCGCGCGACGAGTGGGCCCTCGCCCGCTTCGACGGCACGCCCTGCTACGAGCACGCCGACCCGCTGCGCGGCGAGCAGCCCGACTGGGGCACGTACGTCTTCGACTTCGGCCGCAACGAGGTCCGCAACTTCCTCGTCGCCAACGCCACCTACTGGCTCGAGGAGTTCCACGTCGACGCGCTGCGCGTCGACGCCGTCGCGTCCATGCTCTACCTCGACTACTCGCGCGGCCCCGGCCAGTGGCACCCCAACGTGCACGGGGGCCGCGAGAACCTCGAGGCCATCGCGTTCCTCCAGGAGGCCAACGCCACCGCGTACCGGCGCACGCCCGGCGTCATGATGATCGCCGAGGAGTCGACCGCGTGGCCGGGCGTCACCCGGCCCACCTCCGCGGGCGGCCTCGGGTTCGGGCTCAAGTGGAACATGGGCTGGATGAACGACTCCCTGCGCTACGTCGCCGAGGAGCCGATCAACCGCCGGTACCACCACCACGAGATCACGTTCTCCATGGTCTACGCGTACTCCGAGCAGTTCGTGCTCCCCATCAGCCACGACGAGGTCGTGCACGGCAAGGGCTCGCTCTACGGGAAGATGCCCGGCGACGACTGGCAGAAGCGCGCCGGCGTGCGCGCGTTCCTCGCCTACCAGTGGTCGCACCCCGGCAAGCAGCTCCTCTTCATGGGCAGCGAGATCGGCCAGCACTCCGAGTGGAACGAGGGCCGGTCGCTCGACTGGGACGGCCTCGCGGCCGACCCGGGCCGGCAGGGCGTGCAGCACGCCGTGCGCGACCTCAACGCGCTGTACCGCGCGACCCCGGCCCTGTGGGAGCTCGACCACGACCCCGCGGGGTTCGAGTGGCTCGACGCCGACGACGCCGACCACAACGTCCTCGCCTACGTGCGCCGCGGGCGCGACGGCAGCGAGGTCGCCGTCGTCGTGAACTTCGCCGGGACGCCGCACGAGGGCTACCGCGTCGCCCTGCCGTCGGGCGGCGCGTGGCGCGAGGTCCTCAACACCGACGCCGAGGTCTACGGCGGCTCCGGTGTCGGCAACCTCGGCGAGGTCGAGGCGGAGCCCGTCCCGTGGAAGGGGCGCGCGTACTCCGCGGCCCTGCGCGTCCCGCCGCTCGGCGCGCTGTACCTCGTCCCGTCGCCGAGGTAGAGGTCTGGTCCGCCGAGGTAGAGGCCTGGTTCGCCGAGGTCGTGGTCTGGTCGCCCTGGGTGGTGGGTGGGGCGGTGGCGCCGGGTCTACCATCCGCCGCTCGTTCCTCGCGGCTCCCGCCAGGCCCGCCACGACCCGGCGCCACCGCC
>NZ_JAACJC010000014.1:0-82140 GCF_011033075.1 Cellulosimicrobium sp. SL-1 | reverse complement strand
GGGGGCGGCGGCGGGGGTGGGTTGGGGGCGGGGCAGGTCAGGGGTGGGCGGCGCCGAGGTCGGCGAAGAGGTCGCTGTTGAGGCGGAAGGCGTGCTTGGCCTCGGCGACGGTCTCGTCGAGCTGCTCGGGGGTGAGGACCAGGGCGTCGAGGCGCTCGCGGTAGACGTCCTTGAACGGCTTGGACTTGGGGATCTCGACGAACGTGTAGAAGGCGAGGCCGTCGCCCGAGAGCCCGTAGTGCCGCTCGAGCATGCGCTTGATGATCTGCCCGCCCGAGAGGTCCCCGAGGTAGCGCGTGTACGCGTGCGCGGCGTACGCGGGCAGCGACCCGCCGACCGTGCGCAGGCGCGCGACGTAGCGCTCGGTCGCGGGATGGATCGTCACGCGCTCGGCCCAGTCGGCGCCCACGAGGAACGTGAGGTCCTTCTCGATCTCGGGGGTGCGCGTCAGCTCGCCGAACACGAGGCTCGCGCCCTGGGCGTCGTCGCGCATGGCGGCGCTCGCGTCCTCGAGCGCGCCGTAGATGGCCCACTGCTGGGCGGCGAGGTCGGCGTACGCGGCGACGTCGAGGCGCCCGGACATGAGCCGCTCGACGAACCCGGAGCCCTCGGCCTGCTCGTGCTCGGGGCGCGTGCCCTCGCGCAGCCGCTGCGACAGCGGGACGGACTCGTCGGCGCGGTGGAGGTCGTGGGTGAGGGCAGTCACGGGGTGGCTCCTGCGGGTGCGTCGGGGCGGGACAGCACGTCCTGACGCCGTGTCATGACGATGCGTCAGGAACTGTAACGCACGGAGGTGAGGCTTGCCTATCCTCTGTCCGTCATCCGGCCCCGCCGAGCGGGCAGGGCGTCAGCCCGCGAGCGCGGGCGAGGTCGCGTCGGCCCCCACGGCGCGCAGCACGAACGCCTCCGTCGCCTCGATCGCCTGCTCGCGCGCGGCCGGGTCGTCGGGCACGAGCCGCCCGGACAGGCACGCGTTGACGAGCTGGACGGTCGTGTCGATGTCCTGCGCGGGGAACTCGCCCGCCTCGATCCCCGACCGGACGATGCGGCGCAGGATCGCCTCGACGAGCTCGGCGTGCTCGCGCAGCCGCTGGCGCGTCGTGCGCGAGAGCACGGTGCGCAGGTCCGGCCCCGGGGCGAGGTGGAAGATGCGCTTGAGCTGCGCCTGCTGGCGGATGTACGTGCGCAGCTGCTCCACCGGGTCGTCCACGTGCTCCAGCGCGCGCTCCAGCGTCCCGACGTACTGCTCCGTCTCGTGGGTGATGAACCCGAGGAGCAGGGCCTCCTTGTCGGGGAAGTGGTTGTACACCGCGGTGCGGCCGACCCCGGCGGCGGCGGCGATGTCCGCGAGCGAGATGGCGTCGAAGCCCCGGTCCATCATGAGGGTCGAGAGCGCCGCGAAGAGCTTCTGCCGGGTCTGGGCGCGGTGCTCGTGGAGGGACCCTCCGATGATCTTGGGCATGCTGACATCATAGGCAGTTCGTGTCAGAACGCTAATCCCGGGCGACCGGCCCGCGGAGGGCGCTGCGCCGTCTGGCACACTGCCGCCATGGACACGACCGCGTCGCCCGAGGGCGTCCCCGCCGCCCCGGACCCGGAGTTCCCGCCCGTCCCCGCGGACACCAAGGACTGGACGTGGGTCATGGAGCGGCCGTGCCCCGAGTGCGGTTTCGTCGCAGGCGAGGTCACGCCCGACCGCGTGGGCGCCGCCGTGCGCGACGCCGTCCCGCGCTACGTCGCGGCCCTGGGCCGCCCCGACGCGCGGACCCGCCCCGACCCGACGACGTGGTCGGTGCTCGAGTACGCCGCGCACGTCCGCGACGTCTTCTCCGTGTTCGACGTGCGCGTGCAGTCCATGGTCGAGGGCGACGACCCGCGGTTCGCCAACTGGGACCAGGACGCGACGGCGGTCGCGGAGGACTACGCGCACCAGGACCCGGCCGTCGTCGCGCGCGAGCTCCGGATCGCGGGCGACCGCGTCGCGGGCCGCTTCGACGCGCTCGTCCCCGACCAGTGGGAGCGCCCCGGCCGGCGCTCGAACGGCTCGGTCTTCACCGTCCGGACGCTGGGGCAGTACTTCGTGCACGACGTCGTCCACCACCTCCACGACGTCGGCGCCTGACGCCCCGGGGTCCCGGTGAGCGGACCCACGCTCGTGACACCGCCGTAACACCGTCGCCTCCGGGGCGCTCTACGTTCCGGTCATGGACGCCCCCGTCGCCGGCCTGGTGCCGGACGCGCACGCCGGTGCGCACCTGCTCGCGACGCCCCGCTCGCGCGGCGCGGCCCGCACGCCCGTGGACGCGCTCGCGCGCGCCTGGTTCGCCGGTGCGGCCTGGACGACCCCGCCGGGCGGTGGGGGAGCGGCGCGCCCCATGGCCGGCGCGCGGTTCCGTGGCGTGGTGCCCGACGGCGTCGTCGCACCGGGCGAGCTGCGCCTCGCCGAGGGGGCGCGCGTCGTCGGGCCCTTCGCGCTCACGCCGCCGCAGACCCAGGCGCTCGGCCTCGCGGGCGGGGGCGCCGAGGCGTTCGCGCTGCACGTCGACCACCCCGACGCGCGGCTCGCGCCCGTCGCGCGGACCGGCGCCTGGACCGACACGTCGACCGGCACGTCGACCGGCACGTCGACCGGCACGTCGACCGGCACGTCGACCGGCTCCCTGACCGACGACCGCGACGGGCTGGTGCGCGCGTTCCCGGCAGGCCTGCCGCAGGGGCTCGAGCTCCGCGTGCTGGGCTGGGCCGTCGCCGCGGCCCGGCGCGTCGGCGGCGCGGTCGTCGCGGACGGCCGGACCGTGCTCACGCCCGACCCGGCGTCGGGCGTCGACCTCACGCTCTACAGCGCCCACGTGCTCGGGCCCGACGACGCGCTGGGCGTCCTGCGCACGACGGTCCCCGGCGCGGGGGTCGTCGCGGTGCGGCCCGGCGCGGACGGCCTCGCGGAGTACGTGCTGTCGGGCGAGACCCCGTACGACGGCGCGGTGCGGCTCGAGGCCCGCCGCGTCGCGCGGGTCCCGCTCGCGCTCGACGCCCTCGACTGGCGCGAGCACGGGCCGCACGCCTACCGCCTCACGTGGGTGCCGACCGAGCCGGACGAGCTCGCGGTCGAGCGACCTTCGGGGCTGCACGTCATCGCGCGCTCGCGCGCCCGGGTGCTGCTCGCCCGGCTCGCGGCGATGCTCCAGGGCCGGCTCGCGGGGACGCTCGTCGACGACGGCGGGTTCGTCGTGCGCGACCTCGACCTCGACGAGCGGCTCTCCCCGGCGGCGGCACCCACGGCGCGGTTCTGGGTCTGAGCGCGTGCGCACGGGCCGCGCCGCGGGGTCGGACGGGCCCGGTCCGCGCCGAGGTCTGTCCACAGAATTCATCCACAGGCCTGTGGGCGGCGTGGGAACGGCGCGGGACGTCCTGTGGACGAACCTGTGGTCATCCGGGCGGCCCAAATGACAACGGTGGGAACTCTTGCAGACCCCCGGACCGAGGACTACAAACGTCCGTAACGGCCCGGACGGGCGCACACGGACGACGGGGTTCCGGCACGCAGCACGCAGGGGTCTGAGGGCCTCGCCAGGACCGCACGACGTCTCGCCGCGCACGCGAGGGCACGGCCGACCGGAGAACGGTGGACGACCCGCCACCCCCTGCTGCGGGGCTGCGCGCGACGGCGCAGGTTCCTACCGGACCCGGAAGGCCGACCGCGATCGGCGTCACCGCACCTGCCCGGGCACCCGGGGGGACGCGAGGGCGCCGGGCCGCCACGTCGCGAGCGGCGCCCCGACGGGCCTTCCGGCCCGACCGCCCCGGGGTCGCGCGGACACGGCGAGGCCCCTCGGAATCCTGCTCCGAGGGGCCTCGTCCCCATTCTCCCGCGGGTACGGCCCGACGCGAAGACCGCCCACAGGCGCAGGACGGCGCCGCCCCGCGCGCCTACGCTCGTGCCATGAGCAACCTCGAGACCCGGCCCGAGGAGCGCGTCTGCTCGGCGGGCGCGCCCCACGACGACGGCGGAGGCGCCGCGGTCGAGATCCTCGAGCACCGGGACGTCCCGCTCGGGGGCACCCGGGCGATGCGCGTGCGGCGCACGATCCCGCAGCGCGCGCGGTCGCTCGTCGGCGCGTGGTGCTTCCTCGACCACTACGGGCCCGACCCGCTGCCCGCGATCGGCGACGGCACCGACGGCATGCAGGTGCCGCCGCACCCCCACACGGGCCTCCAGACGGTCACGTGGCTGTTCGCCGGGGAGATCCTGCACCGCGACGCCGTCGGGTCGCTCCAGACGGTGCGGCCCGGCGAGCTCAACCTCATGACCGCGGGTCGCGGCATCTCGCACTCGGAGGAGTCGCCGCGCGGCGAGCGGCCCCCGGTCCTGCACGGCGTCCAGCTCTGGGTCGCGCTCCCGGGCGACCGTCTCGCGGACCCGCCCGCGTTCGAGCACCACGCCGACCTCCCCGTCGCCACGGTCGACGACGCGCGCGTGGAGGTCTTCCTCGGAGCGCTCCGCGTGGGCGGCGCCGCCCTGCGCTCGCCCGCCACGACGTACACGCCGATCGTCGGGGCGCAGCTCGACCTCGCGCCCGGCGCGCGCGTCACGCTCGACGTGGACCCGACGTTCGAGCACGGCCTCCTCGTCGACGAGGGCGCCGTGCGGCTGGAGGGCTCGCCCGTGCCGCCGTCGTCGCTGGGGTACGTCGAGCCCGGCCGCACGACGCTCGTCGTCGAGGCGGGGCCGGACGCCCCGGCGCGGGCCGTGCTCGTGGGGGGCGAGCCGTTCGGCGAGGACATCGTCATGTGGTGGAACTTCGTGGGCCGCTCGCACGACGACGTCGCGCGCGCCCGCGCGGACTGGCAGGCCCAGCTCGTCGTCACGGGGGACCAGGGTCCGAACCGCGGCGGCACCCGGTACGCCGACGGCGCGCGCGAGCGCCGCTACGGCGAGGTCGTCGGGTACGACGGCGGACCCCTGCCCGCGCCCGCGCTGCCCGACGTCCGCCTGCGCCCGCGCACCCGGCCCGCCACGCCGCCGCGCCGGTAGGCCGCGCCAGTAGACTGCCGCGCATGGCCAAGAACACCACGGCCGACTTCGTGCTGCGCCCGTTCGAGGGGCTCCCCGGCGAGACCGACTGGGTCGCGATGCGCGAGGTCGTCCCCTCGGCCACCGCGACCGCGCGCACGACCGCCGAGCACGGGGCGCGCGACGTCCTCGTCGTGACGGTCCTGCCTGCCGGCTGGGCCGCGCTGCACCGTCAGGACGGCACGATCCTCCTCGCCGTCCAGACCCTCGCCGGCTCGGGCGACACGAGCCGCGACCTCGCCGCCGCGCTCCTCGAGGCGATCGACGCCGAGCCCGGCACGTCCATCGAGACGAGCGCCCTGCCCGACGCCGGCCCGCGCCTGCAGGACGTGCTCGACCTCTCCGTCCCGTTCGACGTCACCGTGCACGAGGACTTCGCGTTCTGGCTCGACCCGTCGGCGGAGATCACGCCCGACCTGCGGGCCTCGCTCGACCAGGCGGCCGAGTCGATGGTGCCCACCGTCAAGCTCGACGCCGTCGAGTCGGCGTACTGGTGCCGCATGTCGCGCGAGTTCTTGCGCTGGGCCCGCCCCGAGCCGGAGGACGCCCTCATCGACGCGATCTCGCGCCTGCACGCGAAGCGCGAGTCCGGCCTCGCGGGCGGCAAGTTCGTCGGTGCCTTCCGGTCGAGCGGCCTGCTCGTCCCCGTCTGGGAGCTGCCCCGCGGCACGGAGGCGGACGAGCTCGAGGGCCCGGTCGCGGAGCTCGACGCGCGGCTCACCGAGGCGCTCGCGGTCACGGAGCCGCTCGACGCGAACGAGCGCCGTGCGCGCGCAGGCATCGTGTCCCGGCAGGTCACGCTCCGCTGACCCGGAGCAGGCTGATCCGCAGCCCCCGCGCGTGAGCGCACGACGCGGGAGCGCGACCACGCCGAGAGCCCGCCGACGCCCCTGTCGGCGGGCTCTCGCGTCGAGTAGGATCCGGGAGACCTGGGAACGCAGCCCGGTCGTCCTGCGGAGATCCCGAGCGGATCCGCTGGTGGAACGACGACACATCTGCGGCCAACTCTTTGCACTACTAGGCTGGACGGCGTGAACGCGGACCATCGGTCGACCGATACGGGGAAGAACACGGGGAGTACCCCCACGAGCACGGCGAGCACGCCGCCGACGTACCTGTCGGCGTCCGGCACGCGGGCGCGCACGCCGCGCCCCGTGACCGGCGACGGACGCACGGGTCGCGCCGTCCGCCAGCGCGTCGCGGTGATCATCCCCGCGAAGGACGAGTCCCGCCGCATCGCCGCCACCGTGCGCGCCGCGAAGGCCATCCCGCACGTCGACCTCGTGCTCGTCGTCGACGACGGCAGCGAGGACGACACCCAGCACGTCGCGCGCGAGGCGGGCGCCGTCGTCGTGCGGCACTCCCACAACCGCGGGAAGGCCGCGGCCATGGAGACGGGCGCCGCCGTCGTCGCGATGCGCGACGCGGCCGACCGCCCGCCGCGCCTCCTGCTCTTCATCGACGGCGACCTCGGCGAGACCGCGGTGAACACCGCGCCGCTCGTCGCGCCCGTGCTCGACGGGTACGCCGACGTCGCCATCGCGCTGCTCCCGCCGCAGCCGGGCGCGGGCGGCCGGGGGATCGTCGTGGGGGCCGCGCGCCGCGCGATCCAGTCCCTCACGGGGTGGACCCCGACGCAGCCCCTCTCCGGGATGCGGTGCCTCACGCGCGAGGCGTTCGAGGCCGCGACGCCGCTCGCGCGCGGCTGGGGCGTCGAGACGGGCATGACGATCGACCTGCTCCGCAAGGGGTACGTGGCGGTCGAGGTGCCGTGCGACCTGCGCCACCGCGCGTCGTCGAACGACCTCAAGGGTCAGCTCCACCGCGCCGCCCAGTACCGCGACGTGCTGCTCGCGGTGAACGCGCGCAAGATGCGCTCCGCCGTCGACCGCGTGCGCGCGGGCGACCACTGACCGAGGCGGCGCTCAGGGCGTCGGCGTGCGGACCATGCCGTGCACGACGGGGCCGTCGTGCAACTGCGTGGTCGCGGTGCGCACGAAGCCCAGCCGCTCGTAGAAGGTGACGTTGCGCGCGTCGGAGGTCTCGAGCGCGACGGGCGCGTCCCCGAGGGCGGGGTCGCGCAGGGCGGCCCGGCACACCGCGCTGCCGCGCCCGGTGCCCTGGAGCGACGGCAGGACCCCCACCGTCGCGAGCGTCCAGGCGCCCGGCGGGGGCGGCGGCAGCTGGGCAGCGGCCACGGCCTGCAGGCGCGGGCCGTGCAGCGCGGCGACGCGCTCCTGGACGTCCCCGGGGGGAGCGGGGGCGTCGGGCGGCATGAGCGCGACGACGGCGTCCGCCGGGTCGTGGACGACCACGATCCCGTGCGCGAGGGCGTGCTCGAGGTAGATCTCCTGGAGCGCGGCGAGGCGCTCGGGGTAGTCGTCCTCCGGGACGGCCCAGCGGGTCCAGGGGTAGTCGTGGAACGCGGCGGCGAGGGTGCGGGCCGCGGCGGGGACGTCGGCGGCGGTGGCTCGACGGAACGTCGGCGTCATGGTGCGGTGCCTCTCGGGGTCGGGTCGGGCTGGGGCTCGATCGCGCCGGTGCGGGCGATCTGCTCGAGCGTGCGCACGTGCTGCCGGAACGCGTCGAGCCCTCGGTCGCTGATGCGGACCCAGGTGCGCGTCCGACGTCCGGCGGCCTCCTTGCGGATCTCGACGAGGCCCGCGTCGGAGAGCGCGGTGAGGGCCTGGGAGAGGGACGAGTCGCTCAGCTCGACCAGGTCGGCCAGGAAGCGGAAGTCCGCGCTCTCGACGTTCGCCAGGGCGGCGAGGATCGAGAAGCGCACGGGCGAGTGGATGAGCGCGTCCAGGGCCTTGCGCGGGTGGCTCACCGGCGTGCGCTCGCGAACGCGCACGCCGCGAACGGGGACGCGGCGACGACGCCGGCGACGACCCACCAGGCGGGCGACGTCGCGCCGACGAGCTGGAGCGCCGGGTCGAGCATCACGAAGTACAGCACCGCCCAGGTGATCAGGGCGATGCCCATGTCGCGCACCCAGTGCCGGGGCGCCGTCCGGTGGTGCCGCGCGACGGCAGACCACAGCAGGACGAGGACGACCACGAGCACCGTGGTGGCGGGCCACCACGGTGCGTCGAGGACGTCGATCGCGATCGTGTACGCGAGGGCGGCGACGGCGTGCCCGACGCTGAGCCAGGGGTACCAGCGGGTCGCGCGGTGGGCCTGGGCGGCGACCTCCTCCGCCTGGCCGAGCTGACGACGGGCCTGCTCCGGGGTGATGGAGTTCTGGATCATGCAATCACTTTAACACTCCTAAAGTGATTGGGGTCCACCCGACGCGGTGTCCTCCCGCATCTCCTCGAGCGGGCGGTTCGCCGTCTCGGGCAGCGCCCTCAGCACGAGCACGAACGACGCCGCCGCGAACACCGCGTAGAGGGCGTAGCTGCCGGGGAGCGACAGGTCCCGGAGCGAGGGGAACGTGAGATTGACGGCGATGCCCGCCGCCCAGTTGGCGGCGGCGGCGAGCGACGCGGCGCGGGCGCGCAGCAGGTTGGGGAACATCTCCCCGACGAGGATCCACACCACCGGGCCCCACGAGACGGCGAAGGCCACGACGAAGACGTTCGCCGCGACCAGGGTCACGACGCCCCAGGCGTCGACGAACACGACGCCGTCCGCGGTCTGCCGCGCCTGGGCGAACCCGGTCGCCATGACGGCCAGGGCGACCGTCATGCCCACCGACCCCACGAGCAGCAGGCGACGCCGACCCACGCGGTCGACGAGGAAGATCGCGACGACGGTCGCCGCGACGTTGACGAGCGACGTGAGGGCCGAGAGCCAGAAGGCCTGCTGCTCGCCGAAGCCCACCTGCGCCCAGAGCGACGTCGAGTAGTAGAAGATGACGTCGATCCCGACCAGCGCCTGGAGCGCGGCGAGCGCGATCCCCAGCCAGACGATGGGCTTGAGGCGGCCCGGGCCGGAGAACAGGTGGGACCACGCCGGCTGCGCCTCGTGGAGCGTCCCCTCGATGGTCGCGACGCCCAGCAGCGCGTCGCCCTCCGGGACGCGGTGGAGGCGCCGCAGCGTGCGGGCGGCGCCGTCCCGGTCGCCGCGCATCACCAGGTACCGCGGCGACTCCGGCAGCAGGACCGCCGCGACCACGTACGCGACCGACGGCACGACCGCGACGAGGAACATCCACCGCCAGGCGGGCAGGCCGAGGGCCAGCTCCGCCTCGGCCCCGCCCGCGGCGCGGACGAGGAACGCGTTCGAGACGAGCGCGGCGAAGATGCCCAGGACGATCGACATCTGCTGCGCCGTCGCGAGCCGCCCGCGCAGCCGGGCGGGGGCGATCTCGGCGATGTAGAGCGGGGCGACGACGGACGCCATCCCCACCCCGACGCCCCCCAGGAAGCGCCACAGCGCGAGGGTCGGGCCGTCGTGCGCGACGGCGCACAGCACCGACGTGGTGACGAACAGGGTCCCGGCGACCATCATGAGGCGCCGTCGCCCGAAGCGGTCCGCGATCGTGCCCGCGGCGAAGGCGCCTACGGCCGCGCCGAGCAGCGCGCTCGCGACGATCACGCCGACGAGCGCGCTCCCGACGCCGAGCTCGGCCTTGAGGGCGTCGACGGCGCCGTTGACCACGGCCGTGTCGAAGCCGAACATGAACCCGCCCAGCGCCGCCCCGACGGTCGACGCGACGACGAGCGGGGTGAGGGCACCGTGGCCGAGCCGGCCCGTCGCGGCGTTCACGGCGTGCCCCGGCGGGGGGTCGTCGGGGTGGAGGTCTGCGTCATCGGAGGTCCTCTCGGAAGGTGTCGACGGGATGGGCGATCGTGCTGAACAGGGCGTTGGCGGCCTGCCGCGAGTCGAGCCGCGTGTGCTGGACGACGACGGGCGCCGACGCGACGACGACGGCCGAGTAGTCGGTGCCGCGGGGCACGGGCTCGGGGTCGTCGAGGTCGTTGAGCGTCACGTGGCGCACCCGCTCGGCGGGCACCACCACGACGTAGGGACCGGCCGGCGGGCGGTCCGCGAAGTAGAGCCGGATCTCGACGCGCGCGTCGTCGGGGCCGGCGTTGAGCAGGCACAGGCTCTCGTGGCTCGCGAGGGTCGGG
The DNA here is from genome assembly GCF_011033075.1 of Cellulosimicrobium sp. SL-1. NCBI lineage: Bacteria > Bacillati > Actinomycetota > Actinomycetes > Micrococcales > Promicromonosporaceae > Cellulosimicrobium > Cellulosimicrobium sp. SL-1. The sequence goes on along the minus strand of NZ_JAACJC010000014.1, from coordinate 71,991 downwards.
TCGTCGCCCGTGCCGTACGGCGGGATCCAGCCGTCGCCGATCGCCCAGCACGTCGCCCCGACCCGGGGGCGACGTGCCGGGGCGTCCGGCGCGCTCATACGCTGATCGACGACTTGGCGAGGACGCCGCCGTCGCACCCGACGAGCGACCCGGTCGTGTACGACGAGCGGTCCGACAGCAGCCAGAGCACGGGCTCGGCGATCTCCTCGGGCCGCGCGAGCCGACCCAGCGGGACCTCGTGCTCGATCTGCGCGCGCGTGGCCGCGACCTCGTCGGCGGGCACGTTGGCCCACATGAGGGGGGTCTCCGTCGGGCCGGGGACGATCGCGTTCACCCGGACCCCGTGGCGCGCGTAGTCGACCGCGAGGGTGCGGACCATGGACGACACCGCGCCCTTCGAGGCGCCGTACGCCGTCGCGCCCCCGGCCGCGAAGCCGACCGTCGCGGCGGGCGAGCCGCACAGCACGACGCTCCCGCCGTCGCCGTCGATCATCGCGCGCAGCACCTCGCGCACGACGAGGAACGTGCCCGTCACGTTGACGTCGAGCACGCGGCGCCACGTGGCCGGGTCGAGCTCGTGCGCCGCCCCGCCCACGTCGATCCCGGCGCCCGCGAAGAGGCCGCGCAGCGGCGGTCCGGATTCCACGGCCGTGCCGACCGCCGCCGCGACGGCGGCGGCGTCGGTCACGTCGAGCACGTGCGCGCGCCCGTCCCCGCCCGCCTGCCGGGCGAGGTCCACGGTGGCCGCGGCGCCGTCGGGGTCGAGGTCGAGCACGTGCACGAACCAGCCGTCGCGCGCCGCGCCCACGGCGACCGCGCGGCCGATCCCCGACGCCGCGCCCGTCACGACGAGCGACCGCGGGCTCACGACGCGCTCCCGAGCAGCGCGTCGACGTCGCAGTAGCGCGCGAGGCGGTCGCGGTCGAGCGTGATGCCGAGGCCCGGGCCGTCCGGGATCGGGAGCATCCCGTCCGCGTCGAGCGTCCAGCGGTCGGTCGTCAGGTCGTCGATGTAGGGCGAGCCGGTGACGTACTCGACGAGGTCCGTGTCCGGCAGGGCGGAGGCGAGCTGGAGGTCCGTGGCGAGCCCGACGGCGGTGTTCCACCCGTGCGGCACGAGCTTGACGCCGTGGTCGTGCGCGGACCACGCGATGCGCCGCAGCTCGCTCGTCCCCCCGACCTTCGTGACGTCGGGCTGCACGATGTCGAGGGCGCCGCCCTCGATCCACGGCTGGAACGCCTGCCGACGCGTGAGCACCTCGCCGCCCGAGATCGGCACGGGCGAGCGCCGGCGCAGGTGCGTGTAGTCCTCGATCGCGTCCGGCGGGAGCGGCTCCTCGAACCACGCGACGCCGTACGCGTCGAGCATGCGCGCGGTGCGCAGGGCCCACTTGTAGCCCTGGCTCCACGCGCTGTCGCTGCCGCCCGCGTCGACCATGAGCATCGCGTCGGGGCCGACGGCGTCGCGCGCCGCGGCGACGATGCGCTCGTCGAGCCGCTCGTCGACCCGGCCGAAGGGACCCCAGCCGATCTTGAACGCGGTCCACCCCTCGGCGCGCAGCGCGGTGAGGTGGTCGCGCAGCGCGTCGGGCTGGTCCATGAGCAGGGACGCGTACGGGCGCACCCGGTCGCGGTACCGCCCGCCGAGCAGGCGCCCGACGGGCTGGCCCGTCGCCTGGCCGAGGAGGTCCCACAGCGCGGTGTCGACGCCGCTGATCGCGTGCGTGATCGACCCGCCGCGGCCCATCCAGAACGTCGTGCGGTGCAGCCGCTCGCTCGTGCGCTCCGGCTCCAGCGCGTTCGCCCCCAGGAGCAGGGGCCGCAGGATGTCGAGCGCGCCGCGCACGAGGTCCTCGGTGGTGAACACGCTGCCGACACCGACGAGACCCTCGTCGGTGTGGACGGCGACGAGGGTGTGCACGACGTCGTCCTGCCGCAGCTCCTCCTGCCAGCCGCCCTCGGGGGTGGCGCCGCGCAGCCCGGCGGCGGTGATGGCGGTGATCCTCATGGGTGTCCTCTCGTCGGTGCCGTGGACCGCGACTCTAGGTCGCTCGATGGTAGATGGTCAACCATCGGCCACCCACTAGGGTGGAGCCTTCCCGAGTGAGAGGTCGCCGTCGTGCCCGTCCTGCCCGCATCGCCGCCCGAGTCCCGGCGCGACTGGGTCCTGCGCCACCTGCGCGAACGCATCGCCTCCGGCGACCTGGCCGCCGGGGACCGCCTCGTCGAGCGCGACCTCTCCGCCGCCTACGGCATCAGCCGCGGCCCGGTGCGCGAGGCGATCATGGTGCTCGAGCAGGAAGGGCTCGTCGTCTCCCACCCGTACCGCGGCGCCGTCGTGGTGGACATCTCCCAGGAGGAGATCGCCGAGATCCTCGTCCCGGTGCGGACCGTCATCGAGAAGGTCGCGTTCCGCTCGGCGGCGCGTGCGCAGGACCCCGCGCTCCTGGACGCGCTCGACCGCACGGTGGCGGCGATGGAGCGCGCGGCGGACCCGCTCGACGCCCGTCGCCTCGCCGACCTCGACCTCGAGTTCCACGAGGCGGTGATCGCCGCCGCGAGCCACACGCAGTCGCTGCAGATCTGGCGGCTCATCCAGCCGCGCGTCCGCGCGTACTTCGTCCGCGACGCGCCGCACCACGAGGACCCGCACGCCGTCGTCGAGCAGCACCGGGACCTGCTCGCGGCGCTGCGGTCGGCTGACCCGGACCGCGCGGAGCGCGCGGTCGAGGAGCACATCGCCGTCTACCTGCAGCCCTGAGGCGCGCCCCTGCCGGTGGCCCCATCCGGAGCCCGGACGCACCATGGGAGGACGGGGCACGACGTCGTGACCCGGCGGCGCGCGGTCCCGCGTGCCGTGCCGACGACGACGGGGGCAGCGCGATGTGCACAGGGATCAGGTTCTCGGACGACCAGGGCAGCGTGTACCTGGCACGCAACCTCGACTGGACGAGCGGCTACGGGCAGCAGGTCGTGGTGACGCCCACGGGCTACGCGCCGCGCTCGCCGTTCGGCGCCGTGCGCTCGATCGAGCACGCGGTCATCGGCATGGGCATCGTGGAGGAGGACACCCCGCTCTACTTCGACTGCGGCAACGACGCGGGCCTGGCCGTCGCGGGGCTCAACTTCCCGGGCTACGCGGCCTACGCGCCCGGACCGGTCGACGGCGCGGTCAACGTCGCGGCGTTCGAGCTCCCGCTGTGGGTGTGCGCGCAGTTCGCGAGCGTGGACGAGGTCGAGGCGGCCCTCGCGGACGTGGTGGTCGTCGACCGTCCCATCAACGAGAAGTACCCCAGCTCGTTGCTGCACTGGATCGTCGCCGACGCGCAGCGGGCGATCGTGCTCGAGCACACCGCGGACGGCCTGCACGTGTTCCAGGACGACGTCGACGTGCTCACGAACCAGCCCGGGTTCGACTGGCACCACGAGAACCTGCGCAACTACCTCAACGTCTCGCCGGACTTCCCCGAGGACACGGTCGTGGGCCGGGCCCACCTCGCCCCGTTCGGCTCGGGCTCGCACATGCGCGGCGTCCCCGGCGACTACTACTCGCCGTCCCGGTTCGTCCGGGCCGCGTACGTCAACTCCCACTACCCGACGAAGGGCACCGAGGAGGAGAACGTCGGCCGCGCCTTCCACACGCTGCAGCAGGTCGCGATGGTCGACGGCTGCGCCGCGATGGGGTCGGGCGAGTTCGAGATCACGGTGTACACCGGGCTCTTCTCGTCCCGCACCTCGACGTACTACTGGAACACCTACGAGGACCCGGCGATCCGGAGCGTCGCCCTCGGTGACCACGCCACGGGCGGCACGGAGCTCGTGCTCGTCTAGGAGCCTCGCGGACGGGCGCCGTCCTACGTCAGCGGCCGAGCCGCGCCGCGGCCCGCCGCACCACGTCCTCGCGCGTCGCGCGCGCCCACCCCCGCATCATCGCGACGCGCTCGGGGTCGGCGTCCGCGCCGTCGGGCGAGCCGGAGTCGAACGGCGGCGCGGGCTCGTACTCCATCATGAGCTGGATGCCGCGAGCGACCTCGGGGCCGCACAGCTCGGCCGCGACGGTCAGGGCGAAGTCGAGGCCGCTCGTCACACCCCCGCCCGTGATGACGTTGCCGTCCCGGACGACGCGGGCCTTCTCGGGCACCACGCCGAGGAGCTCCAGCATCGGGTGGGAGGCCCAGTGCGTCGTGGCGCGACGCCCCTCGAGCAGACCGGCCGCGGCGAGCACGAACGAACCGGTGCACACGCTCGTCACGTACCTCGCGCCGGCCGCCTGCCGACGCGCGAAGTCGAGCGCGACCTCGTCCTCCAGCAGGTCGAACGCTCCCTGCCCTCCGGGCACCATGAGCACGTCCGCCTGCGGGGCGTCGTCGAAGGTCACGGTCGGCAGCAGGGAGAGCCGCGAGTCGCTCTCCACGGGCTCGACGCGGTGCCAGGCGAGGTGGCTCACGGCGTCGGGCACACGCGCGAAGACCTCGAAGGGCGCGGTCAGGTCGAGCTGCGTCACGCGGGGGAACAGCACGGAGACGAAACAGGTGGTCCCGGTCACGGCGCCACGCTCCCGACGCCCGTCGTGGAGCCCGCCTCGGTGCGCTCGTCCGGGTCCTCGCCCTCGCCCTCGGCCGTGCCGTCGGCGTCGTCCGCCGCATGGAGCGCGGCGACGGTGAGCAGCGGCACCGCCGGGATGAGCGCGACGAGCGCGATCCGCACGCCGAAGTCGTTGACGAGGGAGCCCGCGACGGCCACGATCCACAGGGCGAGCAGGGTCGGGCGCACGAGCGGCCACGCGGCCTCCGTGCGTGCGAACCAGCGCGGCGTGAAGCGCCGGGGCCAGAAGAGCAGCAGCGCGGTCGCGACGAGCACGGCGATGGTCAGCCACACGGGCACCCCGCCCAGCACGGACCGCGCGGCGTAGCCCGCCTTGCGGAGCAGCGTCTCCCACGCCGACCCGTCGACCACCTGCTCGACGAACCGCCCGAGGTGCGAGCGCTCGTCGGCCGGGCGCAGCCAGTCGAGCACGCCGACGGCGGCGACGAGCGCGACGCCCGCCGTGGCGACGAGCAGGAAGCGGCGCCACGTGACGCGCGCGCCCGAGGCGGCGAGGCCCAGCACCGCGAACGCGGGCACGACGACGAGACCGCCGCCGAGGTCGGCGCCGAGCGTCGGCCACACGTCCACGACCATCGTCACGAGGCCGATGACCCCCACCGTCGCGGCGGCGACGTAGCGGTGGCCGCGCGCGACGAGCCACTGCGCGAGCGCCGCGGCGACGACGAGCGCCGCGACCGCGTACACGGAGAACGTCGGGTTCCCGAACCCGTAGAACCGGGCGCCGAACGTCGGTGCCGAGCCGAGCGGGCTCGCCCGGTTGAGCGGGGTGCCGACGAGCGCGTCGAGCGTGAGCACGGCGAACGTGATGCCAGCGACGATCCCGGGCCCGAGCCACACCGGCCGACGCGGGGCGAGCGCGCCCAGGCCGGCGACGGCCGCCGTCGCGAGGACCGTGGAGACGACGATCGCGAGGGTCTGGTTCCCGAACCGCCACCAGCCCGTGAGCGACACCAGGAAGGCGGCGGTGGGCACGGCGGCGACGACGAGCGCGGAACCCCGGGCCCAGTGCGCCGCCCGGGCCCAGCGGGCGCGCGCACGGTCGCCCGCCGCTCGCCTGGCGCGCGGCGCGAGCAGGAGGCAGAGCCCGGCGATCGCGAGCCCCGCGTAGAGCGGCACGTCGACGAACGCGGTGTAGACGGCGCGGCGCACGTGGTCGCGGGTCGTGAGGTCGGCGAGGGCGTCGGCGGTCGACGTCGCGTCGGCCGGGCGCGGCGAGCCCCAGGCCAGCGGCGTGTCCTGGATCCGCGCCGGGGTGGCGGCGCCCGCGGCGTCGAGCACCGTCGCGGGGACGTCGAGCACGCGCGCGACGCCGTCGGTCCGGGTGGCGGCGCTCGTCAGGTAGCGCGACTGGTCGGGGCCGTCGGACGACGGGCGCACGAGCGCCGTGCCGAGCGCCGGGCGCGTGCCGGGCGTCCCGGCGACGTCCACGACGAGCACGGTCGTGCCGCTCGGGGCCGCGTCGAGCACGGCGCCGACGGTCGCGTCGACCGCGGTGAGGCGGTCGGCGCGCAGGGTGCTGCGCAGCGTGGCGCGCTCGTCCGCCGGGAGGCCGGGGTCGACGACCGGCGGGGTCGCGTCGCCCGCGTCGACGACGGTCACGGGGCACGCGAACGCGTCGGAGCCGGGTGCGGTCGTGTCCGCGAGGTCGCGGTAGCGCGCGACCTGGCCCGCGGAGTCCGCGAGCGCGACCGCCGCACCGGGGCCCACCGCCGTCGCGCACACCGCGCCGTCGGCGCCGGCTGCGGCGAGCGCGTCGCCGAGGACGCCGAGGCGCGCCTGGTAGCCCGAGCCGCGCTGGAGCGCGACCAGGTCGTCCCACCCCTCGACCCGCGCACCGTCCGCGCCGTCGGGGGCGGGCTGTACCGTCGGGCACGCCCACGCGCCGTCGGGCGCGCGCTCGGTCGTGACCTCGGCGAGCTGCCCGGCGGAGAGCGCGAGCCAGCCGCCGACGGTGCAGCGGCTCGCCGCGCCCGTGGGCTGGGAGACGCCGCCGGCGCCCGCGCCGTCGGTGAGCAGGGCGTGGAGGTTCGGGGTGGCGGACGACGTGACGTCGCTCCACGTGACGCCCGTGGTCCCGACGACGACGACCGGCAGGTCCGTCGCGATCGCGTCGGAACGGGTCACCGACGCCTCGCCGCCAGCCGGGGCGGCGCTGGTCGCCGGTCGGAGCCCCGTCGAGGCGAGCACCGTGGCGGCGAGCAGGACGACGAGCAGGAGCCCGCCTCCCACCGTCGCGAGCATCGTCGGCATGCGCCGGATCCCCGGCTCGGGGACGGCTCCCGCGGTCTGCCGGGGCGCGGGGCGCGCGAGGAACCCCGGGACGATCATCGCGGTCGCGACCACCACGACCATGACGGCGATGATGACGCCCGAGTCGTTGAGGACGGAGCCGACACCCGCGACGACGACGAGCGCGACGACGAGCGGGCGCAGCACCGGCCAGGTCTCGTAGGCCCGCGCGACCTCCGGGAGGCGGAAGCGCTCGGGGCGCAGCACGGCGACGGCCACGAGGACCACGAGCACCGCGGCGACCGCGCCGAGCGGGTTCGCGAGGGTCGCCCACGCGCCGAGCGCCTTGCGGCCGATCACGTCGAGCGCGGCGCCGTCCACGACGGTCTGGACGAACCCGCCGAGGTGGGACCGCCCACCCGGCAGCAGCCAGTCGACGACCGCGACGACCACGACCACGAGCACCGTCGCGAGCGCGACGACGAGCGCGCGCAGCCACGTGATGCGGATGCGGCCCACGAGGAGCGCGAGGACGGCGAACGCGGGGACGAGGGCGAGGATGCCGCCGAAGTCGGCGCCGAAGGCTGGCCAGCCGTCGATGACGACCGTGACCACCCCGACGGCGACGACGGACCAGGCCGCGAGCCGACGCCGTCCGCGGGCGGTCGCGGCCGACGCGAGGCCGCCCGCGAGCACGAGGCCGGCGACGGCGTACACGGCGAAGGTCACGTTGTTGAAGCCGTAGAAGCGCGTGAAGCCCACGACGGCGGACGTCCCGAGCAGGGACGCCTGCTGGAGCGTCGTGCCGGTCGCGCCGTCGACGGTGAGCACGAGCCACGTCACCCCCGCGAGGGCCGACGGCAGCGCCCAGGGGCGCCGCGGGAGGAGACGTGAGACGACCCACGCGACGAGGGCGACGACGACCGCGCTCACCGCGAGCGCCAGCGTGAGCGCCGGGGCGGGCGCGCTCCACACCCACCAGCGGGACAGGCTCGCGAGCGACGCCGCGACGGGAGCCGCCGCGACCACCATGAGCACGGCGGAGAGCACGCGCAGGCCGCGCGGCCCCGGGCCGGGCTCGCGGCCGCGGCGGACGGCGGCGCGGCGCGCCCACAGTACGCCGCCGAGCGCGAGGACCAGGGTGGCGACGAGGAGGCCCACGAGCACGGGGTAGAGCGTAGGGATGGTGCTCGTGAGGACGTTGAGGTACTGCCGGTTCTCGACCGTCCGGGCCACGTCCATGCGACGGACCTCGCCCTGCTCCAGGGCGGCGCCCTCAAGGCCTTCGGTGCTGCCGCCCGCCGACTCCACGACGGTCGCCGTCAGGTCGGTGAGCTGGACGATGCCGTCCTTCTGCGTGCTCGGCGAGTGGAGCCACCGGCTCGTCGGCTGCCCCTTGCGCCAGTCGACGACGACCTGGAGCCCCGTCTCGCCGACCGGTCCGGCGGACACGCCGGCCACGACGACGCGCGTGCCCCGATCGACCTCGTCCATGATCCGGGCGAGGGCCTCGTCGAGCTCGTCGAGGCTCTCCCCGCGCCCGGTGGCCGAGTCGACGATCTCGCCCTGGTCGACGACCGTCACGTCGCACGCGTCGAGGCCGCCGGCGGGGAGGGCGGCGAGCGAGGGCGTGTACCGCTCGACGTGACCGACGGCGTCCGCGAGCATCACCGCGGCACCCGGCCCGACGGCGGTCGTGCAGACGCCCGTCCCGGCGATCCGGGCTGCGGCGGTCCCGGGGTCGTGCCGTGCCGCCTGCGCGGGCGTCTCCTCCGTGGCAGGCGCCGTGAGGACGGCCCAGCCGGGGACGTCCGCGGGGCGTGCGTCGGGCGTGGTCGTGCCGGTCGTCGCGACGGCGGGCACGGGCACGGGGAGGCAGCCGCTCGCCGGCTCCTCGGCGTCGGCGGGGAGCGGCTCCGCGGGCTGCTCCGCCGTCTGGGCCGAGACCATGCGCCCCGCCGACAGCGTGAGCCACGCGTCGGTCGTGCACACCGTGCGCCCGAGGTTGAGCGACGCGACGGACCCCGTCCGGATCATCGACCACAGCGTGGGCGTCGCGGTGGGGGAGACGTCGCTCCAGTACAGGCCGGCCACCGCGACCAGGACGACGGGCCGCGGGTCGTGCGTCGGCGCGGCGGCGAGCGGGCTCGCGGTCTCGGCGACGCCGGCCGCTGTGCCCGGGCCTCCCGACGCGACCGCCGGGGGCGCCCCGGTCGTCGCCGCCGCGGTGGTCGCCGTTGCCGGGCCCGCCGTCGCGAGGAGCGTCAGCAGCAGCGCGACGGCGGTGGCGAGCGCCGCCGTCCGCCGCCCGAGGCCCCGGTCCCGGCGGACGGGCTGGGTGCGGGCAGGGGGGAGCGCGGCGGCCGGGAACGTCACCGGACCAGCCTACGGGGGCGCGACGCGCCGCCCCCGACGGCCCCGGCCGCGTCCGCGCAGGTCCGCGCGCGACGCTCACGCGGCCTCCACGGGGGCTGCGCGCAATCTTCTGGACGGGCAGACTTGGGAACGTGTACAAATTGTATCCATGTACAAGTTGAAGGAGCGACGGTGCGTGCGCTGACCCGCGCCGAGGCGCGGTCCGCGATCGTCAACGTCGACCCGGCGGAGGGGAAGGTCCGCCTGCCCGGCCACTTCGACGCGCTGCGCTGGGAGGAGCTCGACTACCTCGGGTGGCGCGACCCGCGCGCGCCCTCCCGCGCGTTCCTCGTCGCGGACGTCGACGGGCGCGCGGTCGGGGCGCTCCTGCGCCAGAGCCCGAGCCACGCCGAGGCCGGGTCGCGCGCCGTGATGTGCGCCCTGTGCCGCTTCTCGCGGCGCTTCAACGAGGTCGCGCTGTTCGCGGCGCACCGGCCGTCGCGCGACCCGCGGAAGCGGCTCAGCAGCGTGGGCCTCCTGCTGTGCACCGACCTCGACTGCCATCGCAACGTCGGGACCGTCCGGTCCGGCGGTCCGCTCGACCCCCCTCCCGACGAGGTCGTGCGGACTCGTCGGGAGGGCCTGCGGGCGCGTACCGTCGCGTTCCTGCACACCCTGACCGACGGCGCCCCGACGGCGCGGACGAGGAGTCGTTGATGGCCTACCTGCCGCGCGCGGAGCGTCGGGACTCCATCGTCGCGGCAGCGGCGGCCGTCGTGCGCCGCGACGGGCTCGGCGCCGTCACCGCGCGCGTCGTCGCCGACGAGCTCGGCGGGTCGCCGGGGCAGATCCACCACCACTTCGCGTCGACGGACGAGCTCGTCGCCGAGGCGTGGCGGCGGTACGCCGACGTCGAGATCGGCGCCTTCGAGGAGGCGGCCCGCGGCCGCTCCGCCCGTGCCGCGCTCGAGCTCTTCTTCGAGGACCTGCTCGGGCCCGGCGGTGACGGCCAGGCGCTCGCCCGGTGGGCGGAGGCCGGGGCCCACGCGCAGCTGCGGCCCGCCGTCGCGCGGGCGTACGTGGAGATGCTCGGGCTCCTGACCGACGTCCTGGCGGACGTCCTCGGCGACCGCGGCGACGCGCGACGTCGGGAGGCGGCGGGACGCCTGCTCATGGTCGGCGTCGGTCTCGCGGGCCTCACTCGCGTCGGTGGGGAGCGGGTCGTCCCGCCGGCGGCGGTCATGCGGTCGGCGATCGACGCGGAGACGGCCCGCGCGGACTGACCGCGTGGACCGACCGCGTGGACCGACCGCGCGGCGCCGACCGCGGGCCGGCCGTGTCCGTGGCCCGCCGCCGCGCGTCAGGCCGTGCGGACCACCAGCGCACCCGGGTCGACGCGCGTCTCGATCTCGACGGCGAGGCCCAGCACGTCGCCGTCGACCTGCGCCTGCTCGCCCTCCTCGACGCGCACCCGGACCCGCCGGGCGCGCGCGTGGTCGATGCGCCCGATCTTGGCGGGCAGGTCGTTCCGCACGCCGAGGCCCTGCATGACGACCTCGCCGAAGAGCTGCGCCCACCCCACGACGCCGCCGCGCGTGTCGACCGCGGCGACGTCGAGCACGCCGTCGTCGATCACGGCGTCGGGCAGGAGCGTGATGCCGCCGGGGAGCCGCCCGCAGTTGCCGATCATGAGGGAGCGCAGCCGCGCGTCGACGGGCGGCGAGTCGTCGAGCTGGATGCGGGCCCGCATGCGCCGGCCGTGCAGGTGGCGGATCCCGGCGACGAAGTACGCGACCCACCCGACCTTGGCCTTGAGCTCGTCGTCGGCGTCGGCGACCATCGCGGCGTCGAACCCGAGGCCCGCGATGACGAGGAAGATGTGCTCCTTGCCGGGCTCCCGGACGGGGTCGAGGGTCGTGCCCTCCACGTCCCCGGGACCCGCGGGGTCCGCGTACCGCAGGACCGTGACCCAGCCGACGTCGATCGGGCGGTCCGACCCCGCGATCACGACGGCGAGCGCCGCGCGGGCGTCGCCCACGGGCAGGTCGAGGTTGCGCGCGAGGAGGTTGCCGGTGCCGACGGGCACGAGGCCCATCGTGCGGCCGCTGCCGACCATGCCCTCCGCGACCGCCCGCACGGTGCCGTCCCCGCCCACGGCGACGACGACGTCCGCCCCCTGGGCGAGCGCGGCGCGGGTCTGCCCGACGCCCGGGTCGGCGACCGTCGTCTCGAACCACAGCGGGTCCGGGAGCGCGGCGTCGGCGAAGGCGCGGCGCACCACGGCCTCCAGCCCGACGACGTCGGGCTTCGACGGGTTGGCGACGAACGCGACGAGCTCGCGCGGGTCGTCGTCGAGGGGCGTCTCCTCGACGGGGAGGTCCGCGCCGTGCGCGCGCCGCAGGCGCGACTGCTGGGCGCGCAGCCCCAGCGCGACGACGAGGGCCACGACGGCGACGGCGAGCGCCGCGATCGCGACCCAGAGGGTCCAGGCCATGGCGACACCGTAGCGGGGTCGTGGCTGTGGAGGACCACGACCGCTGCGCCGCCGGGTTCGTTAGGCTGCTGGCGTGATCGACCTCCGCCTCCTGCGCGACAACCCCGACATCGTCCGTGCCAGCCAGGTCACCCGTGGTGACGACCCCGCGCTGGTGGACGCCGCCCTCGACGCCGACGCGCGCCACCGCGCCGCGCTGAGCGAGTTCGAGAGCCTGCGCGCCGAGCAGAAGTCCCTCGGCAAGCAGGTCGCGCAGGCGCAGGGGGAGGAGAAGCAGGAGCTGCTCGCGCGCACCAAGCAGCTCGCCGCCGACGTCAAGGCGCGCCAGGCCGACGCGGACGCCGCGGCGGAGGAGCTGCGCGGGCTGCTGTTCCGCATCTCCAACGTCGTCGAGGGGGCGCCTCCCGGGGGCGAGGACGACTACGTCGTGCTGCGCGAGGAGGGCACGATCCGCGACTTCGCGGCCGAGGGGTTCACGCCGCGCGACCACCTGGAGCTGGGCGAGGGCCTGCGCGCGATCGACACCGAGCGCGGTGCGAAGGTCTCGGGCGCCCGGTTCTACTACCTCACGGGCGTGGGTGCGCGCCTCGAGCTCGCGCTGCTCAACGCGGCGATGGACACGGCGGTCGCGGCGGGCTTCACGCCCGTCATCACGCCGACCCTCGTGCGGCCCGAGGTCATGCAGGGCACCGGGTTCCTCGGCGCGCACGCGGACGAGATCTACCGCCTGGAGAAGGACGACCTCTACCTCGTCGGCACGAGCGAGGTCGCGCTCGCGGGCTACCACGCCAACGAGATCGTCGACCTGTCGGGCGGCCCGCTCCGGTACGCCGGGTGGAGCGCGTGCTACCGCCGCGAGGCCGGCTCGCACGGCAAGGACGTGCGCGGCATCATCCGCGTGCACCAGTTCCACAAGGTCGAGATGTTCTCCTACTGCGACCCGGCCGACGCCGCCGCGGAGCACCAGCGCCTGCTCGGCTGGGAGGAGCAGATGCTGCGCCTCGTCGACCTGCCGTACCGCGTCATCGACACCGCGGCGGGCGACCTCGGGTCGAGCGCCGCGCGCAAGTTCGACTGCGAGGCGTGGCTGCCCACCCAGCAGCGCTACCTGGAGCTCACGTCGACGTCGAACTGCACGACGTTCCAGGCGCGCCGCCTCAACGTGCGCGAGCGGGTCGAGACGGACGGCAAGACGGAGACGCGGACCGTCGCCACGCTGAACGGCACCCTCGGCACGACGCGCTGGATCGTCGCGATCCTCGAGAACCACCAGCAGCCCGACGGGTCGGTCCGCGTGCCCGAGGGGCTGCGGCCGTACCTCGGCGGCCTCGAGGTCCTCGAGCCGGTGGTGGCGTGACGGACCCCCGGGAGGCCACCGGTGCGGCCGAGCCGCTGCTCGTCGCGCTCGACATCGACGGCACGCTCATGTCCTACGACCAGGAGCTGTCGGACGACGTGCGCGACGCCGTCGCGGACCTGCGCGCCGCGGGGCACCACGTGGTGCTCGCGTCGGGACGGTCGCTCATCGCGATGACGCCCGTCGCGGAGATCCTCGGGATCGACCGCGGCTGGGTCGTCGCGTCCAACGGCGCCGTGACCGCGCGGCTGGACCCCGACGAGCCCGACGGGTACGTCCTCGAGGACGTCGTGACGTTCGACCCGGGCCCGGCCCTGCGGCTCCTGCGCGAGCACCTGCCCGACGCGCGGTACGCCGTCGAGGACGTCGGCGTCGGGTTCCGCATGAACGAGCTCTTCCCCGACGGCGAGCTCGACGGCGTGCACCGCGTGGTCGAGTTCGACGAGCTGTGGTCCGGCGAGGTGACGCGCGTCGTCGTGCGGGCGCCGGGGTCGACGAGCGAGCAGTTCCACGAGCTCGTGGAGCGGCTCGGCCTCGACGACGTCACGTACGCCGTGGGCTGGACGGCGTGGATGGACCTCGCGCCCCTCGGCGTCACGAAGGCGACCGGCCTGGAGCTCGTGCGCCGCACCCTGCACGTCCAGCCGCACCGGACCGTCGCGGTCGGCGACGGCCGCAACGACGTCGAGATGCTCCGCTGGGCGTCGCGCGGCGTCGCGATGGGCCACGCGGACGACGTCGTGCAGGCGGCGGCCGACGAGGTGACCGGCACCATCGAGGACGACGGCGCGGCCCGCGTCCTGCAGAGCCTCCTACCCGCGCGGTAGAGTTGCGGTACCCCGAGGTAGAGACGCGGTCATCTCCGGGCTCCCACCGGGGGCAGGACGGCGGGCCGGTCCGCACCCGACCGGGCGTACGCCTCAGGGCCGTGTGAAGGTGACCTTTCCCGCCGCGTCGCGCGAGACGGTCCCGGTGTACGAGGCGCGCACCTCGGCGGGCAGGTCGCCGTCGTCCCAGAGCAGGACGGTGTACTCCGCCGTGGCCTCGTACGCCCCCTCGACGTACCGGATCTCTGGCCCGGGTTCGGCGAACCACTCCGTGCGGGAGGTCTCGCGTGCGTTCTCGACGAGCTCCGACGGGCACGACGGACCGGTGAGACCCTCGTCCTCGCAGGCGGCCCGCAGACCCTCGATCGCCTCCTCCACCCCCGGCTCGACGTCGGGCCGCAAGGTCGGGGTGAACGCGAAGCCCTCGGCCACGACCCCGTCCTCCCGGACGACGTCGGGCACGTAGGCCGTGAACGACGAGCCCCGGCGCAACCCTTCGAGGAGACCGGTCGGGTCGATGTACTCGACGGCATAGGCACCGGGGAGCAACGTGACGGGGGTGAGCTCTGCCGCCGGGTACTCGACCTGGCCGTTGACCGTCAGCGTGCCGGACACCGGCTGACCCGCACCGATCGTGTCGGCGGTGCCCAGGTCGCTGATCGTCGTGCGGTCGCCGTCGCGGGTCGTCCGGACCTCCAGGCTCACGGGGCCGTCGACGCCGTCGAGGGTGAACTCGACCGTCACGCTCGCGCCGGCCGACGAGCCGGAGGACTCCACCACGCGCGCGTCGGTGGGCCGAGCCACGGAAGCACGGTAGAAGTCGTCGTCGACGAGATCCTCGTCGAGGTCGATCGTGGTGAGCGCCGCCGCGTCGCTCGCCCTCCCGGCCTCCAGGCTCGCGAAGAAGTCCTCGACCACCGCGACGCTCTCGGTCGTGTCGGTGTCGACCGCGCCCGGTGCGCACCCGGCGAGCACGACGGCGACGGCGAGACCGCCGGTGAGGCGGGCAGCGGCTCGCCGCCGCCGAGCGTCGATGGGGCAGTCGGCCACCCTGGTTCGCGCGTCCCCGGAGCCTCGGTCGAGGTCGCGTCCGTGAGCGTCGTGCGTCATCCCTGCATCCTCTTCGATCGACGACGAGATCGTGGCGCCACGCGTCACGCGCGTCCCGGACGGTGCGGCCGAGGGGGCGGGTAGCGACGTCTGACGGTGCTCGGACGTCGCTCGGCGCCCGCTGCGACGACAGCCGCCGGCCCGGGTACCGCGGCTCTACCTCGGCGGACCGGGGCTCTACCTCGCGGTACCGGGGCTCTACCTCGGGGACGGTCAGTCGCGGGGCTCGCGCGCGGTGAGCACGACGGGGCCGTCCTCGGTGATCGCGACGGTGTGCTCGCTGTGCGCGCCGCGCGACCCGTCGGCGGAGCGGAGGGTCCAGCCGTCGGGGTCGGTGTAGATCTCGTCGGTGGTCTCGAGGAACCAGGGCTCGATCGCGATGACGAGGCCCGGCTTGAGCGGGAACCCGCGCTTGCGGCGGCCGTCGTTCGGGATGTGGGGCTCGCCGTGCATGGTGCGGCCGACGCCGTGCCCGCCGAAGTCGGTGTTCACCGAGTAGCCCGCGGCGTGCGCGACGTCCGCGATGGCGGCGGAGATGTCCCCGACCTTCTTGCCCGGCTGCGCGGCGGCGATGCCCGCCTCGAGCGCGCGCTCCGTCGTCTGGATGAGCCGGGCGTCCGCCTCGCCGAGCGCGCCCGCGCGCGGCGTGCCGACGACGAACGACAGCGCCGAGTCCGCGACCCACCCGTCGACCGAGGCGGCGAAGTCGATGCTCAGCAGGTCGCCGTCGCGCAGCGCGTAGTCGTGGGGGAGGCCGTGCAGCACGGCGTCGTTCACGGACGTGCAGATCACCTTGCCGAACGGGCTCGCGCCGAACGACGGGTGGTAGTCGATGTAGCAGGACTCGGCCCCGCGGTCGCGGATCATCCGGTGCGCGACCTCGTCGAGCTCGAGCAGGTTCGTCCCGACCTTCGTGGCGGCGCGCACCGTGGTGAGGACGTCGGCGACGAACCGTCCGGCGGGCCGCATCTGCTCGATCTCCCGCGGGGTCCTCAGCTCGATCATCGTGGTCCTTCCGGTTCGCAGGTGGTGGTGCCCGACGACGGCACGGCGGGCTCGTACGTACTGAGCGGTGCCGAGGGGCGGGCTCGACCACGATATCGGTCCCGGCGAGGGCAAGCGCTTGCATCGATCTGCTCACGATGCGGCACGGCGCCTCGCCAGGGTCCGTCCCGGCGTGGCAGCATCACCCGTCGTGGCAGGTATCGACGACGTCGCCCAGGCCGCCGGGGTGTCCACGGCGACCGTCTCGCGCGCCCTGCGCGGCCTGCCGAACGTCTCGGAGGCGACGCGCCTGCGGGTGCTCGCGGAGGCGGCGCGGCTCGGGTACGTGCCCACGCCGTCGGCGTCGTCCCTGGCCACGGGGCGGACCCGGACGATCGGCGTGCTGACCCCGTGGGTGAACCGGTGGTTCTTCGCCAACGTCATCGAGGGCGCCGAGCGCGCCCTGCGCGACCTCGGCTACGACGTGCTGCTCTACACGTTCGACGTCCGGCGCACGTCGTCGCGCCGCCGGGTCGACCCGAGCGTGCTGCGCCACCGCGTGGACGGGACGCTCGTCGTCGGGCTGCCGCTGGACGACGACGAGGTGCGCTCGCTCGTCGGGCTGGCGCGCCCGCTGGCGTTCGTGGGGTCCGGGCCGGCCGAGCAGGTGACGGTCCGGCTCGACGACGTCGCGACCGGGCGCGCGGCGACGCGCCACCTGCTCGACCTCGGGCACCGGGTGATCGGGCACGTGACCGGGGTGCCGGACCTCGTGTCGTCGTGGTCCCCGCCCGTGGAGCGCGCGCGGGGGTACGTGCGCGCGCTCGAGGAGGCGGGCGTCGTCGTGCAGCCGGACCTGGAGGTGAACGGCGACTTCGACGTCGCGGGCGGCCGCGAGTCGACCGCGGAGCTGCTGCGCCGCCGCCCGGACGTGACCGCGGTGTTCGCGGCGTCGGACGAGATGGCGATGGGCGCGATCCTCGCGGCGCGCGACCTCGGCCGGCGCGTGCCGGAGGACCTGTCCGTCGTGGGCGTGGACGGCCACGACCTCGGCGAGCTCGTCGGCCTGACCACGATCGCGCAGGACGCCTACCAGCAGGGCTTCGACGCGGCGCTCCTGCTGCTCGACATGATCAACGGTGCCCCGGTGCCCGAGAGCCTGACGTACCCGACGGAGCTCGTCCGGCGCGGTTCGACGGCGCCGCTCCCCCCGGGCGCGTAGGGCCGGCCGCGACCCCTGCCCACACCGGGACGCCCTGCGGGCGCACGGTGTGGGAGCGCGGCCAGCCTTCCGGGCCCCGAGAGAGCGCGCACCCGCCGCGCGTGACGGAATCGTTACGCAAACTCACCTCCGCTGTGCTTGCACCCCGGGGATGCAACCGCTTGCATGGTGGGAGGGCGAGAGCGCACCCGCGCTCGCGACGTCGCGATGCGCCCGGTCCTCACCGGACCGGGGTGACGGCGTCCGGACCCACGACGAGGTGGAGGCTGAGATGACCAGGACCACGAGGACCAGCGCGGCGCGTCGCCGCACGCTGGCGGTCGCCGCCGGCGGCGCGAGCCTCGCGCTCGTGCTCGGGGCGTGCAGCAGCGGGGGCGGCGGCGGGGGCGACGACGAGTCGCCCAGCGCCGAGGTGGACTGCGCCGACTTCGAGCAGTACGGCGACCTGTCCGGCAAGACCGTCACGGTCTACTCGACGATCGTCGACACCGAGGCCGAGCAGCAGCAGGCGTCGTACGAGCCGTTCGAGGAGTGCACCGGCGCGACGATCGAGTACGAGGGCTCCAAGGAGTTCGAGGCCCAGCTCCCCGTCCGCATCCAGTCGGGCAGCGCGCCCGACATCGCGTACCTGCCGCAGCCCGGCCTCCTGCGCCGCATCGTCGCGGACTTCCCCGACGCGATCCAGCCGGTCGGCGACCAGGCCGCGGCCAACGTCGACCAGTACTACACGGAGTCCTGGAAGGAGTACGGCACCGTCGACGGCACGCTGTACGCGACGCCGCTCGGCGCGAACGTGAAGTCGTTCGTCTGGTACTCGCCGTCCATGTTCGAGGAGGCGGGCTACGAGGTCCCGACGACGTGGGACGAGCTCATGGAGCTCTCCGACCAGATCGTCGCCGACAACCCGGAGGGCGACGTCAAGCCCTGGTGCGCCGGCATCGCGTCCGGCGAGGCGACCGGCTGGCCGGCCACCGACTGGATGGAGGACGTCGTCCTGCGCACGGCGGGCCCCGAGGTCTACGACCAGTGGGTCAACCACGAGATCCCGTTCAACGACCCGCAGATCGCCACGGCCCTCGCCACGGTCGGCGACGTGCTGAAGAACGAGGACTACGTCAACGGCGGCCTGGGCGACGTGAGCAGCATCGCGACGACCGAGTTCACCGAGGGCGGGTACCCGATCATCGACGGCCTGTGCTACATGCACCGCCAGGCCACGTTCTACCAGGCGAACTGGACGACCCTCGACCCCGACCTCGAGGTCGCCGAGGACGGCGACGTGTGGGCGTTCTACCTGCCGGGCGAGTCGGCCGACGACAAGCCGCTGCTCGGTGGCGGCGAGTTCGTCGCGGCGTTCAACGACCGTCCCGAGGTCCAGGCCTTCCACGCGTACCTGTCGAGCCCCGAGTGGTCCAACGCCAAGGCGAGCGTGACCCCGCAGGGTTGGATCAGCGCCAACAACGGCCTCGACCCCGAGCTGCTGCAGTCGCCGATGGACCAGCAGGCGTACGAGCTGCTCACGGACGAGAGCTACACGTTCCGCTTCGACGGCTCGGACATGATGCCCGCCGCCGTCGGCGCCGGCTCGTTCTGGTCCGAGATGACCGAGTGGATCGCGAGCGACAAGTCCGACCAGGCCGTGCTCGACGCCATCGAGGCGTCCTGGCCGACGTCCTGACCCGCGAGCGGCCCGGGGGCTGACGGCGCGGCGCGAGCCACGTCGTCGGGCCCCGGGCCCGCGCGTCGACCCGGGGGCGGGTCGCCCTGGCAGGACCCGGGCGGCCCGCCCTCGCCGACCGTCCCTCGTCGTCCACCTCGTCCTCCCGGCCGCCGCCGGCCACCTCAGGAGCCTCACATGGACTGGTTGCTCGAACCCTCCGGGACGGGGGGCAAGCTCGCGGTGATGGTCGTCGCGATCCTGCTCTTCGTCGTCGTCATGGGTCTGATCCTCTTCCTCGTCGACCGGCCGAAGCGCGTGCCCGGCTGGGTCGTCGCGATCGCGTTCGCCGGGCCCGCGGTCGTCATGCTCGCGTTCGGCCTGCTGTACCCAGGGCTGCGCACCATCCGCGACTCGTTCTACAACCGCACGGGCTCCGCGTTCGTCGGGCTCGACAACTACGTCACCGCGTTCACGCGGGACGAGTTCCAGATCGTCCTGCGCAACACGGCGATCTGGGTCATCGTCGTCCCGCTCGTCTCGACGTTCCTCGGGCTGGTGTACGCGGTCGTCGTCGACCGGTCCCGCTTCGAGAAGCTCGCGAAGACCCTGATCTTCCTGCCCATGGCGATCTCCATGGTCGGCGCGGGCATCATCTGGAAGTTCATGTACGAGTACAAGCCGGCCAGCCAGCCGCAGATCGGCCTGTTCAACCAGGTCCTCGTGTGGCTCGGGCTGGAGCCGCAGCAGTTCCTGCTCAGCGCGCCGGCGAACACGTTCTTCCTCATCCTCGTGATGATCTGGATCCAGGCCGGGTTCGCCATGACGATCCTCGCCGCCGCGATCCGCGCCATCCCGGACGACATCGTCGAGGCGGCCCGGCTCGACGGCGTCGGCGGCATGCGGATGTTCCGCTACATCACCGTGCCGAGCATCCGCCCGGCCCTCGTGGTCGTCCTCACGACGATCGCCATCGGCACGCTCAAGGTCTTCGACATCGTCCGCACGATGACGGGCGGCCGGTTCGAGACGTCGGTCGTGGCGAACGAGTTCTACACGCAGGCGCTGCGCCAGGGCGAGCAGGGCCTGGGCGCCGCGCTCGCCGTCATCCTCTTCGTGCTCGTCATCCCGATCATCGTGTACAACGTGCGGCAGCTGAAGCAGGCGGAGGAGATCCGATGAGCACCCCACTGTCCGCCTCCGTGCCCGACGCCCCGCTCGTCGACGAGACCGTCGAGGAGGGCAGCGGCAAGGGCGTCGTCGCCGGCCTGGACGCGCGCGCCGACAAGGTGCGCCGCAAGGTCTCGTCGCGGCCGGCGTCGATCATCGCGATCGTGCTCGCCGTCCTGTGGACGATCCCGACGTTCGGGCTCCTCGTCACGTCGTTCCGGCCGCCGCGCGAGATCCGCCGGTCGGGGTGGTGGGAGGCGTTCGCGAACCCCGAGTTCACGGTCGACAACTACACGGACGCGCTGTTCGGCGGCTCGACGAGCTTCGCGACCTACTTCGTCAACTCCCTCGTCATCACGCTGCCCGCGGTGATCATCCCGATCACGCTCGCGTCGCTCGCCGCGTACGCGTTCGCGTGGGTGAACTTCAAGGGCCGCAACCTGCTGTTCGTCGCGGTCTTCGCGCTCCAGATCGTGCCCATCCAGGTCACGCTCGTCCCGCTGCTCACGCAGTACGTGGACTGGGGGATCGACGGCTCGTTCTGGCCCGTGTGGCTGTCGCACTCGATCTTCGCGCTGCCGCTCGCGATCTTCCTGCTGCACAACTTCATGAAGGACATCCCGCGCGAGCTCGTCGAGGCCGCCCGCGTCGACGGCGCGGGGCACGTGAAGATCTTCTTCCAGGTCCTCATGCCGCTCCTCGTCCCCGCCATCGCGGCGTTCGGCATCTTCCAGTTCCTCTGGGTGTGGAACGACCTGCTCGTCGCGCTGACGTTCGCGTCCGGCCAGGACACCGCACCGATCACGGTGCGGCTCGCCGAGCTGTCCGGCTCGCGCGGCGCGAGCTGGCACCTGCTCCCGGCGGGCGCGTTCATCTCCATGGTCGTGCCCGTGGTCGTGTTCCTCGCGCTCCAGCGGTACTTCGTGCGCGGCCTGCTCGCCGGCTCGGTCAAGGGCTGACGCCGGCCGCGGCGAGATGGTGGCGGCGGCCCGTCCCGCACGGCGGGCGGGCCGCCGTCGCACGACCGGCGTGCGACGTCTCCGGGCGGGCGCGGTCGTAGAGTCGGTCGGTGCCCACCCGAACCGCCGCCCTCGACCGCGTCCCGGCACCGGCCCTGTTCGTCGTCTCGGGCCTCACGCAGTACCTGGGCGCGGCGATCGCCGTCGGGCTGTTCGCCGTCGCCGGGGCGGTCGAGGTGGGCTGGCTGCGCATCGCGGCCTCCGCGCTGCTCCTGCTGGCCTGGCGCCGCCCGTGGCGGCGGCGCTGGACGCGGCACGACCTCGCGTGGGCCGCGGTCTTCGGGGTCGCGCTCGCGGCGATGAACCTCGCGTTCTACGTCGCGATCGACCACCTCCCGCTCGGCACCGCCGTCGCGATCGAGTTCCTCGGCCCGGTCGCGGTCGCGGCGGTCACGGGCAGCGGCTGGCGCGAGCGCGGCGCCATCGCGGTCGCGGCGGCCGGGGTCGTGCTGCTCGCCGGCGTGACGGTCGGGTCCGACCTCCCGCACGACGACGCCGTGCTCGGCCTCGCGGCGATCGCCGTCGCCGCCGCGTGCTGGGCCGCGTACATCGTGCTCGGCCGCCGGGTCGCCGTCGGGGGCTCGGGCGTCACGTCGCTCGCGGTCGGGATGGCCGTGGGCGCGCTCGCGTTCGCGCCGTTCCTCGCGCCGGACGCCGTCCCGGTGCTCGGCGACTGGCGGCACGCCCTGGCCGTCGCGGGGATCGCGCTGTTCTCGTCCGTCGTGCCCTACGCGCTCGAGCAGGTGATCCTGCGCCGCGTCAGCGCGGCGACGTTCTCGGTGCTCCTCGCGCTGCTCCCGGCGACGGCGGCCGTCGTGGGCGCCGTCGTGCTCCGGCAGGTCCCGAGCCCCCTGGAGCTGGTCGGCCTCGTGCTCGTCTCCGGGGCGATCGCCATGACCGCCGCGCGCCCGGGCGCGAGCGGGCGCGGGGAGCCGGACGGCGTGCTGCCGACCGACCCCCCGCCCGCCTGAGCGGACCGGGGCCTCAGAGGTACTGGCCGGGCGAGGGGCGTCCGTCGTGCTCGTCCGGGCGCGGCTGCTGCCCCGGCATCCCGCCGGGCACACCGTGGCCCATGGGCGGCAGCGAGCCGGGCGGCAGAGCCCGGCGCATCTGCGAGAGCTGCGCCTGCGCGGCCATCTGCTGCGCGACGAGCGCCGTCTGGATGCCGTGGAACAGCCCCTCGAGCCAGCCCACGAGCTGCGCCTGCGCGACCCGGAGCTCCGCGTCCGTCGGGACGCTGTCGTCCGAGAACGGCAGCGTGATGCGGTGCAGCTCGTCGACGAGGTCTGGCGAGAGGCCCTCCTCGAGCTCCGTGAGGGACCGCTCGTGGATCTCCGCGAGCCGCGAGCGCGCCGCCTCGTCGAGCGGGGCGTCGCGCACCTCGTCGAGGAGCTTCTTGATCATGCCGCCGATGCGCATGACCTTGGCCGGCTCCTCGATGACGGTCGCCGGGTTGCGGTCGGGGTCGGTCGAGTCGTCGCTCTCGACGACGCTCACCCCCGTGCCGTCAGGCATGACCACGGTGGAACGGCCGGGCTCGTCGTCGCCCTGCGCGGTCGCCGCAGGGTCGGGAGCGGTGGGCTCGTCGGGACGGGGGTCGCGCGGTTCGTCAGCCATGGGTCCAGTCTTGCGCGTGCCACCCCCGCGCGCACCGACGGGCGCGACCCGCCGTCACGGGACGAGCAGCACCTTGCCGAACACCTCGCCCGAGTCGAGCAGCTCGTGCGCGCGCGCCGCCTCGTCGAGCGGCAGGCGCGCGTGCACGACCGGCCGCACCCGGCCGTCCTCCACCAGCGGCCAGACGTGCGTCAGCACCTCGTGCACGATGCGCGCCTTCTCCTGCGGCGGGCGGGCCCGCAGCGTCGTGCCGGCCACCGTGGCACGCCGGGCGAGGAGGAGGCCGAGGTCGAGCTCCGCGCGTCGTCCCTTCTGCATGCCGATGACGACGAGGCGACCGCCCGTGGCGAGGACCTCGAGGTTGCGCGGCAGGTAGGCGGCCCCGACGACGTCCAGCACCACGTCCGCGCCGTGGCCGCCCGACGCGTCCCGCACCGCGGCGACGAAGTCCTCCTCGCGGTGGTCGACGGCGAGGCTCGCCCCGAGCGCCAGGCACCGGTCGGCGCGGCCGCGACCGCCCGCGGTCACCGCGACGTGCGCCCCCAGCGCCGCGCCCAGCTGGACGCCCACCGTCCCGACGCCGCCCGAGCCGCCGTGCACGAGCAGCCACTCGCCGGGCGCCAGGCGGCCCACGTCGACCACGTTGCTCCAGACCGTGCACACCGCCTCGGGGAGGGCGGCCGCGTCCACGAGGTCGACCCCCTCGGGGACGGGGAGCACCTGCGTCGCGCGCACCCGCACCTGCTCCGCGTAGCCGCCGCCGTCGAGCAGCGCGACCACCCGGTCGCCGACCGACCAGCCCGACACAGCGTCCCCGACGCGGGCCACCGTGCCCGAGACCTCGAGGCCCGGCCAGTCGGGTGCGCCGGGCGGGGGAGGGTAGGATCCAGCGCGTTGTAGCAGGTCAGCACGGTTCACGCCAGCGGAAGCGACGTCGACCACGAGCTCGTCCGGCCCAGGGGTCTGGTCAGGGAGCGTGGAAACCGTTAGTTTCTCAGGGCCACCGGGGCCCGATATCGTGACGCCTCGCATCTCGCCGAGACTACGCGGACGGCCCCGGAGGCGCCGGATCACCGACGGGGGCACCGCGTGACGAGGGCGATTGTTCGTGCTCCTCGCGGATTAGGTGTCCGGGGGAAGTGCACCGATAGTTAGTACGCACGACCGGGGAGCGAGCCCGGGAGGCGCCGCTGCCACGCGCGTCGACCATGCCGCCGAACGGGTGGACCAGGTGATGGAGGCAGGTTCGTATGCTCCGCAGGTTGAGCGTCCGCGGGAAGATCCTTGCGGCACTCGCGGTGCCCGTCCTCGTCCTCTTCGCCGCCGCGGCGATCATCTCGGCCCAGGCCATCGGGACCGCGCGCGACGCGAGCCAGACGAGCGCGCTCGTCGCGGCGCTCGCGGCGCAGGACGCGGCCGGGACGGAGATCGCGGCCGAGCGCACGTACTCGTTCCTCGACGCCAACAGCACGCGCGACACGGCCGAGGAGGCCGAGGCGCAGATGATGGCGCAGCGCGAGAAGACCGACCGCGCGCTCGACGCGCGCGACCGCGCGTACGAGCGGCTCAACACCTCCGCACTCGACCCCCGCGTGCGCAAGGCCGTGGCCGACACGATCGGTGACCGGTCTGAGCTCGTGGGTGTCCGCCAGGCGATCGACCGGTCCGGTCTCGGCCAGCTGCAGCGCAACTCGATGTACAGCGACCTCATCGACGCGGCGCTGGACGTGCCGCGCACGCTCGCGGACACCACTCCCGACCGCAGCCTCGCGCAGTACCTCGACACCTACGTGCTCCTCGACGAGCTGCTCGCCCAGCAGGCGCTCGAGCAGCCGCTGGCTGGAGCGGTGCTGCAGGCCGCGCAGGCGGGCCAGCAGAACACCGTCACCAACCAGCAGGCCGCCGTCCTCGTCACCACCGGAGACACGCTCGCCGCCCGCGCGCGCGCCGCGGTCCGCCAGCTGCCCGGGGAGTTCCGCCTCGAGACGCCGACGGCGACCTACAACCAGATCCGGCAGAACCTCATCGGGTCGCGCCCGGCAGCCACCCCGCCCAGCCAGGCGGCGCAGTGGCCGACGCTCTCGCAGGAGGACCGCGACCAGACCGCCCCCGTGCGCGACGCGGTGCGCACCGAGACCGCGGAGAAGGCCTCGGACCTCGCGGGGGCCGCCACGACGCGCGCCGTGATCACCATCCTCGTGACGCTCGCCGCGGTCGTCGCCTCGATCCTCGTGGCCGGCTTCATCGCGCGTGCGATCGTCAACCCGCTGCGGCGCCTCACCGACGCCGCCGAGGACGTCCGTGACCAGCTCCCCAAGCTCGTCGAGCAGGTCGCCGTGCCTGGCCAGGGTCCGGGCATCGACCTCGCGCCGATCACCGTCGAGTCCAGCGACGAGGTCGGCCAGCTCGCCACCGCGTTCAACGACGTGAACCAGACGACGATCAAGGTCGCCCGCGAGCAGGCCGCGCTGCGTGGCTCGATCGCCGAGATGTTCGTCAACGTGGCCCGCCGCGACCAGGTGCTCCTCAACCGCCAGCTCGCGTTCCTCGACGACCTCGAGCGCTCCGAGGAGGACGCGGGCACGCTGTCCAACCTCTTCCGCCTCGACCACCTCGCGACCCGGATGCGCCGCAACGCAGAGTCGCTGCTCGTGCTCGCCGGCATCGACTCGGGCCGTCGGGTGCGCCAGCCGATGCCGGCCTCCGACGTGATCCGTACCGCGTCCTCCGAGATCGAGCTGTACGACCGCGTGCGCCTCAACCTCGTCGTCGACCCGCTCATGCTGGGGCACAACGCGCTCAACGCGGCGCACCTGCTCGCCGAGCTCCTCGAGAACGCCACGATGTTCTCCGAGCCGCACACGCCCGTCGAGGTCACCACCGGCCGCGACGCGGACTTCGTGCACATCACCGTCCGGGACCACGGTCTGGGCATGACGGCCGAGGAGATCGCGGAGGCGAACCGGAAGGTCGCGACGCACGCGGCCTCGGACGTCGTCGGCGCCCAGCGCCTGGGCCTGTTCGTGGTCGGCCGTCTCTCGGAGCGGCTCGGAGCCAAGGTCCGCTTCAGCGCCGGGGGCGACGAGCAGGGCACCGAGGTCGTCGTGTCCTTCCCGGCCGTCCTCTTCGTGCCCGACTCGAACGTCCCGCTCCCGCAGCCGACGGACCCGTTGGAGACGAGCACCCAGGCCGCCGCGCAGCAGCTCACGAGCACGGGCGTGATGCCGGCCCTCCCCGCCGAGCCCGCCGCTCCCGCACCCGTCCCGACGGCGTCCGTCGCGGCCGTGGAGCCCGAGGCGCCCGCCGCCGTGCCGGTCGACCTCGACGCGCTCACCGACGGCACCACGCAGACGGGCATGCCGCGCCGTCGCTCCCGCACGGTCGACCCGGCGGCGGCCGCGCCCAGCGCGTCGTTCGCGTCGGGCCCGCAGACGGGCGCCATCGTGCTCCCGCCGCTCGCGACCCCGGCCCTGCCGGACGAGCTGCCCGCCGCGGACGAGGCCTGGACCCCGCCCGCGGAGGTGGCTCCCGCCGCGTCCGCGCTCCCGAGCCGGTCGCGTGCCGCCGCGACCCCGGTCGAGCCCGTCTCGGCCGAGATCCCGGTGCTCGACGTCAGCACCCGCAGCGCGCTCTTCTCGAGCTTCCGTCCCGTGGGCGAGCGGCCGGTCACCGAGAACCCGGTCGAGCTGCCGGTCGCGCCGGACGTCACGGCGACCGACATCCCGCTGGTGAGCGACGTGCCGACGGCCGAGGCCGCCGTCCACCACGAGGTCGTCTGGACCCCGCCGGAGGTCGCGGAGCAGCCAGCCGCCCCGAACGCCGTCACGGGCGCGGGGCAGGCCTGGGCACCCGAGCAGGGCTGGGCCCCGGAGCAGCCCGCCGAGCAGACGTGGACCCCGGAGCAGCCCGCCGAGCAGACGTGGACCCCGGAGCAGCCCGCCGAGCAGACGTGGACCCCGGAGCAGCCCGCCGAGCAGGCCTGGGAGCCCGAGCCTGCGCAGGAGACCGCGTCCGCGGGCTGGGCGCCGTCGTCGTTCGCCGAGGAGCCGCTCGACGCGACCCGCGTCGTCCCGCCCGTGGCGGCGCAGCCGGAGCAGCCCGCGGCCGAGCGCGCGCCGCTCGCCGACCGGAGCCGGG
This sequence comes from Cellulosimicrobium sp. SL-1, assembly GCF_011033075.1. Lineage (NCBI taxonomy): Bacteria > Bacillati > Actinomycetota > Actinomycetes > Micrococcales > Promicromonosporaceae > Cellulosimicrobium > Cellulosimicrobium sp. SL-1. Next base: position 45,206 of record NZ_JAACJC010000014.1, on the reverse strand, counting down.
CCGCGGCCGACGCGACCGAGGTCCGGCCCGTGGCGCCCTCCGCCCCGGAGCAGACGGACGTCCCGGTCGTGGCCGAGGGACGTGCCGCGGACGGCGCCGAGGAGATCCCCGCCGAGCTCTCGTTCGAGGCGCTTCCCCGCTTCGAGGAGCTCATGGCCGACCTCCCGACGCGCCGGTCGCTGCGCGAGAGCCAGGCGCGCAAGCGCGGTCTCTTCGGGCGTCGTCCGCGGACGACGGCCACGCCGCAGGCCTCGCGACCCGCCGGCCCCTCGGCCGAGGCGCTCGCCTCGCGCCCGGCCGGGTCGACGCCGGCACCGGCGGCGGCCGCACCCGCGGCGTCGAACCCGGTGGCACCTGCGCCCGCGGCGCCCGCCCCGGTCCAGGCGGCCCCGGCCGCGCGGCAGGAGCCGGGCGCGCCGGCGCGCACGTCCGCGTTCGCGCCGCGCGCCGACCTCCCTGCTGCGCCCACGCCGTCCTTCGCCCCCGAGGCGCCGGCGGCCCCGGTGCAGGAGACGCGGAGCCTCCCCCCGGTCCAGGACGACCCGTACCCCGCGGCCCGGCCGTCCGTGCCCGAGCCGGCGGCCTCCGCCGCCGCGTGGGACGCCGCTCCCGCCAGGGACGCGGCGTCGGGCTACGGTCCGCCGAGCCCGCTCGCCCGGCGCCCGGTCGCGGAGTCCCTCGAGCCGCTGGACGCGGGCTACGTCTCCGACTCGGTCGAGGCGCGGTCGGACTGGATGGCGTCGGCGGTGCTGTACGAGGAGATGTCCACCCTGCTGCAGGGCAGCACCGATTTCCAGGAAGCGACCTTGGCGGACCCGAACGACGGCATCTACCAGCCGCTCAAGGTCGACGCCGCGGCGTCGGGCCTCGCGCGACGCTCGCGCGGCGAGGAGCGCGACGGGTACGTCGACCGCTTCACGGCGCGGATCGACCGCGACCCGGAGCAGCTGCGGGCGCGCCTGTCGGCGTTCCAGTCGGCGACCGCCCGCGGGCGCGTCGAGGGACAGGACGAGACGAGTTCGACGTGGAACCCCGAGGCCATGGATTATGTCCCTGATTCAGCGCCGCAGGCGCGGTGACGACATGCCGTCTGCGGCAACTGACGAGGAGGAACAGTGAACGCGCTCAGCACCGAGGCCACGAACTTCGGGTGGTTGCTCGACAACTTCGTGCGGACCGTACCGGGCAGCCGGCACACGCTCGTGGTGTCGGCGGACGGCCTGCTCATGGCGATGTCCGACCAGCTCGACCGGACGAGCGGTGACCAGCTCGCCGCGATCGTCTCGGGCATGTCGAGCCTGACCCGCGGTGCGGCCCGCCAGCTCAACGGCGGGAACGTCCGGCAGGCCATCATCGAGATGGACAACGGGTTCCTGTTCCTCATGAACGTGTCGAACGGCTCCGTCTTGGGCGTGGTGGCCGAGGCGAACTGCGACATCGGCCTCATCGGCTACGAGATGGCGCTCCTCGTCTCGCGCACGGAGGCGACCCTGACGCCGCAGCTCATCTCGGAGATGCGGGGTAGCCTTCCGGTCGACGGTGCGACCCGAACCCCGGTGGGATGAGGACTGATCGATGACGAACGTACCTTTCGGCAGCATGGGAGCCCACGACGGGTACGAGGCGGCGACCGTCCGCCCGTACGCGGTGACGGGTGGTCGCGTGCGGTCCGCCACGTCCGACCTCCCGCTCGAGGCGCTCGTCGAGGTCATGCCGGGTGCCGTGAACAGCTTCGGGCTCCCGCCCGAGAAGCGCTCGATCCTCCAGCACGCCGCGCACACGTACGTCTCGATCGCCGAGCTCTCCGCGCTCCTGCGCCTGCCGCTCGGCGTGACGAAGGTGCTCGTCGCGGACCTGCAGGAGGACAACTACATCACCGTCCACACGTCGACCCCGCTCAACGTCCACACGGGTCACGGCAGCAACCGCTCGGGTCTGTCCCTGAGCGTCTTGGAGAGTGTTCTCAATGGCATTTCCACCCTCTGACGGCTCGGGGAGCGGGCCGCAGGCAGGGCAGCCGTCCGGGGCGAGCGGGGGTGCGCCCGGCGGTCAGCCGGCGCTGCGCCAGACGGCGTGGGCTCCGGTGAGCGCACCCGTCGGCGTGCCGACCCAGGCGGCTCCGGCGACGCCCGGCCAGCCCGCGGCACCGCAGCAGCCGGCCGCCGCCCAGCCCGTCGCTCCGGCGGCACCGCAGCCGGCGGCACCGCAGCCCGCCGCGCCGGTGGCCACGCAGCCCGCGACGGCTCCGGCCGCACCGCAGCCGGTCGCTCCGGCTGCCGCGCAGCCGTCCCCGGCCGCCGCGCAGCCTGCGTCGGCTCCCGTCGCGCAGGCCGCGGCCCAGCCGCGCACCGCGCCGCAGCCCCTGGCCGCCGCGCAGCCCGTGGCTCCCGCCCAGCAGGCGCCCGCTCAGCCGGTCGCCCCGGTGCAGCAGGCGGCCCCCGCGCGCCCGGTCGCGGCAGCGCCCGCGGCTCCGCCCGCTGCGGCGGCGCAGCCCGGTGGTGCCGCAGCGGCGTCCCGGACCGCGCCGACGGTCGTGAAGATCGTCGTCGCGGGCGGCTTCGCCGTCGGCAAGACGACGTTCATCGGCTCGATCTCGGACGTGGAGCCGCTCAACACCGAGGCCGCGATGACGGAGCACTCGGTAGGCGTCGACGACGCGGGCGGCGTGTCCGACCGCAAGACGACGACGACCGTCGCGATGGACTTCGGCCGCGTCTCGCTGCCGGGCAACCTGTGGCTCTACCTGTTCGGCACGCCGGGCCAGGACCGCTTCCTCTTCATGTGGGACGACCTGGTCCGCGGCGCGATCGGCGCCGTCGTGCTCGTCGACACCGACCGCCTGGAGCAGTGCTTCCCGGCGATCGACTACTTCGAGTCGCGCAACATCCCGTTCGTCGTGGGCGTCAACTGCTTCGATGGCGTCGCCAAGCACAAGCTCGAGGACGTCCGCGAGGCGCTGCAGATCCCGCCGCACGTGCCGATGCTCTACACGGACGCGCGCTCGCGCGCGGCGACGAAGCAGACGCTCATCGCGCTCGTCCAGCTCGCGATGCGCCAGCTCCGCGGCGCGGCCTGACCGCTCCCGCACCCCGCGCCACGCACGACGGCGGGCCGCCCTCCACGGGTCGGCCCGCCGTCGTCGTGCAGGGGCGGGGCGTGCCACAATGGCTCGCCGGGAGGGCTGACAGAGCGGCCTAATGTGACGGTCTTGAAAACCGTTGTGCGGCAACGCACCGGGGGTTCGAATCCCTCGCCCTCCGCCAGTCGTGCCGTCAGGCCGGGTCGGGAGCCGTGCTCCGTCCCGGCCTGACGCGCGCCGGGCGCAGGGCCGCCGGGGCGTGCGCCGGGACCAGCGGGTGCCGCGGTGCGACCGGGCCCAGCACCGCGTACGCAGCGCCGAGCGGCGGGCGCACGTCCTTCTCGCCCGCGTTGGGCCAGAGCGCACAGGCCCGTTCCGCGAGCGCCGTGATCGTGAGCGACGGGTTCACCCCGAGGTTCGCGCTCACCGCGGACCCGTCCATGACGTGCAGGCCGGGCTGACCGTGGACACGGTGGTACGGGTCGATCACGCCCGTCCGCGGCGAGGTGCCGATCGCGCACCCGCCGAGGATGTGGGCCGTCATCGGGACGTCGAAGGGCTCGCCGACGGTCCCTCCGGGCATGCCGCCCATGCGCCGGGCCATGCGCCGTGCGGTGTCGTTCCCGGCCGGGATCCAGGTCGGGTTGGGCGCGCCGTGCCCCTGGCGGGACGTGAGGACCTTGCGGCCGAGGAACCCGCGCCGCAGCGAGGTGGTGAGCGAGTTGTCGTGGCTCTGCATGACGAGCGCGATGATCGTCCGCGACGACCAGCCGCGCAGGTCGGCCATCGCCGGCAGGTCCCGACGTCGGCGCCACAGCTCGCGCAGCCAGGTGCGCCACCGGCTCGGACCACCGTCCGTGAGGACCGTCTGGAGCAGCCCCATGGCGCCCGACCCCTTCCCGTACCGCACGGGCTCGACGTGGGTCCGGGCGTCCGGGTAGAACGACGACGTGATCGCGACGCCGCGCGAGTAGTCGGGCGCGTCGGGCCGTCGCTGGTGGTCGCGACGCCGGACCGTGGCGCCGAGCAGGGCCTCGGAGTTGGTGCGCGTGAGGTGTCCCAGCCGCTCGGAGACCCCCGGCAGGTGTCCCGAGTCCCGCATGGCGTGGAGGAGTCTCTGCGTGCCCAGCGCCCCCGCGGAGAGCACGACGTGGCGTGCCGTGTAGCGCTGCCGTCCTGCCCAGGGGCGCCCCGAGCGGTGGGCGAGGACCTCGTGCAGGACGCCGCCCGCGCCGTCGGGCACGGGCCGCACCTCGGTGACGGTCGTGAGCGGCAGGACCTGGGCGCCGCCGCGCTCGGCGAGGTAGAGGTAGTTCTTCACGAGCGTGTTCTTCGCCCCGACCCGGCACCCCGTCATGCACGCGCCGCACTCGGTGCAGCCGCGCCGCGCGGGCCCGGCCCCGCCGAAGTAGGGGTCGGGGGCGGTGACTCCCGGCTCCCGTGTCCCGCCTCGGCCGAAGAACACACCGACCGGCGCCTTCACGAAGGTGTCGCCCACCCCGGTCTCGCGGGCCACGTCCTCCAGGACGTCGTCCGCGGGGGTGCGCCCGGCGTAGGTGGTGACGCCGAGCATCCGGCGCGCCTGGTCGTACCAGGGCGCCAGCTCGGTCCGCCAGTCGGCGACGTCGGCCCAGGCGGGGTCCGTGAAGAAGTCGTCGAGCGGCTCGTACAGCGTGTTCGCGTACACGAGGCTGCCGCCGCCGACACCGGCGCCGGCGAGGACGAGCACGTCGCGGAGGCGGTGGATGCGCTGGATCCCGAAGCATCCGAGGGCGGGTGCCCACAGGAACGACCGGAGACGCCACGACGTGCGGGGGAGCTCCTCGTCGGTGAAGCGGCGGCCCGCCTCGAGGACGCCGACGCGATAGCCCTTCTCAGTGAGGCGCAGGGCGGTGACGCTCCCGCCGAACCCCGAGCCGACCACCAGCACGTCGAAGTCGGTCGGGACGCGCGGGCCACCGCGCCCGGGTACGTCGGCGGGGGCGGTGCGGGGGACGTCGGCGGCCATGGGCAGACGGTACGTCACGACGGCGCGGGGCTCTGGCCGGGAGGTCCGGGACCTTCGGCGAGTGCCGGGCGCGGGGCGGTGCGGGATCATGGCGTCGTGACGCCTGAGCCCTCCCCGGCCGACGAAGCCGGTCTCGAGCCCGTCGACCTCATCCGCCGGTCGGGCACCGTGCTGCGGATCGGTCGGCTCGCGCTGTCGGCGGGCACCGGCAGCTACCGCGTGAAGTCGCACATGACGCGCGCGGCCCGGGCGCTGGGCCTGGACCGCATCGCGGCGCACGTGACGCTGACGGAGATCACCGCGACGTCGTACCGCGGGCCGATCTTCCGCACGGAGCTCACCGAGGTGCGCTCCATCGGGATCAACGCGGACCGGCTCGCGCAGCTCGAGCGCTTCTCGGCCACGCTGCCGGCGGGGGCCGACCTCGACGAGGTCGACGCGGAGCTCGACCGGATCGCGCGCCGACCGCCGCTCTACGGGGCGTTCCTCAACGCCCTGTGGGCAGGGATCGCGTGCGCCGCGTTCGCGTTCCTCAACCACGGCGGCCTCGTCGAGTGCGGCGCCGTGCTCGTCGCGGCGGCGCTGGGGCAGGGTGTCCGGCGCGCGATGCTGCACCGGGGCATCAACCAGTTCGGCGTGACGATGCTCGCGGCCGCGGTCGCGAGCGTCGCGTACCTGGGGCTCGTGCTGGGGCTCTCCGCGCTGGCCGGGGTCGAGGGCGGCCACGAGGCGGGGTACGTCTCGGCGGTGCTGTTCCTCGTGCCCGGGTTCGCGCTCGTGACGGGCGCGCTCGACCTCGCGAAGCTCGACTTCTCGGCGGGCGTCGCGCGCGTGACGTACGCGCTGATGATCCTCGCGTCCGCGGCGCTGGCGGTGTGGGGCGTCTCCGCCGCCGCGGGCCTCGCCCCGGACCCGGTGCCCGCCCCGGTTCTCGCGGAGCCGCTGCTGTTCGGCCTGCGCGCGGTCGCGAGCTTCCTCGGGGTGCTGGGGTTCGCGCTGATGTTCAACAGCCCCTGGGCGATGGCGCTCGGGGCGGCCTCGATCGGCATGGTGGCGAACGTGGGGCGCCTGCTCCTCGTCGACGCCGACGTCGTCCCGCAGGCGGCCGCCGCGGCGGCGGCGCTGCTCGTGGGGCTGCTCGCGGCGACGGTCGCACCCGCGCTGCAGGTCCCGCGCATCACGGTGTCCGTCCCGGCGGTGGTCATCATGGTCCCCGGCGTCACGGCGTACCGGGCGGTGTACGAGTTCAACAGCGGCGCGACGGCGCAGGCCCTCGCCTACGCCGTCGAGGCGGGTCTCGTGATCGTCGCGCTCGCGATCGGGCTCGCCGTCGCCCGCATGCTCACCGACCGGGAGTGGACCTTCGAGCGGTAGGAGGGGACGCCGTCGGGCCGGCGGTTTGGTCTGGTGGCGACGCCCTTGTACCCTGGGCGACGCAGGCTCTCCGCGGAGTCCTGCGAGGAGACGTCGCATAGTCAGGTCTAGTGCGCCACCCTGCTAAGGTGGTAACGGGGCAACCCGTTCGAGGGTTCAAATCCCTCCGTCTCCGCTCAGGAAGGTCTCGGTGTGCACGCACCCGGGGCCTTTTCTGTTGCCCGGGATCGTGCGGCCTGCACCGCCCGACGCGCGGGCGGGGCGGCCGGGCTCGTGGCCGAGCCCCTGCCGCCCCGGCGCCGTCACCGGCGCTGCGTGACAGCCCGACGTCGGGCCTGCTCCGTGGGCCGTGCCCTACGCCGTGCCGGTCGTCGCGAGCGCCGACCGCACGACGAACCGCGACGCGCCCGCCCCGGCGAGCACGAGCGCGGACGCCCCCAGGACGCACAGCAGGAACTGCAGGGCGACGCTCGCGTTCGTGAAGGCGTTGATGCCGAGGACGGGCACCATGAACAGCAGCACGGCCGCGGTCGCGACGCCTACGCTCACGACGAGCGGCACGAGCGTCTCGCGGAAGCGCGCCCGGTCGAGCGTCCGCAGGTCGGTGCCCGCGAGGACGAGCGTGCGGTACTCGCCGCGCTGGTCGATGACCCGGCCCGCCTGCATGACGCCCGTCGAGACGGCGGCCAGGACGCCTGCGATGGCGAGGGTGAGGAAGCCGCCCGTCTTGATGTCGACGAGGAACTGGGCCTCCGCCGGGTCGGACGCCATGCCCGGGTCGAAGAGCGCGAAGATGCTCGCGAGGCCCGCGATGAACGTCGCGAGCGCGACCCCGCCCACGGACCGCCACGCGGTCTTCGGGTTGTCCACGATCCGCCGCCCGGCGAGCAGCGTGGGCACGCGGCGCGCGGAGCCGGCGGTGATCCTGCCGACGACCCAGATGACGAACGGCCCGACGAGGTTGAGCGTCGCGAAGCCGATCAGCAGGATGACGACGACGACGGTGATCCCCACCGCGGCCGAGCCGAACGACAGGTTGGTCGCGACGATCATCGCGACGGCCGCGAGCCCGGTCGCGAGCAGGCGCACCGCCTTGAGGCCCGGGGGAGTGACGCGCGCGGCGACGCCGAGCGGCGTGATCGCGACGCGCCGGAGGCTGACGAGCGCGGACACGAGCGCGACCGCGACCACGAGGATGACGGCGCCCAGCAGGGCGGGCACGCCGACCCACAGCTCGGCGACGTCGAACGTGCGGCCCTGGAAGCGCAGCTGCGCGACGAGCGGCAGGAGGGCGCCGTAGCCGACGAGCCCGACGAGCGCCCCCGTGACGGCCTGGGCGGCGGCGTCGAGCACCGTGAGAGACGTGACCTGGCCGGTCGTCGCGCCCGCGAGCCGGAGCGCCGCGAGGCGCGCGTCGCGGCGCGCGACGGCGAGCCGCGCGGCCGCCCCGCCGAGCGTCACGAGCGGGATGAGCAGCAGGAGCGAGGCGATGCCCGCGAAGATCGGGTACTGCGTGTCGTACGACGTCACGGCCGCGTCCACGCCTTCCTGCATGCCCTCGATCCCGCCCGCGCGGCCGAGGAACGCCCCGAAGCCGCCCACGACGACGAGCAGGATCGCGGTGGTCGTGGCGAACGCGATGACGGCGAGCACGTTGGTCAGGCCCTGCGGGTCGCGCTCGTCGGCGCTGCGGCGGCGCAGGAGCCACCAGAGGTCGACGGTCCTCATCGGGCGCTCTCCTGACCGGGGGCGGCCGGGGCGGCGACGTCGTGGCCGGGCGCGAAGAACTCGCCGGAGATGAGCCCGTCGCGCATCGTCACCGTGCGCGAGCAGTGCCGTGCGACCCCGGCGTCGTGCGTCACGACGACGAGCGCGGCACCCGAGTCGCGGGTCGCGCGCGTCAGGACGTCGAGCACCTCGGCGCCGGTCGACTGGTCGAGGGCTCCCGTCGGCTCGTCGGCGAACACGACGCCCGGCGATCCGACGAGGGCGCGCGCGATCGCGACGCGCTGCGCCTGCCCGCCGGAGAGCTCGCCCGGCCGGCGCTGCTCCATCCCGGCGAGGCCGAGGTGGGCGAGCCAGCGGGCGGCGACCGCGGTGGCCTCCGCGCGGGCCGTGCCGGCGAGCATGAGGGGCAGCGCCGCGTTCTCGACGGCGGGCAGCTCGGGCAGGAGCTGGCCCGACTGGAAGACGAAGCCGAAGTCCTGGCGGCGCAGGATCGTGCGCCGCGCCTCCGAGAGCGTCGCGACGTCCTCGCCGCGCCACGACACCGAGCCGGACGTCGGCGTGATGATGCCCGCGAGGCAGTGCAGGAGCGTCGTCTTGCCGGACCCGGACGGGCCCATGATCGCGAGCGACTCCCCGGGGCGGACCGTGAGGCTCACCCCCGCGAGGGCGTGTGTCGCGGTCTGCGCGGAGCCGTAGACCTTGGTGAGCGCGCTCGCGACGAGGGGCGAGCCGCCGGGGACGGGAGTGGGGCCGGTGAACGTCATGCGTCGATCGTCCGCCGGGGAGCGGTGTCGTCGCGTCGGGCTGGGGACGGGACGTCGCCCGGCGCGGGTCCGACCGTGGGGGGACCGTGCGGCGTCGTCCGTGCGGCGAGGGTCGGACGGCGTGGCGTCCGTCACGCCGCGGCCTCCGGGCCCGGATCCGGTTTGGGATCAGGGCGAGGACGCGGTAGTGTTCTCGACGGCCGGTGAGCGATCAACGGCCAGCACGACCAGCGCCCGTAGCTCAACGGATAGAGCATCTGACTACGGATCAGAAGGTTGGGGGTTCGAATCCCTCCGGGCGCACAGCGGAACGGCCCCACCCGACGGGTGGGGCCGTTCGTCGTTTCCCGCGCGTCTCGTGACCCCGCGTCCGGGCGACCGGCCCTCCCGGTTTCCGCACGATCGTGCTACGTTCGCCGGGTGACCAAGGGCGACGACACGCGGCAGGCGATCCTGCACCGCGGCGTGGAGGCTGCGTACCGCGTCGGCCTGGCGGGCCTGACGATCGGTGAGCTCGCGCGTGCCACGGGCATGTCGAAGAGCGGCCTCTACGCGCACTTCCGCTCCAAGGAGTCGCTCCAGCTCGCGGTGCTCGACCAGGCGCGCGCGGAGTTCGTCGACACGGTCGTGGCGCCCGCGCTGCGCACGCCCCGCGGCGAGCGGCGCCTGCGCGAGCTGTTCGAGCGCTGGCTCGTGTGCGACCTGCGGCAGCAGCCCGGCGGCTGCCTGTTCGTCAAGGCGGCGACCGAGCTCGCCGCCCAGGAGGGGCCGGTCCGCGACCAGCTCGTGCGCGACCACCAGGACCTGTACGACGCCGTCGCGCAGGTCTACCGGACGTGCGTCGCCGAGAGCGGCTTCCGCGACGACGTGGATCCGCAGCAGTTCGCGTCCGAGCTGTACGGGGTGATGCTCGCGCTGCACCACGCGCACGTCTTCATGGCCGACCCGCTGGCCGAGGACCGGGCGCGCCGCGCGTTCGAGGCGCTCCTCGACGGGTCGCGCGCACCCGTGCCGGTCGCCTGAGCGCCTGCCCCGCACCCGACCCACCCCGACGGAGAGGATCCTCGTGACCACCTCGCGAGCCGAGAAAAGCACGACCGTTCGGCTGGAACGACGGCGCGCCGCGCGCCGTCGGAAGGCCGCGGCTCGACTCGCCCTCGTGCGCGCTCGGTTCGCGGTGCTCCAGACGGTGTCGCCTCGACGGGCCGCCCGGCTCGCCCTCGACCTGTGGTGCACCCCGCCCGACGGCGCAGGTCGTCGCCGCGACGACCGCGCCGTCGCCGGTGCGCTGAGCACCGTGACGACGTCGTCCGGCGCGCGGGTCGTCGTCGAGACGTGGGACCCGCACGCCTCCGCGGACGACGCGCACGACGGGACGATCGGCCGGAGGACGGGGACCGGCGTCGTCTACCTCGCGCACGGGTGGGGCGGGCGGCGCGGCCAGCTCGGCGCGTTCGTCGAGCCCCTGCGTGCCGCGGGCCACCGCGTCGTCGCGTTCGACGCGCCGAGCCACGGGGACTCCGGGCCCGGCCGCCTCGGTCCGCGGCGCAGCACGATGCCCGAGCTCGCGGACGCCCTCGCCGCGGTGGTGCGCGAGCACGGGGAGGCGACGGCCGTCGTCGCGCACTCGCTCGGCACGGCGACGACCGTGCTCGCGGTGCGCGACGGCCTGCCCGCGGGGCGCCTCGTGCTCGTCGCGGCGATCGCCGACGTCCTCGGCCAGCTCGACGGGTTTGCCGACCTGCTGGGCCTGTCGCGCCCGACGCGCGAGCTCCTCCGGAGCCGGCTCTCCGACCTGGCCGGGCGCCCGCTGCCCGAGCTCGACGTGCGCGAGACGCTGCGCACCCACCCGGTGCCGCCGGCGCTCGTCGTGCACGACCGCGCCGACAAGGAGGTCCCGTACCCCGTGGGTGCCGCGCTCGCGGCGGCCTGGCCCGAGGGCGAGCTGCTCACGACCGACGGGCTCGGGCACCACCGGCTGCTGCGCGACCCCGACGTCGTGCGGGCGGTCGTCGACTACGTGACCCCGCCTGCCGCGCGGCCCGACCCGGAGCCCGTCGTCAGGCCGGCGGCCGGTAGCCGGTGACCTGCGTGAGCGCCCGTGCCCGGTTCGAGCGCGCGAGCATCACGCAGCCCGGGACGAACGCGCCGAGCAGGAGCGGCCCGACGACGAGCATCGCGGCCCACATCATCAGGGCGAGGTAACCGGCGGCCGAGTTGTTCGACGGGTCGCTGTCCGCGTAGGCGAGCAGGCCGATGCTCAGCGCGCCCGCGGCGACTATGAGGACGACCGGCACCCAGATGAGCACCCAGGCGGTGCGTCGGTACCTCGGTGTGAAGGCGGCCACCGGCGGCGGGGGCGGCGGTGCATACCCCGGTGCCGGATACCCGAGGCCCGGGTGCTTCGGGTGCGCGGAGTGCGGCGGATACCCGGGGCCCGGGTGCCCGGGGTGCGGCGGGTAGGCGGGGTGCGGCCCCGCTGGGGGGCCGCCGTACGCGGACCCGTGCCGCGGGTCGTGCGGGGGTTGGGGCGGCGGTGAGGTCACCCGTCCTGGATATCAGGCGTGCGGGCGTCGTGCGCGGACCGTCCGGCGGCGCGCCCGCGTGTCGGCGGGGCCCGGTAGCGTCGGGCCATGCCGTCGGACAAGGTCGACCTCAAGGCGTTCCACCGCGAGCTCTACGCGCCGCCCCGCGGCCGGTTCGTCGAGGTGGACGTGCCGACCCTGGCCTACCTCGCCGTCGACGGCGAGGGCGACCCCAACACGGCGACCGCCTACGCGCAGGCGGTCGAGGCGCTGTTCTCCCTCTCCTACGCCGTGAAGTTCGCGAGCAAGCGCGCGGGGCGGGACTACGTCGTCGGGCCGCTCGAGGGGCTGTGGACGGCCGACGACCCGGGGACGTTCGTGCGCCGCGAGAAGGGCGCGTGGCGGTGGACCCTCCTCGTCCTCCAGCCCGACTGGGTCGACGAGGACACGGTGGTCGCCGCCACGGAGACGCTCCGGGCGAAGAAGGAGCCCCCGGTCGCGCTCGACCTCGTGCGCCGCACGAGCCTCACGGAGGGGCGGTCGGTGCAGACGCTGCACGTCGGCCCGTACGACGACGAAGGCCCGGTGCTCGCCGAGCTGCACGACGTCTACCTGCCCGAGCACGGGCTCACGTTCGCCGGGCCCCACCATGAGATCTACCTGAGCGATGTCCGGCGCACCGACCCCGCGAGGCTGCGCACCGTGCTCCGCCAGCCGGTCCGCCCGGCCTGAAGCGCGGGCCCGCCCGGCGCCGCCACGCCCGATCGGGCCGTCGCATGCGGCCCGACCCCGCGCACCCGCGGCGCGACGTCAGGCGGCGACCCGCCGCCGCGCCCAGGCGAGGTCGGTCGCGTCGAGCACGTCGGTGAGGCGGCGGCCCGCGAGGCCGCGCGCCCAGGCGGGGGACGCGCCGTCGGGCACGGCCTCCTGGAGCACCCACTCGCGCACGCCGAGACGGCGCAGGTGCGTCCCGAGGGCGAGGAGCTCGGTGCGCGAGTGCACGCTCGGGTCGACGGTCGTGCGCACCTCGTGGTCGACGCCCGAGCGCAGGATCACGGCCAGCGCCTCGAACGCGCGGCGTCCCGACGGGATCGTGCCCGTCACGACGGGGTAGCGGGACGGCAGGTGCTTGATGTCGAGGCCGACCCAGTCGACGAACGGCAGGAGCCGGGCGAGCCGCGCCGGCCACGGGCCGGCCGTGTGGAGCCCGACGTCGAGGCCGAGGCCTCGCACGTCGTCGATCGCGCCGAGCAGCCCGGGGTGCAGGGTCGGCTCGCCGCCCGAGAACACGACGCCGTCGAGCAGGCGACGGCGCGGCGCGAGGAACGCGACGACCTCGGACCAGGGGACCGTGTCCTGCGGGGGCGGGCCGCCGAGCGCGGCGACCGCGCACAGCCCCGGGTGGTGGCAGTAGCCGCAGCGCCACGGGCAGCCCTGGGTGAGGACGGTGGCGACCCGACGGCCGGGCCAGTCCGTGACGGACAGCCGGTCCAGTCCGGCGACCACGAGGCCGGGGCGGGTCATCGGCGGCTCCTTCGGACCACGACGGCCCGGCGGTCCGGACCTCCCGGCGGCGGTGCCGTCAGGACCTCGAACGTATCCTCGCGGGCCCCCGCGCCGGACCGGCCGAAGGTCCCGACCTGGCAGGCCCGATCCGCGCCCGACGCAGGCGCCACGCGGGACGCGCGTGCCGGACGCGGCGGACCCGGGGCCGCGCGCCCTGGGCGGGCGCACGACCCCGGGTCCGGGGGACCGGGACGGTCAGCCGCAGGCGGGCTGCCCGTGCTCCGGCGTCGCGACGGTCTCGCGCTCGTCGGCGTCGTCGGACGGCGCGGCCGTCGCGGTCACGGGGCCGGTGGTGGCCCCGCGGACGGCGAACGACTGGTACGCGTTCTTCCCCGGGCTGACCGCGGGGAAGCTCTTCGTGCCCCACGGGGTGGCGACGTCGACGTCGAGCGGGACGTCGTCGTCGTTCACGACGCGCACCGCCACGTACGCCTTGCCCGCGAGGCACCGCACCTCGGCCGTCGCGGTCACGGCGACGGCGGCCGGCGACGCCGGGTCCGCCGCGCCGGGCGCGAGCACCCGGAGGGCCGTGAGGCCCGGGTCGCCGTCCTGCCACGACGTGCTCAGCGCGACGTACCGCGCCGTGCGGTCGACGGCGAGCGTGCCGCGCACGCCACCGGCGCTGATCGTGCCGACGTCGGTGAAGGTGAGGCCGTCGTCGCTCACCGAGACGACCGACTCCGGCGCCCCGCCGCGCTCCCACGCGGCGACGACGGTGCCGATCTCGCGCGGTGACCCCAGGTCGGTGACCATGCGGCCGTCCGGTCCGGGGACCCACGACGTCGCGGCGTCGCCGTCGACGGCGAGCGAGGGCGACGTCATGCCCGTGGGCAGCACGGACGCGGGGAACGTGAGCGTGCTGAGCGCGTGGTCCGCGACCGGGAACGGGGTCGCGTCGCGGAGGGTGACCCGCGTGCCCGACGGCGTCGCCCCGACCGTGCGCGTCGCGCCCGTCTCGACGTGGCGCAGCTCGACCGGCGACCCGTCGCCGCTGACGCGGAACGAGCGGGCGTCGTCGACGGCGACCGTCACCCCGGCCGGTGTCTGCCCGGCGGGCGTCGCGACCGTCGCGCGCGGTGCGAGGACGACGGCGTCGCCCGCGGGGACGGTGACCGCGAGCATCGAGGCGTCCGCCCCGACGGTCTGGGCGCCGGCGTAGACCGGGACGGCCCCGCCGTCGTGCGGGACGGTGAGGGTCGTCGCGACGTCGGCGCCCGTGAGGTTGAACGCGACGACGTACCCGTCGACCGCGCTCACGAGCACGCCCGCCGTGTCGGCCGTGGGCACGCGGGCCCCGGCCTGCGCGGCCGTCGCCGCGGCGTCGCCCGGGACCATCTCGACGAGCCGGGGCCCGGCCGCGCCGTCGGTGAGCCGCACGACGTGCCGCGTGTCGGTCGCGCGCGAGACGGTCACGGGGGCGTCCGAGCCGCGCACGACGAACCCGGCCTCGCCCTCGACGTTGAGCCAGTCGCCGTCACTGCTCAGCACCTGGTCGCCCGTGTACCGGAACGACGCGGCGTCGTGCCACGTCTGCCCGTCGAGCGACGTCTGGACGCGGTACTCCTGGCCCGCGGCGACCTCCCAGCCGAGCTGGACCTGGCTCACCGCGGTGGGTGCGCCGAGGTCGACCTGGACCCACGAGTCGGGCTTGGTGCGGTCCGCGACCGCGACGGCCCAGCGGGTCGTGGCGGAGCCGTCGGTGACGGCGCTCGCGGGGTTCGACCCGTTGGCGCTCGACGCGGTGGCCGGCTTGCCCGCGGCGACGTCCGTCCCCGTGGGCGAGAAGGCGCGCAGGTGGTAGAGCGAGTAGCCGTACGTCGCGTCGCCGCGCACGCCCTGCATGCGGACGTAGCGCGTGGTGACCGGCGCGGGCTCGTCCGCGCCCGCCGGGGTGAGGTCGACGGTGTCGAGCCGCGCGACGTTCACGTCCGCCGGGGCCTTGCCGTACGCGGTCGCGGTGGTCCACGTCTGGCCGTCGGTCGACGTCTGGACGAGGTACCGCGCGCCCGCGCTCGCCTCCCACGCGAACCGCACGGCGCCCACGGTCGTCTCCTCGCCGAGGTCGACCTGGATCCACGAGTCCGGTCGCGTGCGCTCGCCGACCGCGACGGCCCAGCGGGTCGACGGGTTGCCGTCGGTCACGCGCGCCGCGGTGCGGCCGCCCGCCGTGTCCTGGCTGGACGCGGTCGAGACCTTCCCGGCGGCGAGGTCGGTCGTCGACCTCTCGTCGCCGTAGGCGTGGAACGCGAACATCGAGTAGCCGTACTGCGGGTGGCCCTGCTGCCCGAGGAGCCGGACGTACCGCGCCGTGACGGGCGCGAACGACAGGTCGTCGACGCGCGCGGCCTTCGCGTCCGCGGGGTCGGCCGGACGCGTCACGGGGAGCGTCGCGGTGGTCTCGCCCTCGGCGGTCGAGTAGGTGCGCGACCCGTCGAGGCCCGAGTAGCCGTTCATGGCGAGGTTGCGGACCGACAGGCTGGCGTCCTCCGTGCCCGCCCCGGTCGACGCGTAGACGGCCGCGCCGGTCGGGAGCGTGACCTGACCCGCGTAGCCGCTGCCGACCCGGAACACCGACGACGTGCCCTCGAAGCCGTCGCGCGGCCCGGTGTACGTCCGCACGTGCCGGTCGTCGACCGTCGCGCCCGTGGTCGGGTAGAGGAACGGGGTCGAGCCGGAGACGTGGAACAACCACGAGTCGTGCGCGGGGACCCAGGGGAACTTGACGAAGCCCTTGCGGCTCGACGCCGCGGCCCACGCGTCCGCCGTCTGCTGGACGGTCAGGCCCGGCCCGGCGCCGAAGTCGCGCACGCCGGAGAGGCGCTCGAAGAACTCGTCCTGCGGCGTCGGCTCGACGGGGCCCTCGGGCGACTCGGCGGCCTCGACGTGCAGGAGGTAGGAGATCGCGATCTCCGCGCGGGCCTCGGGCTCGTACTTGGGCTCGCCCGAGAACTTCGCGAGCCGGTAGACCGGCGCGTACGACTGGTAGTCCTCGAGCGCGGCGGCGAGGTTCGCCTCGGCGCGCGCGGCGTCGGGGTCGCGCAGGACCTGGCCGAGGAACGCCATCGGGATGGCGTCGCGGCCGTAGAGGAACTCGCGGTCGGCGACCATGGGCATGAACGGCTCGCCCGCGTCGGACATGACGAGCTTGATCGACTCCCACAGCTCCGCCGAGTTGGGCTGGTGCGTGAGGATCTCCGGCAGCGGCTCGTCGCGCAGGAGGAAGTGGATCGCGTTGCGCCCGCCTGACCGCCAGATGTCGGACTGGTAGTGCGGGCCGAACGACCCGTGGTTCTCCACGAGGTACGTGTCGTGGATGGTCTGCATGGTGTTCGTCGACACGGGCCTGCCCGCGACGACGGCCGGGTTGTTCCGGTCGGCCGTCGGCTGGCCCGCCGCGTTGCGGCCCCAGTCGCCGAGCTGCTCGGCCCAGCGCGCGGCGTCGGGGTCGTCGGGCGCCCACGCGAGGCCGGGCGCGAGGGCCTGCGTGTAGACGCCGACCTCCTCCTGCGCGGTGTCGCCCTCGTGCTTGCCCGTCGGCCAGTCCGCGGTCCACGAACCCGAGAGCGGGTCCTTGCCGAAGTCGAGGTCGGCCGTGTACTTCGACTGGCCCGTCGCGATCGTCGTGAGGTTGGCCTGCGTCGTGGCGTCGAGCTCGTCCCACAGCAGCGTCCCGGCCGCGAGGAAGTAGGACTGGAACGTCGAGTCCCAGAACAGCTTCTTGCCCCACGTGCCCGCCGGGTCCACGAACCGGTTGGTCGCTGCGTAGTGCCGGATCGTCGCGAGCGTGCGGGCACGCAGCGTCTCCTCCGGGACCCCCGCGAGCTCGGCGTCGTACTCGCCGTGGGTCAGGAGCACGGCGTTGCCCAGCACGACGGCGAAGTTGAAGTCCTTGAGCTGGTACACCCCGGCGGACTCGTCCCAGACGGTCTCGACCCAGCGCGTGTGCCGCAGCAGGGCGCCGTAGTAGTCGGCGGCGGTCTCGTCGGGGGCGCCGTACGCGGGCGCGGCATCGGCCGTGGTCGACGCCGGGGCCGCGGGCGGGGCGGCCGGCGCGCCCTGGGCGGTCCCGGGGGCCAGGAGGAGGGAGCCAGCCGTCGCGAGGGCGAGGGCGGCGGTCGTGCTACGGCGTCGCGCGCGGCGCGCGGCCGGAGGCCGGGCGGGTGATCGGGTCATGGTGGGGTCTCTCGTCGTCGTCGTCGGGAGCGGGGTCCGCCGTGGAAGGCGGTGCGGCGCGAGGTGCGGGTGCGGGGTGCGGAGCGCCGGTGCCCGCCATCCTGACAGCGCTGTCTGGCAGAGTCCAGAGGTTCGGCGAAACTGCCGCGGGTGAAGCCGCGGGCGGTGGGAAACGCGTCGAGGCCCGTCGGGGAGCGTGGCGGTGGCCATGCTCCCCGACGGGCCTCGGGACCGCGGTGGGCGGTCGGTCGGGTCAGCCCTTGACCGAACCGGACATCAGGCCCCCGACGAAGTACTTGCCGAGGACGATGTACACGAGCAGCGTCGGGAGCGACGCGAAGAGCGCGCCGGCCATCGAGACGCCGTAGTTCTGCAGCAGCGCGCCGTTCGCGAGGTTGTTCAGCGCGAGCGTCACGGGGCCGTTCTGGCTGGAGGAGAAGAACACCGCGAAGAGGAAGTCGTTCCACGCGGACGTGAACTGCCAGATGAGCACGACCACGAAGCTCGGGATCGAGATCGGCAGGATGATCGACCAGTAGGTGCGCAGCATCCCGGCGCCGTCGACGCGCGCTGCCTCGACGAGCTCGTGCGGCACGGTCATGTAGTAGTTGCGGAAGATGAGCGTCGTGATGGGGATGCCGTAGATGACGTGCAGCAGGATCAGCGACGGCACGCCGCTCGGGATGCCCAGGCCCAGCACGAGCTGGTTGAGCGGGATCATCACGGCCTGGTACGGGATGAACATCCCGAAGAGGATGAGCGTGAAGACGATGTTCGCGCCCTTGAACGACCAGCGGGAGAGCACGAACCCGTTGAGCGACCCGAGGAAGGCCGCGATGATCGCGGACGGCACGACCATCTGCACCGTGCGCCAGATGGCGGGGGACAGCGCGGTCCACGCCGTCTGCCAGTTCTCCGTCGTCCACGTCTGCGGGAGCGACCACGCGCGCGCCGGCGACGCGTCGCCCGCGCCCTTGAAGCTCGTCACGAAGAGCACGTAGACGGGGATGAGGACGATGACGAGGAACAGCACGAGCGCCGCGTACTTGAGCGTGCGGCCCACCGAGAAGCGTTCGCGCGGCGTGCGGCGCGCGGGCCGGCGCGGCGTGCCGACGACGTCGGGGGCGGGGACGGCCGGCGTCGAGGTGGTCGTCATCGCTTCTCCTGACGGTTGGTGCGGATCAGGTAGGGCACGATGACGACGGCCACGATGATCAGCAGGATCGAGCCGACGGCTGCCGCGTTGGCGTAGTCGAAGCTCGACTTGAAGACGTACATGTCGACGGCCGGAACCTTGGTCTGGTAGTTCGCGGGCTTCGAGATCGACATGATGAGGTCGAACGCCTTGAGCGACATGTGGCCGATGATGATGAGCGCCGAGAGCGCGATGGGCGAGAGCTGTGGGAACAGCACGTGGCGGTAGAGCTTCCACTCGCTCGCGCCGTCCATACGGGCGGCCTCGCGCAGCTCGTCAGGGATGCCGCGGAACCCGGCGAGGAACAGCGCCATGACGTAGCCGGAGAGCTGCCAGATCGCGGGGATCGCGATGGCCGTGATGCCCCACGTGACGTTGTTCCACCAGTTGTTCTGCAGGAAGTCGAGCCCGACGATCTGGAACAGCCGGTTGAGGCCGCTCGCCTGCTCGCCCTGGTTCGAGTTGAGCAGCCAGCGCCACACGACACCGGACGCGACGAACGACACGGCCATGGGGAACAGGTAGACGGAACGGAAGATCCCCTCGCCCTTGACGGGCTTGTCGAGCATCCACGCCCACAGGAAGCCCATGAGCATCGTGCCGGCGAGGAAGACCACCGTGTAGAGCACGAGGTTCTTCAGCGAGTGCTGGAACGCCTCGCTGCCGAGGAGGGCCGTGTAGTTCTCGAACCACACGACGACCGACGGCTTCTGGCCCGTGGCCTGTGCCGCGGTGTGGTTGTCCGTGATCGACGTCTGGAAGTTCGCGCCGATCAGGCCGTAGACGAACACGCCGACGAGGATCAGCGAGGGCGCGAGCAGCAGCAGCGCTGGGCCGGCGCGTCGCAGTGACTTGAGCATGGTGGGTCTTCCCGGTCGTGGGGGCGTGGGCCGCGGCGCGGGGAGCGCCGGCGTCCCGGGGACGTGTTCCGGTCGCGCTGGTCCGCCGCGCGCCGTCGGGACGTGCCCGACGACGCGCGGCGGCTCCGGCGGAGCGGTGTCAGCCCTGCGCGGTGGCGGCGGCGAGCTCGGACTGGTAGGTCGCGAGGTCGGACCCGCCCGACGTGAACTTGCTCGTCGCGTCGGAGATCGCGTTGAGCGTCGCGACCGGGGCGGCGGCGCCGTGCGCGAGCGAGGAGACGATCGTGTCGTTGCCGAACGACTCGATCGCCGTCTTCTGGTACTCCGAGAACTCGGCGGGGTCGGCGTCGGTGCGGGCCGGGATGGAGCCCTTGGCCTTGTTGAACGCGACCTGGCCCTCGAGCGAGCCCACGGTCTCGAGCCACGCCTTGGCGCCGTCGGGGTGCGGGGCGCCCACCGGGAGGGTGAACGAGTCGGCGAGGAAGTCGAACACGCCGTCGGTGCCCGGGACGGGGAACGCGGTGAAGTCGGTGCCGAGCGTCTTGCCCTGCTCCTCGAACGCCGCGACGGCCCAGTCGCCCATGACGTTGAACGCGGCGTTGCCGTCGATCACCATCTGGGTCGCCTCGGGCCAGTCGAGCCCGTCACGGTCGGTGTTGGTGTAGCTCATGAGCTTCTCGAAGTCCTCGAGGGCGGCCGTGACCTCGGCACCCTCCCAGTCCGTCGAGCCGTCCCACAGGCCGTTGTAGCCCTCGGCCCCGAGGTCCGCGAGGAGCACGGTCTCGAGGAGGTTGACCTGGGTCCAGGTCGTCGCGACCGACAGCGGCGTGACGCCCGCAGCCTTGAGCTTGTCGAGGTCCGCCATCCAGGCGTCGAGGTCCGCGTAGGTCGCGGCCGGGTCGACGCCGTTGGCCTCGAGGACCGTCGGGTTCGCCCAGACCACGTTCGCGCGGTGGATGTTCGACGGGATCGAGTAGATCGCGCCGTCGTCGGACTTGAGGCGGTCCACGAGGTCGGCCGGGAAGACGTCGGTGAGGCCGAACTCGTCGTAGAGCGAGGAGACGTCCTCGATCTGCGCGGCGTCGATGTAGTCCTGGAGCTCGGCACCGGCGTGCGCCTGGAACGTGTCCGGCGGGTCCTGGGCCTGGAGGCGGGACTGGAGGAGGTCCTTGGCGGCCGAGCCGGCGCCGCCGGCGACCGCGCCGTTGATGAACTCCACGTCGGGGTGCTGCTCCTCGAACACGCCGACCAGCGCGTCGAGACCCGCCTTCTCGGAGCCGGCGGCCCACCAGGTGAAGACCTCGACCTCGTCGCCGCCCCCCGAAGCGCCCCCGTCACCGGTGCCCCCGTCACCGGAACCACCGCCGCTGCACGCGGCGAGTGCGAGACCCACGAGGGCGGCCGTCGCCACCGTCGCGCTCGTCCTGCGATCGATTCGCATCGTGATATCCCTACGCCTTCTTCGGTCGTGGGGGACCGGCGGACGACCACGTCGCACCGGCCGGGCGCATCGGTGCGCCCTCGAACCCGAGGCCCATACAACGGCGACCGACGCTTGATGTCAAGAAATGAACGCAAGCGACGCCGAATCGTGATGTTCGCGTCAAGGCATGGATTCAAGGCCGAGCGCCGCGGGGCCAGCATCATTCTGACAGCGCTGTCCAATTTCTGTCGAGCCCTGCGCCCCCACCGGCAGCGCGACGCGCCCCACCTGGGCGCGCGCGTCCCGGCGGTATCCTGACCGACGTGCGCGCTGACCGGGTGACACCGGGCTCGCAGACTTCACTGCGTGAGGCCAACCGAGCCCGGATCGTGAGCGCCGTCCAGCAGCGTGGCTCCCTCACGCAGATCGAGCTGGCCGGCGTCACCGGGCTGTCCCCGGCGACCGTCTCCAACATCGTCAAGGAGCTCACCGGCGCGGGCGTCCTGCACACCTCGCCGTCCACGCGCAGCGGACGGCGCGCCCTCCAGGTGACCCTCGCGCGCAACCTCGGGCTCGTCGCGGGGGTGCACTTCGGCACGCGCTCGATGCGCGTCGCGCTCGCGGACGCGTCCATGCGCGTGCTCGCCGACCAGCGCATGCCGCTCGCCCCGGACCACCGCGCCGACACCGGCCTCCAGCGCGCCGCGCTCCTCGTGGGGGAGATGGTCGCGTCGGTCGACGCGTCCCCCGAGGAGCTGCTCGCCGTCGGGGTCGGGGTGCCCGCGCCCGTGGACGTGCGCGCCGGGCGCATCGCGACCGTCGGCATGATGCGCGGCTGGGACGGCGTCGTCGTCCCCGAGCTGCTCGAGGCCGAGCTCGGCGCGCCCGTGACGGTGGACAACGACGCCAACCTCGGCGCCCTCGCCGAGACCCGGTTCGGGGCGGCCGTCGGGCACGACGCCGTCGCCTACCTGCGCGTGTCCCACGGCGTGGGCGGCGGGCTCGTCCTGGGCGGGCGCGTCGTGCACGGCCGCGCGGGCGTCGCGGGAGAGATCGGGCACGTGACTATCGACGAGAACGGCCCGGTGTGCCGGTGCGGCAACCGCGGCTGCCTCGAGATGTACGTCGGCGCGGGCGTGCTGCTGTCCATGCTCTCCGAGAGCCGCGGCCACCTCACGCTGCGCGACGTCATCGCGCGGGCCCAGGAGGGGGACCCGGGCTGCCGCCGCGTCCTGTTCGACGCCGGTCAGCACCTCGGCGTCGCGGCCGCGAACCTGTGCAACCTCGTCGACCCGGAGATCGTCGTCGTCGGCGGGCAGCTCGCCGAGGCGGGCGAGTCGCTGCTCGGCCCGCTCCGCACCGCGCTCGAGCAGCGCACGGTCCCCAGCACGGCCGGCCCGGTGCGCGTCGTCGCGTCCGAGCTCGGGTCGGCCGCCGAGGTGCGCGGTGCGCTCGCCGTCGCGCTCGACCTCGCGCGCGTCAGCGGCTCCCTGGGGGTGAGCGCATGAGCGGGGACGGGGCTCGCCCGGGGAATGCCCGCCGTCGCGCGCGGGGTGCAGTGACGACGGGTGTGGCGGCCGTCGTCGTCGCGCTGCTCGCGCTCGTGGGCTGTGCGCCGCCGGAGGAGCCGGCCGGGCCGTCGGAGGGGACCATCGGGCTCCTGCTGCCCGAGGCCAAGACCGCACGCTACGAGACGACCGACCGCCCGACCTTCGTCGGGGTGGTCGAGCGGCGCTGCCCGTCGTGCGAGGTGCTGTACGCGAACGCCGCCCAGGACGCCGCGAACCAACAGCAGCAGGCCGAGTCGATGCTCGCGCGCGGCGCGGACGTCCTCGTGCTCGACGCGGTCGACGCCGTCGCCGCGGTGAGCGTCGTCGCCGAGGCCCAGCGACTCGGCGTGCCCGTCATCGCCTACGATCGCTTCGTCGACGGCGCGGACTACTACGTCTCGTTCGACAACGAGCTCATCGGGTACCTCATGGGGGAGGCGCTCGTCGGCGCGGTCCTCGACCGTGCGGAGCAGGACCCGCCGGCGCAGGGCCGGCGGCCGGGCGTCCTGCTCGTCCAGGGCTCGCCGACCGACCCGAACGCCGCGGAGCTCGCCGCCGGCGCACACCGCGCGCTCGAGGGAGAGGACATCGACGTGCTCGCCGAGTACGACACGCCCGACTGGAGCCCCGACAAGGCGACCGAGTGGGTCGAGGGGCAGCTCACGCAGTACCCGGGTCGCGTCGACGGCGTCTTCGCGGCGAGCGACGGCATCGCGGGCGGCGCCATCGCCGCGATGAAGGCCGCCGGCCTCGACCCGGTGCCGCCCACCACGGGCCAGGACGGCGAGCTCGCGGCCGTCCAGCGCGTCGTCTCGGGCGACCAGTACATGACCGTCTACAAGGCCACGACGGAGCAGGCGCGCACGGCCGCCGAGCTCGCCGTGCGGGTGCTGCGCGGCGAGGACCCGCGCGCGACCGTGGTGATCGACGGCGTCCCGAGCCTCCTGCTCGCGCCGCGCGCGGTCGGCGTCGACGACGTCCGGCGCGTCCTCGTCGACGGCGGCGTCTACACGGTCGACGAGATCTGCACCCCGTCGTACGTCGACGCGTGCGTCGACGCGGGTCTCCTGGAGGCGGCACCGTGAGCGCCCCCGTCCTGACCCTGCGCGGGGTCTCCAAGAGCTTCGGCGGCGTCCGGGCGCTCGTCGACGTCGACGTCGAGGTGCGCGAGCACGAGGTCCTCGCCGTCGTGGGCGACAACGGCGCCGGCAAGTCGACGCTCGCGGGCGTCGTCGCGGGCGCGTTCCGCCCCGACGCGGGCGAGGTGCTGCTCGACGGCGCGCCCGTCGTGCTCGACTCGCCGGCGGCCGCGCGCCAGCACGGGATCGCGGCGGTGTTCCAGCAGCTCGCGCTCGTCGACGACCTCGACGTCGTCGAGAACGTGTTCCTCGGGCAGGAGGTCCTCCACGGGCCGTTCCTCGACGAGATCGCGATGGAGCGCGAGGCGTGGGGCCTGCTCGACCAGCTCGCCGCGACCGTCCCGTCCGTGCGGCAGCCGGTGCGCACGCTCTCGGGCGGCCAGCGGCAGGTCGTGGCGGTCGCACGCGCCCTCCTGGGGTCGCCGCGCGTGCTCGTCCTCGACGAGCCGACGGCGGCGCTCGGCGTCCGGCAGACCGCCGAGGTGCTCAACCTCATCGAGAAGCTGCGCGAGCGCGGGCACGCCGTCGTCCTCATCAGCCACCAGGCGGGCGACCTCCAGGCCGTCGCCGACCGCATCCTCGTGCTGCGGCTCGGCCGCGTGCACGGCGAGTTCCCGGGCGACACGTCCTACGAGGACCTGCTCGCCGCGATGACCGGCGCCGTGCGCCCGGCGCGCCCGGGCGGACCGATCGGGAGCGCGGGCGGGACCGAGCGCGAGCGGCGCACGGGCGGCACCGGGGCGGTGCACCGATGAGCGTCCCCGGCCGCACCTCGGGCGCGGCGCTCGACCGGCCCCTGACGGGCGCGCTGTCCGGGTCCGTCGTGCAGCAGCTGCGCGGCGCGCACCTCGGCATGCTGCCGATCGTCGCCGCGCTCGTGCTCATCTGGGTCGTGCTCGGCGCGATCAACCCCGCGTTCCTCTCCGCGGAGAACCTCGTCAACCTCACGCTCCAGAGCGCCCCCACGGGGATCATCGCGCTCGGCGTCGTGCTCGTGCTGCTCGTCGGCCAGATCGACCTGTCGGTCGGTTCGGTGAGCGGGCTCGCCGCGGCGGTGCTCGCCGTCGGGACGGTCGGGCTGGGCTGGCCGGTCGGGATCGCGATCGTCGCGGCGTTGGCCGTCGGGGTCGTCGTCGGGCTCGGGTACGGGCTGCTCTCCACGCGCCTCGGGCTCGCGTCGTTCGTCTTCACGCTCGCGGGCCTCCTGATCCTCGCGGGCGTGCAGCTGCGCGTCCTCGGTCCCAAGGGTTCGATCAACCTGCCGTTCGAGTCGTGGCTCGTGCGCACGGTCCAGCAGGGCTTCCTCGCCCCCGCGGTCGCGTGGGGCCTCGTGGTCGTGGTCGTGGCGGGGTACGCCGCGCTGCGGGTGACCGACCACGTGCGCCGCGTCCGGGCGGAGCTCCCGAGCCCGGGCCTGGCCCGCGTCGCGGTCCGGACGGCGGTCCTCGCGGCGGTGCTCGTCGCGACGGTCGCGTACCTCGGGACGGCGCGCGGGATCGGCTACACCGTGGTGCTCTTCGTGGCGCTCGTGGTCGTGGTCGACGTGCTGCTGCGCCGCACGCGGTGGGGACGCTCCGTGCGCGCCGTCGGGGGCAACCGGCGCTCCGCGCTCCTCGCGGGCGTCGCGGTGCGCCGCACGGTCGTCTCGTGCTTCGTCGCGTGCTCGACGTTCGCGGCGCTCGGCGGCGTCCTCGCCGCGGGGCGGCTCGCGGCGGCGAACCAGGGGACCGGCGCGGCGGACACCTACCTGACGGCGATCGCGGCCGCGGTCATCGGCGGCACGAGCCTGTTCGGCGGGCGCGGGAGCGCGTGGTCGGCGCTGCTCGGCGTGCTCGTGCTCCAGTCCATCGCGAACGGGCTCACGCTGCTCAACCTCGACACGGCCACGCGGTACATCGTGACCGGAGCGGTCCTGCTGCTCGCTATCGTCGTCGACATGCTGATTCGTGGTCGACGGGAGGTCTGAGATGGTGATGCAGGGGGAGAGCGCGGGGACGGTCCCGCCGGGCGAGGTCGGGGTCGTGGTCCCCGACATCCCGACGGGGGCGGCCGTGGCGCGTCCGCACGGCGGACGCGGAGGCCGGCGCCCGACGCTCGCCTCCGTCGCGGAGGTCGCCGGCGTGAGCCTCAAGACGGCGTCGCGCGTCCTCAACGACGAGCCGAACGTCGCGCCGCAGACGCGCGCCAAGGTCCAGGAGGCCGCGCAGCGGCTCGGCTTCCGGCGCAACGCCGTGGCCGCCGACCTCGCGCGCGGCGGCTCGTCGCGGCTCGTCGGCTTCGTCACCGGCGACCTCGCGAACCCGTTCTACTCCGCGCTGGCCAGCGGCATCGAGCGCGAGCTCCGCCACCACGGCCTCCAGCTCATCACCACGAGCTCGGACGAGGAGCCGGAGCGCGAGCGGTCGCTCACCGAGGCGCTCGTCGAGCGCCGCGTCGGCGCGCTCGTCGTCACCCCGACGTCGACGGACCACTCGGGCCTGCGCCGCGAGCTCGAGGACGGCCTGCCGGTCGTGTTCATCGACCGCCCCGCGCGCGGCGTCGAGGCGGACACGGTCGTCATCGACAACCGCGGGGGAGTGCGCGACGCCGTGACGCACCTCCTCGCGCACGGGCACCGCCGGATCGCGCTCGTGGGCGACGTGTCGCGCCTGTGGACGTTCCAGGAGCGTCGCGACGAGTTCGTCGCGACGCTGCGGGCCGCGGGCGTCGAGGACCCGGGCCGGTACGTGCGGGACGGCGCGCACGACGCCGACCTCGCGCGCGTGTTCGTCGCGGACCTCCTCGCCCTGCCCGAGCCCCCGACGGCGTTCGTCACGGCGAACAACAAGATCACGGTCGGCGCGCTCCACGCCCTGCGCGACCGCGAGTCGTCGGGCGGGGCGGCGGACGTCGCGCTCGTCGGCTTCGACGACTTCGAGCTCGCGGACCTCCTGCACGTGACGGTCGTGGGGTACGACGTCGTCGAGATGGGCCGGCAGGCGGCGGCGCTCGCGGTGTCCCGCGCCGAGAACCCGGAGCTCGCCCCGCGGCTCGTCGTGGTGCCGACGCGGCTCGTCGTCCGCGGCACGGGGGAGGTCCCCGGCCCCGCGGCCTAGGCGTGGCCGCGGTGCCCGTGCGCGTGTCGGTGCGAGCGCGGTCGTGCTGACGGCGTACGACCTCCTCCGCGGTCGAGCGGGTGGCGCGAAAGCCACACTGAGCGTGACTTTTGCGTCAGGGGGTCCTCTTGTCGGCGCCCTGTCGGCAGAGCCCTGACCGCGTTGACAAAGCCCGGAGCCGACGCATAGGTTCAGGTCGCCCCTGACAACGCTTCCCCCCTGCGCGTTGTCAGGGGCACCCCTGCAGCCTGACAGCGCTGTCAGACGATCGAAGGAGATCGCGGCATGACCAGACCACTCCCGTCCGGACGCGCGGTCGCGCGGTCCGGCAGCGGCCGCGCCCGGCCTCTCGGCCTCGTGCTCGCCGCCGCACTCGCCGTCCCGCTCGGGGTGCCTCTCGCGGCCCCCGCGGGAGCCCTCGCCGCCGCTCCCGCCGCGGCCGCCGAGCCGGGCGACTTCTCGTCGTCGTTCGAGTCCGGCGACCCGGCGGCGCTGCCCACCACGGTGGCCGAGCGCGACGGCGCGCCCTGGCAGGCGAACGTCGGCTCGTTCACGGCCGGCCTGCCCGGGAGCGTCCTCGGGCAGCTGAAGGGCGTCACCGCGAGCGCGCAGAACCTGCCCAACGAGGGCGCGGCGAACCTCGCCGACGGCAGCTCGGGCACCAAGTGGCTCGCGTTCGCGTCGACCGGCTGGGTCCGGTACGAGTTCGCCGAGCCCGTCTCGTTCGTCGCGTACACGATGACCTCCGGCGACGACGCCGCCGGTCGCGACCCGAAGACCTGGACGGTCGAGGGGTCGAACGACGGGTCCACGTGGACCGCGCTCGACCGGCGGACGGACGAGGACTTCCCGAACCGCCAGCAGACGCGCACGTTCGAGCTCGAGGCGCCCACCGCGGCGTACACGTACCTGCGCCTCAACGTCACGGCGAACTCGGGCGACTCCATCGTCCAGCTCGCCGGGTGGGACCTCTCGGCCGACCTGAGCGCCGGCCCGTCCGCGGCACCCATGACGACGAAGGTCGGCACCGGGCCGCGCGTCAGCTTCACCAACAAGGCGGGCGTCGGTTTCTCCGGCCTGCACTCGCTCCGGTACGACGGCTCGCACCTCGCCGACGGCGAGACCTACGCGACGAACGTGCTCTACGACGACGTGGACGTCGTCGTCGGCGAGGACACGCGCCTGAGCTACACGATCTTCCCCGAGCTGCTCGACGACCTGCAGTACCCGTCGACGTACGCGGCGGTGGACGTCCTGTTCACCGACGGGACCTACCTGTCCGACCTCGGCGCGCGCGACGCGCACGAGACGGTCGCGACCGCGCAGGCGCAGGGCGAGGGCAAGATCCTCTACGCGGACCAGTGGAACTCCGTGCGGGTCGACCTCGGCGACGTCGCCGCGGGCAAGACCGTGGACCAGGTGCTGCTCGGGTACGACAACCCCGGCGGCCACGCCGGGACGAAGTTCGCGGGCTGGCTCGACGACGTCGCGATCACGGCGGAGCCGGCCACGATCGACGGGTCGAGCCTCGCCAACTACGTGGACACGCGCCGCGGCACGCTCGCGTCGGGCAGCTTCTCGCGCGGGAACAACATCCCCGCGACGGCGACGCCCAACGGGTTCAACTTCTGGACGCCGTACACGAACGCCTCCTCGCAGAGCTGGCTGTACGAGTACCACAAGGCCAACAACGCCAACAACAAGCCCGTCCTCCAGGGCTTCGGGATCTCGCACGAGCCGAGCCCGTGGATGGGCGACCGCAACCAGCTGACGTTCCTCCCGTCGACGGCGTCGGGGACGCCCGACGCCACGCTCTCGACGCGCGGCCTCGAGTTCGACCACGCCGACGAGACGGCGCGGCCCGACTACTACGGGGTCACGTTCACCAACGGGTCCGCGATCGAGGCGACGCCCACCGACCACGGCGCGGTGCTCCGCTTCAGCTACCCCGGAGCCAAGGGCCATGTGCTCGTGGACAAGGTGGACGGCTCCTCCAAGCTCACGTACGACCAGGCCACGGGCACGATCTCCGGCTGGGTCGAGAACGGCTCGGGCCTGTCCGTGGGCCGCACGCGGATGTTCGTCGCCGGCACCTTCGACCGTAGTCCGACGGCGGTCGGGACGGCGGCGGGCAACCGTGCGGACGCGCGCTTCGCGACGTTCGACACGTCGTCCGACAAGACGGTCGAGCTGCGCGTCGCGACGTCGTTCATCAGCCTCGACCAGGCGCGCAAGAACCTCGACCTGGAGGTGACGGGCAAGTCCTTCACGGAGGTCAAGGCCGCCGCCGCGCAGGCGTGGAACGACCGCCTGGGGGTCATCGAGGTCGAGGGCGCGAGCGAGGACCAGCTCGTCACGCTGTACTCGAACCTCTACCGCCTCAACCTGTACCCGAACTCGCAGTTCGAGAACACGGGCACGGCGCAGGAGCCGGTGTACAGGTACGCGAGCCCGGTCTCCGCGACCACGGGCTCCGCGACGGACACGCAGACCAACGCGAAGATCGTCGACGGCAAGATCTACGTGAACAACGGGTTCTGGGACACGTACCGCACGGCCTGGCCGGCGTACTCGCTCCTCTACCCGGAGCTCGCGGCCGAGCTGGTCGACGGGTTCGTCCAGCAGTACCGCGACGGCGGCTGGATCGCGCGCTGGTCCTCGCCGGGCTACGCCGACCTCATGACGGGCACGAGCTCCGACGTGGCGTTCGCGGACGCGTACCTCAAGGGGTCGCTCCCCACGGGCACGGCGCTGGAGGCGTACGACGCCGCGCTGCGCAACGCGACCGTCGCGCCGCCGAGCAACGCCGTGGGCCGCAAGGGCCTGCAGACGTCGCCGTTCCTCGGGTTCACGCCGGAGTCCACGCACGAGTCCGTGTCGTGGGGCCTGGAGGGCCTGGTCAACGACTTCGGCATCGGCAACATGGCCGCCGCCCTGGCGGAGGACCCGGCGACGCCGGACGAGCGCCGCGAGACGCTGCGCGAGGAGTCCGCGTACTTCCTCGAGCGGGCCACGCACTACGTCGAGCTGTTCGACCCCGAGGTCGACTTCTTCGTGCCGCGCCACGAGGACGGCACGTGGGCCGTCGACCCCGAGACGTACGACCCGGAGGCCTGGGGCGGCGGGTACACCGAGACGAACGGCTGGAACTTCGCGTTCCACGCCCCGCAGGACGGCCAGGGCCTCGCCAACCTCTACGGCGGCAAGCAGGGCCTCGAGGACAAGCTCGACGAGTTCTTCTCCACGCCGGAGAAGGGCGCCGGCAACGGCGGCATCCACGAGCAGCGCGAGGCGCGCGACGTCCGCATGGGCCAGTGGGGCATGAGCAACCAGGTGTCGCACCACATCCCGTGGCTCTACGACGCCGCGGGCGCGCCGTCGAAGGCGCAGGAGAAGGTCCGCGAGGTCACCCGCCGCCTGTTCGTGGGCAGCGAGATCGGCCAGGGCTACCCGGGCGACGAGGACAACGGCGAGATGTCGTCGTGGTGGATCTTCGCCTCGCTCGGCTTCTACCCGCTCCAGGTCGGCTCGGACCAGTACGCGGTCGGTTCGCCGCTGTTCGACAAGGCGACCGTGCACCTGCCGGACGGCGACCTCGTCGTCAACGCCGAGAACAACTCGGTCGACAACGTCTACGTGCAGTCCCTCGCGGTGGACGGCGAGGCCCGCACCTCGACGTCACTCTCCCAGGCGGACCTCTCGGGCGGCACGACGCTGGACTTCGTCATGGGTCCGGAGCCGTCGGACTGGGGCACGGGCGAGGACGACGCGCCGCCGTCGCTCACCGAGGGCGACGAGCCCCCGACGCCGGTGCAGGACGCGACGACCGCGGGCCTCGGCACGACGACCGTCGCCGACGGCGACGCCACCACGAGCGCCGCGGCGCTCACGGACAACACGTCCGGGACGCGCACGACGTTCGCCACCACGACGCCGTCGATCACGTGGGCGGGCAACGGCATCCGCCCGACCGTCGGGTCGTACACGCTGACCTCCGGGACGAGCGGGACGGCGTCGCCGTCCGCGTGGACCCTCGAGGGCTCCGACGACGGCGAGACGTGGACGACGCTCGACGAGCGGTCCGGCGAGCAGTTCCGCTGGGCCCTGCAGACGCGGCCGTTCACGGTCGCCGAGCCGACGGCGTTCGCGCGGTACCGGGTGACGGTCACCGCGACGTCGGGCTCCGGCGCGCTGTCGCTCGCCGAGGTCGAGCTCCTCGCCGACCCGAAGGAGTCCGGGGCCGAGGAGCTCACCCTCTCGGCCGCACCGGACCGTGACGGCGTCACGGGCCGCGAGGTCTCGGGCTCGTTCGCGACCCTCACCGGGGTCGAGGGCGACGTCGCGGCGCTCGACGTGCAGGTCGCGTTCGGCGACGGCTCCGACCCGGTCGCCGGGTCGCTGCGGGCGGGCGCGTTCGGCGGGTACGCGGTGGACGCCGCGCACACGTGGACCGCACCCGGCGTCTACCCCGTGACGGTGACGGTCTCGGGCGAGGGGATCGAGACCGTCTCGGCCTCCTCGTACGTCAGCGTCTCGCTCCTGCGCGAGGGCTCGCTGCTCGCCGCGTACGACAACGTCTGCATCGGCGACGCCGGGACGACGGTCGGCTCGTGCGACGGCCAGGGCGTGTTCTTCGACCGGGCGCAGCTCGCGGCGAAGGGCTTCGTCCAGGGCGAGCGCGCGACGGTGCCGGGCACGGACCTCGCGTTCGACGTCCCGGCGGTCCCCGCCGGGCAGCCGGACAACGCCACGGGCGACGGGCAGACCATCGAGCTCGACGTCCCCGCGGACGCGGAGCAGCTCTCGGTGATCGGCACGGGCACGGAGAAGAACCAGCAGGCCACCGGCACGCTGACCTTCGACGACGGCTCGACCCAGCCGATCGACCTGAGCTTCGGCGACTGGTCGGGCGCGGCCCGCAACCCCGTGTTCGGCAACATCCCCGTCGCGGTGACGGACAGCCGCCTCCGCGGTGGCAGCCCGCAGACCGGCACCCCCGCCGCGTTCTTCGCGACGGCGCCGATCACCCTCCCCGAGGGCAAGCGGCCCGTGAGCCTCACGCTCCCGGACCAGCCGGGCGAGCTCTCGCGCGACGGCCGCATCCACGTGGTCGCGGTCGCGCACGACGGCACGTTCGCCGAGCACCCCGCGCTCGAGGTCACGGCCGCGGAGGGCGTGACGCTCGCCGTCGGGCAGACCTCGGACGTGGCGCTCGCCCAGGTGGCGGGCGGCCGCGAGGGCGCCGACCTCCGGGCGGCGGTCACGTGGGGCGACGGCTCCGACGTCGCGGCCGGCGCGGTGGCCGACGGGTCGGTCTCCGGCTCGCACGCCTACACGGCGGCCGGGACGTACACCGCGTACGTCGTGGTCGACGACGGCTGGACCAGCCGGGTGGTCGAGGTCCCCGTGACCGTGACCGAGGCGGAGCCGGCCCTCGCCGTCGACGTCACGGTGAGCACCCGCTGCCTCGCCGGCAAGGCGTACGTCGCGGTCCGCGCCGAGAACGGCGAGGACGTGCCGCTCGCGATCCGGCTCGTCACGCCGTTCGGCACCAAGGAGGTCGCGGCCGTCGCGCCGGGCGCCAACGCCTACCAGTCGTTCGCGACGCGGGCCACGGCGGTCGAGGCCGGCACCGTCACCGTCGAGGCGACGCGCGGCACCGGCGACGAGGAGGTGACGGCGTCGATCCAGGCCGACTACGCCGCCGTGACCTGCGGCTGAACCCCTGAGCCCGCCCCGCCCCGCGTCCGACCGGGGTGAGGCAGGCATGCACCACCGGCGGTGCCCCGGGATGATCGTCCCGGGGCACCGCGCCGTACGGGCACCGCGCCCGGTGCGGCGCCACGCACCCAGCACGAGAAGGACCGAGAGATGACCGAGCACCCGACCGAGCAGCCCACGCCAGCGACCGACCTGCGGCGCTGGCGTCGCGAGCAGCTCGCCGACCTGCTGCGCTTCGGCGAGGCGTCGCTGCGCGCGGACGGCGCCGCGCAGTGGCTCGACGACGACGGGCGCCCCGACCTGTCGCAGCCGGTGCACACGTGGATCACGTCGCGCATGGCGCACGTGTACGCGTTCGCGTCGCTCCTCGGCGTGCCGGGGGCGGGGGAGCGGGCCGACGCCGCGCTGCACGGGCTGCGGGCGGTGCTCGTCGACGCCGAGAACGGCGGCTGGGTCTCGTCGCGCGGCCCCGCGCGGCGCCCGGGCGACGGCCACGACCCGGCGGCGGGCGAGGCCGTCCCGGTGGACGGGACGAAGAGCGCCTACGCGCACGCGTTCGTGGTGCTCGCCGCGGCGTCGGGCACGATCGCGGGCCGCGAGGGTGCGCGCGAGCTGCTCGACGCGGCGCTCGCCGTGCTCGACGAGCGGTTCTGGGAGCCCGGGCCGCGCATGCACGCCGACGAGTGGTCGCGCGACTGGACCGTGCTCGACGAGTACCGCGGCGTCAACGCGAACATGCACTCCGTCGAGGCGCTCCTCGCCGCGCACGACGCGACGGGCGACCCCGAGTGGCTCGCGCGCGCGGCGTCGGTCGCGGACCGCGTCGTGGGGTGGGCGCGCGAGAACGACTGGCGCATCCCCGAGCACTTCGACGCCGGCTGGAACCCCCTGCCGGACTACAACGCGGACCGCCCCCGCGACCCCTTCAAGCCCTACGGGTCGACGCCGGGCCACGGCCTGGAGTGGGCACGCCTGCTGCTCCAGGTCGACGTCGCGGCCGGGACCCCCGGCGCCCGCACCGACGCGGCGGTCGCCCTCTTCGACCGGGCCGTCGCGGACGGCTGGGACGGCGAGCACGGCGGCGGCTTCGTGTACACGGTCGACTGGTCGGGCACGCCGGTCGAGCCCCGGCGCTACCACTGGGTCGCGGCGGAGGCCGTCGCGGCCGCCGACGTGCTGGGCCGCGTCACGGGCGACCCCCGGTTCGCCGAGGCCGCCGCGGGCTGGTGGGCGTGGATCGACGAGCACCTCGTCGACCACGAGCGCGGGTCGTGGCACCACGAGCTCGACACCGCCAACCGGCCCGACGGCGTCACGTGGGTCGGCAAGCCCGACGTCTACCACGCGGCCCAGGCCGTGATCCTGCCCGACCTGCCGCTCACCGGCTCCCTCGCCGCCTCGGCCAAGGCCGCGGGCAGCATCCTGGGCTGACGCCCGGGCCTCGGACCGCCGAGGCCGGGGTCGCGCGCCACGTCACCGTCGCCGTGGCGCGCGACCTCGGGCTCGGCGACGACACCCCATCAAGAATCGTTTTCTTGAGGGGGGTTCCGTGTTCGTCGGGAGCGTCCCGTGGCACGCCCGCACGCTCTTCGCCGCGCGTGACGTCGCCACCGAGGGCGATCTGCGCCTGTCCCGGGTGTGGACGGCAGACGATCTGCTGGCGGCGTGGCCGTGACGAAGCGCGTCCGGCCTGAGGCCCACGACGACGAGAGCCCCGCACCGGACCGGTGCGGGGCTCTCGCAGGCTGAGCGGGTGACGGGAATCGAACCCGCGCTATCAGCTTGGGAAGCTGAAGTTCTACCATTGAACTACACCCGCGCGGCGCCGGTGGCGTCCGCCCCGGGCCCTCTGGGAGGATCCTCGGCGAACCAGCGCGCGACCCGATCATAGCGGACGACGCCGGTGATGCCAGAACCGCCCGCACCACGACCAGTCCCGCGCCGACGAGCGGCGCGCCGCCCGAGGAGCCGCCTTGTCCGAGAACCCGTACCAGCAGCAGCCCGACCCGTCGCAGGGGAGCCCCGCCCCCGGCGACCCGGTCTACGGCGGCCCCGCCACGCCGTCGGGCCCGACGCCGGGTTCCGGCCAGCAGCCCGGGGCCGGTGACGCGTACGGCCAGCAGGCGTACGGGACGCCGGGTGCTCCGGGCTACGGACAGCCGACGCCCGACCAGGGCTACGGCTCCGCCCCGCAGCCGGGCTACGCCCAGCAGGGATACGGCCAGCAGCCGGGCTACGCGCAGCCCGGCGCCTACGGTCAGCCCGGCGCGTACGGCCAGCCCGGCTACGACCCGGCGTACGACCCCCAGGCGAAGTCGCGCCTCGCCGCGGGCCTGCTGGGCATCCTCGTCGGCAGCCTCGGCATCCACCGCTTCTACCTCGGGTACACCGGCATCGGCCTGACGATGCTGCTCGTGTCGGTGCTGTCCTTCGGGTTCGCGGCGCCGGTCATCGCGATCTGGGGCCTGGTCGAGGGCATCCTCTACCTGACCTCGAAGACGGGCTACTACTCCGTGGACTCGACGGGCCGTCCGCTGCGCGCCTGACCTCCCGTCCGCGGGCGGGGGCCGCGCCGCCTCGACGACGAGCCGGCGCGGCCCCGCGCCCGACGGCGCTCGGCCCGCGCTGACCCAGGGCGCCGGTCGGGGGTGCCGATCCAGGGCGCCGATCCACGGTGCGGAGCCCGGTCCGGGCACGCTCCGGCGTCGGCTAGCGTGGGCCCGTGCTGCTCTCCGACCGCGACATCCGGGCCGAGCTCGACGCCGGCCGCGTCCAGCTCGAGCCGTACGACCCGGCGATGCTCCAGCCGTCGAGCATCGACGTGCGCCTCGACCGGTTCTTCCGGCTGTTCGACAACCACAAGTACCCCTTCATCGACCCGTCGCAGGACCAGCCCGACCTCACGCGGCTCGTCGAGGTCGACCCGGCCGAGCCGTTCGTGCTCCACCCCGGGGAGTTCGTGCTCGGGTCCACGTTCGAGACGGTCACGCTGCCCGACGACGTGGCGGCGCGCCTGGAGGGCAAGTCGAGCCTGGGCCGCCTGGGCCTCCTCACGCACTCCACGGCGGGGTTCATCGACCCGGGCTTCTCCGGGCACGTGACGCTCGAGCTGAGCAACGTGGCGACGCTGCCGATCACCCTGTGGCCGGGCATGAAGATCGGCCAGCTGTGCTTCTTCCGGCTGTCCTCGCCCGCCGACAACCCGTACGGCTCCAGCGTCTACGGCTCCCGCTACCAGGGCCAGCGCGGCCCGACGGCCTCCCGCTCGTGGCAGAACTTCCACCGCACCGACGTCTGAGCGCGGCCCGCCGCGTCGGACGCCGCTCGACCCCGCAGGACCCGAGGACCGGAGGACCGCACCGCATGAGCCCGCTCCCGCCGCTGCCGCACCCCGCCGGGCCCGGCGCCGCGCAGTCCTACCAGGCGCGGCACGTGCTGGGGCTGCCCGCCGACGTCCACGTGGACGAGGTCGAGACGCTCGCGCTCTCGCGGTTCGCGGGCGCGCGCTGGGACGTCGCGCCGGAGGGCACCGAGCCCCTCGTGCCGCCCGCGCGCACCGCGCGGCCGGGCGAGCCGGGGGTCCTGCGCACGTCGCGCCACACGACGCTCACCGGCCCGTACGCGGGCCCCGGCTCGGGCGTGCCGGGCACCGCGCTCGTGTTCGACGTCGTCTGCCCCCGCGAGCGCGGGGACGTCCCCTACCCGGGCGGCGGGGACCGGGACGGCGTCGGGCGCGCGTTCCCCGGCGGCCTGCCGGTCCGGGAGGAGGAGCGCGTGGTCGCGTTCCTCGTCGCGGCGGCGCGCCGCCTCGGCGGGTCGGTCCGGACCGACGTCGGCAACCCGGCGGGGGCGGGCGTCGTCCTCACGCCGGACCCGGGTGTCGCCGTCGACATGACGCTGTACTCGGACGTGTGGCTCGACCCGCACGCCGCGCTCGCGCTCGTCGGCCGGCTCCACCCCCGCACGCGGCTCGCGACGGAGGGCAAGCCGTACGAGGGGCCGCCGAAGGGCATCGCGGAGCTGCCGCTCTACCCGGGCGAGAAGATGGACCCCGAGCTGCGGCGCGCGCTGCACGCCGCGGCGGACGACGTCGACATCAAGGCGCTGACCGCCGGTGCGGTGCTCGACGGGTACGGCCTCCTCGTCGACCTGGGCATGGACGGGCTCGTCGCGGTCGAGGTCGGCGGCGAGGAGGCGCTGCCCCTCCTGCTGCGCGGGCTGCCGTGGACGGTGGGCGGGGCGGTGAGCTACCGCGTGCGCTGGGAGCCGCAGGACCTCGCGGAGTCCCAGCGGGAGCAGCCGTCGCTCGACCACCAGATCGCGCGCAAGCGCGCCGCGGAGGTGGTCACGCAGGTCACGCGCACGCTGCACCAGGCGGTCGGCGGGGAGATCGCGGACGAGGCGGAGTTCCTCGTGGACCCCGAGGATCTGTGACGGCCGACTGAGGAATCGGTCACGGACGGGGCTACGGGCGCCTCGCACGGCTGAGGAGTCGGTAAAATGGTTCTCGGCCCGGCCTCGTCGGCGCCGTGAACTGTCGTGCCTGCGGCTTCCCCCCGCCCGGGCGCGGCGATGACAAGTCCAGCAAGAACTTCGCCCACCCGCCCCCGACCCGGACGGAGCGGCCCGTGCTCTACGTGCTCCTTGCCCATCTCGTGATGGCACTGGGCGCGCCTGCACTCGTCTCGTTCCTCGGCCGCCGGGCGTTCCTCGTCATGGCGCTCGCGCCGGCGTCCGCGGCGGCCTACGCGCTCGCCTGGACCGACCGCGTGATGTCGGGGGAGCACCCGACGCAGGTCATCGAGTGGGTGCCCGGGCTGGGGCTCGAGCTCGCCTTCCGCATGGACACGCTGTCGTGGCTCATGCTGCTGCTCGTCGGCGGCGTGGGCGCCCTCGTCCTCGTCTACTGCTCGGCCTACTTCTCGCCCACCGCGCAGGGCCTGCGGCGGTTCGGCGGCGTCCTCACCGCGTTCGCGGGGGCGATGGTCGGGCTCGTCACCGCGGACGACATGCTGCTCCTGTTCGTGTTCTGGGAGCTCACGACGGTCTTCTCGTACCTGCTGATCGGCCACTACGCCGACCGCAAGGCGAGCCGTCGCGCCGCCATGCAGGCGATCATCCTCACCACCGCGGGCGGCCTCGCCATGCTCGTGGGGGTCGTGATCCTCGGTGTCCAGGGCGGGACGTTCCGCATGTCCGAGATCATCGCGGACCCCCCGACGGGCGGCGCCGTGACCGCCGCGATCGTCTGCCTCCTCGTGGGCGCGGCGAGCAAGTCCGCGCTCATCCCGCTGCACTTCTGGCTCCCCGCCGCGATGGCGGCGCCCACGCCGGTGAGCGCCTACCTGCACGCGGCCGCGATGGTCAAGGCCGGTGTCTACCTCGTCGCGCGCTTCGCGCCCGCCTACTCGGACACGACGGTCTGGCGCACGCTCGTCGTCGTGCTCGGCGCGGGCACCCTGCTCGTGGGCGGCTACCGCGCGCTGCGGCAGTACGACCTCAAGCTCGTCCTCGCGTTCGGCACCGTGAGCCAGCTCGGCCTCATCATCCTGCTCGTGGGCCTCGGGACGCGCGGGGCCGCGCTCGCCGGGCTCGCCATGATCGGCGCGCACGCGATGTTCAAGGCCTCGCTGTTCCTCGTCGTCGGCGTGGTCGACGCCGCGGCCGGCACGCGCGACCTGCGCCGCCTCACGGGCGTGGGCAAGGCCCTGCCGTGGACCGCGGTCGCGGGCGGGCTCGCCACCGCGTCGATGATCGGGCTGCCGCCGTTCGCCGGGTACGTCGCGAAGGAGGCGGCGCTCGAGTCGCTCCTGCACGGCGAGGGGCCGGTGTGGGTCGACACGGTCGTGCTGTGGTCGGTCGTCGTCGGCTCGATGTTCACGGTCGCGTACGGCCTGCGCTTCTGGTGGGGCGCGTTCGCGTCCAAGCCGCACCTCGGCCGGTCGCCCGCGCGCGCCAACGCGCACGAGAAGGCGTGGGGCGCCGGCGCCGGTACCGGCACCGCGCGCCGCCCCGTCGTCGAGGCCGAGGAGCCGCCGATCGACCCGGCGCGTATCCACCGCCAGCCGTTCCTGCTCGTGGGCCCGGCCGTCGTGCTCGCGGTCCTCGGCCTCGCGACGGCGCTCGTGCCGCACTTCGGCGAGGACCTCCTCGCCCCGTACGCGGACACGTACCCCGTCGGCGAGCCCGGGCACCTCGTCCTGTGGGCCGGCTTCACGCCCGCGCTCGCCCTGACGGTCCTCGTGCTCGCGGTCGGCGTCGTGCTGTTCTGGCAGCGGTCGCGCGTCGAGCGGTTCCAGGCGTCGCTGTGGACGGGGCCCGAGGCCGACGTCACGTACCGCAAGGTCATGCGCAAGCTCGACGACCTGGCCGCCGACATCACGGCCGTCACGCAGCGTGGTTCGCTCCCGTTCTACCTCGGCGCGATCCTCGTGGTCCTCGTGCTCGGCCCGGGCGTCGTCATGGTCGCGCAGACCGCGTGGCCCGAGCAGCTCCGGGCCTGGGACCGTCCCGCGCAGCTCGTCGCCGTCGCCGCGATCTGCATCGCCTCGGTGCTCGCCGCGCGCTCGCGCCGCCGGCTCAAGGCCGTGATCCTCGTCGGGATCGCGGGGTACGGCAACGCCGTCCTCTTCCTCCTGCACGGCGCGCCCGACCTCGCGCTCACGCAGGTCCTCGTCGAGACGATCACGCTCGTCGTCATGGTGCTCGTGCTGCGGCGCCTGCCCGCGTACTTCTCGAACCGGCCGCTCGCGGCGAGCCGGTGGGTCCGCCTGGGCATCGGCCTCGCGGTGGCCGTCGTCATGATGGGCTTCGCGCTCGTCGCGCCGCTCGCGCGCGTCGCGACGCCCATCTCGGTGGACTTCCCGGCCGAGGCCTACGAGTTCGGGCACGGCAAGAACATCGTCAACGTGACCCTCGTGGACATCCGCGCGTGGGACACGATGGGCGAGATCTCCGTCCTCCTGGCCGCCGCGACGGGCGTCGCGTCGCTCGTGTTCCTGCGCTCGCGCAGCGGCGAGATCCTGCGCGCGTCGGGGGCCCGGCCCGCGACCACGGCCACCGGCTCCGGCGTCTGGAGCGACACCGACGACCCGGGTGCCGCGCTGCGCCGCCGCGGGGTCACGGAGAAGGACCAGCCGCGCATGCTCGTGTGGCTGAGCGCCGGGCGCACCCTCGCGCCCCAACGGCGCTCGGTGATCTTCGAGGTCGTCACGCGCGTGCTGTTCCACGCCATGATCGTCTTCGCGCTCTTCCTGCTGTTCTCCGGCCACAACGCGCCGGGCGGCGGGTTCGCGGCGGGGCTCGTCGTCGGCATCGCGCTCATCGTGCGCTACCTCGCGGGCGGGCGGTACGAGCTCGGCGAGGCCGCGCCCGTCCACCCGGGTCTGCTCCTCGGGACGGGCCTGTTCCTGTCCGCGGGCGTGGGTCTCGTCGCGTTCCTGCTCACCGGCAACGTGCTCGGCAGCGAGGCCTACGACCTCGCGCTCCCGCTCGTCGGGGAGATCCACCTCGTGACGTCGCTGTTCTTCGACGTCGGCGTGTTCCTCGTCGTCGTGGGTCTCGTCCTCGACATCCTGCGCACGCTCGGCGCCGAGATCGACCGGCACGCGGAACGCGCCGCCGCGGGCCGCGAGCCCGGCGAGGACACGGGGCCGTTCGAGGCCATGGAGCCCGACTCGATCGGAGGTGGCCGCCGGTGAACGTCATCGACATGACGCCCAGCGTCGTCCTCGTCCTCGCGATCGGCGTGCTGTTCGCCGCGGGCGTCTACCTGCTCCTCGAGCGGAGCCTGACCCGCGTCCTGCTCGGGTTCATCCTCATGGGGAACGGCGCCAACCTGCTCTTCCTCGTCGCCGGCGGGCGCGCCGGGGGCGCGCCGCTCATCGGCACGACGCCCGAGGAGGACATGAGCGACCCGCTCGTCCAGGCGATGGTCCTCACGGCCATCGTCATCACGCTCGGCATCACGGCGTTCGTGCTCGCGATGGCCTACCGCTCGTGGCAGCTCCACGGCCACGACGAGGTGCAGGACGACCTCGAGGACCGCCGCGTCGCGCGGCACGCCGCGCGCAACGCGCCCGCGTTCGAGGACGCGGACACGGAGGAGAGCGGCGCCACCCTGGACGACGAGGCCGCCCAGGTCCGCGACGAGACCGACGGCGACGGCGACGGCGTCACGGACGGCGAGGAACCGCCGTCGGGCCCGGCCGGGCAGGACGCCGGGGACGCCACGGACGGCCGCACCGGCGGCTCCGACGCCCGGGACGACGACGCACGACCTGACGACCGACGGACCGACGGGAAGGAGCCGCGATGAGCCTCACCGCCGCGGCCCTCGTCCCGCTCCCCGTCGTCCTGCCGCTCGTCGCGGCCGGCCTCGCGCTCGCGCTCTGGCGCCACCCGCGCGCCCAGCGCATCATCACCGTGGCCGCGCTCGCGCTCGTCCTCGCGGCGTCCGTCGGCCTCCTGGTCGCGGCCGACTCGGGGCCGATCGTCGTCGACGTCGGCGGCTGGGCGGCGCCCGTCGGGATCGACCTCGTCGCGGACCGGCTCTCGTCGCTCATGCTCGTGGTGTCGAGCTTCGTCATGCTGTGCGTCCTGCTGTACTCGCTCGCGCAGGGCGTGGCGGACGGCGACGAGGAGGCGCCGGTCGCCATCTACCACCCGACGTTCATGGTGCTCGCGGCGGGCGTGTTCAACGCGTTCCTCTCGGGCGACCTGTTCAACCTCTACGTCGGGTTCGAGATCTTCCTCGCCGCGAGCTACGTGCTCCTCACGCTCGGCGGCACGGGCGAGCGCATCCGCGCCGGGTCGATCTACGTGGTCGTGGCGCTGCTCTCCTCGATCGTCTTCCTCGTCGCGATCGCGCTGACCTACGCCGCGACCGGCACGGTCAACCTCGCCCAGCTCTCGGAGCGGTACGCGGAGATCGACCCGGGGACGGCGCTCGCGATCCAGCTCCTGCTGCTGCTCGCGTTCGGCATCAAGGCGGCGATCTTCCCGCTGTCCGCGTGGCTGCCCGACTCCTACCCGACGGCGCCCGCGCCCGTCACCGCGGTCTTCGCGGGCCTGCTCACCAAGGTGGGCGTCTACGCGATCATCCGCACGCAGACGCTGCTCTTCCCCGAGGACAGCGTCGTCGACGACGTCCTCATGTGGCTCGCGCTGCTGACCATGGTCGTCGGCATCCTCGGCGCCGTCGCGCAGAACGACATCAAGCGACTGCTGTCGTTCACGCTCGTGAGCCACATCGGCTACATGATCTTCGGCATCGCGCTCGCGTCCGAGCCGGGCATGGCGGCCGCGATCTTCTACGTGGTGCACCACATCACGGTGCAGACGACGCTGTTCCTCGTCGTCGGCCTCGTGGAACGCCGCGGCGGGTCGACGTCGCTCGACCGGCTCGGCGGCCTCGCCAAGCTCGCGCCCGGGCTGGCCATCCTGTTCTTCATCCCGGCGATGAACCTCGCGGGCATCCCGCCGCTGTCGGGCTTCCTCGGCAAGGTCGGCCTCCTC
This sequence comes from Cellulosimicrobium sp. SL-1, assembly GCF_011033075.1. Taxonomy (NCBI): domain Bacteria; kingdom Bacillati; phylum Actinomycetota; class Actinomycetes; order Micrococcales; family Promicromonosporaceae; genus Cellulosimicrobium; species Cellulosimicrobium sp. SL-1. Next base: position 3,490 of record NZ_JAACJC010000014.1, on the reverse strand, counting down.
GAGGAGGGCGTCGCCCAGGGCACGCCGCTCACGTGGGCGCTCGTCGTGGGGTCCGTCGTGACGTCGCTGCTCACGCTGTACGCGATCGTCAAGGCGTGGAACAAGGCCTTCTGGCAGACGGCGCCCGTCGAGATCCCCGCGGACGCGCGCCTGCCGCGCGGCATGGTCGGCCCGGCGACGGCGCTCGTCGCGTTCGGCCTCGCGCTCACCGTGGTCGCGGGCCCGCTCTACTCGTACACCGAGCGCGCCGCCGCGACGCTGCTCGACGGCCACACGTACGTCGACGCCGTGTTCCCCGGCGACTCCGACCGGGGCCAGGGCGAGTCGAACGAGGTCGCGACGGGCGAGAGCGACGGCACGGAACCTGCCGGCACCGAACCGGCGGGCACGGGCGGAGGTGCGGACGGATGAGCCTGCACCGCCGCCGCCGCGCGCTCGCCTCCGGCTGGTTCGCCCGCGTCACCACGCAGTGGCGCACCGTCCTGTGGCTGACGATCGTCTGGGTCATGCTCTGGGGCGACCTGTCCGTGGGCAACGTGCTCGCGGGCGTCATCATCGGGTTCGCCGTCATCACCTTCTTCCCGCTGCCGTCGATCGCGGCGCGCGGGAAGTTCCGGCCGTGGCCGTTCCTCGTGCTCGTGGGGCGCTTCGTCTCCGACCTGGTCGTCGCGTCGTTCCAGGTGAGCCTCCTCGCGCTGAACCCGCGGCACACGCCGCGCGGCGCCGTCGTGGGCGTGCGGCTGCGGAACCCGTCCGACATCTACCTGACCATCACGGCCGAGCTGTCGTCGCTCGTGCCCGGCTCGATCGTCGTCGAGGCGCACCGCCTCACCGGGATGCTCTACCTGCACGTGCTCGACGTCGAGACCGCGGGCGGCGTGGAGAAGATCCGCGAGGACACGCTCGCGCTCGAGGCGCGCGTGCTGCACGCGTTCGCGTCGAACGACGAGCTGCGGGCCGCCGGCCTGTACGACGTCCCGTCCGCGCGAGAGGTGGCCGAGGCATGAGCGACACCGTCTACCTCGTGATCGTCGTGGTGAGCGCCGTGCTGCTCGCCGCGGGGGCGAGCCTCGCCGTCGCGCGCGCCGAGCGCGGGCCGTCGATGCTCGACCGCACGATCGCGCTCGACGTCTTTACCACGACCCTCGTCGGGGCGATCGCGCTCGAGGCCGCGTTCTCCCGGCGCACGGACACGATCCCGATCCTCGTCGTGCTCTCGCTCGTCGGGTTCGTGGGCTCGGTGACGATCGCGCGGTTCGCGTCGGTCGAGCCCGAGGACGAGGGTCGCATCCGCACGGCCGAGGAGATCGCCGCCGAGGACGCCGCCCGCCGCGAGGCGGAGGAGTCCGACCGGGACTCGGCGGTCGACGCCGAGCACCACGGCGGCGCGCCCGACGGGGAGGTGCGCTGATGGACCCGACCACCGGCCTGTGGGACACGATCGCCGACGTCGTGTCCGCGGTCTTCCTCCTGTGCGGCGCGTTCCTCGCGTTCGCCGCGGGCGTGGGCGTCGTGCGGTTCCCGGACCTGCTGGCACGCATGCACGCGGCGACCAAGCCCCAGGTGCTCGGGCTGATCCTCGTGCTCGCGGGCCTGAGCCTGCGGCTGCGCTCGTGGGGAGCCGTCGCGACGCTGTTCCTCGTCGTCGTGTTCCAGCTCCTCACGTCGCCCGTCGCGGCGCACATGGTCGGCCGTGCGGGCTACCGCACGGGCAAGGTGCGCACGGACCTGCTCGTCGTCGACGAGCTCACGCGCGACCAGGAGGCGGCCGAGCGCGAGGACACGGGCGAGCACGACGACGCCGACCCGCACGGCGAGCCGGGCGCCACCGGCGGCGTCGAGCTCGCCGACACGGGCGACCCCGGGCCCGACGGCGCGGGACGCCCTGCCGACGCGGAGGGCTCGTCGCGTTGACACCGCCGCGCGCCCGGTCCCGCGCGCGGGTCCCGCACGCGGCTGGTAGACCGGCAGCATGCCCGACGCCACCACGCCCGCCCCGCCGCAGCCGGAGTCGCGCAACCCGCGCGTCGCGCGACCGGAGGGTGGCGGCGACAGCACCGTCACGGTGATCGTCGCGTTCCTCGCGAACGCGCTCATCGCGGGCGCGAAGACGGTCGCCGCGACGGTGACCGGCTCGGCGTCGATGCTCGCGGAGGCCGTCCACTCGTGGGCGGACACGGGCAACGAGATCTTCCTCCTCGTCGCCGACCGGCGCTCGCGCCGCCCGGCGGACACCGAGCACCCCCTCGGGTTCGGCCGCGAGGCGTACGTGTGGTCGATGTTCGCGGCGATCGGGCTGTTCGCGGTCGGCGCGGGGGTGTCGATCACGCACGGCATCCAGGAGCTGGTGCACCCGCAGCCGGCGGACGACTTCGTGGTCGCCTACGCGGTCCTCGCCCTGGCGTTCGTGCTCGAGGGGGTGTCGTTCCTGCGCGCCCGGCGGCAGGCGCGGGCCGAGGCGCGGGCGGCGGACCGCGACACCCTGCACCACGTGCTCGTCACGTCGGACCCGACGCTGCGTGCGGTGTTCGCGGAGGACGCCGCCGCGCTGATCGGCCTCGTGGTCGCGTTCGGGGGCGTCCTGGCCCACCAGCTCACCGGGTCGCCCGTGCCCGACGCCGTCGGGTCGATCGTCGTCGGCCTCGTCCTCGCTGTGGTGTCCGTCGTGCTCATCGACCGCAACCGGCGGTTCCTCGTGGGGGAGGCGGCGATGCCGGCGACGCGCGCCGCGGTGCTCGCGGGCATCCGCGACCTGCCGGAGGTCGAGCGCGTCACGTACCTGCGGCTCGAGTACGTCGGGCCGCGCGCGCTGTACCTCGTGGCGAGCGTGGACCTGCGCGGCGACGAGTCCGAGACGTCCGTCGCCCGCCGGCTCGACGAGCTCGAGCGCCGGGTGACGTCCGTGCCGCTCATCGCGGGCGCGGTGTTCACGGTCTCCGCCCCGGAGGAGCCGTCGATCGTCTGACCCGGCGGCCGACCCCCCGTCGAACGGGCGCAGAACGGACGAAGCGGTACACATCCATGTTCCTGATGGGTAGGGTCGAGCGATGGTCTCGCAGCGCACGCCCCGGCACCGTTCGGCGGGGGCGGCGCCCGCACCGTCTTCCGAGTCGACTCCTGTGCCCGCGTCTTCCGCCGCGCCCGCACGCCGGCGCGGCGGCCCGTTCGCCCGGCACCTGCGGTCCGGTCCGCGCGTCGCGGTGACGTCGGGCGTCGCCGCCGCCCTGCTCCTCGGCCCTCCGCTCGGCCTCACGGCCGCGACGGTGACGGGCGAGATCCGGCCCGAGCACGTGGGCCCGCTCGGCCGCGTCGTCGCGGCGCTCCCGTGGCAGGGGAGCGCGCCGCAGGAGTGGCTCGCGGGGCGCGACCCGCGCGACGACCGCGCGTCGCGCACCCTGGCCGACGCGCGCGACGGCCTCCCCGCGGACGGCCCGACGGCGCCCGGCGCGCCCGGGGCCGACGACGCGCCGCCCGCGGCGACCGGATCGGA
>NZ_JAACJC010000013.1:0-148865 GCF_011033075.1 Cellulosimicrobium sp. SL-1 | reverse complement strand
TCGTCAGCTCCGCGTCGGCCTCCTCGCCCTCGGCCTCCTCCGGCATCTGGACGTCCCAGTCGTCGACCTTCTGGTACTCGTCCGCCGCCATCCACAACGTCCCCGCCGACAGGTCGTTGAGCACGATCACCTGCCGGTTCACCCGGTACTCCAGGCGAGCCTGCGGGTCGATCCCCTCCAGGCGGGTGTCCAGGTCGCGGTCGGTGCCCTCGCAGTCACGGACCACCTGGCCGGTCGAGGCCCACGCCCCGTACGTGCACGACCCGAGCTGCACGGGCGCCGCCGGGCGGCCCTCAGCCGTGCGGCGGACCGCGTCGCCGCCGGCGAGCGGCTGCGTGACGAGACCGCGCGACGTCGCGACCACCACGTCGTCGGACGCCGCCGAGGGCTGCTGCAACCGCGCCTCCGCGCCGTCCTCGAGCGCCACGGTGCGGCCGCCGGGCAGCACGAGCTGCGACGCGGAGCGGTCCAGCACGACCGGCTCGTCGCCGACCGCGGTCACCTCGACCTCGGCACCCGACCCCACGGGCAGCGTGGTGGACGCGGGCTCCCCCGAGACCGCGCCGCGCGCCGTCGTGCGGACCGTCCAGAGCGTCCCGGTCGACGGGACCGCGACGAACACCGTGCCGTCCTGCGCGACGACGACGTCCCCGTCGCCCTCGACCTCGACCGTCGGGTCGAGCTCCTCGGCGTCGAACGAGGTGGCGCCGTCGAACGGCAGGACCCACAGCAGGCCCTCCTCGCCGTCGAGGATCGCGGTCGTCGCGCCGCCGGAGGCGACCTGCGCCCCGGCCGGCAGCCGCACCTGGCCGTCGAGCTTGAGGTGGGCGACGTCCACGGGCGAGGCGGTCCCGGTGCCCGCGTCCTCGAGGAGCACGCGGCCCGCGTCCTGCTGCACGTCGAACGACGCGCTGCCCGCGTTGAGCGTGCCGTCCATCGCCTGGGACTCGTAGTTGAACCGCCCCACCAGGCCGGCCGACGTCTTCGTCACCCACACGCCCGAGTCGTTGAGGTCCACGTCCGCCGTGGCCTCGCCCTCGGTGAACAGCGCGAGTCCCACCAGCGCCGTGGAGAACACCGAGACGGTGCTCACGGACGCGACGGTACGGCGGTGCTCACGCAGGCGCGCCAGGAAACCCACAAGTCCTCCGAGGTGCCGGATCGGGAGGCGACCGGTCCCCTTCGCCGGCCCCCCTCGATCTCGCACTTGCCAGGCGGCCCCACCGATCGCGCAACCGAGGATAACGGGAGGGCGAGTGAGATCCGACACCCGTCCCATGGGGAGAACTCCCCTCTCGGTCCGCGCGCCCCGGGCCCACCGGCGCGGACCGCCGTCGGGTGTGCCGCTACCGGCCGGGCCGGACGGGTGTCCCGGGCAACCGGCCCGGGCACCGGGACGCCCTCGCGCCCACGACACCCGCGACCGGAAAGTTCACCCTCTCGGCGCGTCAGGCGGCGCGGTCCGCCAGGGCCTCCGCGAAGGACCGCAGCGCGTCGCTCACCGGTCCGGGGGGCAGCGTGTCGAGTTCGTCGACGGCGGAGCGCGCCCACCGGACGGCGAGCGCGCGCGTCTCGGCGAGCACCTCGTGTCGGCGCAGCGCCGCGACGGCCGCCGCGAGCGCGGCGTCGTCGGTCAGGTCGGAGTCGAGCAGCTCGACGAGCGCCGCGTCGTCCTCCGTCGCGGTCCCCTGGGCGATGCGCGCGCGCAGCAGGAGGACCGGCATCGTGGGGACCTTCTCGCGCAGGTCGGTGCCGGGCGTCTTGCCCGATTCGTCGCCGGAGGACGCGAGGTCCAGGACGTCGTCGGCGAGCTGGAAGGCGACCCCCAGCCGCTCCCCGTACGCCGCGACCGTCTCGACGACGTCGGCCGGGCAGCCGGCGAACATCGCGCCGAGCCGCGCGGACGTCGACAGGAGCGACGCCGTCTTGTCCGCGAGGACCTCGAGGTAGTGCTCGACGGGGTCGTCGCCCTCGCCCGGCCCCGTGGTCTCGTGGAGCTGGCCGAGGCAGAGCCGCTCGAACGTCCGCGCCTGGATGAGCACGGCCTCCGGGCCGAGCGCCGCCACGGTCGACGCGGCGCGCGCGAAGAGCAGGTCGCCGACCATGATCGCGACGGAGTTGCCCCACACCGCGTGCGCGGACGGCGCACCGCGCCGCACGGGCGCGGAGTCCATGACGTCGTCGTGGTAGAGCGACGCGAGGTGCGTGAGCTCGACGACGACGGCCGCCTCCGCGACCTCGGGCCGCGTCCCGTCCCCCAGCTCGGCCGCGAGCAGCGTGAGCAGGGGGCGCAGGCGCTTGCCCCCGGCGTTCACGAGGTGCCGCGACGCCGAGTCCGCGAGCGGGTCGGCGTGCGCGACGGCGGCCCGGAGCCGGGTCTCGACCTCCGCCAGGCGCTCGGTGAGGGCGGCCGCGAGCTCGGGGTCCGAGATCGGGATCGCGGTGGTCGTCACGGGAGCGGTCCGCTCGCGCGGGCCGCGGGACCCGGCGGGCGCGGAGGGGACGGGAGGCACGGAGGTCACGGGACGAACTTAACCGCCTCGGCCGCCAGATCGAGAACCGGGGAGGGGAACACACCGAGGAGGAGCACCCCGATCGCGCACACGGCGATCGCCACGGTCGTCGGTCCGGTCGACCGCACGACGGTCACGCCGGTGCCCTCGGAGGCCTCCGCGCCGCCGTCCGCGCCGTCGCCCACGCCGCCGGACGGCGCCGTGAAGAACATCAGCACGATGAGGCGGACGTAGAAGAACACCGCCACGGCCGAGGCGAGCACGCCGACCACCGCGAGCACCCACGTGGAGCCGCCGCCCTGCCCGTCGGGGCCGGCGATCGCCGCACCGAACGCGGTGAACTTCGCCACGAACCCGGCGGTCAGCGGGATGCCCGCCATGGAGAGCAGGAAGAGCGAGAAGACGCCGGCGAGCCACGGGCTGCGGCGTCCGAGACCCGCCCACTGGGCGAGGTGGGTGGCCTCGCCGAGCACGGCGACGGGCTCCCGGGACGGGCCGTCCGTGACGTTGTCCGCCGCGTCCGAGCCGTCGGCTCCCCCGGCGCCCGCCCCGACGGTCACGGGCACCCGCTCCCGGACGGGGGCCGTCTCGCGGACGAGCGTGACGACCGCGAAGGCGCCGACCGTCGCGAGGCCGTAGACGAGGAGGTAGAACACCGTCGCCCGCAGCGAGAGCTGGGAGAACCCCAGGACGCCGACGAGGATGAACCCCGCGTGGGCGATCGACGAGTACGCGAGGAGCCGCTTGACGTCGGTCTGGACGGCACCGACGACGGTCCCGACGACCATGGTGAGCAGCGTGACGATCCACAGCGCGACGAACAGGTCCTCGCGCGTGGCCGGCGACGACTGCGCCAGACCGAGGCTCACGACGTACAGCACGCGCAGGAGCGCGCCGAACGCCGCGGCCTTGGTGCACGCCGCCATGAAGCCGGTGATCGGCGTCGGGGCCCCCTGGTAGACGTCGGGCGTCCACGAGTGGAACGGCGCGGCGCCGATCTTGAACAGCAGTCCCGCGAGGACGAGCAGGGCACCGACGACGACCAGCCCGGGCATGCTCGCGAGCGGGCCCTCGGGCGTCGCGAGCGACCGGTACACCTCGACGAGGTCCACCGAGCCGGCGAACCCGTAGACGAGGGCGACGCCGAACACGAACAGCGCGGACGCGAACGCGCCGAGCAGGAAGTACTTGAACGACGCCTCCTGCGACAGCAGGCGGCGACGCCGGGACATCGCGGACAGCACGTACAGCGGGAGCGAGAGCACCTCGAGCGCGACGAACATCACGAGCAGGTTCCCCGTGGCGGGGAAGATCATCATGCCGCCGACGGCGAACAGCACGAGCGGGTAGACCTCGGTCTGCTCCAGCCCCTTGCGCCGCGTGAGGTCCTCGTACGGCGAGCCGGGGACGGCGGCCGCGGACGGCGCGAACGCGTCCTGGCCGGTCGACGTCCGGTCGGCGATCACGAGGATCGCCAGGAACGCGAGCAGCACGACGATCCCCTGGATCGCGAGCCCGAAGGGGTCGATGACCATCGACCCGCCGAGCACCCGCACGCCGTAGGCGGCGCCGTCGGTGCCCTGGACGGCGGGGTCGCGCCACAGCACGACGACGAGCGCGAGCGCCGCGGCGGTCGCGAGCAGGGCCAGGACGACCTGCACCGTGCGCCGGACGCGCGCCGGGACGAACGCCTCGACGAGCACGCCGACGACGCCGGCGCCGAGCACGACGAGGACCGGGGCGAGGTACAGCCAGTCGACCGTGGGGGCCACGAAGGAGTCGTTCACGACTCGCTCCCTTCGTCGGAGCTACGAGTGACGGACGTGCCCTGGCTCGAGGAGGCGACCTGCTCGGTCCCCGCGGCGAACGGGTCGGAGCGCGGCGGGTCCTCGACGCCCGCGACCGCGAGGTCGGAGAGCGTCACCTCGGCGGGCTCGCGCACGAGGTCGAGCGCGGGCGCCGGGTAGAACCCGAGGACGAGGAGGGCGACGAGCAGCGGCGCGACGACCCACTTCTCGCGCGCGCCCAGGTCGGGGAGCCGGTCGAGCCCCTCGCGCGTGGCGCCCGTGAAGATCCGCTGGTAGGTCAGCAGCACGTAGAGGGCGGCGAGCACGACGCCGAGCACCGCGACGAGCGCGGCCCACGGGCTGCGCGCGAACGTCCCGACGAGGACCATGATCTCGCTGACGAACGTCGACAGGCCGGGCAGCGACAGCGCGGACAGGCCCGCCACGAGGAACGTGCCCGCGAGCACCGGGACGACCTTCTGCAGGCCGCCGTAGTCCGCGATGCGCTGCGAGCGCTCGGGGTGCCGCGCGACGAGGAAGCCCGCCAGGAGGAACAGCGCCCCGGTCGAGATCCCGTGGTTGACCATGTAGAGCGACGAGCCGGACACGCTGAGCGACGTGAACGCGAAGATGCCGAGCACGATGAACCCGAAGTGCGACACCGACGTGTAGGCGATGAGCCGCATGAGGTCGCTCTGCCCGATCGCCATGAGCGCGCCGTACAGGATCGACACGACGGCGAGCACGACGACGACGGGCGCCGCCCACCTGCTCGCGTTCGGGAACAGCGGCAGGCACAGCGTGAGCATCCCGAACGTGCCCACCTTGTCCAGGACGCCGACGAGCAGCGTGGACGTGCCTGCGGGCGCGTGCTGCGCGGCGTCGGGCAGCCAGGTGTGCACGGGGAAGAGCGGCGCCTTGATGGCGAACGCGAGGAAGAAGCCGAGGAACAGCAGCCGCTCGATCGTGACCGGCATCGGGTTCTCCGCGAAGTACCCCACGAGGTTCGTCGTGAGGAACGCGTCCTCGGGCCGCGCGCCCGTGGCCGGGTCGATCGGCACCTGCACGTAGAGCGCGATGACGGCCGCGAGCATGATCAGGCCGCCCGCGAGCGAGAACAGCAGGAACTTCACCGCGGCGTAGCGCCGCCGCGCCCCGACGCCGAACCCGCCGATCATGAAGTAGACCGGGATGAGCATGGCCTCGAACAGCACGTAGAAGAGGAACACGTCGCGCGCGACGAACACCGCGACCATGAACGCCTCGAGGAGCAGCACGAGCGCGAGGTAGTGGCGCAGGCGGCGGACGTCGCCGTCCTGCTCCTTCCACGCGGCGAGCACGACGAGCGGGACCAGCAGCACCGACAGCGCGACGAGCGCGAGCGCGACGCCGTCGGCGCCGACCGCGTAGCTCGCCCCGATCTGCGGGATCCAGCGGTACGTCTCGGCGAGCTGGTGGGTGCCGGCCGCGGACGTGTCGAACGCCGTGAACGCGCCCACGAGCAGGCCGAGCTCGACGAGCGCCGCGCCGAGCGCGATGCCGCGCACGGCACGCAGCGCGCCCGCGCCGACGCCGCGTGTGCGGGCCGCGGCCGTGAGCCACACCGCCGCGGCACCCACCAGGGGCCAGGCGATGAGCAGGGACAACCAGGGGACGGAGGTGGTCATGGGTGTCTCCCTCTCAGCTCGCGGAGCCGGTGGTCAGGGCGAGGACGACGGCGACGACGACCACGAGGCCACCGAGCATCGTCGCGCCGTACGAGCGCACGTAGCCGTTCTGCCACCCGCGGAGCCACTCCCCCACCTTGCCGACGAGGCCCGCCAGGCCCATCCAGCCGCCGTCGACCATCTCCTTGTCGGCATAGACGAGCGAGCGCGTGAGGTACTGGCCGGGACGCATGAACACCGTCTCGTTGACGTCGTCCTGGTACAGGTCGCGGCGGGCCGCGCGCGTGAGCACGGAGCCGCGCGGGGCGCGGACCGGGACGCTCGACATCGCGTACTGGCGCCACGCGAGGGCCGCGCCCGCGAGGACGAGCAGGAGCGTCAGGGCGATGAGCGACCAGACGGGCAGCACGGGCTCGTGGTGCTCGGCGTGCCCCGTGACGGGCTCGAGCCACGTGACGAAGCGCGAGCCCGCGGCGAGGATGCCGCCCAGGGCCACCGACCCGACGGCGAGGACGATCATCGGCCACGTCATGAGGCGCGGGGACTCGTGCGGGTGCTGGACCGGACCGTCCTGCGGGCCGAGGCCGTCCACGGAGCCGCTGCCGTCGTTCCAGCGGCGGCGACCGGAGAACGTCATGAAGAACAGGCGCGACATGTAGAACGCGGTGATGCCCGCGCCGAGCAGCGCCACGCCGCCGAAGACCCACGCCCGCCACGGCTCGCCGTCGACGGGGACGAACGCGGCCTCGATGATCTTGTCCTTGCTCCAGAAGCCCGAGAACGGCGGGATCCCGAGGATCGCGAGCCAGCCCATCATGAAGGTGATCCACGTGACCTTCATGTACCGCGCGAGGCCGCCGAACCGGCGCATGTCGACCTGGTCGTCCATGCCGTGCATGACGGACCCCGCGCCGAGGAACATCCCGGCCTTGAAGAAGCCGTGCGTCACGAGGTGGAAGATCGCGAACGCGTAGCCGATCGGGCCGAGCCCGGCGGCGAGGATCATGTAGCCGATCTGCGACATGGTCGACGCGGCGAGCGCCTTCTTGATGTCGTCCTTCGCGCAGCCGACGATCGCCCCGAAGAGCAGCGTCACCGCACCCACGACCACCACGACGAGCTGCGCCGTCGGCGCGCCCTCGAAGATCGGCGCGGACCGCACGACGAGGTAGACGCCCGCCGTGACCATGGTCGCGGCGTGGATGAGCGCGGAGACCGGCGTCGGGCCGGCCATCGCGTCCCCGAGCCACGCCTGGAGCGGGAACTGCGCCGACTTGCCGCAGGCCGCGAGCAGGAGCGCGAGGCCCGTCGCCGTGAGCAGCGCGGTCGAGGCCTCCGGCACGCGGGCGAACACCGTGCTGAAGTCGAGCGCGCCGAACGTCGCGAACATGAGCATCATCGCGACGATGAGGCCGATGTCGCCCACGCGGTTCATGACGAACGCCTTCTTCGCCGCGACCGCGTACGCCCGGTTGTGGTTCCAGAACCCGATGAGCAGGTACGACGCGAGGCCCACGCCCTCCCAGCCGACGAACAGCAGGAGGAACGAGTCGGCGAGGACGAGGACGAGCATCGCCGCGATGAACAGGTTGAGGTACGCGAAGAACCGGCGCCGGTCGCGGTCGTGCGCCATGTAGGCGACCGCGTACACGTGGATGAGCGTCCCGACGAACGTCACGAGGAGCACGAAGGTCAGGGACAGCGGGTCGATCCGCAGCCCGACGGCGAGGTCGAGCCCGCCGGACGCGATCCAGTCGAACAGCCGGTAGTCCACGACGCGCTCGTCGACCGGGAGGCCGAGCATCGACACGAAGAGGACCAGGCCCACGACGAACGCCGCGGCGGACATGAGCACGCCGAACCAGGCGCCCCAACGGTCGCTGCGGCGGCCCGCGAGCAGCAGGACCGCCGCCCCGACGAGCGGGAGCAGCACGAGCAGCGGTGCGGCGAGGAACGCGCCCGGGACCGTCTCGGTCGCGGGCACGACGTCGGTCGCGGTCAGCAGTCCGCCCGCCGACGGCAGGGCGGGAAGGAGCATCGTCATCGGTGCCGGCCCCTCAGCTCTTGAGCAGGTTGACGTCGTCGACCGAGGCGGACCGACGGGTGCGGAAGATGGACACGATGATCGCGAGGCCGACGACGACCTCCGCCGCCGCGACCACCATGACGAAGAACGCGAGGACCTGGCCGGTCACGTCGCCGTGGATGCGGGCGAACGTGACGAACGCGAGGTTGGTCGCGTTGAGCATGAGCTCGATGCCCATGAACACGATGATCGCGTTGCGGCGCAGCAGGACCGTGGCGGCGCCGATCGCGAAGAGGATCGCGGCCAGCACGAGGTAGTGGGTGAGCTCCATCAGTCCTCTCCTCCCGGGGTCGCGCCGGGCACGCGGGACCGGCCCGGGTCGTCGGGGCCCCCGACGTCGCCGGCGGGCGGCTCGCCCTCGGGCTGGTCGGCCGTCGCGGCCTGCACCACGCGCTCGTTCGCGTCCTGCGCCCGCAGCGCGGGCAGGGCGCGGTGCGGCTCGTGCTCGACGAGCACGTCGCGCTCGGCCTCGAGGATCGTGCCGGCCGAGCGCTCCTGGCCACGGATCCGCAGGATCCGGGACACCGACTCCTCGATGGGCCGCCCCTGCGGGTCGAGGGCCGGCGTGTCCATCGCGTTGTTCTGCGCGTAGACGCCGGGCGCGGCGAGCGGCGTGAGCCGGCCGCCCGAGGGCAGGGCCGCGACCTTCGCGTCCGCCTGCTCGCGCTGGCCGACCTTCGGGGTGAGGCGGCGCCGGTGCGTGAGCACGAGCGCCGAGACCGCGGCGGTGATGAGCAGGACGCCCACGACCTCCATCGCGAACACGTAGTCCGCGAAGAGCACGCGCGCGAGCGCCGTCGGGTTCGTCACCGCGTTCGCGGCCTCGAGACCGACCGCGGGCGGGAACGCCGCCTGCGAGACGACGCCGACCAGCACGGCCCCGAGCCCGAGCCCGAGCAGCACGCCGATCCAGCGCTGACCGCGGATCGTCTCGACGAGCGAGTCCGACGCGTCGACGCCGACGAGCATGAGCACGAAGAGGAACAGCATCATCACGGCGCCCGTGTAGACGACCACCTGGACGACGCCGAGGAACGGCGCCTCCTGCGCGATGTAGAGGATCGCGAGGTCGACCATGACGAACATGACCGCGATGGCGGCGTGCACCGCCTTGCGCGCGAAGAGCAGCGAGAGCGCCGCGAGCACCATGAGGGGGGCGAGGACCCAGAAGAGGACCGCCTCGCCGCCGCCCCCGATCACCGCGCGCCCTTCCGGGCCGACGGACGGGCGGACCGCCCGGACGGCTGCGTGACCCGCCGGACCTCCGGCTCGCGGCCCGCCGGCTCCGGCGGGAGCGTCGGGTCGTCCGGCCTGTGCTCGCGCACCCACTCCACCTGCTCGGCCACCGGGCCGCTCACCTCTCCGCGGTAGTACTCGGTGTCCGACGTCCCGGGCACCATCGGGTGCGGCGCGGCGAGCATGCCCTCGCGCAGCGGCGCGAGCAGGTCCTGCTTCTCCCAGATCATGCCCTCGCGCGTCGGCCCGGCGAGCTCGTACTCGTTGGTCATCGTCAGCGCGCGCGTCGGGCACGCCTCGATGCACAGCCCGCAGAAGATGCAGCGCAGGTAGTTGATCTGGTAGACGCGGCCGTACCGCTCGCCGGGCGACATGTGGCCGCCGTCGGGCAGGTCGGCGTTGTCCGCGCCCTCGACGTAGATCGCGTCCGCGGGGCATGCCCAGGCGCACAGCTCGCACCCGATGCACTTCTCGAGCCCGTCGGGGTACCGGTTGAGCTGGTGCCGGCCGTGGTAGCGCGGCTTGGGCGGCACCTTCTGGCGCGGGTACTGCTCCGTCACGGTCGGCCGGAACATCGAGGAGAAGGTCACGCCGAACCCGGCGACGGGCGCGACGAGCTCGCGAAAGCCCTTCGCCTGCGGGCGGCGGACCTCGTACTCGCCCGGCCGGTCCGGCTTCTGGTCGTCAGCCACGGTCGACCTCCTTGTCGTGCGGTGTGTCGCGGGGAGCACCGGCACCCGGTGCGGACGTCCTGGCCGCGCCCGCGTCGTCGGGCACGAGGGCCCGACGGCGCGGCGAGGGCGGGAGCGACTGGCCGGGCAGCGGCGGGACGGGGAAGCCGCCGGCGAACGCGTCGAACGGCTCGGGCGCGGCGCCCGCGGCGCGCGGAGCGGCGCCGGGTGGCGCCTTCTTCTCGGGCCAGAACCAGACGACGACCACGACCACGAGGGCTATCGCGACCGCGATCCCGATGAACACGCGCAGGTCCACGTCGAGGAACTGGCGCACGGCCTGGGCGACGGCGAGGAGCACGAGCCACGCGAGCGCGAAGGGGATGAGGACCTTCCAGCCGAAGCGCATGAACTGGTCGTAGCGCAGTCGCAGCAGCGTGCCGCGCACCCACACGAAGAAGAACATGACGGCCCAGACCTTGACGAGGAACCAGAGGATGGGCCACCAGCCCTCGTTGAACATCCCGTCGTTGATCGCCGAGAGCGGCCACGGGGCCCGCCACCCGCCGAGGAACAGCGTCGTCGCGACCGCGGAGACGTTGAGCATGTTGATGTACTCCGCGAGGAAGAACCACGCGAACTTCATCGACGAGTACTCGGTCATGTACCCGGACACGAGCTCGCCCTCGGCCTCGGGGAGGTCGAACGGCAGGCGGTTCGTCTCGCCGACCATGGAGATGACGTAGATGACGAACGCCGGCAGGAGCGGGAGGAACCACCACAGCTGCGTCTGCGAGTCGACGATGCGCGAGGTCGACATCGACCCCGCCATGAGGAAGACGGAGACGAGCGAGAGGCCCATCGCGAGCTCGTAGCTGATGACCTGGGCCGTCGAGCGGACAGACCCGAGCAGCGGGTACGTCGAGCCGGACGACCAGCCGCCGAGCACGATCCCGTACACGCCGAGCGACGCGCACGCGAGGATGTAGAGCGTCGCGACCGGGAAGTCGGTGAGCTGGGCGGGCGTCACGTAGTCCGTGAACGGGATCTGCACCTCGGGCCCGAACGGGATGACCGCGAACACGAGGAGCGCGCAGAACACGGAGATCATCGGCGCGAGCAGGTAGACGAACTTGTCGGCCGCCTTGACGGTGATGTCCTCCTTGAGCAGGAGCTTCATCGCGTCGGCGAGCGACTGCAGCAGGCCGAACGGGCCGTGCCAGTTCGGGCCGGGCCGCACCTGCATGCGGGCGACGACCTTGCGCTCGAACCAGATCGCGAAGAGCACGCTCGTCAGCAGGAAGACGAGGATGAGGACGGCCTTGACGAGGTACGTCCAGCCGTTGTCCTGCGAGAAGTTCGCCGTGATGCCGGGCACCGCCGGCGTCTCGGTGGCCAGCGCGTGGAGCGCGTGCAGGCCGCTCATGCGCCCTCCCCTCCGTCGGTGGTCCCCGGCTCGAGCCGGACGAGGTCGCCCGGCACCGCGCCGAGCGTGGCGTGCACGGACGACCCCGGCGAGCGCAGCGGCAGCCACACCACGTGGTCGACCATGTCGGTCACCACCACGGGGAGCGTGACCGCGCCCCGGTCGGTGACGACGCGCACGAGCTCGCCGTCGAACACGTCGACCGCGGCGGCCGTGGCCGCCGACAGGCGGGCCACGGGACGCTTGGCCGTGCCGGCGAGGTACCGCTCGCCGTCCTGGCCGCGCGCGTCGTCGAGCAGGAGGCGCCAGCTCGCGAGGACCGCGGTCCCCGGCGCGACGGCGGGCGGCTCGGTCGCGTCGACCGTGGGCGCCGCGGCGCGCGCGCCGTCCCACGCGCCGTCGCCCACGAGCTGCTCGAGCTCGGCGCGCACGGCCTCGAGCGTCGGCAGGCCGAGCGGGGCGCCGGCGGCGTCCGCGAGCGCGTCGAGCACGCGGTGGTCGGGCATCGCGGTCGAGGCGAGCGCGGCCGGGAACGGGCGCACGCGCCCCTCCCAGCTGACGAACGCCCCGGCCCGCTCCACGGGCGGCGCGACCGGGAGCACGACGTCGGCGTACTCCGTCACCGCCGAGCGTCGCACCTCGAGCGAGACGACGACGTCCGCCGCCTCGAGCGCGCGGCGCGCGTGCGCCGGGTCGGGCAGGTCGTCGAGCTCGAGCCCGCCCACGAGCACGCCCGCGAGCTGGCCGACCGAGAGCGCGTCGAGCATCTCCCCCAGGTCGCGGCCCGGGGCCGTGGGCAGCCCCGCGGGGTGGTCCTCGGTCGTCGCCGCGCCCCACACGGTCGCGACGTCCACGCGGGCCGCGGCGTCGGCGACCGGGCGTCCGCCCGGCAGGAGGTTGGGCAGCGTGCCCGCCTCGACGCCGCCGCGCTCGCCCGCTCGGCGCGGGACCCAGGCGAGGCGTGCGCCCGTCGCGGCGACCGCACGCAGCAGCGCGCTGTACCCGCCGGGCGTCGCGGCGAGCCGCTCGCCCACGAGGACGACCGCCCCCGGCTGGCGGAGCGCGTCGCTCGCGTCGGCGAGGACGTCGTCGGTGCCGCTCGCCTCGTCGAGCGTGCGGACCCGGTCGCCCGCGGCGATGCCGTCGAGCCACTCGGCCTCGGTGCCCGGGGCGGCGGGGAGCAGCGTGCCGTGCATGCGCTGCACGCCGCGCGACGCGAACGGCGCCACGGAGAACACGCGGACCCGGTGCCGCAGCGCGCCCTTGCGCAGGCGCAGGAACGCGACGCCCGCCTCCTCCTCGGCCTCGAGGCCGACGAGCAGGACCGCGGGGGCCTTCTCGAGGTCGGGGAAGGTCACGCCGAGACCCGTGCCGGCCACGGCGTGCGCGAGGAAGTCCGCCTCCTCCGCGCTGTGCGCGCGGGCCCGGTGGTCGACGTCGTTCGTGCGCAGCCACGTGCGCGCGAGCTTGGCGTACGCGTACGCGTCCTCGACCGTGAGCCGCCCGCCCGGCAGGACGCCGACCCCGCCCGCGTCGCGGGCCCGGGTCAGGGCGTCGGCCGCGACCTCGAGCGCCTCGGCCCACGAGGCCGGGCGCAGCTCGCCGCGCGTGACGGTCCCGTCGGGCGCGACCTCGCGGTCGCGCACGAGCGGGTGCGTGAGGCGGTCCGGCGCGGACTGCCACGTGAAGGCGAAGCGGTCCCGGTCGGTGATCCACTCCTCGTTGACCAGCGGGTCCTGGCCCGCGAGGCGGCGCAGCACGACGCCCCGGCGGTGGTCGACGCGGATCGCCGACCCGGACGAGTCGTGCTCGGCGACCGACGGCGTCGAGACCAGGTCGAACGGGCGCGACCGGAAGCGGTACGCCGCCCCCGTGAGCGCGCCGACCGGGCAGATCTGCACGGTGTTGCCGGAGAAGTACGACGCGAACGGGAGGCCCGACTCGTCCTCCAGGGCCAGGCCCACCGGGCGGTCGCCGGGCGCCTGGCCCGCGGGCGGCGCGAAGTCGAGCACGGCCTCGTCGAAGCGCCCGATCTGCTGCGCGGCGCCACGCTTCTGCAGGTCGATGAACGCGTCGCCCGCGATCTCCTGGGAGAAGCGCGTGCACCGCTGGCACAGGACGCAGCGCTCGCGGTCGAGCAGGATCGTCGTCGAGACGGCGATCGGCTTGGGGAACGTGCGCTTGACGTCGACGAACCGGCTGGTCGCGCGCCCGTTGCTCATCGCCTGGTTCTGCAGGGGGCACTCGCCGCCCTTGTCGCACACCGGGCAGTCGAGCGGGTGGTTGATGAGCAGCAGCTCCATGATCCCGTGCTGCGCCTTGTCGGCGACCGGGCTCGTGCGCTGGGTCTTCACCACCATGCCCGGCGTCGCCTCGAGCGTGCACGACGCCTGCGGCTTCGGCATGGGCCGCACGTTGCCCTCGCGGTCGGGCGCCGCGACCTCGACGAGGCACTGGCGGCACGCCCCGGCGGGCTCGAGCAGCGGGTGGTCGCAGAACCGCGGGATCTGGATCCCGATCTGCTCGGCCGCGCGGATCACGAGCGTGCCCTTGGGCACCGACATCTCGATGTCGTCGATCGTGAACGTCACCTGGTCCGCGGGGGCCGGGGGCTTGGCCGCGCCGCCCGAGGGCGCGACGGCCGAGGAGCCGGTGCCCGGGGCGGGGGTCGTGGTCGTCATCAGTGCACTCCTGCCGTCAGGACGCGGGCCGGGCGGGGCGTGTAGTCGAAGAGCGCCGAGGCCGCCGGGTCGAACGGGCAGCGGTGCTCCGTGATGTGCGCCTCGTACTCGTCGCGGAACAGCGCGATGCTGCTCGTGACGGGCGACGTGGCGCCGTCGCCGAGCGCGCAGAACGCGCGGCCCAGGATGTTGTCGCACGTGTCGAGGAGCAGGTCGAGGTCGGCCTCCGTGCCCTGGCCCGCCTCGATGCGCGCCAGCACCTGCTTCATCCAGTACGTGCCCTCGCGGCACGGCGTGCACTTGCCGCACGACTCGTGCGCGTAGAAGTCGGTCCACCGGCTCACGGCCCGCACGACGCACGTCGTCTCGTCGAAGAGCTGGAGCGCGCGCGTGCCGAGCATCGAGCCCGCCGCGGCGACCGACTCGTAGTCGAGCGGGGTGTCGAGGTGCGCGTCGGTGAACAGCGGCGTCGACGAGCCGCCCGGCGTCCAGAACTTCAGCGCCTTGCCCCCGCGCATCCCGCCCGCGAGGCCGAGCAGCTCGCGCAGCGTCGTGCCGAGCGGGGCCTCGTACTGCCCCGGCCGCGTCACGTGCCCGGAGAGCGAGAACAGGCCGACGCCGGCCGAGCGCTCCGTGCCCATCGAGGTGAACCAGTCCGCGCCGCGCGCGACGATCGACGGCACGCTCGCGATCGACTCGACGTTGTTGACGACCGTCGGGCGCGCGTACAGGCCCGCGACCGCGGGGAACGGCGGCTTGAGCCGCGGCTGCCCGCGGCGGCCCTCGAGCGAGTCGAGCAGCGCCGTCTCCTCGCCGCAGATGTACGCGCCGGCCCCGGCGTGGACGGTGACGTCGAGGTCGAAGCCCGACCCGAGCACGTCCTTGCCGAGGTAGCCCGCCTCGTACGCCTCCTCGACCGCGCGCAGCAGGCGGCGGTACACGTGCAGCACCTCGCCGCGCACGTAGATGAAGGCGTGCCGGCACCCGATCGCGTACGACGTGATCGCGACGCCCTCGACGAGCGCCTGCGGGCTCGCGAGCATGAGCGGGATGTCCTTGCACGTGCCCGGCTCGGACTCGTCCGCGTTGACGACGAGGTAGCGCGGGCCGCCGTCGGGCGCGGGCAGGAAGCCCCACTTCATGCCCGTGGGGAACCCGGCGCCGCCACGGCCGCGCAGGCCGGACGCCTTGACCGTCGCGACGACGTCGCCCGGGTCCTGCCCGAGCGCGGCGCGCAGGCCCGCGTAGCCGCCGCGGTCCAGGTAGGACGCGAGCGTCCAGGACCGGTCCGCGTCCCACGTGTCCGACAGGACCGGGGTCAGCGGGTCCGGCGCCGGGCGGGTCTCGGTGCTCTGCTGCTCGCTCATGCGTCCGCTCCCTTCGACGGGTCGGGCTTCGTGCCGGGCGACTCGGCCTTGCCGCCGGGGTCGACGTCGGCGTCGGTCGTCGGCTTCCGCTCGGCGCTCGACTGCGCCTCGCCGGCGTCGGGCGCACCGCCGGCGGGAGCGCCGCCGTCGGGGGCCGCCTCGGCGTCCGTCTCGTCGGCCGGGGCGGTCCAGCCGTGCTCGCGCGCGAGCCGCAGGCCGGCGAGGGTGGGCTCGCCCGCGCCGACGCCCTCGTCGGCGCGGCCGTCGGGGAAGCCGGCGAGCACGCGGCTCATCTGCTTGAACGTGCACACGCTTGCCGCGCCGCGCGTCGGGGCGACGGGCTCGCCGGCCCGGAGCCGGTCCACGACGTCCGTCGCGCTGCCGGGGGTCTGGTTGTCGAAGAACTCCCAGTTGACCATCATCACGGGCGCGTAGTCGCAGGCCGCGTTGCACTCCACGCGCTCGAGCGTGATCGCGCCGTCCTCGGTGGTCTCGTCGTGCCCGACGCCGAGGTGGTCCGACAGCTCGTCGAAGATCGCGTCGCCGCCCATGATCGCGCAGAGCGTGTTCGTGCAGACGCCCACGGTGTAGGTGCCGTTGGGGTGGCGCTTGTACTGCGTGTAGAACGTCGCGACGGCGGAGACCTCCGCCGCGGTGAGCCCGAGCTGCTCCGCGCAGAACAGGATGCCGTCGCGCGACACGTAGCCGTCCTCGGACTGCACGAGGTGCAGCATCGGCAGCAGCGCGGAGCGGGACTCGGGGTAGCGCGCGACGATCTGCGCGGCGTCGGCGGCGAGCCGCGCCGTCGTCTCCGCGTCGTACCCGGGGCGGGAGCGCCCGGCGGGCGTCCCGTCCGTCGCAGGTCCGGCGTCGATGGTCATCGGTCCACCCCTCCCAGCACGGGGTCCAGGGACGCGACCGCGACCACGACGTCGGCCACCTGGCCGCCCTCGCACATCGCCGCCACGGCCTGGAGGTTGTTGAACGACGGGTCGCGGAAGTGCGCCCGGTAGGGGCGGGTGCCGCCGTCGGACACGAGATGCACCCCGAGCTCGCCGCGCGGGTGCTCCACGGTCTGCCACGCCTGCCCCACGGGGACCCGGAAGCCCTCGGTGACGAGCTTGAAGTGGTGGATCAGGGCCTCCATCGAGGAGCCCATGATCTCCTTGATGTGCTCGAGCGAGTTGCCCTGGCCGTCGCTCCCGATCGCGAGCTGCGCGGGCCACGCGATCTTGCGGTCGCCGACCATGACGGGCTGCCCCGCCGTCGCCTCGAGGCGGTCCAGGCACTGCGCGACGATGTGCAGCGACTGGTAGCACTCCTCGAGCCGCAGTACGACGCGGTCGTAGCAGTCGGCGCCCGTCGCGGTCGGGACGTCGAAGTCGTACGTCTCGTAGCCGCAGTACGGGTCGGCCTTGCGCACGTCGTACGGGTGGCCCGTCGAGCGCAGCACCGGGCCGGTGACGCCGAGCGCCATGCAGCCCGCGAGGTTGAGGTGCCCGACCCCGACGAGGCGCCCCTTGAAGATGGGGTTGGCGAGCATGAGGTCGCCGAGCTGGCCGAGGTAGCGGCGCACGAGCGGGTCCGCCCGGCGCACCTGCTCGACGAGGTCCGGCGGCACGTCCTGCGCGACGCCGCCCGGGCGGACGTACGCGTGGTTCATGCGCAGCCCCGTGACCGCCTCGAAGATCCGCAGGATCTCCTCGCGCGCGGTGAACGCGATGGTCATGACGGTCGTCGCGCCCATCTCGTTGCCGCCCGTGCCGAGGCACACGAGGTGGGACGCGATGCGGTTGAGCTCCATCATCAGCACGCGGATGACGCTCGCCCGTTCGGGCACGTCGTCCGTGATGCCGAGGAGCTTCTCGACCGCGAGGCAGTACGCCGTCTCCTGGAACAGCGGCGCGAGGTAGTCCATGCGGGTGCAGAACGTGACGCCCTGCGTCCACGTCCGGAACTCCATGTTCTTCTCGATGCCCGTGTGCAGGTAGCCGATGCCGCAGCGCGCCTCGGTGACCGTCTCGCCGTCGATCTCGAGCATGAGACGCAGCACGCCGTGCGTCGACGGGTGCTGCGGCCCCATGTTGACGACGATGCGCTCCTCGCCGAGCGCGGCGGCCGCGACGGCGCTCTCCGCGATCTCGGCCCAGTCGCCGCCGGACGCCTCGAAGCTCGGGACGCCGGGGTCGAAGTCGCCGACGGGCGGACGGGTGGCGTGCGGGGCGCCGCCGGGGGCACCGGTGGTGTGCGTGCTCAC
Source organism: Cellulosimicrobium sp. SL-1 (assembly GCF_011033075.1). Lineage (NCBI taxonomy): Bacteria > Bacillati > Actinomycetota > Actinomycetes > Micrococcales > Promicromonosporaceae > Cellulosimicrobium > Cellulosimicrobium sp. SL-1. Next base: position 131,174 of record NZ_JAACJC010000013.1, on the reverse strand, counting down.
GAGTACGACCTCCTCGTGTCGGGCGGGGGCACGGTCGCGCCCTTGTACTCGACGGGGATCCCGCCGAGCGGGTAGTCCTTGCGCTGCGGGTGGCCCGGCCAGTCGTCGGGCATCTCGATGCGCGCGAGCGACGGGTGGCCGTCGAAGACGATGCCGAAGAAGTCCCACGTCTCGCGCTCGTGCCAGTCGTTCGTCGGGTAGACGGACGTCGTGGTCGGCACGTGCGGGTCCGCGTCGGGCACCGACACCTCGAGCCGCAGCCGCCGGCCGTGGGTGATCGAGGTCAGGTGGTAGACGGCGTGCAGCTCGCGGCCGACGTCGTGCGGGAAGTGCACGCCGCTCACGCCCAGGCTCAGCTCGAAGCGCAGGTCCTGGTCGTCGCGCAGCGCCCGGCACACCTCGACGAGGTGGTCGCGGTGCACGTGCAGCGTGAGCTCGGCGTGCGCGCCGGGCGGGTCGACGACGACGCGCTCGACCGCCGCGTCGAACCGGACGCCGGACGTCTCGAGCACCTCCGCGAGGACGTCCACGACCTCGTCGAACCAGCCGCCGTACGGACGGGCGCTCGCGCCCGGCATCGCGACGGGCTGCACCAGGCCGCCGTAGCCGGACGTGTCGCCCGAGCCGTGGACGCCGAACATGCCCTCGCGGACCTCGACGACCTCGAGCGTGCGGGGCGACCCGGCACCGGTCACGAGGTCGGCCGACCGGGGGCCGTTCACCTCCTCCGGCTGCGGCACCGGCGTGCCGGCGCCGCTCTTCTCGTCCGTCACCGCAGCAGCCCCTTCATCTGGAACGTGGGCGTCGCCTCGAGCGCCGCCGCCTCGGCGGCGCGCGCCGCCTCCTTGCGGTTCACGCCGAGCGGCTCGTGCTGGATCTGGTCGTGCAGCGCGAGGATCGCGTTGATGAGCATCTCCGGCCGCGGCGGGCAGCCGGGCAGGTAGATGTCCACCGGGACGACGTGGTCGACGCCCTGGACGATCGCGTAGTTGTTGAACATGCCGCCGCTCGACGCGCACACGCCCATGGACAGGACCCACTTGGGCTCGCTCATCTGGTCGTAGACCTGCCGCACGACCGGCGCCATCTTCTGGCTCACGCGCCCGGCCACGATCATGAGGTCCGCCTGGCGCGGCGACGCGCGGAAGACCTCCATGCCGAAGCGCGACAGGTCGAACCGCGACGCGCCCGCCGCCATCATCTCGATGGCGCAGCACGCGAGGCCGAAGGTCACGGGCCACAGCGACGCCTTGCGCAGGTACCCCGCGAGGTCCTCGATCGTGGTGAGCAAGAAGCCCGAGGGAGCTTCCTCGATCCCCATGGTGTCTCTCCTAGTTCTCTCGCCGGTGCCCGCCGGGGCCCCCGCTGGGTGCCACCGTCAGTCCCACTCGAGGCCGCCGCGGCGCCACTCGTAGACGAACGGGACGGTGATGAGCGCGAGGAACGCGAGCATCGCCACCAGCCCGAACGTCGCGAGCGTCGCGAAGTCGACGGCCCACGGGTAGAGGAAGACGACCTCGATGTCGAAGACGATGAACGTCATCGCGACGAGGTAGTACTTGATCGGGAAGCGCCCGCCGCCGACGGCGTGGGGCGTGGGCTCGATGCCGCACTCGTAGGCGTCGAGCTTGGCGCGGTTGTACCGCTTGGGGCCGATGACCGCGCTCGCGGCGACGCCGCCGAGCGCCAGCACGGCGGCCACGCCCATGAGGACGAGCAGCGGGACGTACGGGTTGGTCATCGTCGACTCCTCGAGTGGGGGCTCGGGACGGGTCTCCCCGGACGACGTCGTCCGGGTCCGCTGTCAGGTGGTGCGAGTGCCGGCGCTGCGCGGTGCGCGGGTGCCGGCCCACCTCGTGGGCTCATGACGATGGCACCACCCTGGTCAGCCCGGCGATGACGCGATCGACCCAGTCACCGCCGCGGGGCTCGTAGCAGTCCGACAGGAGCTTGAGCACGAACCGCATGACGACCGGGCGCGGGAGCCCGTAGCGCGTGCAGATCCGCATGATCTCGGGGTGCTCGATGAGCTTCACGAAGTACCGGCCGAGCGTGTAGTAGCCGCCGAGCTCGCGCCGCATGAGGCGCGGGTACGTCTGCAGCGCGCGCTCGCGACCGCCGTCGGTGAGCCGCGCGCGGGACTGGGCGACGACGTCGGCCGCCGCCCGCCCGGCCTGCATCGCGTAGGCGATGCCCTCGCCGTTGAAGGGGCTGACCATGCCGCCCGAGTCCCCGACGAGCAGCACGCCGCGCGTGTACAGCGGCGTGCGGTTGAAGCCCATGGGCAGCGCCGCGCCGCGCACCGGGGCGAGCCGGTTCTCCTCCGTGAACTCCCACTCGGCGGGCGCGTTGCGCATCCAGGTGGCGAACAGGTCCTTGTAGTCGACGTTCGCCGCGGACTGCCGCGCGGGCGTCGAGCTCACCGAGCCGAGGCCGACGTTCGCCGTGCCGTCGCCGAGCGAGAAGATCCAGCCGTACCCCGGCAGGAGGTTCGACTCGCGCGGCGTGCCGTCCCACAGCTCGAGGTGGGACTCCATCCACGGGTCGTCGTGGCGGGGCGTGCGGAAGTAGGTCCGGACGGCGACGCCGATCGGGCGGTCCTCGCGCCGCGCGAGGCCGAGGGCGAGCGCGAAGCGGGACGAGACGCCGTCGGCCGCGATGACGACGGGCGCCCGGTAGGTGACCTCGTCCCCGGCGCGCCGGCCCTTCTCGTCGACGGGGCGCGCCGTGACGCCGACGACGCGGCCCGTGCGCTCGTCGAGGACGGGGCCGGTGACGGCGGTGCGCTCGAGCAGCTTGGCGCCGGTGCGCTGCGCGTGCTCGGCGAGCGTGCGGTCGAACGAGTGGCGCGCGCGGGCCATGCCGTAGCTGGGGTAGGACGCGAGGTCCGGCCACGCGAGCTCCCACGAGCGGCCGCTCGCGACGACGCGCAGCCCGCGGTTGCGGATCCAGCCGTCCTCGGCGCGCGTGGGGACGCCCATGCGCACGAGCTCGGCGACCGCGCGCGGCGTCAGGCCGTCGCCGCAGATCTTGTCGCGCGGGAACGCCGACTTCTCGAGGAGGAGGACGCTCAGGCCCGCGGCGGCGCAGTAGTGGGCGGCCGCGGAGCCGGCCGGGCCGGCGCCCACGACGATCACGTCGGCGTCGTCGAGCCTCGCGCCCACCGTGCTCACCTCGCCGTCCCGTCGTCTCGGTCCTCGTGCGGTGCTCCACCGTGACCCGGCTCGGGACACGATGCACCCACAGTCCTTGTGAAGTCGGTCACAATGGACACCGCCACTCTAGTCACTCCGGACGGGAGATGTGTAGCAAGGCGACCCTTCCCTGGGAGATCCTGTGACGAAGGTCCTGGCACCCGGCGACGACCGGCCCTGGGGACGAGGACTCGCGGGCAAGGGGGCCGGCGCCGCGATGGCCTAGCCTCCCGCGCGTCCGCGCCCGCCCCGGAGCACCGTCGCCCCAGGTCAGGGACGCGCACGCGCGCCGACGCAGCAGCACGCCGCCGGGGTCGACGACGAGGCCCCGCGCAGCACGCGCGGGGGCCTCGTCCTGGTGTGGCGTCAGGCCGGGCGCACGCCCCGGTGCAGCGCGACGATCCCGCCGGAGAGGTTGCGGTAGGCGACCTTCTCCCAGCCCGCGCGCAGCAGGAGACGACCCAGGCCCTGCTGGTCCGGCCACGCGGCGATCGACTCGGCGAGGTACTCGTACGACCCGCCCTCGCGCGTCACCGCCGAGGCGATGCGCGGCAGCGCCTGGACCAGGTACTCCTGGTACAGGACGCGGAACGGCGCCCACGTGGGGGTCGAGAACTCGCAGATCACCACGCGCCCGCCCGGCCGCACGACGCGCAGCATCTCGCGCAGCGCCCCCTCGGTGTCGACGACGTTGCGCAGCCCGAACGAGATGGTCACCGCGTCGAACGTGCCGTCCGCGAACGGGAGCCGCGTCGCGTCCCCGGCGACGAACGGGAGGTCCGGGCGGCGCTCCTTGCCGACCTGGAGCATGCCGATGGAGAAGTCGCACGGGACGACGCGCACGCCGTCGTCGGCGAACGGCTCCGAGGACGTGCCCGTTCCGGCCGCCAGGTCCAGGACCTTCTCGCCCGGCAGCGCACCGACCGCGCGGACCGTCGCCCGGCGCCACGCGCGGTCCTGCCCGAGCGACAGGATGTCGTTGGTCAGGTCGTACCGGGAGGCGATCCCGTCGAACATCGACGCGACCTCGGAGGGCTTCTTGTCCAGGTTGGCACGGGGCATGGCGCCCATGCTTCCACGTCCCCGCGCCCGCGGTCGCACCGCCGCGGCTTACGCTGGGAGGCGATGAGCGCAGAACCGTCGGCCACGGCCGCACAGCCCCACCCGCTGGTCGTGAGGACCACCCGGATCCCCGACCTGCCCGGCGGTCTCGACGCCCTCGTCGACCTCCTGCCGGACACGCGGCCCCTCGCGTGGGTGCGCCGCGGCGACGGGATCGTCGGCTGGGGCGAGGCTCTGCGGCTCGAGACGTGGGGCCCCGGCCGGTTCGCCGACGCCGAGGCCGCGTGGCACGAGACGCTCGCGCGCGCGGTCGTGCGCGACGAGGTGGGCCTGCCCGGCACGGGCCCCGTCGCGTTCGGCTCGTTCGCGTTCGACGACTCCGCGCCGGGCGACGACGCGCACGACCCGGTGCGGGCCGGCGGGGTCCTCGTCGTGCCGCGCGTCGTCGTCGGGCGACGTGACGGCCACGCGTGGCTCACGACGGTCGACACCGCCGGCTCCCTGTCCTCCTCCCCCACGGACGCCCTGCGCCGCACGCCGCGCGAGCCCGTGCGCGCGCCGGGCGAGGTGGCCTGGCACGACGGCGCGCTCGGCGCCGACGACTGGGCCGCCGTCGTCGCGGAGGGCGTCGAGCGCATCCGCTCGGGCGCGCTGGAGAAGGTGGTGCTCGCGCGCGACGTCGTCGCCCACACGAGCGAGCCCGTGGACCCGCGCTGGCTGCTCGCGCGCCTCGCCTCCGCCTACGAGGCGTGCTGGACGTTCTCGGTCGACGGGCTCGTCGGCGCGACCCCCGAGCTGCTCGTCCGCAGCGAGAAGGGCCTCGTGACGTCCCGCGTGCTCGCCGGCACGATCCGGCGCGGCGGCCTGTCCGACGACGAGGCGCTCCTGCGGGCCGCGCAGCTCGCCCGGTCGTCGAAGGACCTGGAGGAGCACGAGTACGCCGTCCGGTCCGTGGCGCAGGCGCTCGCCCCGTTCTGCTCGTCGATGAACGTCCCCGACTCCCCGTTCGTGCTGCACCTGCCGAACGTCATGCACCTCGCGTCCGACGTGACGGCCGTCCTCGCGCGCGGCGCGAGCGCGCCCGGGACGTCGGGCGGCGCCGCGGCCGGGCCGACGAGCCTGGCGCTCGCGGCGGCGCTGCACCCCTCCGCGGCGGTGTGCGGCACGCCGACGGTCGTCGCGCGCGACCTCATCCGCGAGATCGAGGGCATGGACCGCGGACGGTACGCCGGCCCGGTCGGGTGGCTGGGCGCCGACGGCGACGGCGAGTGGGGCATCGCGCTGCGCTCGGCCGAGCTGTCGGGCACCGACCCGCGCTCCGTGCGGCTCTTCGCCGGGTGCGGCATCGTCGCGGCGTCCGACCCGGCGGCCGAGGTCGCCGAGTCCGAGGCGAAGCTCGAGCCGATGCGCTACGCGCTCGGCGCCTGACGCACCGCAGACCCGCGCCGCGAGACCCCCCGGACGACGACGAGCGGCCGGCACGGAGATCCGTGCCGGCCGCTCGTTGCGGTGGGCCGTCGGGGCGGGGACGTCCCCCGACGGCCCACCGTCCCGCCACGGTCAGAGGTGGTGGCGGGACGGGGTGCGGCGCCGGGTCAGCCCTGGCCGCCGAAGAACCAGTCGAACGGGTTCGGGACGTTGCCCGGGTCGGTCGGGTCGCCCTGCTGACCCTGGTCGCCCTGCTGGCCGCCCTGGTCACCCTGGCCGGGGAGCTGCCCCTGGCCGTCCTGGCCCGGCGTCTGCCCCTGGCCGCCCTGCGACCCCTGGCCGGTGGTCTCGTCGTCCGCCGGGCGCGTCGCGAGGGTGACGTCGAGCTCGAGCGTCTTGCCGTCGCGGACGACGGTGAGCTTCGACTCGGCGCCCGCGGCCCGCTCGCGCACGAACGCCGTGAGCGACTCCGCCCCGCCGACCGGGTGGCCGTCGATGGCGACGATGACGTCGCCCGAGCGGATGCCCGCGTCGGCGGCCGGCGAGCCGTCGGTGACCTCCTGGACCTCGGCGCCGCGGCGCGTCACGCCGTCGGCCGTCGCGGTCGCGTCGGCGAGCGTCACGCCGAGGAACGCGTGCTCCGCGGTCCCGTTGTCGACGAGCTGCTGACCGATCGTCTTGGCGAGGTTCACCGGGATGGCGAACCCGAGGCCGATCGAGCCGGACTGGCCACCGCCGCTCGACAGCGTCGCGATCGACGACGTGATGCCGATGACACGGCCCTGCGCGTCGAACAGCGGGCCGCCGGAGTTGCCCGGGTTGATCGCGGCGTCGATCTGGATCGCGTTCGTGACGACGGACGTGCCGCCGCCCTCGCCGGACGCGGACACCGGGCGGTCGACGGCCGACACGATGCCGGTCGTGGCCGTGTTCGCGAGGCCGAGCGGGTTGCCGACCGCGAGGACCGACTCGCCGACGGTCACGTCGTCGGAGTCGCCGAGCGTCGCGGGCTGGAGGTCGTCGGGGGCGTCGACGAGCTGCACGACGGCGAGGTCCGTCGCCGGGTCGAGCCCGACGATCTTCGCGTCGAACAGGCGGCCGTCGCTGAGCGTGACCTGGACCGTGTCGTTCTCGGCGCCGGACACCACGTGGTTGTTCGTCACCACGTGGCCCTTGTCGTCGATGATGACGCCGGAGCCCTCGGCCCCGCCCTGCGGGGTCTGGACCTGGATCGCCACGACCGACGGCGCGACGGCCTTGGTCACGGCCTCCCAGTCGGGGTTCTGCGACGACGAGTCGGCGACGGGCGCGGCCGACGTCTCGTGCTGCTGGCCGACGTCGGCGAGCGACGCGGAGTCCTGGTCGGCGCCGAACGCGCCGGTGAGGCCGGCGGTGCCGACGCTCGCGAGGAGCGCCGCGGCGGCCGCGGCGCTGACGACCGGCACCCAGGTGCGGCGGCGCTGCGGGGCGCCGCTCTCCCCGGCGGTGGCCGGGGCCGGCGGTGCGGGCGGCGGGCCGAAGCTGCCGGACGGCGTGTGCGCGCCGGGCGCGCCCTGCGCGGGTCGCGCGTACGGGTTCGCCGGCGGCGTGGCGGGCGTGTGCCCCGCGGGTGCGGTGGCGTGGCCCGTCGGGGCGGGCTGCGGCGTCGTGAGGTGCTGCACGGGGTGCGGCGGGAGCGGCTGCGTCGGGTGGCCGGTCGGGTGCGCCGACGGCTGGGCCGGTGCCTGCTCGCCCGCGGTCGCGGCCGGCAGCGGCTGCGTGGCGTCGGGCGTCGGGACGGGGGTGGGCTCGGTGCCCGGGGTGTTCGTCATGGTGGGCCTCCTTCTTCTGCCCACTACTTCACACCGCCGCGCTTGAACGACGCTTGAACGAACCTGGGAGTCCGCTGCGAGTTTTTCCGCGCCCCTAGCCGCCCGAGGACAGCCCCGCGCGCACCGCCGCCCGGACGTCGTCCGCCAGGACCAGGCCCTCGCGACGGCGGTCCGCGCGCCCGATACGCACCTCGAGGACCTGCACGCCGTGGCTCGGCGCCGCGAGCGCGTGCCGCAACGAGGGGACGTCCTGGACGAGCTGGTGGTCCACCCCGTACCCGGCGCACAGCGGCGCGAGGTGCGCGCCGTGCGGCGTCGCGAAGACGCGCTCGAACGTGCGGTGCGCGCCCTCGGACGACTCCCCCAGCGCCCCGGGCTCGAGCCCCGCGAAGATCGCGCCGCCGTCGTCGTTCACGACGACGAGCTGGAGGTCCGCGTGCGGCTCGTCGGGTCCGCGCAGCAGCCCGCCGACGTCGTGGAGGAAGGTGAGGTCGCCGAGCAGCGCGCGGGTGCGCCGGTGGCCACGACCCGTCGCGAGGGCCGCGCCGAGCGCCGTCGACACGGTGCCGTCGATGCCCGCGAGGCCGCGGTTGGCGAGCACGCGCGGGCCGTGCCCGTCGAGGCCGAGCACGAGGCCCAGGTCGCGCACCGGGCTCGACGAGCCGACCACGAGCAGGTCGTCCGGGGCACCCGCCGCGGCGACCGCGCGCGCGACGCTCGGGCCGTCCGTCCGGGCCCCGTCGGTCGCCGCCTTGATGACGGCCGCCGCCGCGGCCGACGCCGTTCCCCAGCGCTCGGCCCAGCCCGTGGCGGGCGCGGGCTCGAGCCACCCCGCGGGCACCACGGGGAGCACCGTCGAGGCGTTGCGCGCGGCGTCGGGCCAGGGGCGCGAGCCCGGTGCCACGACGGTCACCGCGACGTCCCCGCGCCCGAGCAGCCGCTGCACCGGCCGCGAGAGCGTCGGCCGCCCCAGCACGACGACGTGCTCCACGTCGTCCACGAGCGCGTCGACCCCGAGCACGAGCGGGTGCCCGACGACGAGGTGCCGGCCGCCCGCCGCCCCGGACGACGGCTCGGCGAGCAGCGGCCAGCCGCGCGCCTCGGCGAGATCGCGCGCGACGGGGCCCGCGCCGTCGCCCGCGACGACGACCGTCCGCTCGCCGGGGACCGGCATCTCGATGGGGCCGACGGGGGTTCCGAGCGGCTCCGTGACGTCGCCCGGCGCGACGCCTGTCGGCACGGCCGCGGGGGCGGCCGGCACGACGACGACCGAGCGGACACCGGGAAGGTCCGGGTCGGGCGCGGTGGGCGCGGTGGGCCCACCGAGCGCGACGTCGGGAGGAGTGTCGGGCAGGCCGACGGGCACGAGCGGCTCGCGGTACGCGAGGTCGAGGTGCACCGGGCCGGGGTGCCCCGAGCGCGCGCCCACGGCCTCGGCGAGCGCGCGCGCCGCGACGGCGAGGAGGTCACGGACCTCGCCCGGGCGTCCGTCGGGTGCCGGGACGTCCGCCGCGAACCGCGTCGCGGGGCCGAAGATCCCGGCCTGGTGGGTCGTCTGGTTCGCGCCCGTGCCGCGCAGCTCGTGCGGCCGGTCGGCGGTGAGGAGCACGAGCGGGACGCCCGTGTGGTGCGCCTCGAGGACCGCGGGGTGCAGGTTCGCGACGGCCGTCCCCGACGTCGTGACGACCGCGACGGCCCGGGGCAGCGCGACGCCGCCGCGCACGAGCGGGCCCGCGCCGCGCGAGAGCCCGACGGCGAGGAACCCGGCCGCGCGCTCGTCGACGCGCACGTGCAGCGTGAGGTGGCCGAGGTCGGCCGCCGCCGCGAGCGCGTACGCGAGCGGCGCGCTGCGCGAGCCGGGGGCGAGCACGACGTCCGCGACGCCCTCGAGCGCGAGGCGGTGCACGAGCGCGAACGCGCTGCGCACCGCGGGCGGCTGCGCGTCCAGGCCGTCGAGCAGCGGGTCGAGGGCGGCGCTCATCGCGCACCCCCGGTGGCCACGAGGCCGGCGACGCGCTCAAGCCGCGCGCGCCACCGTCGGTCGGTCTCCGGGTCGGGCGCGGTCGCGGCGAGCGCCTCCGCGCTCGGTGCGGGACGCGTCACGAGCAGGGCCCCGTCGGCGGGCACGAGCGGCGCGGGCACGACGTCGGCGGCGAACAGGTTCACGGTCGCGAGGCCGCACGCGTACGGCAGCGCGGGGAGCGCGGCGGCGAGCGCGACGCCCGCGGCGATGCCGACCGACGACTCGAGCGCCGACGACACGACGACGGGCAGCCGCACCTGCTCGGCGAGGTCGAGGCACGCGCGCACGCCGCCGAGCGGCTGCACCTTGAGCACCACGACGTCGGCCGCGTCCGCGCGCACGACGGCGAGCGGGTCCTCGGCGCGCCGGATCGACTCGTCGGCGGCGACGGGCACGGCGGTGTCGCCGCGCTGGCCGCGCCGCACGGCCGCGAGACCGGCCACGTCGGGGCACGGCTGCTCGACGTACTCGAGCCCCCCCGCCGCGCGGTCGAGGTGCGGGAGGCGGCGCAGCGCCTCCTCGGGGTCCCAGGCGCCGTTCGCGTCGACGCGCACCCGACCGCCCGGTCCGAGCGCGTCGCGCACGGCCTCGAGGCGCGCGACCTCGGCGTCGAGGGCTTCGAGCGTGCCGTCGGGCCCACGCTGCGCGACCTTGACCTTGGCGGTGCGGCACCCGCCGGACGCGGCGACGAGCTCCCGGGCGCGGTCGGGCCCGACCGCCGGGACGGTCACGTTCACGGGGACCCGGTCGCGGACGGGGGCGGGCCAGCCGTCGTCGGCCGCCTCGTGCGCGGCGCGCAGCCAGGAGGCGGACTCGGCGTCGTCGTAGTCCCAGAAGGGCGAGAACTCGCCCCAGCCGGCGTCTCCGCGCAGGAGGACGCCGTCGCGCGCGTCAAGCCCGCGGAACCGGGTGGTGAGTCGGGTGCGGTAGACGACGGCGCGGGAGTCGGGCACGCGCCCAGGCTATGCCACGCGTCGTCGTCGGCCCGCGGCCCGGGCACGTGCGCGGCGCACGGGCACGGGCACGGGCACGGGCACGGGCACGACGCTCACGCGTTGACGAGCACCACGACGACGAGCGCGACGATCACCGCGTTGAACGCGAACGCGACGACGGCGTGGGTCGTGACCATCCGGCGCGTGACGGAGTCGAGCACCGTGACGTCGGCGGTCGAGAAGGTCGTGCTCACGCCCGCGGCCAGGTACACGTAGTCGGCGTAGGCGCGCGGTCCCTCGCCGGGGAACGCGAACCCGAGGCCGTCGCCGGCCGCGAGGTCGCGGCGAGCGTAGTGCACGGAGTGGGACACGAGCACCGCGACCCACGACACGACGATGACCGCGACGCCGAGCACGGTCAGCGCGGGAGCCGCGGCCCACGCGACGCCCTGCGCGAGCGCGAACCCGACGAGCAGCGCCATGACCGCGAACTGGACGGACCACGCCGTCGACCCGCCGCCGAGGAGCAGCGTGCGGACGCGGCCGCGCCCGTCGGGGTGCGCGCGCAGCAGGGCCCGCTCGAGCTCGGGGCCGCGGCGCCCGGCGAACGCGACGCACGTCAGCGTGCAGGAGAGCCCGGCGAGCACGACCCACACGAGGAGGCCCGCCGCCACGGGGACGGTCCGGTCGTCGAGGCCGAGCGGGCCCTCCGCGAGGAGCACGACGACCGGACCGGTCACGAGCGCGACGACGGTCGAGACGAGGGTCCGGGTGGTCTCGGGGACGAGGCGGTCGCGCAGGGCGGGTCGGGCGGTGGACGGGCGTCGGGTCATGGGCCGCGAGGCTACCCGGCGGCGGCGCGGACTCAGCGCGGTCCGGGTGCCACGAGCTCGCCGACGAGGCGGACCGCGAGCGCGCGCGCGTCACGGCCCTCGCTCAGCGCGCTCACGGCGGCGCCGTCGACGACCGCGACGAGGAGCGACGCCGCGACGTGGCCGAGGCCCCGCACGGCGAGGAGCTGCGCGACGGCGTCGTCCAGCCCCTGCCGGCCCTTCCCGTAGGCCCGGGCGAGCGCCGGGTAGCGGCCCGCGCCGACGAGGTGCTCGTAGAAGCCCCGCAGCTCGCTCTCCCCGCCGGGCGGCAGGACGGCGTCGACGAGGACGCGCGCGTCCTCCCGGGCCCGGTCCCCGCCGCGCGCCGCGCGCTCCGCGGCGCCGTGCGCGTGCTCCGCCCACCCGGTGACGATGAGCTCGCCGGCCGCGCCCATGAGGTCGTCGAGGCCGGTGAAGTAGTAGGTGGTGGCGGCGAGCGGGACGTCGGCGCGCGTCGCGACGGCGCGGTGGGTTACCGCCGCGGGGCCGTCCTGCAGGATGAGGTCCGCGGCGGCGCGGACGATCGCGTCCCGGCGCGCGACACCGCGCGCCTGGCGCCGCGGTCCGGGTCGTCGGTCGGCGGTCTCGGTCGGCGTCGTCCCCACCCGCACACCGTAGGGCACCGGCCGCGCGCTCGTCAGGCCGGCGGGCGTCCCGCGCCCGCCGCCCGCAGCGCGTCGACGACCCGCGCGACGTCGGGCTCGCGCACGCGCGCCGTGCCGACGACCACGCCGTGCTCGACGCGCTCGACGCTCGTCCCGCTCAGGGGCTCGACGGGGACGCCGGCCGCGCGCAGCCCGTCGACCGCCACGTCCTCGGCCGCCGGGCCGGGGAGCGGGACGACGAGGTGGAGACCCGCCGCGACGCCCCCGACCGTGACGCCGGGCAGGGCCTCGCCGAGCACGGCGAGCAGCGCGCGGCGCCGCCGCTGGTAGACGACCCGGGCCCGGCGCAGGTGCCGCTGGTACGCGCCCGAGCCGAGGAGCGCCGCGAGCGCCGCCTGCTCGGGGACGGACGTGCCGAGGTCGGCGTGGCGCTTGGCCTCGACGAGCGGCCCGACGACGTGCGGCGGCGCGACGACCCAGCCGAGCCGCAGCGCGGGCGACAGGAGCTTGGAGACGGACCCGAGGAGCACGACCCGCTCGGGGTCCAGGGGCTGCACCGACGCGACGGGCCGGCGGTCGTAGCGCAGCTCGGCGTCGTAGTCGTCCTCGAGCACGAGGCGGTCCCCCGCGGCGGCCCACGCGAGCAGCGCACGACGGCGCGCCGGGGCGAGCACGACGCCGAGCGGGAACTGGTGCGCGGGCGTCACGAGCGCGGCGCGCGCGTCCTCGGGGAGCAGGTCGGTCCGGAGCCCGTCGGCGTCGACGGGCACGCCCGCGGGCCGGGTCCCCGCGTCGCGCAGGAGCTCGAGCGCGCCCCGCGACGACGGGTCCTCGACGGCGACCGTGACGGGCTCTGTCCCTGCCCCTGCCCCTGGCCCTGACCCCGGCGCGGGCGCCACCCGGCCCGCGGCGAGCAGCCGCGCGAGCAGCGCGAGCGCCTGGGCGACGCCGCTCACCACGACGACGTCGTGCGCGGTCACGTGCGCGCCACGGCTGCGGCGCAGGTGCTCCGCGAGCGCCTCGCGCAGCGCGGGCAGCCCCTGGGGGTCCGGGTAGCCGAGGTCGGCGTCCACGAGCCCGCGGACGCCGTCGCGGACCGCGCGCGCCCAGGCCGCCCGGGGGAACAGCGCCGGGTCCGGGGTCCCGACGCTCACGGGCCGGGGGCCCGCCGTGCCGTGCCGGGTGCTCCCGGTCCCCGGGCTCCGTGCGGGCGGCGCCCCCCGGGGGGACGGCGCCGCGGGGAGCGACGCGACGACGACGCCCGACCGCGGCCGGGAAACGAGCAGCCCCTCGCCGACGAGCACGTCGACCGCCGTCGTCACCGTGCCGCGCGAGAGCCCGAGCGCGACGGCCGCGTCCCGGCCCGACGGCAGGACCGTGCCCGCCGCGACCCGTCCCTCGACGACGGCCGCGCGCAGGCCGTCCTGGAGCCAGCGGCCGACGTCGCGCGCGGGGCGCGGGCCGAGCACGAGCAGCAGGGCCTCGGGCGCGAGCCGGGTCGTCATCTGGCCCAGTGAACCAGGCACGACCTGGCCCTGCACCCTGGTCCACGATGCTCCTACCGTCGAGGCATGACACCCGCACCCGAGCGTCCCGGCAGCCTGCGGACCGGCGACCTGCGCTGCGCCGCGGGCATGGCGATCGTCGGCTCGTCGTTCGTCGCGTCCGCGGCCCTCGCCGGGTTCCCGGTGCTGGGCGGCCAGGCCGCGCGCTACGCCGTCGCCGCGCTCGTCCTGCTCGCCGTCCTCGCCGTGCGCCGGGTCCCCTGGGTGCTCCCCTCGCCCCGCGCGCTCGGGCGCCTGACCGCGCTCGCTGCCACGGGGCTCGTCGGCTTCAGCGTCCTCGTCGTCGAGAGCGCGGGCCGCGCCGACCCGTCGCTCGTCGGGGCCGTCGTGGGCGCCTCGCCCGTCGTCCTCGCGGCCGCGGGCGCGCTGCGGGCCCGACGGCTCGCGGTCCGCACCCTCGCGGCCGCCGTCGTGGTGACCGCCGGGGTCGTGGTCGTCGAGGGCGGCGGCGCGGGCGACCCCGTCGGCGTCGCGCTCGCGCTCGGCGCGCTCGCGTGCGAGGTGTGCTTCTCGCTCCTCGCCGTCCCCCTCCTGCCGACGCTCGGCGCGCTGCGCGTCTCCGCCTACGCGTGCGTCCTCGCCGTGCCGCAGCTCGCCGTGCTCGGGCTCGTGCGGCAGCAGGTGTCGGGGAGCCCGTTCCTCGCGGTGCCCGACGGCGCCGAGCTCGCCGCGCTCGCGTACCTCGCCGTCGTCGTCACGGCCGTCGCGTTCCTCCTCTGGTACTCCGGGCTCGCGACGATCGGGCCCGCGCGCGCCGGGCTGTTCGCGGGCCTGCTGCCCGTGGCAGCGCTCGTCGCGTCGGTCGTGCTCGGGTTCGAGGAGCCGACCGCGCGGTCGGTCGTCGGGACGCTCGTCGTGGGAGCGGGGCTCGTGCTCGGCCTCGCCCCGGCGCGCGCACGCCGCCCGCTCGCCCACCGGCTACCGTGGCGGGCGTGAGCAGCACCGACCCCACCCCCGCCGTGCCCGACGACGCGAGCCGCGCCCCCGCCGGCCGGGAGCACGCGCTCCCCCGCCAGGTCTCCGAGACGTTCGACCCCCGCGCCTGGCGCGAGGTCGACGGCTTCGAGGCGCTCACCGACCTCACCTACCACCGCGGCGTCGAGCGCGACGCCGACGGCGCCGTCGTGCGGGACCTGCCCGTGGTCCGCGTCGCGTTCGACCGGCCCGAGGTGCGCAACGCGTTCCGGCCCCACACCGTGGACGAGCTGTACCGCGTCCTCGACCACGCGCGCATGACGTCCGACGTCGGGACCGTGCTCCTCACGGGCAACGGGCCCTCGCCCAAGGACGGCGGGTGGGCGTTCTGCTCGGGCGGCGACCAGCGCATCCGCGGGCGCTCCGGCTACCAGTACACGACCGCGCCCGACGGCGGCGGGGACGTGCACACGCGCGACGCCGTCGACCCGGGCCGCGCGGGGCGCCTGCACATCCTCGAGGTGCAGCGCCTCATCCGGACGATGCCGAAGGTCGTGGTCGCGGTCGTCAACGGCTGGGCCGCGGGCGGCGGGCACTCGCTGCACGTCGTCGCGGACCTGTCGATCGCGAGCCGCGAGCACGCGCGGTTCAAGCAGACCGACGCGAACGTCGGGTCGTTCGACGGGGGCTACGGCTCGGCGTACCTCGCGCGGCAGGTGGGCCAGAAGCGCGCGCGGGAGATCTTCTTCCTCGCGCGGGAGTACTCCGCGCAGGACGCGTTCGAGTGGGGCGCGGTCAACGAGGTCGCGGACCACGCGGACCTGGAGGCGCTCGCGATCGAGTACGCGCGCGTGATCGCGACGAAGTCGCCGCAGGCGATCCGGATGCTGAAGTTCGCGTTCAACCTCGCGGACGACGGACTCATGGGGCAGCAGGTCTTCGCGGGCGAGGCGACGCGGCTTGCGTACATGACGGACGAGGCCGTCGAGGGGCGCGACGCGTTCCTCGAGCGGCGCGACCCGGACTGGGGACGCTTCGGCTACGCGTTCTGACGGCCGCGGCTCAGGAGCCGCCGACGAGGCTCGTCAGCATCTCGAGGAGGCCGCGGCCGACGAACGCCGCCGCGACGGCGAGGCCGAACAGGAGCCCGACCGAGACGACGACCGGGACGGCCGATCGGGCGGCGCCCGGCTCGTCGTCGCGCGACGTGCGCGGCGCGTACGACGGCGGCAGCGAGGTGGGGGCCGGGCGCTGCGGGTTGCCCTCCGACGGGGTGCGGGGCTGGGACGGGTGGACGGGGTGCGGGACGACGGTTGCCATGACTCCACGGTGCCGCCCGGGACCCCTGCCGCGCGTCGGCCCCGCGGCTCGACCTGCGCGGCGGACGGTCCCCCTCGGGGCGGAGCGGACGTACGCCGTGGGGAGGACGCCGTCCGCCCGACGGCGGAGGGTCAGCCCACCGTCCAGCTCCCGGACCCCGTGGGCACGAGCTCGATCCACGACGTGCCCGGCTCGAGCTCGACGGGTGCCCCGTCGGCGCCGCTGAGCACGAGCGGGGCCTCGACGCCCTCCTTGGACCACGTCACCGCGACCTGCTTGCCGCCGCTCGCGACGACACCCTTGCCCGTCCCGACGAGCTGGGTCTCGGGGACCGCCACCCCCGCCGGGTCCTTGAACCGCGTGTCCACCATCGTCGCGGCGAGCAGCACGACGTTCGTCGCCGACAGCCGCACCTCGTCCGCGGAGACGGCCGGGCGGTCGCCCTCGCTGCGCACGTAGCGGCCCTCGCCGCCGTCCCACTCCCACACCGCGCGGCTCGCGTGCGTGAGACGCACGTCGAGCCGGGTCGCCGCGTCGCCCGCGACCGTCGCGGTCGCCGTCCCGGGCTCGCGGGCGAACACGAGCTGCGCGGGCGGCGGGGACGTGCGGTCGCCGTCGGCCTGGGCCCAGAACGCCTCCGGGCTGCCGTACACGTTGTGCGGGGCGCGCCGCGCGCGCGTGGTCGTGAAGCCGTCGTCGCCCTCGTCCATGACGACCGACTGGACGCCCGCGGCACCCAAGGCGTCGATGAACGGCTGCTGCCCGCCGGTGTACGCGAGGACGCCGTGCAGCGGCGCGACGATCGCCGGGTCCATGGGCCGCACCGAGCGGACGGGGCCCACGCTCTCGGGCACCTGCGAGTGGTAGACGGCGACGAAGCGCGTGATGCCGCCCTCGACGACCTCCTCCCACACGACGTCGGCCTGCTCGAGCCCCGTCTGCGGGCGCGCCTGGGGCGCGTTCTCGATCTTCACCGCGAGCGCCGGCCGGTCCGCGACCTCGTCGGCCGCGACGCCCGTGAGCGGCCACACGAGGGGGACGTCCGGCGTCGGGGGCACCTCCTTGGTGCCCGACACGTCGGGCTCGACCGTCGTGGTGCTCGGCGCCGTCGGCTCGCCCGCGCACCCGGCGAGCGCGACCACCGCCGCCACCACGACCGCGGCGAGCGCGCTCCCCCGGACTCCTCGTCCCGTCCTCGTCACCCTCGACCTCCCGACGGCCCGGGGCCCCTGCCCGTGCCGGCACCACGACGGACCTGTGTCCTCGGCCACGGTACGACCCGACCTAGGCTGATCCGGTGAACCGCGCCGTCGTCCCCGCCGATCTGGACGCCCTCGTCGCGGCGGTCGGGGCCGCGCTCGACGGCGACGGCCCGCCCGTCGCGCCCGTCCCGCTGCTCCCCCGCCCCCAGGGCTCCGGGCCGACCTCGGGCGACGTGCCCGCGGGCACCGCGCTCGTGCTGCGCACGTCGGGCTCGACGGGCGCGCCCCGGGAGGTGCTGCTCGGCGCCGACGCCCTGCGCGCGTCGGGCGCCGCGACGCACGAGCGGCTGGGCGGCCCGGGGCACTGGCTCCTCACGCTGCCCCCGACGCACGTCGCGGGGGTGCAGGTCGTCGCGCGGGCCCACGCCGCGGGGCGGGGCCTCACGGTCGCGCCCGCGGGCGAGCCCTTCACCCCCGGCGGGTTCGCGGCGCTCGTCGCGCGCGCCCCGCGCGGCGAGCGGCGGTACGTCTCGCTCGTCCCGACCCAGCTCCACCGCCTCGTCGAGGCGGCCGACGCCGGGTCCGCCGACGGCGCCGCGGGCCTCGACGCGCTCCGCTCGCTCGACGCCGTGCTCCTCGGCGGCGCCGCGACACCGCCCGCGCTGCTGCGCCGCGCGCGGTCCGCGGGAGCGCGCGTCGTCACCACGTACGGCATGACGGAGACGTGCGGCGGCTGCGTGTACGACGGCGTCCCCCTCCCGGGCGCGCGCGTCCGGCTGGTCCCGGCGGGCGACGCCGAGGGCGAGGGGGCGGGCGTCGTCGAGCTCTCCGGCCCGTTCCTCGCGCACGGCTACCTCGGGGAGCCGGACGGGACCGCGGCCGCGTTCCGCACCGACGACGACGGCACGCGCTGGTTCCGCACGAGCGACCTCGGGCGGCTCGACGGCCCCGCGGACGCGCCGGTGCTCACCGTCCTCGGCCGCGCGGACGACGTGATCGTCTCGGGCGGCGTGAACGTCGCCCCGGCGGCTGTCGAGGCCGTGGTCGGCGAGGTCGGGGGCGTCGGGGAGGCGTGCGTCGTCGGGGTGCCGCACCCCGAGTGGGGCCAGGAGGTCGTCGCGGTCGTCACGCTGGCGGGCGCGCAGCGCGACGACGGTGCCGCGTCGGGCACGGCGGGCACGGCGGGCACGGCGGGCGCCGGGGGCGTGACGAGCGCCCCGCCCGAGCTCGTCGCCGCCGTGCGGGGCCGCGTCGCGGATAGGCTGGAGCGGGCGGCCGCACCCCGCCGCGTGCTCGTCGTCCCGGACCTCCCCCGGCGCGGGCCCGGCAAGGTGGACCGCGCCGCGGTGGCCCGGATCGCCGTCGGGCACGGGCGCACCCTGCCCGGCTGAGCCGGCCGGACCACCCCGGGCACGACCGAGCAGCACGACCCGAGACGCACGACCGAGACGCACGACCGAGACGGAGCACCATGGCCAGCACCACCCAGTGGGTCGCGGGCGCACGCCCGCGCACCCTCCCTGCCGCCGCGACGCCCGTCATCGTGGGTTCCGGCGCCGCGGCCCAGGTGGACGGGTTCGCGTTCTGGCCCGCGCTGCTCGCCCTCGGGGTCGCGCTCGCGCTCCAGGTCGGCGTGAACTACGCCAACGACTACTCGGACGGCGTGCGCGGCACCGACCTCGACCGCGTCGGCCCGCTGCGGCTCACCGCGTCCGGGCTCGCGCGGCCCGCGCAGGTGCGCGCCGCGGCGTTCGCCGCGTTCGGTGTCGCGGGCGTCCTGGGGCTCGTCCTCTGCGCGGTCACGGGCCACTGGTGGCTCCTGGCGGTCGGCGCCGTCGCGATCCTCGCCGCCTGGTACTACACGGGCGGGCGCAACCCCTACGGCTACCGCGGCCTCGGCGAGGTCGGGGTGTTCGTGTTCTTCGGCCTCGTCGCGACGCTCGGCACCACGTACACGCAGGCCGGGGTGGTCACGTGGCCGTCCGCGGTCGGCGCGGTCGCCGTCGGGCTGCTCGCGTGCGCGATCCTCATGGTCAACAACATCCGCGACATCCCGACCGACGTCGTCGCGGGCAAGCGCACGCTCGCGGTGCGGCTCGGCGACTTCCGGGCGCGCCGCGCCTACGTCGCGATGATCTGGGTGCCGCTCCTGCTGGCGGTGGTGTGCGCGTTCGCGTCGCCGTGGGCGCTCGGCACGCTCGTGCTCCTGCTGCCCGCCGCGCTCCTCACCGTCCCGGTGGTCGCGGGTGCGCGCGGTCCGCTGCTCGTCCCGGTGCTCGCGGGCACCGGCCTGTTCGAGCTCGGCTACGGCGTCCTGCTGGGGGTCGGGCTGGCGCTCTGAGCGCGGGCCCGCTCGGGGTCGGCGGGCTCTGCCCCGGCGGGGTCTGCGCGGGGGCGGGCCCGGCCGGGCCGGCTCCGGCGCCCCCGGTCGGTCAGCGCGCCGGGGAGGCGCCCGGGCGGCCGGTCGCGTCGGCCTCGGCCTGGGGGCTGGACGTCCTGTCCACCGCGGCGGGGTCCGCGGACCCGGCGGCAGCCGCGGCGCCGTCGACGGCCGCGTCCTCGGCCGCCGCGTCGTCCTCGATCTCCCGGGAGAACCGCTCGCCCGTGCGGGCGCGGTGCTCGGCACGGGCGGCGAGGTAGCGCGAGGCCGCCTCGCGGGGCTTGCTCAGCGTCAGGTACGACAGCATGAGCGCGACGGCGGCCGCGACGAGCACGAGCAGCCAGCCGCGCAGGCCGGCGAACCAGAGGGCGCCGAGCGCCACCGCGAAGAGGAGCAGACGCAGGACGGAGTAGACGACGACAGGCACGACTCCAGGGTACGGCCCGTAGGCTGGAGCCATGCTCCGCGTCCTGCTCCCGCTGCTCGCCGTCGGTCTCGCCGTCTACGCGCTCGTCGACCTCGCCTCGAGCGACGAGGAGGAGCGCGGCGGCATCCCCAAGGGGCTGTGGGTCGTGCTCATCATCCTTCTGCCGCTCCTCGGCCCCATCGCGTGGATCCTCGTCAAGCGCTCGGCGTCGCGGTCCGGCGCGCGCTCCCGCCCCGCCGGCCGCCCCGGCCCCGGCTCGGCCGCCGGGGGCGCGCGGCGTCGTCGCAACGCGCCCGTCGCGCCCGACGACGACCCGGAGTTCCTCTGGCGGCTGGAGCAGCAGCAGCGCCGCCAGGCACGCGACGACTCCCCGGCGCCCGCCGACGACGCTCCGGCCACGGACGCGACGCCCGGGGACGAGCGCACCGACGACGGCGACGCGCGCCGCCCCGGCGCGAGCAACCCCTCGGAGGACGGCGACGACGCGACGCGCTGAGGCGCCTGGCGCGACCTGAGGGCTCCCGCCACGACGAGGCTCGCACCACCGGGTCCGCGACACCACGCGCCTCGCACCACCCCGCCCGCAGCACCACGAAGGCTCGCGCCACCCCGCCCTCGGTATGACACAAGGGGGCCGCCGTCCGGATCGGACGGCGGCCCCCTTCGTCGTGCGGCGCCGTGGTGTGCTGCGCGGCGGTCGGTCAGTCGCCCGGGTTGAGGCCCGAGTACGAGTGCTTGCCGTTGAACAGCAGGTTGACGCCGGTGAAGTTGAAGAGCACGCACGCGTAGCCGACGATCACGAAGTACGCCGCACGACGTCCGGACCACCCGCGGGTCGTGCGCGCGTGCAGGTAGGCCGCGTAGACGATCCAGACGACGAAGCTCCAGACCTCCTTGGGGTCCCAGCCCCAGTAGCGTCCCCACGCGTGCTCGGCCCAGATCGCCCCGCCGATGATCGTGAACGTCCACAGCACGAACGCGACCGCGTTGAGCCGGAAGCTCAGCGCCTCGAGCTGGAGCGCGCCCGGCGTGGAGTCGAGCCAGCGCCACCCGCGGGCCCCGAGGAACGCGTTGCCCGAGTCGCGCGAGTCGCGCAGCAGCTGGAGCACCGAGGTGACGAACGCGACGGTGAAGATGCCCGTCGCGATGATCGCGACCCCGACGTGGATGACGAGCCAGTAGGACTGGAGCGCCGGCTGCACGCCCGTCGCGACGACGAAGAACGCGTTCTGGGCGAGCACGAGGAACAGGACCGACAGCCCCGTGACGAACGAGCCCAGGAAGCGCACGTCGCGCTTGAGGGAGACGGCGAGGAACGCCGCGAGCGCGACGAACGTGCCCACGAGCGTGAACTCGTACATGTTGGCCCAGGGGGTGCGCCCGGCCGCGATGCCGCGCGTGACGATCGCGACGAGCAGCAGCGCGGTACCGAGCCACGTCAGCGAGACGCCGATGTTCGCGGCCTTGCGCGACGGCGACGCGGCGTCCGCCGGGTCCGCCTCGACGGCGCCCGTCGTGCCGGGCCCGTACGGGGAGGCCGACGAGGCGCCCGCGGCGGCGAGCACCTCGGCGCGGTCCGCGGTGCGCTCGCGCGCGTCGTCGGCCCGGGCGTCGGCGCGTTCGAGATCTGCGCGGCCCGCGAGGCGCGCGAGGTCGATCGCGAACGCGACGAGCGCGACGGTCAGCGCGGTCGCTGCGGCCCAGACGAGGTCCTGGCTCAGCTCGGCGAGGGTCATCGGTCAGCCTTTCGTGCGCGGTCGCGCGAGGTCGGGTCCTGTGCGGGACGCCCGGTGGGGCGGGTGCCGTCCGCCGGGGTACGCCCCGGCGACGAGGTGAGGTCGCCCTCGTCCGATGGTGCCACGCCCGGGAGCGCGGCGAGAAGCGAGTCGACCTCGCCCTGCAGCCCGGCGTCGTCGCCCCGGGCGAGCCCTGCGACGGCGACGACGGTCCGCTCGCGCGGGGCGTCGTCGTCGCCCGTGCCGGGCACCTCCTCGCGCCACGCCCGCACCCAGACGCGGCGGCGGGGCGTGAAGAGCGAGACGGCGAGGCCCAGCAGGGCGCCGAGCGAGAAGACGAGCACCCACGTCAGCGACGGGTCGTGCCGCAGGTCGAGGGCCACGTAGCGCGGCAGGGAGTCGAACGTGATGGTGCCGAGCCCGTCGGGGAGGTCGACGGTCTCGCCGGGCGCGACGAGGATCTTCACGCGCTCGCCGTCCTCGTCGACCGACGGCGTGAGGTCGTCGGTGTCGAGGCGGTAGACGTTCTGGGGCAGGCCCTCGTCGAGGCCCAGGTCACCCCGGTACACCTCGAGCACGAGGAGCGGGTTGATGGGCTGCGGGTAGATCGAGGCTGCCGTCTCGCCGTCCTCGCTGATCTCGGCCGTCGGCAGGAAGTACCCGACGAGCCCGATCTGGTCGAGGCCGTCCGACACGTCGGGCACCTTGATGACGCCGCGCGACGTGTACATCGTGTCCTCCGGGAGGAACGGCACGCGGCCCGAGAACGCGGTCTCGCCGTCGGCGTCGCGCACCGTGACCTCGGGCGCGAACCCGTTGCCCTGGAGGTAGATCTTCGCGCCGCCCGCGGTGAGCGGGTGGTTGACCTTGATGGTCTCCTCGTGGCGGGCGCCGTCGGGGTCGCGCACCGTGACGAACGCCGTGAAGTCGCGCGACTGGGCGAACGCGGCGGCGTCGGCCGCGAACTCCGACTCGAACGCGTCGAGCGTCATGGAGAACGGGACGAGCGACGACGGGCGGAACCAGGCCCCGTTCTCGAACGTGTCGTAGTCGACGACCGCGTTCGCGAACCCGCGGCCCTCGGTGACGATCGCCTGGCCGCGGTAGTGCAGGAGCTGGCCGGTCGCGACCGCGACGAGCAGCCCGACGAGCGACAGGTGGAACAGCAGGTTCCCGCTCTCGCGCAGGTACCCGCGCTCCGCGGAGACCGTCCGCGCGGCGGGCCGCGCGGCGGCGCGTCCGCGGGCGGGCGTCGCGTCCTCGGCGCCGGTGTCGACGCGGAAGGTCGGGAGCCAGGACAGGCGTCCGCGCAGGTGCGTGCTCGCCGCCTCGACGACCTCGTCGGGCGTCGCGTCCGTGACGGCCCGGCCCTGCGCGGGGAACCGGTCGAAGCGGCGGGGCGTGCGGGGCGGTCGGGAGCGGAGCGCCTGCAGGTGCGCCTTGGTGCGCGGCAGGATGCACCCGACGAGCGAGACGAACAGCAGGATGTAGATCGCCGAGAACCACACCGACGCGTAGACGTCGAAGAAGCCGAGACGGTCGAGCCACTCCCCCGTCGTGGGGTTCTCCTGGAGGTAGCGCAGCACCGCCGCCGGGTCCTGCGGGCGCTGCGGCAGGACCGAGCCGGGCACCGCGGCGACCGCGAGCAGCATGAGGAGCATGAGCGCGACCCGCATGCTCGTGAGCTGGCGCCACGTCCAGCGCAGCGCACCGCGCCACCCGAGCGACGGGAGCGCCGGGCCGCCGTCACCTCCCGCGCCGCCCTTCCCGCCCGACGGCGTCCGGTCCCCCGGGGCGTCGCCCGCGGAGAACGCGTCGTCGATGCCCTCGGGGCGGTAGCCCGTCCGCACGGTCGTGCGGGCCTCCTCGGCCTGCTCGACCTGCTCGGACTTCTCGGTCCTCTCGGTGTTCCCGGGCTCCCCGGTCCGCCGGCTCATCTCACACCACCGTCACGTATCCGCCGATCCAGCCCTGCAGCGACGTCGTCCACGTCGTCCACAGGCCCGTGACCAGCGCCAGACCGATGAGCACCAGCAGCCCGCCGCCGATCCGCATGATCGCGAGACGGTGCCGGCGCAGGAACCCGAGCATGCGCTGCGAGCTCTGCAGCCCCAGCGCGATGAGGAGGAAGGGCACGCCCAGCCCGAGGCAGTACGCGACGCCGAGGATCGCGCCGCGCCCCGCCGACGCCTCGCTGAGCGACAGCGCCTGGACGGCGACGAGCGTCGGGCCGAGGCACGGGGTCCACCCGAGCCCGAACACGATGCCGAGCAGCGGCGCCCCCCACAGCCCGGCCTGCGGGCTCACGTGCAGGCGCCGCTCGCGCTGGAGGAAGGGCAGCGCGCCGAGGAACGCGAAGCCCATGAGGATGACGACCACGCCGAGCACGCGCGTGATGACGTCCTCCCAGCGGACCAGGTGCACGCCGATCGCGCCCGCGGCGAACATGAGCGCCACGAACACGAGCGTGAACCCGGCGACGAACAGCCCGACGCCCGCGAGCACGCGGCCCCGGCTCGGTGCCGCGACCCGGGTGGCCGTCGTCGTGCCCCCGGACGCCTTGCCCCCGTCGCCGGTGGTGGCGGCGGCCATGCCCGAGACGTAGCCGACGTACCCCGGCACCAGCGGCAGCACGCACGGGGACGCGAACGAGACGAGGCCCGCGATGACCGCGACGGGCACCGCGAGCAGCATCGAGCCGCTCCACACGGTCGTCGCGAAGGTGTCGCCGATGCTCGACGCGGCGCCTGCGGGGACCGCGGCGGCGAGGGGCGTGAGGACGGGCACGGTCAGCTCTCGGCGAGGACGTCGTCGACCAGGGCGGTGAGCGTCGAGCCCTCGACGAGCCCGATGACGCGCGCCGCGACGCGGCCCTCGCGGTCGAGCACGACGGTGGACGGCACGGCCTGGAGCGGGACGGTGCCCGAGAGCGCCGCGACGACCTCGCCGGACCGGTCGTCGATCGACGGGTAGGGGACGTCGAACCGGCGCTGGAACGCCTGGGCGGCGCCCGCCTCGTCGGTCGTGTTGATCCCGAGCACCTGCACGCCGTCGTCGGCGCGGTCGTTGGCGAGCGCCACGAGGTCGGGCGCCTCGGCCCGGCACGGCGCGCACGCCGCGTACCAGGTGTTGAGCACGACGACGTCCCCGAGCCACGCGCTCGTGTCGACCTGCTCGCCCTCGTAGTCCGTGCCCGTGAGCGCGACGACGTCGCCGCGCTCGTCGGCGTCCCACGTGCGGACCGACCCGTCGCCCGAGACGAAGCCCTGCCCCACGACGTCGGTCGAGGCGCCGGAGTCCTGGGCGCACGCCGCGAGACCGAGGGTCGCGGCGAGCACGACGGCGCCCGTCAGCGCACGGCGCACGGGTCGCCGACGCGACGGCAGGGCAGCGGCCCGCGCCTCGACGGAGAGGGGGCGCGCGGCACGCGCGCGCGAGTCGGCGGTCACGACGGCATCACGGGACGCACCCTGCCCGCGCTTCCTGAACGGGACCTGAGAGACGTGACCTCCGCCACGCCCGAACCGTGCAGTTCGGGCGCGACGGCCGTGGCGACAGCGCTGGACATGACCGACGTCACGCCCCGGAGACGGTCGCCGCGCCCGGGAGGAGGTCCGCGACCGGCTCGGTGTAGTGCAGGCCGACCAGGCGGTCGTCCTCGAAGTGCAGCGACGTGAGCGACGCGAGCGAGCACTCGCGCTTGCGCGGGTCGTGCCAGAGCCGGCGGTTCTCGAAGCTCAGGCGCGTGAGCCACACGGGGAGCTGGTGGCTGACGAGCAGCGCCTCGTGCCCGGCCGCCTTGTCCCGCGCGTCGGCGACGGCGGCCCGCATGCGCGCGACCTGCTCCACGTACGGCTCGCCCCACGACGGGCGGAACGGGTTCCACAGGTAGGGCCAGTGCTGCGGGTGCCGCAGCGAGCCGTCGCCGACGCCGAAGGTCTTGCCCTCGAAGTGGTTCGCGGCCTCGATGAGCCGCTCGTCCGTGCCCAGCTCGAGGCCGAACGCCTCGGCGGCGGGCGTCGCGGTCTCCTGCGCGCGCTGCAGCGGCGAGGCCACGACGACCGTGAGGTCGGCGCGGGGGCGCGACGTGCCGTCGGGCCCGGGCTCGCCCGCGAGGTGCGCGGCGACGCGGCGGGCCATCTCGTGGCCGCGCTCGGAGAGGTGGTAGCCGGGGATCCGGCCGTAGAGGACGCCGTCGGGGTTGTGGACCTCGCCGTGGCGCAGGAGGTGGACGATGGTGGAGACCATGCCCACCAGTGTCCCGCACTCGGGGCGAGCGCACGCCACCGCGGGCCGGCGCGACGGGCCGGGACGGGTGGTCAGGCGTCGCGGTCGGCCTTGCACGCCTCCGCGACGGCCGCCATCGCCTCGCCCAGCGCCCGGAACTGCTCCGGCGTGAGCACGTCGACCAGGTACCGGCGCACGGCCGCGACGTGGGCGGGCGCCGACGCGACGAGCACGCGGTAGCCCTCGCTCGTCATCGCGCAGTTCACGCCGCGGCGGTCGCCCGAGCTCGCGGAGCGCCGGACCAGGCCGCGCGCCTCCATGCGCGCGACGGTGTGCGTCACGCGGCTGCGCGAGCGGGCGAGCCCGTCCGCGAGCGCCGACATGCGCAGCGTGTGGTCGGGGCTCTCGGAGAGGCGCACGAGCAGCTCGTACTCGTTGAGCGACACCTCGGACCGTTCCTCGTGGTCACGGCCGAGCGCCTCGATGAAGCGCACGCTCCCGTCGAGGTACGCGCGCCACAGGCGCTGCTGCTCCGCGTCGAGCCAGCGTGGCTCGGCGGCGTGGGCGGCGGGGGTGCGGACGGTGCTCGCCGTCGGGGTGTCGACGTCGTTGCGGGTCATGGGTCCTCGGCGGTGCGGGAGGGGCTGGGGGCGTGGGGGGTCGGAACATTGTTCCACCCCACGGGAATAGACGGACCGAGGGGTGCTGTTGATACGCTCGTTCCGAAGTTGAACGTTCAACCACTTGGTCCGCCAGGACCCCGACCACCCGCAGGAGCACCCATGGCCTCGTCGCTGCCCGCCGGCCTCACCGCCGGTACCTACGCCCTCGACGCGTCGCACTCGCAGGCGTCGTTCACCGTCCGCCACGCCGGGATCTCGAAGGTCCGCGGCACCCTCGCGATCACCGACGGCACGATCACCGTCGGCGACGACCTCGAGTCAACGTCCGTGACCGCCCAGCTCGACGCCGCGTCCGTGAGCACGGGCGACGAGAACCGCGACAACCACCTGCGCAGCGCCGACTTCTGGGACGCGGAGAACAAGCCGACGTGGACGTTCACGTCGACGCGCATCACGGGCGACGGCGACGACTACGTCGTGGCCGGCGACCTGACGATCAACGGCGTCACCAAGCCGGTCGAGCTCGAGACGGAGTTCGCGGGCACCGCGACCGACCCGTTCGGCAACCCGCGCGCCGGCTTCGAGGCGACCACCGAGATCTCGCGCAAGGAGTTCGGCCTCACCTGGAACGCCGCGCTCGAGACCGGCGGCGTGCTCGTCGGCGACAAGATCAAGATCGCGCTCGACGTCTCGGCCATCAAGCAGGCCTGACCGTCGTCCCGGGCACGTCCCGGGCGAGACCGGCGCCCTCCGGCAGGGGTGCCGCCCCGAGGGGCCGCGTGCACCGGCACGCGGCCCTTCGTCGTCCCCCGGGCCCAGGCGCCGGGGCCGCTCAGCGCTCCTGCGACGCCGCGAGGGCGCGGGCCTGCGAGTGGAACGCGAGGATCTGCAGCTCGCTGCCCACGTCGACGCCGCGCACGTCGACGTCCGCCGGGACCTGGAGCGCGCGCGGCGCGAAGTTGAGGATCTCGCGCACCCCCGCCGCGACCACGCGGTCCGCGACCGCCTGGGCGTGCGCCGCAGGGGTCGCGAGGACGACGATCGACACCTTCTCGCGCTCCACGACCTCCTCGAGCGCGTCGACGTGCTCGACGACGAGGCCCGCGGCCCGCGTCCCGACGACGTCCGGCGACGCGTCGAGGAGCGCCGCCACGTGGAAGCCGCGCTGCTCGTAGCCCGAGTAGTTCGCGAGCGCGTGCCCCAGGTTGCCGATCCCGACGATCGCGATGCGGTGCTCGTCGACGAGGCCCAGGGCCTCGGTGATGTACTGCGCCAGCGAGTCGACGTCGTAGCCCACGCCGCGCGTGCCGAACGACCCGAGGAACGACAGGTCCTTGCGCAGCTGCGCCGGGCCCACGCCGGACAGCTCCGCGAGCTCGACCGACGACGTCGTCCCGACGCCCCGCGCCACGAGGTCCCGCAGCGCGCGCAGGTAGGACGGGAGCCGCGCCACCGTCGCGCTCGGGATCCCCGGCGCCGTCACCTCACCGACTACCTGCTCAGCCACCGTCACTCCGTCGTCCAGGGACCGTCCTCGTCGACGGTCACGCTCCACGGGAGGAATCATCCCAGGTCCGCGCGCGGCGCCGAAATCCGGGCCACCGCACGCGCCAGCCGGCGCGCGTCCACGCGCCAGAACCCCTGCTGCACCCCGCCGACCGTGACGACCGGCACGTACTCGCCGTACTGCTCGCGCAGCGCCGGGTCGGTGCCCGGCGCGTCCAGGTCGAGCTCCGCCCACGCGACGCCCGCCTCGGCGCACACGTCCTCGACGACCGTCCGCGCGTCGTCGCACAGGTGACAGCCCGCGCGACCGAACAGCAGGACGGGGGCGGGGGCGTCGGAGGTGCTCACGCCTCCCAGGGTACGAGGCCCCGGCGGCCCGACCGCCTAGAGTGGAGGCATGGCGACGTCTCCCGGCCCGGGCCCCGACCCGACCTCCCGGCCGACGCTCCCCGAGGAGGCGCCCGCGCGCGCCCCCGGGCCGCCGCACCGCACCGCCGCGTTCTTCGACGTCGACAACACGATCATCCGCGGCGCCTCGTCGTTCCACCTCGCGCGCGCCCTGTACCAGCGCGAGTTCTTCTCGACGCTCGACATCGTGCGCTTCGCCGTGCACCAGGCCCGTTACCTCGTGTTCGGCGAGAACAAGCAGCAGATCGACCGCATCCGGTCGCGCGCGCTCGCGCTCATCGCCGGGCGCTCCGTCGCCGAGGTCACCGCGATCGGCGAGGAGGTCTACGACACCGTCCTGTCGCTGCGCATCTACCCCGGCACGCGCCGCCTCCTCGACGAGCACCTCGCGGCCGGCCACCAGGTGTGGCTCGTCTCCGCGACCCCCGTCGAGATCGGCGAGCTCATCGCGCGCCGGCTCGGCACGACGGGCGCGCTCGGCACCGTCGCCGAGCACGAGGACGGCTTCTACACGGGGCGGCTCGTCGGCGACATGATGCACGGCCGCGCGAAGGCCGCCGGGGTGCGGGCGCTCGCCGAGCGCGAGGACATCGACCTCGAGGCGTCGTACGCGTACGGCGACTCGCTCAACGACGTGACGATGATGGAGGCCGTGGGGCACCCGTGCCCCATCAACCCGGACGCCCGCCTGCGCCGCCACGCGCAGGACGTCGGCTGGCCCATCCGCGAGTTCCGCGGGCGCCGCCGCCGTGTCACGCGCAGCAGCGTCCGCACCGCGAGCTGGGCCGGCGCCGCCTGGGCAGCCGCGCTCGTCCTGCGCTCCGTGCGCCGCGCCGTCGACCGGCGCATCGCCCGCCTCTGACCCCGCCCGGGCCGCGCCCGGAGACGCGTCGAGCCCGGTCCCTCGGGAGGGGCCGGGCTCGACGACGGGTCGGCGCGTCAGGACGCGCGCGACGTCACTTCTTGTTGCGACGCTGGTGACGCGTCTTGCGAAGCAGCTTGCGGTGCTTCTTCTTGGCCATGCGCTTGCGGCGCTTCTTGATGACGGAGCCCATACGGTCCTCGCAATGCTCGAGCGGCGTGTCGGTCGGCGACCGGTCGACCGGCCGCGGGTGGTCCACGGTTGATCGGGGCCCCGGCGACCACGAGGGCGCCGCAAGCCGACCAACACGAGAGAAATCCGCCCCCTAGCCTACCCGCTCGCGCCCGTGCCCCGGTACGCGACCGGTCGCGGGGCGCCTCAGTCGAAGTGCGCGTCGAGGCCCAGCAGCGGGAAGACGGCCCGGCGCGTGGCCGCGACGGCGCGGTCGACGTCGTCGTCCGGGTCGTACCCGCTGCTCCACCGCCGGACCTCGACCTCGGGCCCGAACGCGAGCGGTGCGTCGAACCCGGCGACCTCCGCGACGCGCTCGCGCCACTCCATGGGCAGGGGCACGCCCGCGGTGACGGGCCGGTGCACGACCTCCCCCACGACGGCCGACCACACGAGCGGCACGACGCGCGCGATCGCGTACCCGCCCCCGCCGAGCGCGAGCCACCGCCCGTCGGTCAGCTCGTGCGCGAGCCCGTGCATCCAGGTCGTGGCCGTGCGCTGCGCGTCGACGGACACGTCGAGGTCGGACAACGGGTCCTCGCCGTGCGCGTCGCACCCGTGCTGGGTGACGAGCACCTCGGGACGGAACGCGCGCAGCACGGGCGGCACGACGGCGTCGACCGCGCGCAGCCAGCGGGCACCGTCGGTGCGGCGCGGGAGCGCGACGTTGACCGCCGTCCCCTCGGCGCCGGGGCCCCCGAGGTCCGTCGGGTGGCCCGTCCCCGGGAAGAGCGTCGCGCCGCTCTGGTGGACGGAGACGGTGAGGACGCGCGGGTCGTCCCAGAACGCCTCCTCGACGCCGTCGCCGTGGTGGGCGTCGAGGTCGACGTACGCGACGCGCTCGACGCCGTCGTCGAGCAGGCGCCGGATCGCGACGGCCGCGTCGTTGTAGACGCAGAAGCCCGACGCCGCGCCCGCCTTCGCGTGGTGCATGCCGCCCGCGACGTTCACCGCGTGCCGGGTGCGGCCCGCCGCGATCTCGCCCGCCGCCTCGTACGAGCCCGCGACGATCCGCGCGGCGGCCTCGTGCATCCCACGGAAGACCGGGTCGTCCTCGGTGCCGAGGCCGCGGGCCGGGTCGGGCGTGCCGTGCTCGGACGCCGCGCGCACCGCCGCGACGTACGCGGGCTCGTGCACGAGCTCGAGCACGTCGTCGGGCGCGGGCTCGGGCCGCACGACCCGCAGGTCCGCGTCGTCGTCGAGCAGGCCGAGGGCGCGCACGAGCCCCATCGTCAGGTCGAGCCGGGCCGGCGCCATCGGGTGGCCGGGACCGAAGTCGTAGCCGAGGAGCTCGGGGCTCCACACGACGCAGGCTCCGGGCGCCGCAGCCGCCCCGGTCGGGGCGGGCGACGACGTCGGGTCGGTCGTGGGCATGGCTCACGGTAACGCCCGACGGCGCGCCCCCGCCCCACCGACCGCGCGCCGGACCGCGCGGGGCCGCCGGTCCGGGCCTCCGCCGGGTCTCCGCGAGCCCCCGGTGCGGCGTCCGGGCCCGCGAGCGGGCATGATGTCCCGGCGCCGGAGCGGCGACATGACGGGCCACCGGGCCCGTGGCAGAGTGGCGCGAGTGGTGAGGGAGGCTCCATGCCGACGAGCATGACCGGGCGCCTGTTCAGGGGGCGGGAGATCGTCGACCGCCTCGCCCGGCAGTCCCCCGCCCGCCTCGCCGTCACCGTGTTCGCCGCCGTCATCGCCGTCTTCACCGCGCTGCTCATGGCGCCCTGGGCGACGGCGAGCGGCCGGTCCGCGCCGTTCGTCGACGCGTTCTTCACCGCCACGTCCGCCGTGTGCGTCACCGGTCTCGTCGTGGTCCCCACGGGGACCTACTGGTCGGGGTACGGGCAGGTCGTCATCCTGCTCGGCATCAAGATCGGCGGCCTCGGCGTCATGACGCTCGCGTCGATCCTCGGCATGGCCGTGTCCCGGCGCATCGGCCTCACGCAGAAGCTCCTCACCGCGTCGGAGACGAAGACGACGCGGCTCGGCGAGGTCGGCTCGCTCGTGCGGGTCGTCATCATCACCTCGACGTCGCTCGAGCTCCTCATCGCGCTGCTCCTGCTGCCGCGGTTCGTCGTGCTGGAGGAGACGTTCGGCGAGGCCGCGTGGCACGGCATCTTCTACGGCATCTCCGCCTTCAACAACGCGGGGTTCATCCCGACGGAGCACGGCCTCGCCCCGTACGTCGGCGACTGGATGCTGTGCCTGCCGATCATCCTCGGCGTGTTCATCGGGTCGCTCGGCTTCCCCGTCATTCTCAACGTCATGCGCAACCGCCGCCGCGCCTCCAAGTGGAGCCTGCACACCAAGCTCACGCTCACGACGAGCGCAGCGCTCGTCGTCGTGGGCACGGTGCTCTTCGCGGCCGTCGAGTGGGGGAACCAGCGGACCCTCGGCCCCCTCGACCTCGGCGAGAAGCTCCTCGCGTCGCTCTTCGCGGGCGTCATGCCGCGCTCCGGCGGCTTCTCGACCGTGGACACCGGCGGCATGCACGAGGCGAGCTGGCTCATCACCGACGCGCTGATGTTCGTCGGCGGCGGCTCCGCGTCGACCGCGGGCGGCATCAAGGTCACGACGCTCGCCGTCATGCTCATCGCCATCGTGTCCGAGGCGCGCGGCGACCGGGACATGGAGGCGTTCGGGCGGCGCATCCCGCGCGACACCCTCCGGCTCGCGGTCGCGGTGTCGTTCGTCGGCGCGACGGCGGTGCTCCTGTCGAGCCTGCTCCTGCTGGAGATCACCGGCGAGACGCTCGACGTCATCCTCTTCGAGACCATCTCGGCGTTCGCGACCGTGGGCCTGTCGACCGGCATCACGCCCGACCTGCCCGACGCCGGGAAGTACGTCCTCATCGCGCTCATGTTCGTCGGGCGCACGGGCACCATGACGTTCGCCGCCGCGCTCGCGCTGCGCGACCGCCGTCGCATCGTGCGCTACCCCGAGGAGCGCCCCATCATCGGGTGAGCAGCCCCGCCCGGCGGCGCGACCGCCGTCGGGCCGGACGCGACCGCCGCACGAGACCTGACCGACACCCCACCGCACCAGCGGACCGACGAAAGGCCCCACCGTGACCGACCCGTTCACCCGCGCCGCCGACGGGAAGGACGGCGCGTCCGCGGACCCCGTCGCCCAGCGCATCGTCGAGCGCGGCCGCGCGGAGCGCGCGCGCCGGGACGAGGCGAAGGCCCCGCGCAAGGACGCGGGCGTCCTCGTCATCGGCCTCGGCCGCTTCGGGACGGCGATCGCCGCGACCCTCGACCGTCTCGGGCAGGACGTCCTCGCCGTCGAGCGCGACCCCGACCTCGTCGCCCAGTGGAGCGGG
Organism: Cellulosimicrobium sp. SL-1; assembly: GCF_011033075.1. Classification (NCBI taxonomy): domain Bacteria; kingdom Bacillati; phylum Actinomycetota; class Actinomycetes; order Micrococcales; family Promicromonosporaceae; genus Cellulosimicrobium; species Cellulosimicrobium sp. SL-1. The sequence goes on along the minus strand of NZ_JAACJC010000013.1, from coordinate 98,523 downwards.
CAGCTCCCGCTCGTCGAGGCCGACGCCTCCAACCCGGTGGCGCTCGAACAGCTCGGCGCGCGCGACTTCCCCGTCGCGGTCGTGGGCGTGGGCACGTCGCTCGAGGCGAGCGTGCTCATCACCGGCAACCTCGTCGACATGGGCACGCCCCAGATCTGGGCCAAAGCGATCTCGGCGGAGCACGGGCGCATCCTCCAGCGCATCGGCGCGCACCACGTCGTGTTCCCCGAGGCCGACGCCGGATCGCGCGTCGCGCACCTCGTCTCCGGGAAGCTGCTCGACTACATCGAGGTCGAGGACGGGTTCACGATCGTCAAGATGCGGCCGCCCCGCGAGGTGCAGGGGTTCACGCTCGCGCAGTCGAAGGTGCGCGAGCGGTACGGCGTCACCGTGATCGGCGTGAAGTCGCCCGGCGAGGAGTTCCTCTACGCGACCCCCGAGACCCGGATCAGCGCGAACGACCTGCTCATCGTGTCGGGTCACGCCGACCTCCTGGAGCGGTTCGCCGCTCGGCCGTGAGGGTCGGGCGGGGTCCGGTCGGGTTCGGTCGGGTTCACAGCCCGCGGGTCGGGTCCGCGGTGGGGTCGGACCGTGCGCTCGGACTGGCGCACCGTCGCCCTGGTCTTCCGGGCGAAGGTCTGAGGAGTGCGCCTTGACGTCCTTCGCGCACGGTCCGACCCCACCGCTCGTCCTGGCCGTCGCCCTGGTCTTCCGGGCGGAGGTCGAAGGAGTGCGCCTCGACGTCCTTCGCGCACGGTCTGACCCCACCGCTCGTCCTGGCCGTCGCCCTTCGTCCCGTGGTTCGGGCCTCGGTCCGGTGGTCCCTCGAGGTCGGTCTGGCGCCGTCGTGCCACGGGAGCACAGGGCTGTCGCGCCGCGTGGGGGCACGCATCGCCGAGATCCTCGCCGCTCGGTCTGCCCGGCTCGTCCGGCCGGTCGTCAGGAGGGTGGGCGGTGCAGGACGAAGAGGCCTCGGTGCAGGGGGCGGTCGTGGCGGTCGGCGTCGGTCGCGACGTACTCGTCGAGGACGGCGAGGATGCGGCGGTCGAGCTCGGCGACGTCGTCGTCGGAGAGGTGCAGGTAGAACGCCGCAGAGGTGGTGACGGCGTCCGGACCGGCGGCGAGGGCGTCGTCGAGCGCTGCGGCGACGGGACCGAACTGCACGCCGGGCGCGGCGTCGCGCAGGGGGTCGTCGAGCCACCACGTGGCGCCCGTGGCGCGGTAGGGGCGCTCGAGCGCGCCGCCCGCACCCGTGCGGACCTCGGCGGGCTCGAGCAGCCCGGCGCGCACGAGCAGCCGGACGTGGTGCAGGGCCGTGCCCGGCGGGACGCCGAGGTGGTCGGCGAGCTCCTTGTTCGTCATCTCGCGCGTGCCGCACTGCCGCACGATGCGCTGGCGCAGCGGGTGCGCGAGCGCCTTGGCCTCGAGCGCGGTGGGCGGACGACGGCTCGGCACGGTGGCCGCACGCGGACCGGGGACGCGCCCCGGCGCGGGCTCAGGGGTGGGCTCGGCGGTCATGGAGACATCGTACGGAACTCCGATCGAGAGCGCTCGATCGATTGGGATTTCTCGATCACTGTGCCATGCTGGGCGCCATGGCCTCTCGACCCGGGCGCCGACGCCCCGCCGCCGCACCGCTCGGTGCCCCGTTCCGGCGCCTGTGGGCCGCGTCCGCCGTCTCCAACCTTGCCGACGGGGTGCTCAAGGTCGCGCTCCCGCTCGTCGCGGTCCGGTACACCGAGTCGCCGGCGCTGGTCGCAGGGCTGACGTTCGCCCTCACGCTCCCGTGGCTGCTCTTCGCGCTGCCCGCGGGCGCGCTCGCCGACCGCCTCGACCGGCGGCTCGCGATGGTCGGAGCGAACGTGGCGCGCGCGGTGCTCGTCGTCGCGCTCGCGGCCGTCGCGCTCGTGCCCGACGCCGGGAGCATCGCCGTGCTGTACGTCGTCGCGTTCGGCGTCGGCGTCACCGAGACGCTGTACGACACCTCGGCGCAGTCGATCCTCCCGCAGGTCGTGCCGCGCACCGCGCTCCCCCGGGCCAACGGGCGCCTCTACGCGGCGGAGCTCACGACGAACCAGTTCGTGGGACCGCCCCTGGGCGGGCTGCTCGTGGCTGCGGGCGCCGCCCTCGCGTTCGGCGTCCCCGGCGCGCTCTGGGCGCTCGCCGTCGTGATGCTGCTCGGGCTGCCCGGCACGTACCGGACGGTGCGCACGACCCGGACGACGCTGCGCGCCGACGTCGCCGAGGGCCTGCGCTTCCTGTGGCACGACCGCATCCTGCGCACCCTCGCGATGATGGTCGGCGGCATCAACTTCGCGAGCAACGCCGCGTTCGCGGTGTTCGTGCTCTACGCGGTCGGCCCCGACTCGCCCCTGGGCCTGTCGGAGCCGGCGTACGGCGTGCTCCTCACCGCGACGGCGGTCGGGGCGTTCGCCGGGTCGTTCGTCGCCGAGCGCGTCGTCGGGACGATCGGGCGCGCGCGCTCCCTCGCGCTGACGATCCTCGGCACGGTGGCCTTCGTCGGCGTCCCCGCGGTCACGACGAACGCGTGGGTGATCGGCGCCGTCTCCGCGGTCGGCGGTGCCGGGATCGCCGTGTGGAACGTCGTGACGCTGTCCCTGCGGCAGCGCATCACGCCCGACGCCCTGCTGGGCCGGCTCAACGCGTGCTACCGGCTCCTCGCGTGGGGGACGCTGCCCCTCGGCGCCGCCGTGGGCGGCCTGCTCGGCGAGCTCTTCGGCCTGCGCACGGTGTTCGTGGTCATGGCGGTGGTGTCCGGCGCGACGCTCCTGGGGATGCTCGTCGTCGACGACCGGGCGATGGACGCCGCGGAGGCTGCCGCGGACGCACGCGACGCCGACGCACGCCTGGCCGAGGCCGCGCGGCCTGGCGCCGACGCGGAGCCGCAACCGGAGAGCTGACCCTGCGGGCGCGCCGGAGGGGCGCGCCGACGAGGTGCGCCCGGAGAGGTGCGCAGGCTCAGGCCGCGCCGCCCCTGCCTGCCCGACGGCGCAGCGCCGCCCCGGCCAGGACCGCCGCCCCGGCCAGCGCCGCGGCGAGGCCCAGGCCCGCGCCCGTCGTCGCCAGGCCCGGGCGCGAGGAGCCCGGCCCGCCGCCCGCCGCCGCACCACCCGACCCGCCCGCTCCCCCGGGCCCCGCGGACGGCGTCGTCCCGGGCTCGTGCGGCTCGCCGGGGGCGGCGAGCACGAGGAAAGGCTCGGACACCACGTCGGCGCCGCCCGCCGTCGGCACGAGGCGCACGTGGTGCTCGCCCGGCGTCGTGCCGGCGGGGATCGTCGCGACGAAGAGGAACGCCCCGGCGGCGTCCGTCGTGACGGTGCCCAGGAGCACGGGATCGCTCTCGAGCCAGACCTCGTGGACGGAGTGCGGCGCGAGGCCGGTCCCGCGCAGCTCGAGCCTGCCGCCGACGACGAACGGCCCGGAGCCGACGACCGCCACGCGCGGCGCCGTCGGCGCCGCGCGCTCGGTGATCTCGACGCTGACGCGCACGCCGTCGGCGGGGTCCGTGACCGAGATCGCGACCGGGGTGGCGGCCGGGGCGGCGGCCGCTGGGGGGATGGTGGTCGGCGTCGTGGCGCCGGCCGCGCCCGCGGGCACGACGAGCGAGCCGGCGAGCACGAGGGCGGCGAGCAGCCTGCGGGTGGTCGTCGTCACGCGGGGAACCTCTTCGTCCGGCCCGGGGCGGGCACCGCTGGGTCGCCCCCGAACCCGACTGGACGGGCGTCCAGTTCACGGACATCCTGCCATCCTGGACGCTCGAACTGAACACCCGTCCAGTTTGTTCACCCACGCGACGCGCCCTCGTCGACAGGCGGGCACGGCTCGGCCCCCGCCGCTCCGCGGAGCGACGGGGGCCGAGCCCGGACCCGGGCCGTGCCGGCACACCACCCGGGGGTCCGGCACCCCCGGCCCGGCCGAGGCCGGACCGGGGGACGGTCAGGCGCAGTCGAGCGCGTCGACCGCCGCCTCGCGCGTGGCCGTCACCTCCCGGCCGTCGAGGGTCGCCACGCCGGTCACCGTGACCGTGCCCGCCGGGACCGCCGTCGTGCGGGCGGCGAACGACTGGTACGCGTTCTTCCCCGGCGCGACGTCGGCGACCGTCTTCTCCCCGTACGGCGTCGTGAGCGTCAGCGTGACGGGGACGTCCTCCCCGTTCGTCGCGCGGACCGCGACGTACGCCTTCCCCGCGAGGCAGCGCGGCGCGACCTCGACCGCGAGGTCGAGCTCGGGCGCCGGCGGCTGCTCGCCGTACGCCGCGAGGAGCGCGGCGTGCTCGGCGGCCGTGATCGGCAGGACGGTGCCGTGGCGCGGGCTGCTCGGCAGGTGCGCGTCGACCGACGTCCACACGCCCGAGTCGAGGTCGGTGGACTCGAGCGGCAGGTAGCCCTGGCCGCCGTGATAGCTCGGCTGGTCGACGAAGAGGTACCACTTCTCCTCGGTGTTCGACCTGAAGACGGTCGGGCCCTCACCCGCGGTGAGCGTGCCGCCCCACGGGTTGGGCTGGCCGTAGCCGATCTTCTCGGCGACGAGGTCCCAGTCGGTCGAGCGCAGGTCCGTCGACTTCTCGAGGCGCGGGATCATGTAGGCCTCGTCCTTGGTGAACCGGTAGTACGTGCCGTCGTGCTCGACGATCGACGAGTCGATCATCCCCAGCCCGTTGCCGCGCTTCTCGTCGATCCACACCTGCGGCTCGGAGAACGTCACGAAGTCGCGCGTCGTGGCGTACATCATGCGCTGGTAGGAGTCGGCGATGCGGCGGCCGTCGGTCGACGTCGTCGGGTAGAGCGCCGAGGCCCAGTAGACGATGTACTCGCCGCGCTGCGCGTCCCAGAACGCCTCGGGCGCCCACGTGTTGCCCGCGTACGCGCTCGACACCGTGACCATGCGCTGGTCGGACCAGTGCACGAGGTCGGTCGACTCCCAGATCATCAGCGCGCGCGACCCGCGCTCCTGCGCGTTGCCGAAGTCGTTGCCGCCGTAGATGCGCAGGTCGGTCGCGAGGAGGAAGAACCGGTCGCCCTCGGGCGAGCGGATGATGAACGGGTCGCGCAGGCCCTTCTCGCCGAGCGTCGACGTGAGCACGGGCTCGCCGTCGTTGAGCTCGACCCAGTCGAGCGGGTCGTTCCCGTTGCTCGCGCTGAAGTAGACCGACTCGCCGTCCGCGGTGCTCTCGCCCTCGAAGTACGGGAAGAAGTAGCCCTCGTAGTCGGCCGCGGCGGGCAGCGGGCGGACCGTCGCGTCGTAGGTGTGCGTCGCGGTCGCACCGTCCTTCGTCGCCGTGACGGTGAGCCGCACGACGGCGGCCGGCTCGCCGTGGGCGGGCCGCGTCACCTCGCCCGTGGCCGAGACGGTCGAGGGGTCGGAGCTCTCCCACGTGAGGGCGGAGCCGTTGGCCCCCTCCGCGGGCAGCGTGAGGTTGCCGCGCACGTCGTCGAGGTGCGGCACGACGACGTGGCTCGCGTCCCACGCCACGGCCTCGGCGGGCGCGAGGTGGGCCAGGACCGTGACGTCGATCTGCGCGGTGCGCGCGACCGCGCCGCGCGTGACGAGGGCCGTGAGGGTCACGGTCGCGTCGTCCTCGCCCGCGGCGGGCCGGGTGACCTTCCCCCTGGCGCTGACGACGCCCGCGTCCGACGACGTCCACGTGACGAGCGAGCCCTGCGCCCCCGTGGCGGGCAGCACGAGGTCGGCGGTGACCGCGCTCGTGTCGCCGAGGTCGAGCGCGGCGAGGTCGGCGTCCGCGGCGGCCGTGGAGGTCCGGGCCGCGAGCTCGGCCGCCTCGGCCGGGCTCAACGCACGGTCGTAGAGGCGGAAGTCGCGCACCTGGCCCTTGAGGTAGCGGTCGCCGGAGTAGAGCGAGCGGCCGACGTAGTTCGCGGTCGTCTGACCGCCGCCGATCTGGCCGGGGTCGGTCGTGACGTTCGTGGCCTGCTTGACCTGCACGCCGTCCTCGTAGAGCGTCGCCGTCGTGCCGGAGAGCGTGTACGTGAGCGTCTTCCAGACGCCGCGCTGGAGGTTCGCGCCCTTGGTGACGGTCTGCTCGGTGGTCCAGCTCCCGGTCGCGATCGACGTGCGGTACGCGTTGCCGGTCGTGAACAGGTAACCGTTGCCGTTCGACCCGCTCGTGTTGCCGAGCCCGTAGACGAAGTACGGCGTGCCCTGGTCCTGGCTCACGAGCACGTCGAGGCTCACGGTGGCGTCCGTGAGGCCCGCGAGCAGGTGGTCGGGCAGGTCGACGTAGTCGTCGGTCCCGTCGAGCGTCGTGCCGTCGGCCGTCGTCGTGCCGCCCACCACCGCGGCCGGGCCGAACGTCGAGCCCTCGGCGCGGTTCGCCGTCGTGCCGCCGGTCGTGCTCGCGGCGTCGAGCGGGTACCACGCGACGAGCCCGTCGTCGGTGGGGCCGCCGACGTCGGCCGCGGCCGGCGCCGCGACGGCGGCGGCGAGCGTCGTGGCGGCGAGCGCCCCCACGAGCCCGGCGGCGAGCGCCGAGCGTGCTCGATGTGTCAGGTCCATGTCGTCCTCTCCTCGTCGAGATGCAGGTGTGTCGCGAGGTAGAGCCCCGGTCCCGCGAGGTAGAGGCGTGGTCGTGACCACGCCTCTACCTCGGCTCACCGGGGCTCTACCTCGGGGGGGTCGTCAGCCGCAGGGGTGGGCGTCGTAGGCGATGTCGTAGGGCGTGGTGACCGGGGTGCCGTCGAGCACGGCCGTGCCGGTGACCGTCACGGTGCCGGCCGGGACCGACGTCGCCCTCGTCGCGAACGACTGGTAGGCGTTCGCTCCCGGGGCGACGCCCGCGAACGTCCTCGTGCCGTACGGGGTCGTGAGGGTGACGTCGGCGGGCACGTCGCCCGCGTTCGTCGCCCGCACCGCGACGTAGACCTTGCCCGCGAGGCACCGCGGGGTGGCCTCGACGGTCAGCTCGACCCGGGGCGCGGGGGCGACGTCGACCGGGTCCACGCTCTCGAGCGTCGGCACGACCTTCTGGATGAGGCCGTCCTCGCCGAACGTGAGGCGGTCGATCGTCGTCTCGCGGTGGGTCCCGTCGCCGCCGGGGATCGCGAAGCGGTGGTAGGCGATGTACCAGTCGTCGGTGCCCTCGACGTTGAGGATCGAGCTGTGCCCGGTCCCGAGGATGCCCTGCGAGGCGTCCTTCTCGAGGATCACGCCGCGGTACGTCCACGGGCCGTCGATGCTGTCCGACGTCGCGTAGCCGACGCGGTAGTTCTCCGAGCCCGTGTCGTCGATCGAGTACGTGAGGTGGTAGACGCCGTCCCGGTAGTTGAGGAACAGGCCCTCGCGGAAGTCGGTCAGGCCGGGGATGCGTCGCAGCGTGTCCTGCTTGATCGACGTCATGTCGTCGTCCAGCTCCGCCATGACCGGGCCGTTCGACGGCCCGCCGTTGCCCCACAGGAGCCAGTACTTCCCGGTCTCCGGGTCGCGGAACGCGGCCGGGTCGATGGCCTGGCCGGACGTGACCGCCTCGCCGTTCGTGATCATCGCCGTCGGCTGCGCGGTGAACGGCCCCTCGGGGCTGTCGGCCACCGCGACGCCGATCGTCTTCCGGTCGTACGTCGGGTTGTGGCCCGAGAAGTAGAACCAGTACTTCCCGTCCCGCTCGATGATCGTGGGCGCCCACGCGTTGCCCGTCGCCCACGGGACGTTCCCGTTCGCGCCGTCGAGCGTGAGGAAAGGCCGCTCCGAGCGCTCCCACGTCACGAGGTCGGTGGACTTCCACACGTAGAAGTCCTTGCCGCCCCAGCCCGGCGTGCCGTCGGTCGTGGCATAGAGGTAGAACGTGTCGCCGAACTGCGCGATGTTCGGGTCGGCGTACGTCCCGGGGAGTACCGGGCTGCCCATCTGCTTGGCCTGGACCGTCCACGTGCGCGACGACCCGTCCGGCCCGGTCACGGTGTACTCCACGGGCTGCGTGAGGTCCTGCACCGAGCCGTTCCCGGGCGTGACGGTCGCGCGCGGCGAGACCGTGAGGACCGGCGCGAGCGCGGAGACGTCCGTGCCCGGCACGACGGCGAGCGTCACGGTCGAGCTCGCCCGGTCGACGATCGCGGGGACCTTGAGCGCGTCGAGCTCGGCGCCCGTGACGGCCGTGTGGTCCGCCCCGACCTGGTAGACCTCGTCGGCCGTGAGCGCACGGTCGTAGACCCGGAAGTCGCGCACCGAGCCCTTGAGGTAGCGGTCGCCCGAGTACAGGGAGCGGCCGATGTAGTTGGCGAGCGTCGAGCCGTTCCCGATGTCCTTCGGGTCGATGGTGACGCCGGTCTGGCGGCCCACCTCGACGCCGTCCTCGTAGAGCACGGCCGTCGTGCCGGACAGGGTGTACGTGAGGTGCTTCCACACCCCGCGCTGGAGGTTCGCGTTCTTCGTGACGGTCTGCTCGGTGGTCCAGTTCCCCGTCGCGATCGACGTGCGGTACGCGTTGCCCGTGGTGAACAGGTACCCGTCGCCCGCCGTGCCGCTCGTGTTGCCGAGGCCGTAGACGAAGTACGGCGTCGCCTGGTCCGTCGCGACCTTGACGTCGAGCGCGACCGTGACGTCGGTGAGCCCGGCGAGCAGGTGGTCGGGCAGGTCGACGTAGTCGTCCGTCCCGTCGAGCCGGACGCCCTCCCCGGTGCCGGAGAAGGCCGCGCCGTTGGTCAGCGTCGCCGGGCCGAACGACGACCCGGGCGCGGTGTTCGCCGCCGCCGTGCCGCTCGTCTCGTCGAACGCGTACCGCACCACGAGGCCCGGCACGTCGGCCGTCACCTCGACCGCCACGTACGCGGTGCGCGACCCGTCGGCGGTCGTCGCCGTGACGAGCGCGTGGCCCTCGCCGACGCCCGTCACGACGCCGTCGGCCGAGACCGCGGCGACGTCCGCGTCGTCCGACGCCCACGTGATCGCGCGCGCCGTCGCGTTCGCGGGCGTGACGGTCGCGGTGAGCTGCCGCGTGCCGCCGACGCCCACCTCGAGCGACTCGGGGGTGACGCTGAGGCCCTCGACGGGGACGACGTCGTCGGTCACGGTGACGACCGCGCGGGCGCGGACGCTCACCCCGCCGCCGAGCGTGCCCAGCACCTCGAACGAGCCCGCCTGCGCGTACGACGCCGGGTCGACCGCGTCCCACGTGACATCCGCCGAGCCCGTGGAGCCGTCGGCGAAGCGCGCCGTGACGCTCGCGGGCAGCACCGGCGCGGAGCCGGTCTGGACGGTCACGGCGACGTCCTCGACGGACTCGACGAACGCGTCGGGCTGGTACGTGCGCAGCAGGCGGTCGTACTCGGCCTGCGTCACGGGGAGCACCGTGCCGTGGCGCGGTCGCGACGGCATCTCGTAGTCGGTGGACATGGTCCACTCGGCCGCGTCGAGCGAGGTCGACTCGAACGGCACGTAGCCGCGGCCGCCGAACTCGTCGATGAAGAGGTACCACTTCTCCTCGGTGTTCGACTTGAAGATCGTCGGGCCCTCGCCCTGGTTGATCCCGCCGCCGAGCGAGTTCGCCTTGCCGATGCAGTCGGTGATGAAGTCGTAGTCCGTCGAGCGCAGCTCGGCCGCCTTCTCCGCGAGGATGAACTTGGAGCACGGCGTGGACGACGTGTTGTTCCGCTCGTCCTTGGTGAACCGGTAGTACTGGCCGTCGTGCTGCGTCACGGTCGAGTCGATGACCGAGTAGCCCGGGTCGACCCACACCTGCGCCTCGCTGAACGTCACGAAGTCGCGCGTCGTGGCGTACATCATCCGGTTGTAGGTGTTGCCGGTGTGGTCCGGGTCGTCCTCCGCGTAGAGCTTCGAGGCCCAGAACACGACGTACGCGCCGATCGTCTCGTCGTAGTACGCCTCCGGCGCCCACGTGTTGCCCGCGGTGTCGGGCGAGACCTGCACGAGGCGCTGGTCGGTCCAGTTCACGAGGTCCGTGGACTCCCACACCATGATCGACTTCGAGCCGGTGCGCTGGGACGCGTCCCAGTTCCCGTTGCCGTAGATCTTGAGGTCGGTGGCGATCTGGTAGAACTTGTCGCCCTCGGGCGAGCGGATGACGAACGGGTCCCGCAGGCCCTTCTCCCCCAGCTCCGACGTGAGGACGGGCTGGTTGTCGTTGAGGTTCTGGTACTTCAGCGGGTCGTTGCCCTGGCTGAGCCCGAAGTAGACCTGCTCGCCCGTGGCGGTGCCCTCGCCCACGAAGTAGGAGAACAGGTAGCCCGCGAGGTCCTCCTGCTCGGGCAGCGGCGGCACGTGCGCCGCGAGCTCGCGCGTCGCGGTGGCCGCGCCGACCGTCACCGTCGCGGTGAGGGCCACGGTCTCGGCGTCCTCGCCGTGCGCCGGGCGCGTCACCTCGCCCGTCGGGGTGATCGTGCCCGACGACGACTCCCACGTCACGCTCGCGCCGTGCAGCCCCGTGGTGGGCAGCGTGAGGTTGCCGCGCACGTCGTCGAGGTTCGTCACCTCGAGCGCGGCGGCCGCGGCGTCGGCCTTCGCCTGGTCGCCGTCGCCCGGCAGGACCGTGACGTCGAACGTGCGGGTCGCGGTCGCGCCGCGCAACGTCACCGTGGCGGTGAGCGTCGCGGTCGCCGGCTCGTCGCCCGCGGGGCGCGTCACCGCGCCGCTCGCCGAGACGACGCCCGCGTCGGAGCTCGACCACGCGACGGCGGAGCCACCGACGCCCTTCGCGGGGAGCACGAGGTCCGTGCCGACGGCGCTCGTGTCGCCCAGGTCGAGCGCGGCGGCGTCGGCCGTGACGGCGTCCTGCGCGGCGTCCGACGCGAGGTCGGCGACCTCCTGCGCGGTGAGCGCGCGGTCGTAGAGCCGGAAGTCCTTCATGCGCCCCTTGAAGAGGTTGTCGGCGGCGTAAGCCGACTTCCCGAGCGCGTTCGCGGTCGTGGTGCCGCCGCCGATCGCGCCGGGCGTGATCGTCACCGCGGTGTTCTGCCCGACCTGGGTGCCGTCCTCGTACAGCCGCGCCGTGCCGCCCGCGAGCGTGTAGGTGACGGTCTTCCACACGCCCCGCTCGAGGGCGCCCGCGGGGGTCTTGGCCGTGTTCTGCTCGCGGCCCCACGCGAGGTCGGAGATCGTCGCGCGGTAGTTCGCGTTGCCCGTCGAGAACAGGTAGCCGTTCCCGGACTGCGGGGTGCCGACCGCCGGGTTGCCGAGGGTGTAGAAGAAGTAGTTGCCGCTCAGCGACGTGTCGACCCACACGTCCGCGCTCACCGTCACGGCGTCGTAGCCGGCCAGGAGGTCGTCGGGCAGGTCCACGTGGTTCGCGCCGCCGAACGTGAGGCCCTGTCCCGCGCGCCACCCGCCGCCCGTGCCGACGAGCGCGGCGTCGAGGCCGTGACCCGACGCGTCGTGCGCGACGGCGCCCTCGGTCTCGTCGAGCGGGAGCCAGAGCCGCAGACCGTCCGTGGTCGGCTCGGCCGCGGCGGGGACCGGTGCGGGCGCCGCGGGCATCGGGCCGGCGGCCGCCGCGCCCACGGGCGCGAGCGGGGCGACGAGCGCGAGGCCGAGCAGCGCCGCGAGCGAGCGGCGTCGGCGTCGGGCGCGGGGCTCCGCGGGCGTCGGGGGTGGTTCGTGGCGTGAGGTCATCGGTGACTCCTCGTCGTCGTGCCCGGCGTCGGCGCCGGTCGCGGGTCCGCCGTCGGACGCGCGTGTGAACGCTAACATGTGAACGCAAACATGCCTAGGGACCCCGAGACCGACAACGATGTCGAAAAGCGCGTGAGGACTCCCGGGCGCACCCGGACGCCGACGGCGGCCCGCACCACCGGGTGGGGTGCGGGCCGCCGTCGGGCAGTGCTGGTCGTCCGGTGTCAGCCGCAGGAGAGATCGCCGTAGGCGGCCTCGTGCGCGGTCTCGACCGTGACGCCGTCGAGCACCGCGGCGCCCGTGGCGGTCGCGACCCCGGCCGCGAGCGACCCGGACCGCGTGGCGAACGACTGGTACGCGTTCGCCCCCGGCCCGACGTCGCGCACGACGCGCGTGCCGAACGGGGTGACGAGCTCGACGTCGGCCGCGACGTCGGCGAGGTTCGTCGCGCGCACCGCCACGTAGGCCTTGCCCGCGAGGCAGCGTGCGGACGCGGTCACGTCGAGCTCGACGGCCGGGCCGGCGGCCTCGGCCGCGAACTCCCACGTGTCCACCTCGACGAGGTCGACGCCCGCGGGGCCGGCGAACGTGAAGTACACGTCGTGGACGCCGCTCACGCCCTCCAGGGCGGCGGTCACGTCCGCCCACTCGCCCACGGGGGTGTCGAGGTCGAGCGTGCCGACGACCGCACCCTCGCGGTCGTCGAGGCGCACCTCGACGGTGGCGCCCTCGACGAGCGGCTTCACGCGCGCCGTGACGCTCGCGGCACCGTCGCTGAAGTCGACCGACGACAGCGCCGACCAGTCGTCGGCGTCGACGTCGCGGACGACGAGGTTCGGCGCCTGGTCGCCGAACTGCGCCGAGCCGCCGTCGACCTTCGCGGTCGTGAGGCCCTGCTGCCACGCGAACGTCTCCGCCTCGAGCACCTGGAACGGGTCGAGGTCCTTGACCTGGTCCACGCCCGCGTAGTCGCCGACGACCTGCTGGACCGTGCCGTCCGCGTTGAACGTCAGCTCCTGGATGTGCGGGCTGCGGTAGCCCTGCGTGGTGCTGCCGTTGATGCGCTTGTTGAGCGTGGGCGCGTGGTACGTGAAGTAGTACTTGCCGTCCAGCTCGAACACCGACTGGTGGTTGTTGCCGCCGGTGCCCGCGCCGAAGAACTGCGACTGGTTCGGGAACATCACGCCGGCGTACGTCTCCTTGGGGAACGACATCGGGTCGTCGGAGATCATGTAGCCGATCTGCCCGCCGCCCGGGTACCCCGGGAGCGTGGCCTGGTTGCCGCCGAAGTCGTTGCCGCCGAAGTGCGACGAGTACGACAGGTAGTACTTCCCGTCGCGCTCGAAGACCTGCGCCGCCTCGAACGCCACGGGCGCGTCCACGACGGCCGCCGTGCCCTGCGTGGAGACCATGTCGTCGCCGAGCTCGATGACGCGGATGTTCTTGGGGTTGTTGAACCGCTCCGCCGCGGGCATCGACGTCGACGCCGGGCCGCCGCCGAAGTAGAGGTACGCGCCGTCGTCGGTGACGAGCGGCGCCGGGTCGAACTTCCAGGCCACGGCCTCGGCGCCCGGGGTGCGCCCGTCGATGAGCGTGCTGTCGCGCTCGCTCGTCCACGGCCCGAGCGGCGAGGCGCCCGTGATGACGTTCGACGACCCGCCGCCGTTGGCGTAGTAGAGGAAGTACTTGTCGACGCCGTCGACCGTCTTCTTCGCCACGCCCGGCGCCCACGAGTTGTTCGTGAAGGGCGCGACGCCCTGCGGCCCCGCGACCTGGATCTCGCCGTGGTCCGTCCAGTTCACGAGGTCCTCGGACGAGATGAGCGTGATCTGGTTGATGCTGCCGTAGTTGATCTGCGGCGAGACGCCCGTCACCGGGTCGGGCGCGTAGCCCTGGGTGTCGTTCGTCATGTACATGTACACGCGCCCGTCCTCGACGAACCCGAACCCGTCGGCCCCGAACTTGTGGGAGATGAGCGGGTTGTGCTCGCCGGGCAGCTTGCCGAGCACCTCGATCGTCTTCGAGGGTGGTCCGGGCGGGGCCGCGCCGACGACGGAGACGTCGTCGAGCACGAAGTCCATGAGGTGCGTCGCCGGGTCGGCCGACGGGTTGCTCGTCCACGGCGTCTCGAAGAACAGCCGCGCGGTGCCGACGTTCTGGTCGGCCGGGATCGTGAACCGGCCGTCGAACGTCGCCCACTGGCCCTTGGTCGCGGTGACGCTCACCAGGTTCGTGTACGTGCCGCCGCCGTAGTGCATCGTGGCGAAGAACTGCTTGGTGGCCGGCGCTGCGGCGGCGTCGTACCGGATCTTCGCGGTGAGCTCGTACGTCTCGCCCGCGCGGACCTTGCCGCTGAGGTCCTGCATCGGACCGGAGCCGGTCGTCGCGCGCTCGGTGGTCAGTGCAGCGGCCTCGCCCGCGAACGCCTGGTCGGTGGTCGACAGCACGGCCTTGTCGGTCGCGTTGCCGTTGTTGACGAACCAGCCGGTCGTGCCGTCCTCGAAGCCGCCGTTGACGACCAGCTCCTCGTCCGCGGCGTACGACGGCAGCGCGGCGAGCGACGCGGAGAGCAGCGTCACGAGCGCGGCCCCGGCGACGGCGCCGCGCAGGCGACGTCGTCTGCGGTGGTGCGTGTCCATGGATCCTCCTCGATCGATGTGGGTGTCCTGCGCGTCCGCGCGCCTCGCGCGGACGGTCGTGCCCGACGGCGGTCCCCCGCCGTCGTCCTGCGTCCTCCCTCCTCGCGCGCCCGACCCGGCGCGGCCTGCGCGGCCGCCGGGTCGGGCGCGGGTCAGCGGCCGAACGGCACGGTGCGGGTCGTCGTCGCGGCGTCGGTCGAGCGCGTGACGGTGACGGTGGCCTCCCCGGCCGGCGCATGCGGCCGTCGCGTCGGGAACGCCTGGTAGGCGCTCGCCCCCGGTCGGACGTCGGCGAACGTGCGGCTGCCGTACGGCGTGGTGACCACCACGTCCACCGGGACGTCCTCCTCGTTCACGACGCGCACGGCGACGTAGTCGGTGCCGGCGAGCGCGCGCAGGCTCGCCTCCGCCGCGAACGCGACGTCCGGGGACGTCGTCGGCTCCAGCGACGCGACGGCGAGCGCGAGCGCCCGCGCGGGGGCGTCGGCCTGGTTCTGCGTCGACGGCGCGGTCGTCGACCGCGCCCAGGCGAGGGCCTGCTCGACGGCGGCCCACGACTCGGCCGTGTGGTCCGCCGGGTCGAGCCCTTCGGCCTCGGCGACGACGGCGTCGAGCGCCGTCCGGTCGGCGCCGCCGTCGGCGTCGAGCACGTCGCTGAGGAGGAAGTGGTCGAAGTCGACGTGCCCGCCGGTCTGCTCCTTGGCGTAGGAGAAGAGGCCGAACCGGTAGCCCATGAAGTGGGACAGGCTCCAGTCCATGACGAGCGGCCCCTGGCGCGGCCCGAGCGGCTGCCACGTCCGCCCGTCGAGGCTGTAGGAGTACTGCACCCAGAGCTGGCCGTTCGGCGAGGCGAAGTCCGCGTCCGCCTTGAGGTGCACGTCCGTGCGCTCGCCGAGCGGGACCTGCGACCCGGGGACGAACGACTCGACCGCCTCGCGGTCGATCGTGTCGGTGAACGGCTGGAGCCGCGTGACGAGGCCGAGCGTGCGCTCGCCGTCGACCTGCTGGACGCCCGCGTACGCGAAGCTGCGACCGTAGACGGCCAGGCCGGCGACGTCGCCGTCGAGCATCCCCGACACGTCGAGGCGGGTCTCCGCGGAGGCCGTCGGCCCGAAGGTGCGCTGACCGAGCGTGTTGCGCGCCTCCTCGAGATAGGTGAGGTCGCGCCCGGGCGCCTTCGTGTACTCCGCCTCGCCGGTCACGACGTGCCCGTTGGTCAGGCGCAGCCAGCCCTCGCGCTCGGTGAGGGACCAGTACCGGTTGTCCGGCGCGTGGTTCCACTGCCAGGCGAGGTCGAGGTCCGAGCCGTTGTACGACACCTCCTCGAGCGTGGGCGTCTCGACGGCCGGCGCGCGGCCGACCACGGACACGTCGTCGAGCAGGTACTCGACGCTCGACGACGGCGGCTGCGGGTTGCCCCACGGCGTCTCGACCGCGAGCTTGAAGGTCCGGACGTCCGCGTCCTGCGGGACGGTGTAGGTGCCCCGCACGGTCGTCCACTCCCCCGGCGTGGCGTTCGCCCACGCGAGCGTGGTGACGCCCGCGCCCCAGTCGCCGACGAGGTTGAAGCGGACCTGCGCGGGCCCGGAGAGGTAGCGGACCCGGGCCGAGACCTCGTACGTCACGCCCGCCTGGATCTTCCCGCCGAGCTGCTGGTTCGGCCCGGAGCCGTTGAGCGTCCGGCCCGCGACGCGCAGCGCGCCCGTGCCCGACGCCGCGCCGCTCGTCTCGCGCGACAGCGTCGCCCCGAACTGCGCGGCCCACGGGGCGGTCCCGGCGTCCTCGAACCCCGGGTTGGCGACGAGCTCGACGCCGAGCAGCGACTCGTCGTACGTGGGCGCGTCGGGGACCTCCCAGACGGTGTCGCTGAACGCGCGGTGCTCGGCGTCGTTCGCGAAGTCGTCGGAGGCGACGATGCTCTTCAGCCGCTCCCGGCGCTCCGTCGCCGGGTCCAGCACGATCGGCTTGGCGAACGTGTCGCCGACACGGACGACGCCGTCGTCGCCGAACGTCGGCCAGCCGTCCTCCCACGTCGCGGGGATGAGCGCGGGGATGCGGCCGAGAGGGTAGGTGTCGCGGAAGAACATCCCCCACCACTCGTAGCCGCCCGCGCCGTCGGGCACCTCGACCAGCCCGCCCTGCGCGAAGCCGTCCGAGTTCAGCGCGCTGCGCGCCTCGTACGGGTTCGAGCCGTCGGCGGTCTCGTAGCGGCCCAGCAGGTGCGGCGAGCGGAAGAGCACCTCCTGCCGGTTCTGGCCGCTGGGCCACGTGATGATCGCGACGTAGTACTCGCCGTCGATGTAGTGCACCTGCGCGCCCTCGAACAGCCCGCCGACGAACGGCTCGCCCGCGTAGTCCGCGGCGCGGAAGATGTTCGGGAAGTCCGCCTCGATCGCGGTGAGGTCGTCGTTCAGCCGGACGGCGCTCGTCGCGCCCGAGCCGTAGAAGATGTAGGGCGTCCCCCCGTCGGCCTCGTCGAAGAACAGCGACGGGTCGTGGAACCCCCGGCCGAGCGCGGTGCGCTCCCACGCGCCGTGCTCGACGTCGTCCGTGCGGAAGAGGTACGACCCCCCGAGGTCGTTGGTGTTGAACACCACGTAGAACGTGCCGTCGCGGTAGCGCAGCGAGGACGCCCACTGCCCGTTGCCGTAGCCGTTCTTCCCGTTGCGCAGCGACGACACGTCGCCGACGCCGAGACGGTCGTAGACGTAGCCGACGATCTCCCAGCTCA
This sequence comes from Cellulosimicrobium sp. SL-1, assembly GCF_011033075.1. NCBI lineage: Bacteria > Bacillati > Actinomycetota > Actinomycetes > Micrococcales > Promicromonosporaceae > Cellulosimicrobium > Cellulosimicrobium sp. SL-1. Next base: position 81,558 of record NZ_JAACJC010000013.1, on the reverse strand, counting down.
CGAGGTCGTACGACTTCATGATCGGGGCGCCGGGCGCGAGGTGCATCGTCGTGCTGATCATGTAGTAGAGGTCGCGGCCCTCGTCGTTCTCGGCCGCGGGGACGCGCGTGACGCTGATGTCGGGGACGTCGCTGCGCAGGAGCGGGACGTCGTAGGTCCCGTCGCCGCGGTCCGTCGTGGTCAGCCCGGTGAGGGCGGTCGCCGCCGGGGGCGCGTCGTCGGCCGTCGCGGTGGCGTGCGCCGCGGGCAGGCCGGCCCCGAGCGCCAGCACCCCCGCCACGATCGTCGCTGCGGCTCGTCGTCTCCGGTGCCTGCTCATGTCGTTCCTCCTCGTCGAGGTCCTGCTGCTGTCGTGGGTTCATGCCGGGGATATCGATGTCGGTACCGATATCGACTGACGCCGCGTCGCCGTGGTGCGGCGTCCTCGCGGCCCGTCGGACCGACCGCGAGGACGCCGGTGCGGCGCGCGGGTCGCTCAGCCGCAGGTGCGCGGCTCGATGTCGACGTCGTGCCTCGTGGTGACCGGGGCGCCGTCGAGCACCGCCGTCGCGGTGACCGTCGCGGTGCCGGCGGGGACCGCCGTCGCGCGCGACGCGAACGACTGGTACGCGCTCGCGCCCGGGGCGACGCCCGTGGACGACCTCTCCCCGTACGGCGTCGCCAGGGTGACGTCCACCGGCGTGGCGCCTGTGTTCGTCGCCCGGACCGCCACGTAGGCCCTGCCGGCGAGGCAGCGCGACGAGACCTCGACGTCAAGCGGGACGACGGCCGTCGCCCCCGGCACGATCTCGACCCGGTAGGTCGTGGCGGTCTCGTGGTCCTGCGCGACGCCGACGACCTCCACGGTCCGGGCGCTCCCGTCCGCCGGGAGCGGCACGACGCGACCCTGCGTGTCGTCGATGAGCACGCCGTCGACGCGGACCAGGCCGCTCGGCACGTGCGGGTCGGCGTCGAGCACGACGCTCGTCGTGCCCGCGGGGACGGTGAGGGTGTAGTCCGTCACCGCCGGGTCGAACGCAGGGGCGAGCGACCCGGTGTCGAACGCGAGCGCCGCGAGCCCGGGCGTCGCGTCGTACGACGCCGCGCGGTCGACCCGGACGCCGAACACGCCTCCGGCCCAGCCGCCCGTCGCCTGGAAGCGGACGGTGACCACGGGGATGCGCTCGCCGTCCTCGTCGAGCACGTACTCCCCCGCGCTGTCGACCTTCCAGCGCGTGCCCTCGCCGATCTCGAGGTACTTCGCCGGGAGCTGCGTCGTGTCGACGTAGAACCCCTGCTCGTCCTTGGTCGGGGCGTTCGCGACCGTGGTGATCGTCTTCAGCTTCTCGTCGTTCACGTACAGGTCGAACACGCGGCCCTGGTCGCCCGAGTAGAGCGTGACGCCCAGGTGGTTCGACGCCGAGGCCGGGTCGACCATGAGGTCGTAGCTGAACCAGCCCGTGCCGTTCGCGTGGCGGAACTGACGGCCGGAGAACGTCCCGACCGACGACCCGCTCTGCTGGAGGTTCTTCGCGTTCTCGAAGTTGTTGTTGTCGAAGCTCGTCAGGCTGTCGACGGTGCGGTCGGCGTCGCGCAGCTCCTGCTTGGCGCGCAGGATGCGCTCCTGCGACGCGGCCGAGTCCGGCTCGTCGAGGTGGAGGTAGAGCCCGTACGTCACGTCCCAGTTGGTGTGGTGGGGCGTGAAGACGAGGTCGCCGCCGTCGGCGGTGTTCCGCAGCTCGAGCTGGACCCGACCCTCGGCGTCGTCCTCGACGCGGACGAGGTTCTCCGCGATCCGCTCCTTCCACTCGTCGGCGCCCATGTTCGCGGCCGTGATCGTCGTCTGGGCGTCGGCGTCGCGCGTGGACGAGCGGACGAGGATGCCCGTGCCCTGCCACGCCGGCTCGGGGACCTCGCCGAGGTTCGCGGAGAGGACGACGGGCCCGTACCGGAAGGCCACGAAGTACGGGTTGTCCGGGGTGTCGACGACGGACGCCGCCATCGGCATCGTGTACCGGACCACGTCGCCCGCGGCGACGGGCAGCACGACGTACCCGCGCGACGCGTGCGGCTCGACGGCGGCGCCGTTCACCTCGACCGCGGGCTCGCCCGCGATCCACGACGGCACGCGCAGGCGCAGCGTCGCGTCCTCGGCGACCGCACCGCCGTCGAGCGCGTCGACGCGGAAGGTCACGGTGTCCTCGTTCGGCAGGTTCGCCTCCTGCGTGAGCCGCAGGTTCTGCTCCACGTGCTCGACCGTCGAGGAGAAGAACATGTTGACCCACACCGAGCCCTGGCCGGTGAAGTAGATCGAGTCGCCGAGCTTGGAGAAGCTCTCCATGCCTGTCCCGGTGCAGCACCAGAACTCGGTGAACGGCAGGTTGTAGACGCGGTGGTAGCCCGACGCCATGGGGTTGAAGTACGTCGTCGTCCCGGTCTCCGGGTTCTGCGACGCGAGGATCGTGTTGATGAACGCGTTCTCGTAGTAGTCCGCGTACCGCACGTCCTTGCTCAGGGTGAAGAGCTCGCGCGCGAGCTTGAGCATGTTGTACTCGTTGCACGTCTCGGCCGTCTCGGCGTTGCGCGCGGTGCCCTGCTCGTCCGCGCGCTCGTGCAGCGACCCGGGCGCGTGGAAGTGCTCCGCCTGGCTGTTCGCGCCGGTGACGTAGGTGTGGTCGCGCACCACGATGTCGAAGAAGTTCTCCGCCGCCGCGAGGTACATCGGCAGCTCGTCCTTCTCGGCGGGCGTGAGCAGGTCGTAGTAGGCGGGGTTCTGCGTGAACACCTGGTAGCGCTTGAGCGCGCCGAGCAGCTTGGGGATCTGCGTGTTGGCGTGCTTGCCCGGCAGCACGTCCTGGCCCGCGGCGAGCTGACGGAAGAACGTCACCTCGTCGAACGCCTCGGCCGCCTCCTTGATCCGGACGTCGCCCGTGAGGTCGAACAGCTCGTACAGCGCCTCGTTCATGCCGCCGTACTCGGTGCGGAGCATGACGTCGGTGCTCGGCAGCTTCGCCACGCGCCCCTGGACGTAGAGCCCGAAGTCGGTCGCGACGGCGAGCGCCTGGTCGCCGACCGGGCCGTCGACGTGCTCGGCGACGTCGAGCAGCCCGGCGAGCACCTTGTGCAGGTTGTACCAGGGCACGATGACGTTCTCGTCCGACGTCCCGGTGCCCTGCACCTGGTCGAGGATCGACTCGCGGAACGCGGAGACGTACCCGGCCGAGCCGGGGTGCGCGGCGGCGTACGCGTCCTGCACGCGCGCGAGCCCGCCCACGCCCTCCTCGATCTCGGTGAACAGCGCGTCCTTCGTCGCCTCGTCCTGCGTCGAGGACCACGACATCGCGAGCGCCGAGAGGTAGTGGCCGAACGCGTGGCCGCGGAAGTTCACGGCGTTGCTGCGCTCCCAGCCGCCGTACCCGGCGGCCGTGGTCGGGGTCAGCCCGCCGACCTTGTAGAACTCGTAGAGGAACGTCTCGGAGTCCAGGCTCAGCAGGTACTCGTGCTCCTTCGCGGCAGCGTTCTGGAGGAAGTCGTCGGAGAGCAGCACCGACGGCAGCGCGGCCTCCTCGAGCGGCGTCTCGTCGACGATCGCGGGCACGACGACCTCGAGGTCGCGCGTCACCGGCTCGCCGTCGAGGTAGCGCACCGTCGCGGTCAGCGTGACGTGCGCGTCGTCCTCCCCGATCGCGGGCCGGACCACGGTCCCGTCGGTCGCGACGACCTCGGGATGCGACGACCGCCACGTCACGGTCGACCCGCGCGAGCCGGTCGCCGGGAGCACGAGCGCGACCGTCGCGCGCTCCGGCAGGGACAGCGTGTCGGCGTCGTCCTGCGCGATCGCGTCGCGGTCCACCGTGCGCCCGCTCTCCTCGTACAGCCCGACGACGTCGCCCAGGTCCGCCACCGCGTCGTACAGGCGGTAGTCGTCCAGCGCGGCCTTGAGGTAGGCGCCGTTGTACTGGGGCCCGTTGAACCCGATCGTCTTCGGCAGCGCCGGGTCGGAGCCCAGGACCCCCGTCGCGTCGCCGGCGACCGCGCTGGCCACCGTCGACGGGACCTGCTCGCCGTTGCGGTAGAACGCGACGGCCTTCGTCGCGTGGTCGTACGTGACGACGACGTGCGTCCACTCGTCCGCGGGGAAGAACGCCGCGCGGTCGGAGCTCGCGACCCGCACCTTGTACGGCTGGCCCGACGCCGGCCCCACCGACAGCGCGAGCGGCACCGTGTCCGACTCGGACGACAGGTACCAGCCGTCGGAGTTGTAGGCCCGCTTGTTCCACGTGATGACGTGCTCCCCGGACAGCTTCCCGCTGGGCTCCACCCAGAACGAGAGGGTCAGGTCCTCGGGCTGGAGCGCCGTCGACGACCCGAGGTCGAGGTACGTGCTGCCGCTCAGGCGCAGGGCCTGCCCCGCCCCGTCGACGCCGTCGACGTAGGAGAAGCCGGTCGGCGCGGAGCCCGTGTGGCCGCGCAGGGCCACGGGGTGCGCGAGGGGGCTCGCGTCGGCGACGTCGCCGTCGAACGCGAGGTCGAGGACGGGCGCGGGCAGGGCGTCGGCCGCGACGGCGGACGGTGCCCACGCGGTCACGGCGAGCGCGGCGGCGGCCGCCACGGCCGCCAGCCGGGCCACGCCGCCGGGTCGACGGCGGACGCCGTCGGTCGGTCGGGGGTGCATCGGTGCTCCTCTGGTCGGCGCGGGCGTCGTCGCCCGCGCGTCGAGACGTGCGGTGTCGTGCGATGTCGTGCTGTGGCGGCCCGCGCGGGGAGCGCGGGCCGCGCCCTCGTGGCCCGCCGGACCGGCCACGAGGGTGCCTCCTGGCCGAGGTAGAGGCGTGGTCGTGACCACGCCTCTACCTCGGCACCTGCGGTGCTACGTCACGAGGTCAGCCGCAGTCGAGCGCGTCGTAGGCGACGTCGACGGTCGAGGTGACCTGCTCGCCGTCGAGCGTCACCGTGCCCGTCACCGTCGCGTTGCCGGCCGGGGCCGACGTCGCGCGCGCCGCGAACGACTGGTACGCGTTCCTGCCGGGCGCCACGTTCGCGAACGCCTTCTGCCCGAACGGCGTCGCGAGCGTCACCGAGACCGGGACGTCCTCGCCGTTCGTCGCGCGCACGGCGACGTACGCCGTGCCCGCCAGGCAGCGCGGCGCGACGTCGACCGCGAGGTCGAGCTCGGGCTCCGTGTCGGACGCGTGCAGCCGGACGAACGTGATCGAGTACGCGGGGAACTCGTAGGAGAACTCCTCCCCCACGCCCGTGAGCGTCCGCTCCACCGGGACGACCCGCTCCGGGTCGGCCTTGGTGTTGGTGTCCGACGGCGCGCCCACCATCTCGGTCACCGTCGCCTGGTCCGCGATGCCGTCGGAGCCCTCGACGTGCACCTGCGTGCGCGCCGCGGTCGCGGTGGGGTTGACGACCTTGACCACGACGTCACCCGTCTCGTCGTCGCGCGTGACGACCTGGTAGAGCGACTTGGTCGACGGCTGCTCGTAGGACATCTGGAGCTCGCCGTCGAGGTAGAGCTCGATGGTCGAGCCCTCGACGACGACCTTGACGTGGTACGGCTGACCGGCCTCGATGCTGTGGTTCTCGACGGCCTGCACCTCGTTGGCGCTCCCGCCCGACGCGCGCTGGAGGGCCTGGCGCGTGTTGTTCCACCCGCCGAGGTTCCACCAGTAGTAGTCGTTCGGGCCGCCGGCGGCGAAGCCGACGAGGAAGCCCTCCGCGCCCGACGTCTTGCGCGCGTCGAGCTCGAGCGTGTAGCTCGACCAGTCCTTCGCGTACGCGCCGGCGACGATCGACCGGGCGTCGGTGACGTTCGTCGCCGACTGGACGTAGGCGCCGTCCTGCGCCGCCCACGTGCCCGACTGCGGCTCCCACTGCGACGCGCCGGACTCGAAGTCGTCCGCGAAGAGCACGTCGCCGCTCGCGTTGTCGGTGACGCGCACGTTGTCGTACTGCGCGGCCGTGTTCCACGTGGAGAGGAAGACACCGCCGTCGAGCGTCGCGTCGGCGGGCGCCGGGCCGGAGTGCGTGCTGGGCACGACCTCGTCGCCCGCGTTCGCGGAGAACAGCTGCTGGACGTAGTAGTTCACCGAGCCCCAGGACTCGTCGTTGTCGAACCAGATCGCGTCGGGCGACCACTGGACGTACGACTCGTTCGCGAGCAGCGGCGCGTACGACGCGAGCCGCACGACGTCGGAGTTGCGCTCGAGGCCCGTCATGAAGGCGGCCTCGGACAGCGCGTTGGCGAACGTGTTGCCGCGCGACGCGTACTCGCCGAGGAAGACGTGCGGCCCCTCGCGGTCGTAGGAGTCGTAGCGCTCGTCGTTCTCGAGGAACCACTGCGGGTCGTTGTAGTAGTGCTCGTCGACGAGGTCGACGTCCTGCTCGCGGTTGAACTCCCACAGCTCGTCGAAGCGCTGGCCCGTGTCGTCCGGCCCGGAGTTCGAGATGATCTGGACGTCCGGGTAGGCGGCCGCGATCGCGTCGCGGAACGCCGGGAAGTTGGCCTCGAACGTCTTCGTGTTCTCCTCGTTGCCGAGCCCGACGTACTTCAGGCCGAACGGCTCGGGGTGGCCCAGCTCGGCCCGCACGGCGCCCCACTCGGTCGTCACGTCGCCGTTGGCGAACTCGATCAGGTCGACCGTGTCGTCCACCCACCGCTGGATCTGCGCGGGGTCGGTCATCTCGGGGATGGTGCTGCCGCAGCCGTTGGCGCCGACCGACACCACGGGCAGCGGCGTCGCGCCGAGGTCCTCGGCGAGGAGGAAGTACTCGAGGTACCCGATGCCGTAGGACTGGTTGTAGCCCCAGAAGTTCCAGTTGGTCGCGCGCTCCTCGACCGGGCCGATCGTCTCCTTCCACTGGTACGTGCGGCGACGGTCGGTGAAGCCCGACTCCTCGTACGTGCGGAACGTGCCGACGTTCGTCACGCAGCCGCCGGGGAAGCGCAGGAACTGCGGGTCGAGCGCGTCGATCTTCTCGGCGAGGTCCTTGCGGAGCACGGACTTCCCGTTGACCGGGCCGACCCACGTGTCCTGCGGGAAGAGCGACACCTGGTCGAGCGCGAGCGTGCCCGCCGCGCCGGAGAGCAGCGCGAGCCGCCCGGCGTTCGTCGTGCCCGTCGCGGTGAGCGTGACGTCGTACCTCTTCCACGCGTTCGAGCCGTCGACGGCGACCTGGCCGGTCGCGTACGCCGTGGTCCCGGCGGCGTCCTCGACGCGCACGGTGACGGTCTGCGCCGTCGCCGACCGCGCCCAGACGGAGAAGTCGTAGGACTCCCCCTCCTCGACGAACAGCCCCGTGTTGTACCCGGCGTTGCGCACCCCGGCGCCCGCGCCGGTCGTCGTCAGGTTGAGGTAGTTGCGGTTCGTCGCGTTGAGCCGCCCGGCGTCGTTCACGACCTGGGTCGTCGCCGTCGCGCCGCCGCGGTTCGCGGCGCTCCACGCGGTGAGGCCGGTGAACGACCCGTTGTCCTGGTTGCTGAACTCGAACGACCGGTTGCGCACGAGCTCGGCGTACAGGCCGCCGTCGGCCGCGTAGTTGATGTCCTCGTAGAAGATGCCGTACAGCTCGTCGCTCATCTGGGTGCGCTCGCCCGCGAGGTCCACGGTGATCTCGTGGTCCGCGCTCGTGGCGGGCGTGATCGTGAGCTTCGTGGCCGCGTCGCGCGGACCGAGGACGAGCGCGCCGTCGGAAGCGCGCACCCCGGCGTACCGCTCGGGGTCGGCCGCGCTGCGCAGCCAGACCGTGCCGCCGCCCGCGTCGGTGAGCCGCAGCGCCGTCGCGTCCGCGCCCGCGGCCCCGAGGGAGAGCCGGGACGCGCCGGAGACGACGACGGGCCGGTCGCCGACGGCGAGCGTCACCGGGGACGTGCCCTCGGCGCCGTCGACCGCCGTCGCGGCGAGCGCGACGGTCGTCGCGGGGCGCTCGTCGTCGAGGACGAGGCCGTCGTCGGTCGCCACGATGTACCGGGCGTCGCCCGGGCCCGCGAGCGTGAACGTGCCGTCGGGCACCTGGTCCGCGCCCTCGGCGGCCTGGACCGCGACGTAGTCGAACGCCGCGGTGTGCGCCGCGCCGCTCTGCGCGGCGAGCGCGTAGAGGCCGACGTGCGTCGTCGGGAAGTCGACGGTCACGGAGCCCGCGGGCTGCCACGCGGTGCCGTCCCAGAAGCTCGTCGCGATCGTGTCGCCGGTGCGCTGCATGCGCAGCGTCTCCCCGGTGGAGCCCGGGCGGTCGGTGAAGGCCGCCGCGCTGAAGACGCCGCCGGTCTCGACGTCGTTCTCGATCGCGCGGCCCGACGGCGAGAGGTCACCCACGAAGGTCAGGCCCGACCGGACGTAGTTGTCCATGTCCTGCCACGCGACGAGGCCGGCGCCCTGGTAGACGGAGGTGACGGGCGCCTCGAGCCGGGTGACGACGGTGAAGTCGCCCGCCGGCACGTCGAGCAGCACGACGTTCTTCGCGCTGTTCGCGTCCTGGTACGTGTCGCCCGGCTGCGAGGTCAGCGTGAGCTTCCCCCCGCCGACGGACAGCGCCTCGGGCACGGGGTTGACGACGGTCCAGGCCGAGCCGAGCGCGGCGTCGTCGAACGTGTCGACCCATGCGCCGTCGGGCAGGTCGGGCTCCGCGGCGGCGGCCGGCAGCGACGTCGCGAGCGCGACCGTGCCGACCATGCCCGCCACGAGGGCGACCGCGACGGACCGGCGGCGCGCCGGTCTGCGCCGGGGCGTGGGGAGGGACGGGTGAACAGACGTTTCCATAGGGCTTCCTCTCATCGTCGAGAGACACGCACCGTTGCGTGTGAGCGTTCACAAGTTCGGCCCGAGCCTAGTGTGAGCGCTCACATTCTACAAGGGCGGCGTCATGACACCGCCGGTCGGGCGTGCGCCCGAACGACCCAGGGGTGCCGGCCCCCGTCCTGCTCCGGTGACCCCGGGCCGTCGGCCCGGGCAGACGGCCGCGGCACCGGCCCCGCGCCGCGGACGTCACGAGGACGCCCGGGGCGGGGGCCGGTGCCGCCGGCTCACCTCCGCCTGACGACGAGGACGCGCTGCAGGATCACGAAGACCAGCAGCAGCACGCCGATGACGATCTTCGTCCACCACGAGCTCAGGGTGCCCTCGAACGTGATGATCGTCTGGATGAGGCCCAGCACGAGCACGCCGAGCACGGACCCGAGCACGAAGCCCGTCCCGCCCGTGAGGAGCGTGCCGCCGATGACGACCGCCGCGATCGCGTCGAGCTCCATGCCGACGCCCGTGAGCGAGTAGCCCGACCGCGAGAACATCGCGAACAGCAGGCCGCCGATGCCGGCGCACGTGCCGCTCACCACGTAGACGAGCACCTTGGTGCGCGCGACGGGCAGGCCCATGAGCATCGCCGACTGCTCGCCGCCGCCGATCGCGTAGACCGTGCGGCCGAACTGCGTGTAGTGCAGCACGTAGAACGCGATCGCCACGACGACGAGCGCGATGATGACCGCGGTCGTCAGGCGCCAGCCGTCGCCGATCTCCTGGCTCCAGCCCGCGAGCGCGACGAACGACTCGTTCGTGATCGGGATGGACTGGAGGCTGATGACGTAGCACAAGCCGCGCGCGAGGAACATCGCGGCCAGCGTCGCGATGAACGGCTGGATGTCGAACACGTGGACCATGAGCCCGACGGCGAGTCCCAGCACGGTGCCGATGAGGACCGCGATGACGAGCACCACCGCGACCGGCCACCCGCTCTGCAGGAGCGACGCCGTCGTGATGCCGGACAGCGCCACCACGGCGCCCACGGAGAGATCGATGCCGCCGGTGAGGATGACGAACGTCATCCCGACCGCGAGCACGATGAGGAACGAGTTGTTGATGAACAGGTTCGAGACGACGCGGGCCGAGAGGAAGTTCTCGTACCGGCTCCCGCCCACGACGAGCATGAGCGCGAGCACCGCGAACGTGCCGAGGACCGGGAGGTAGCGCCGGTCGAGGCGCACGCGGCTCGTGAGTCGCTCGGTCATGGTCGGTCGGCCTCCGGGGGCGGCGGTCTCGGCGCCCCGGGGGTCGGGCGGCGAGGTCGGGGCAGGGGTCTGCACGGCGGACATCAGGCGCTCACCTCCGCGGCCGCGGCGGCCGTCGGGGCCGCGCGACGTCGTCGGGCGGCGACCAGGTCGCGCACCTTCGGGGACTGCGCGAGGCAGACCGCGATGACGACGATCGCCTTGAACAGGGGCGTGACGGACGGCGAGATGCCGAGCATGGTCACCGTGAGGGTGAGCGTCTGGATGATGAGGACGCCGACCAGGGTGCCGGAGAGCGAGAACTTCCCGCCCGCGAGCGACGTGCCGCCGATCACGACGGCGAGGATCGCGTCGAGCTCGATGAAGAGCCCGGCGTTGTTGGCGTCGGCCGCCATGGTGCTCGACGAGATCATGAGGCCGGCGAGGCCCGCGAAGAGCGCGCAGACCGCGTAGACGGTCCAGATGATGCTGCGCGCCTTGACGCCCGCGAGGCGGCTCGCCTCGGGGTTGATGCCGACGGACTCGATGAGCATGCCGAGCGCGGTGCGCCGGGTGAGCAGCGCGACGGCCGCGAAGACGATGCCGGCCAGCACGACCGCGACGGGGATCCCGAACCAGAACCCGGACCCGATCGACTTGAACGGTGCGCTGTTGACCGTCGTGATCTGGCCGCCCGTGATGAGCATCGCGACGCCGCGGCCCGCGGTCATGAGCACGAGCGTCGCGATGATGGGCTGGATCCCGAGGACGGAGACGAGGAACCCGTTCCACACGCCGAGGACGAAGGACAGCGCGAGCGCGATCCCCACGGCGACGAGGACGGTCGTCAGGCTGTCCGGCGTGGGCGACGACGCGATGAAGCTCAGCGCGACGGCCCCGGAGATAGCGACCACCGCGCCGACCGAGAGGTCGATGCCGCGCGTCGCGATGACGAGGGTCATGCCGAGCGCGACGAGCAGCAGCGGTGCGCCGTTCTTCAGCAGGTTGACGAGCGACCCGAAGAGGTGGCCGTCCTGCAGCCTGATGGACAGGAAGCTCGGCCGGTTGACCGTGTTGACCGCCAGCAGCACGACCAGCGCGACGATCGGCCAGAAGAGCCGGTGCTGGACGGCGCGCTGCCAGGCGGGTGCCGTGGTGCTCATGACTCCTGCCCTCCGCTCGCGATGAGCTCGACGACGTCCTCGACCGTGACGTCCTCGTCGTTGGTGATCTCCGCGACCTTGACGCGGTCGCGCATGACGGCGATGCGGTGGCTGAGCCGCAGCACCTCCTCGAGCTCGGCCGAGATGAACACGACCGACATGCCCTCGCCCGAGAGCTGGGCGACGAGCTTCTGGATCTCGGCCTTCGCCCCGACGTCGATGCCGCGCGTCGGCTCGTCGAGGATGAGCAGCCTGGGCGCCGTCGCGAGCCAGCGCGCGAGGAGCACCTTCTGCTGGTTGCCGCCCGAGAGGTTCTTGATGAGCGCGTCCGGGTTGGCGGGGCGGATCGCGAGCGCGCTGATGTACTTCTCGACGATCTCGTCGACCTGCTTGCGCGGCAGGCGCCGGGCCCACCCGCGCTCGGCCTGGAGACCGAGCACGATGTTCTCGCGGATCGTCAGGTCGCCCACGATGCCCTCGGCCTTGCGGTGCTCCGAGGAGAACGCGATCTTGCGCTGCATCGCGGAGCGCGGCGTACGCAGCCGGGCGAGCGAGCCGCCGACGCGGACCTGGCCGCTGTCCGCGCGGTCCGCGCCTGCGAGCAGCCGGGCGAGCTCGGTGCGGCCCGAGCCGAGGAGGCCCGCGAGCCCGACGACCTCGCCCGGGTAGACGTCGAGGTCGAACGGCTGCACCGAGCCCTTGCGGCCGACGCCGAGAGCCTGGACGAACGGCGTCGCCTCGCGGTCGGCGACCGAGCGCTTGGGCGCCTCCTCGAGCTCCTCGAGCACCTCGAGCGAGGTGCCGATCATCTTGGAGACGAGCTCGAGGCGCGGGAGCTCGGCGGTCACGTACTCGCCGACGAGCCTCCCGTTGCGCAGCACGGTCATGCGGTCGGAGATCTCGTACACCTGCTCGAGGAAGTGCGAGACGAAGAGGATCGCGACGCCCTCGTCGCGCAGGCGCCGCACGACGGCGAAGAGCTGCGCGACCTCGTCCGCGTCGAGGCTGGACGTCGGCTCGTCGAGGATGAGCACCTTGCACTCGACGACGAGCGCGCGGCAGATCGCCACGAGCTGCTGCACGGCGAGGGAGTGGCTCGAGAGCGAGGACGCCGGGTCGATGTCGAGGTTGAGGCGCGCGAGCATCTCCCCCGCCCGACGGCGCGTGGCCCGCCAGTCGATCGCGCCGAGGCGGCGCGGCTCGTGGCCGAGCATGATGTTCTCGGCGACCGAGAGGTTCTCGCAGAGGTTGACCTCCTGGTACACCGGCGAGACGCCGGCGGCCTGGGCCTCGCCCGGGCCGGAGAACGTGTGCTCGGCGCCGTCGACGAGGATGCGACCGGAGTCGATCGAGTAGACGCCGGTGAGCGCCTTGATGAGCGTCGACTTGCCGGCGCCGTTCTCGCCCATGAGGGCGTGGACCTCTCCGGGCCGGAGCGTGAGGTCGACTCCGTCGAGCGCCTTGACGCCCGGGAACTCGATCGAGATCCCGGTCATCTCGACGACGGGCCGACCGTCGGGGACGGCGGTAGTCATGGGTGACCTTCCGTGCAGCGGTGGCGGCGGGGCTGCCGGGCCCCGGGGCGCCTCAGGACGCCGGCGGGGTCGGCATGCCGGCGGTGGTGCGTCGGCCGCGCGCCGGGGAGCCGTGCTCTCCCGGCGCGCGACCCGTCCGTGGTGGCGGGGCCGGTCGGCGTCGACCGGCCCCGCCGGGGCGGTGCGGAGCGGGTGCCCGGAGGTCCGGGGCGCCCGCTCGGCGCGCGCGGTGCGCTCAGTACTCGCGCGTCGGGAGCGCCTCGATCGCCTGCTCCTGCGTGAAGGACTCGTCCTTGACGACGATGCGCTTCTCGACCTCCTCGCCCGCGACGACCTTCTTGATGATGTCGGCCAGGTCCGGGCCGAGGAGCGGGTTGCACTCGACGATGAAGTTGATCTTGCCGTCGGCGAGGGCCTGCATGCCGTCCTTGACCGCGTCGACGGTGACGATCTTGATGTCCTCGCCCGGGACGAGACCGGCGGCCTCGATGGCCTCGATGGCGCCGAGACCCATGTCGTCGTTGTGCGCGTACACGAGGTCGATGTCGTCGTGCGCCTGGAGGAAGCCCTCCATGACCGTCTTGCCCTCGGCACGCGTGAAGTTGCCGGTCTGCGAGTCGATGATCGTCACGTTGGGGTTGTCCGCCGTGGCGTTCTCGAAACCGGTCTTGCGGTCGATCGCGGGCGCGGCGCCCGTGGTGCCCTGGAGCTCGACGACGTTGATGGGCTCGGTCGCGAGGTTCTCGGAGACCCAGTCGCCGGCCATCTCGCCCTCGAGGACGAAGTCGGAGCCGATGAACGACTCGTAGAGGGTGTCGTCCTCGGAGTCGACCGCGCGGTCGGTGAGGATCACGGGGATGCCGGCCTGCTTGGCCTCCTCGAGCACCGCGTCCCAGCCGGACTCGACGACCGGGGAGAACGCGATGACGTCGACGCCCTGCGCGATGTAGGAGCGGATCGCCTGGATCTGGTTCTCCTGCTTCTGCTGCGCGTCGGAGAACTTGAGGTCGAAGCCGTTCTCGGCCGTGAGCGTGTCCTGGATGGACTTGGTGTTCGCCGCGCGCCAGCCGGACTCGGCGCCGACCTGCGAGAAGCCGACGGAGATCGTGTCGCCGCCACCGCCGCCGTCGCCGCCCGCGTCGTTGCTGCTGCCGTCCGTGCTGCCGCCCCCGCTGCTGCACGCCGCGAGCGCGAGGACCGCCACGCCGGCGAGGACACCCGTCAGACGCGTGCGCGCCTTGGTCGTGCTGAACATGCTCTCCTCCTTGAGATGCGACCTCGGCGCCGTGCCGAGGACCGTCGGGTCGTGCCAGCCCCTCATCGGACTGTTGACTCTTGTTGATACATGTTTGCTTGTGTCAATGTCTAGCGGTGTCAGGGCCGCTCCCGCAAGCCCCCACTCGGCATTCCGCATCACCGTTCGGTAACCATTCCGGTCACCGCTCGGCACTGCGACGTGCTCGAGCTGCGGAGCCAGGCGAAGGGCAGGACCCCGGGCCCGCGGATGTGATCGCTCACACCCTCCCGAGAGACGATGTTAGCGCTCACACAGCTCCAGGGGAAGCCGCCGCCCCGTCACGGTTCGGTCACGGCCGGTGGCCGTGACGGGACCGTGCGCGGACGGCTCCCCCAGGCGTCAGAGGCCCTGCGCGAGGCGGTAGTAGACCTGGTTCCACCGCACCTGGTCGCGGAAGCCCCGCCGCGTCGTGCTCTCGTCGATGACCAGGAGCTCCGTGCGCGCGATGTCCGCGAAGACCTCGAACGCGTCGATGCCCGCGGCCGTGGAGAGCACCGTGTGGTGCGCGCCGCCCGCCGTCAGCCAGGCCTCGGCGGACGTCGTGAAGTCCGGCCGCGGCTCCCACACCGCGCGTGCCACCGGCAGGTGCGGCAGCGGCGCGCTCGGCGGGACGACGTCCACGACGTTCGCCGTGAGCCGGAAGCGGTCGCGCATGTCCGCGAGGGACACGACGACACCGACGCCCGGGTCGGCGTCGAACACCATGCGGACCGGGTCCTCCTTGCCGCCGATGCCGAGCGGGTGGATCTCGACGCGGGGCGTCGAGGTCGTGAGCGACGGGCAGATCTCCAGCATGTGCGCGCCGAGGATCTTCTCGCTGCCCGGGGTCAGGTCGTAGGTGTAGTCCTCCATGAGCGACGCGCCGCCGGGCAGCCCCTCGCCCATGACCTTCGCGGCGCGCACGAGCACGGCCGTCTTCCAGTCGCCCTCGGCCCCGAACCCGTAGCCCTTCTCCATGAGTCGCTGGACGGCGATGCCGGGGAGCTGGCGCAGGTCGCCCAGGTCCTCGAAGTTGGTCGTGAACGCCTTGGCGCCGACGGACTCGAGGAACGTCTCGAGCGCGATCTCCTGCCGCGCCGCGTACCGCAGCGAGGCGTGCCGGTCGCCGTCCTTGCGCAGCTCGGGGACCACGTCGTAGAGGTCCTCGTACTCGGCGACGAGCGCGTCGACGTCGGCCTCGGAGACCTCCTCGACCGCGCGCACGAGGTCGTTCACGCCCCACGTGTTCACGCTCACACCGAACCGGAGCTCGGCCTCGGTCTTGTCGCCCTCGGTCACCGCGACGTTGCGCATGTTGTCGCCGAAGCGGGCCAGGCGCAGCTCGTGCGTCGCCGCCCAGCCGGCGGCGCCGCGCACCCACGAGCCGACGCGCGCGGTGACCGCCGGGTTCGAGACGTGCCCGACGACCGTCGTGCGCGCCACCCCGAGCCGCGTCGCGACGTACGCGTACTCCCGGTCGCCGTGCGCGGCCTGGTTGAGGTTCATGAAGTCGAAGTCGATCGTGTCCCACGGCAGCTCGACGTTCGCCTGCGTGTGCAGGTGCAGGAGCGGCTTGCGGAGCTGGTCGAGGCCGCCGATCCACATCTTCGCGGGGCTGAACGTGTGCATCCACGTTACGACGCCGAGCACGCGGTCGTCGGCGTTCGCGTCGAGCATCGCGCGGCGGATCGCGCCGGCGTCCTTGAGGACGGGCTTCCAGACGACGGTCGCCGGGACGTCCGGCGACGCGTCGAGGGCGCGCGCGACCTCCTGCGACTGCTCGGCGACCTGCCGCAGCGTCTCCTCTCCGTACAGGTCCTGGCTGCCGGTGAGGAACCAGATCTCGCGGTCCGCGTAGGGCTTGCTCATGTCGGTCCATCTCTCGTGTCGTGGGCGAGGGCCGCACCGCTGCGGTCCCGTCCCGGTGGTCGTGCTGCGTGTCGTGCCGGTGCGCCGCCGGGCCCGGGGGAACCGGGTCGGAGCGGCCCGCCGGTCAGCGCGCGGGCTGCTGCCCGTAGACGTGCTGGTAGCGCGTGTAGAGCGCGTCGACGTCGTCCTGCGGGATGCGCGTGGGCTCGCCGAGCTGGCGGCTGACGTGCACGGTGCGGGCGACCTCCTCGCACATCACGGCCGCCTTGACCGCCGCGCGCGCGTCCTTGCCGATGGTGAACGGCCCGTGGTTGCGCATGAGGACCGCGGGGCTGCGCGACCCGCGCAGCGTCTCCACGATGCCGCGCCCGATCGAGTCGTCGCCGATGAGCGCGAACGGTCCGACGGGGATGTCGCCCCCGAACTCGTCGGCCATCATCGTCAGGACGCACGGCACGGGCTCGCCGCGCGCGGCCCAGGCCGTCGCGTAGGTCGAGTGCGTGTGCACCACGCCGCCCACCTCGGGCAGGTGGCGGTACACGTACGCGTGCGCCGCCGTGTCCGACGACGGCGACCGGTCGCCCTCGACGAGGGCGCCGTCGAGGTCGCACACGACCATCGCGCCGGGGGTGATGTCGTCGTACGCGACGCCCGACGGCTTGATGACGAGCAGGTCGCCCGCGCCGTCGGGCCGTGTGGTGTCCCGGACGCGCTCGGACACGTTGCCCGCGGTCCACACCACGAGCTCCCAGCGGGGCAGCTCGGCGTGCAGCGCGGCGACGCGCTCCTTGGCGGCGTCGACGGCGTCGCGCAGGTGCGCGGGCACCGCCGGGACGGCGGGTCGCGCGGCCGTCGCGTCCGCGGGCGGGGTGGGCGTGCTCATGCGGGGTCCTCTCCTCCGGTGCGGGTGGGCAGCGCTGTCACGGCGGCACGCTCGACGGCGAGCCCGGCCGCGTACCGCTCGAGGTACGCGGCGAAGCCGGCGACGTCCGCGGGGTCGGGCTCGACCGTCACGGTCTCGGCCGCCGCGAAGACGTGGTCGCGCAGGTAGTCGCCCAGGTCCGCACCCGGGTCGGCGCCCACGTCGGCGCCCGGCGCGCGCTCCCCGGCACGGGCGCGCGCGAAGGCCGCGAGCACCGCGATGCCCCAGGCCCCGCCCTCGCCCGCGGTGCGCCCCACGCTGACGGGCGCGCCGATCGCCGCCGCGAGGAGCCGCTGCGCGACGCCCGCGGTGCGGAACATCCCGCCGTGGGCGAGCATCCCGTCGATCCGGACGCCCTCCCGCGCGAGCACGCGCATGCCGAGCGCGAGGGTCCCGAACGCGCCGTACACCTGCGTCCGCGCGAAGTTGGCGAGCGTCAGGCGGCTGCCGGGCGTGCGGACGACCAGGGGGCGCCCCTCGTCGAGCCCGGTGATCGGCTCCCCCGCGAGGTAGTTGTAGGCGAGCAGCCCGCCGCCGTCGGCGTCGCCGTCGAGCGCGGCGCGGAACAGCGCGCCGAACACGTCGTCCGGGCCCGCGTCGCTGCCGACGGCCGCGGCGAGCTCGCCGAGCAGGCCGGCCCACGCCTCGAGCTCGCTCGCGCCGTTGTTGCAGTGGACCATCGCGACGAGGTCGCCCGCCGGCGTCGTGACGAGGTCGAGCTCGTGGTGCACGGCGGCGAGCGGGCCCTCGAGCACGACCATCGCGAAGATGCTCGTGCCCGCGCTGACGTTGCCCGTGCGCGGCGCGACGGCGTTCGTCGCGACCATGCCCGTGCCCGCGTCGCCCTCGGGCGGGCACAGCAGGACGCCGGGCTCCAGCGACCCGGTGGGGTCGAGCCAGGCCGCGCCCTCGGCGGTCAGGCGCCCGGCGCTCTCGCCCGCGACGAGCACGTCGGGCAGCAGCTCGGCGAGCTTCGGCCCGGCCCGGTGGGTGGCGGCGCGCTCGTCGACGAGCGCGAGGAGCGCGTGGTCGTAGTCGCGCGTCGCCGGGTCGACCGGGAACATGCCGGACGCGTCGCCGACGCCGAGCACGTGGCGGCCCGTGAGCCGCCGGTGGACGTACCCGGCGAGCGTCGTGAGCGACGCGACGCTCGCCGCGTGCGGCTCGGCGTCGAGGATCGCCTGGTACCAGTGCGCGACCGACCAGCGCAGCGGGACGTTGTACCCCAGCAGCTCGGTGAGCTCGGCGGCGGCCGGGCCGGTCGAGGTGTTGCGCCACGTGCGGAACGGGACGAGGAGCTCGCCGTCGGCGTCGAACGCGAGGTAGCCGTGCATCATCGCGGAGACGCCGAGCGCCCCGTACGTCGTGGGTCGCACGCCGTACCGCTCCTCGACGTCGGCCACGAGGCGCGCGTAGCACTCGCGCAGCCCCGCCTCCACGGCGTCGAGCGGGTACGTCCAAACGCCGTCCTCGAACCGGTTCTCCCAGGCGTGGCTCCCGCTCGCGAGCGGCGTGCCGTCGCCGTCCACGAGGCACGCCTTGATCCGCGTCGACCCGAGCTCGATCCCGAGCGCGGTGTCCCCCGCCACGACGGCCGCCCGACGGCGCCCGACCTCGTCCTGCTGCACCATTGCTGCTTCTCCTCGTCGCGGCGTCGCGCCTCGGTCGTTGAGTGTCCTTCGAATGTTAGCGCTCACAACCGGCGAGGCCAACTCCCTCCGCGCTCGCCCGTGCGAGCGCGCGGTCAGTCGCGCGGCGTTCCCGTGCTCTCGCGCACCATGAGCTCGGGCGGGATGGAGACGGGACGGACCGTCGCGCCCGCCAGCGCGTCGATCATCATCCCCATGCACCGGCGGCCCAGGGACCCGAACGGCTGGCGCACCGTCGTCAGCGGCGGGATGAAGTGCCCGGCGCCCGCGACGTCGTCGAACCCGACCACCGAGACGTCCGCCGGCACCCGCACGCCCTGCTCCCAGAACGCGCGCAGCAGGCCGAGCGCGAGCTGGTCGTTGCCCGCGAACACCGCCGTCGGGCCGTCGCCCGCGCGGACCGCGGCCGCGAGCTCGCGCCCGACGGCGTACCCGCGGTCCGACGACCAGTCGCCCCGCACCGGCTCGGGCACCGGGGCGCCGCGCTCCTCGAGCGCGGCGCGCCAGCCCGTCTCGCGCTCGCGCGCGTCGAACCAGTCGAGCGGCCCGGACAGGTGGAGCACCGTGCGGTGGCCCAGACCGAGCAGGTGCTCCGTCGCGACGCGCGCACCCAGACGCTGGTCCACAGCGATGGACAGGATCGCCCCCGGCGCACCGAGCGCACCGGGCGCGGGGCGCACGACGTCGGTCGCCTCGCCGTCGGCGGGGAGGTCGCGCGCGGCGATCATGATGACGGGGACCGGCGCGCGGAACGAGTCGACCGCCGCCGCGACGTCCGTCTGCGGCGCGATGACGACGATGCCCTCGACACCCTGGTCCATGAAGTGCTCGAGCACCCGGTGCATCGTGTCGGCGTCGTAGCGCCGGATCGTCGCGACGCTCACGAAGTAGCCCTGCTCGCGCGCGGCCTCCTCGACCGCGATGAGGGTCGACGTCGGCCCGTACAGCGCGGAGCCGGTGGTGACCACGCCGATCGTGCCCGAGCGCATCGTCACGAGGGCGCGCGCCGCGCTGTTGCGGCGGTAGCCGAGCGTCGCGATCGCGTCGAGGACGCGGTCGCGGGTCTCGGGCCGCACGCTCGGGTGGTCGTTGAGCACGCGGGACACGGTCTGGTGCGAGACGCCGGCGAGCCGCGCGACGTCCGACATCGCGGGCGGGCGCGTGCGGGGCGACGGCCCGTCGCTCACGACCCCGCCCCCTCGGTCCCCGCGCGCGGCGCCGGGGCGTCCGCGAGCGCCGCCGCGAGCTCGGCCGAGCGGTCGCGCGCGGCCTCGAGCGCGTCGAGGAACGCGGCGCGCACCCCGCCGGCGTCGAGACGGCGCAGCGCCGCGACCGTCGTGCCGCCCGGCGACGAGACGCGCTCGCGCGCGATCGCCGGGTGCTCGCCCGTCTCGCGCAGCATCGTGGCCGCGCCGTGCACGGTCGCGGTCGCGAGCTCGAGCGCCGTCGCGCGCGTCAGGCCGAGCAGCACGCCCGCCTCGGCGAGCGCGTCGATGACGTAGAAGACGTACGCGGGCCCGGAGCCGGAGAGCGCGCCGACGGCGTCCTGGTCCTTCTCCGCGACGCGCACGACGAGGCCCGTCGCGGCGAGCAGCCGCTCGACGACCGCGACGTCGTCGTCGTCCGCGGCGCTCCCGCCGCTCACGGCGCTCACGCCCGCACCCACGACGGACGGCGTGTTCGGCATGACCCGCACGACGGCGGTGCCCGCGGGCAGCCGCTCCTCGTAGAAGGCGGTCGGGAGGCCGACGACGACGCTCACGACGACCGTGCCCTCGCCCACCGCGTCGTGGACCTCGGCGAGCAGCGCGGCCACGTCCTTCGGCTTCACCGCGACGACGACGACCCCGGCGCCGCGCACGGCCTCGACGTTGTCGCGCGTCGTCCGGATGCCGTGGCGCGCGGCGAGCTCGTCGGCGCGCTCGGGCCGGCGGACCGTCGCGACGACGTCGTCGGGTCGCCACCCGGACGCGAGCGCACCCGCGAGGACGGTCTCGCCCATGACGCCCGTGCCGAGGACGGCGAGCCGGGGCGCGGAGGGGGTGGGCAGGTCGGTCATGGGCGATCAGCTCCCGGGAGTCGGTGAAGGGCATTCTTGCGCACCCGGAGAGTCCGGGCCGCCGCGAGGGCCCCGGTGCTCAGAGCGGGAAGGCGGCGTAGACGTCGGCCACGACGTCGGCGGGCCCCGTCGCCTGGAGGACGGCCGTGTCGTTGCGCCACGTGACGGTGGCCCGGCCGTCGCCCGCGTCGGTCACGGCGTACCGGCCCGCGACCTCCCCGGCGACCTCGACGTCGCCCTCCTCCGTGGGCGTGCCCGCCGCGGCGACGAGGTCGTCCGCCGCGGCCTCCGCCTCCGCGGACGTCGGCCACTGGCCCGCGACGACGGTGACCCGGGTCGCGTCGTCCCCCTCGCCGTCGGCGTACTCGAGCTGGTACGCCTCCAGGGCGCGCGCGGCGGTCCACGCGTCCGTCGCCGAGTCACTGCGGAGCACGAGGTCGAGCACGGTGTCCGGGAGCGCCTGCGCGAACGCGGTCGTGCCGGTGCGTGCCACGGGCTCGAGCGTCGGCGTGGGCGGGTCGGCGGTGACGGTGACCGTCGGCTCGGGCTCCGCAGCGGCGTCCGAGCGGGCGAACCCGGGCCACACCCAGGCGAGGAGCGCCAGCACGAGGCCGACGACGACCAGGAGGCCGACCAGCACGACGAGCCGCCGGCGCCGGTACACCGCCGCCGACGGGGGGCGGGAGTGCCGCCGGTCGCGCGCGCCCGTCGCGTCGGCGGGACGGCGGGGACCCGACGGGCCCGCCGTCGCCCCGGGGCGCGCCGGGGTGGCGGCCCGTCCTAGCGTGCCCCCGCCGGGCGGCTGGCTCATCGCGCGCACCTCTCTGCTCCCGGCCGTCCTCGTGGGCCGCCGATCCTCCGGGGCCTGGCCCCGCGGCCCAGCGTAGGACGCGCGCGGGCCCGACCCCCTGCGGTGACGCGGGGTGTCGTCCGGGCGGAGCGGGTTCACCCGGCCGTCGTGCCCCGGCGTCCGCCTCGGGGACCGCCCGCCGGGGACCGCCCGCCGGGGACCGCCCGCCCGGGACCGTGGGCCACGGGCCGCCGGCCGGTGACGTCAGTCGGGGCGTCGCTCGGTGCGCACCGCGCGCTCGCGGTGCTCCGCCCGGGCCCGCGCGCGCGACGTGGCGATCGACACCAGGACGCCGACGACGACGAGGTCCAGCACGATCTGGACCATCGCCACCATCTTGGCGGCCTCGCCCGTCGGGTGGACGTCGCCGTAGCCGACCGTCCCGAGCGTCACGACGGCGAAGTACAGGGCGTCGGTCCGGTTCTCGATCCCCACGAACTGGTCCGCGAGGAGGTAGTAGACGAGGGCGAAGAACGTCACGACCGGCAGCAGCAGGCCCATGACGGACTGGACCCGCACGCTCGGCGTCTCCCACGCGCGGAGCTGGCGCCGCACCTGGACCACGAGGAGCCCGCACAGCAGCGCCAGCCCGACGCCGAAGGAGACGAGCTGGACCACCTCGGGCGCGTCGTCGTCGGGCAGCGGCACGCCGTAGTAGACCGTGAGGCACGCGGCCGTCGAGGTCACCGTGAGGATCGGCGTCCACCACGGGCTGTCGTGCGGGAGGCCGCGCTTGCGCATGGGCCCAGCATCCCGCGCCGACGCCCGCTCGTCGCGGCGTGCGGCGGCGTGCCGGTGTCAGGGGCGCTGGCTAGGTTGGGGCGCGTGACGTCGTCGACCACCGCGGCCCGCTCCGCGGCCGCCAAGCGAGCCCGCCCCGCCTACCGCTGCAGCGAGTGCGGGTGGACCACCGCGAAGTGGGTGGGCCGGTGCGGCGAGTGCCAGGAGTGGGGCACGGTGACGGAGGACGCCCCGGCCGCCTCGGGCCCCCGCACCACGGCCGTGTCCCCCACGCGCTCCCCTGCGCGCCCCATCGGCGAGATCAGCGTCGAGGCCGCGCGCGCCACGCCCACCGGCGTGTCCGAGTTCGACCGCGTGCTCGGCGGCGGCATCGTGCCGGGCGCCGTCGTGCTCCTCGCCGGGGAGCCGGGCGTCGGCAAGTCGACGCTCCTGCTCGCCGTGGCGAGCAACGTCGCCGCGGGCGGCTCCGACCTGCCGACGGTCCGGCCCGCCGGAGAGCCCGCGCCCGCGGAGCCCGCGCGCCCGGCGCCCGTCCCGCGGCGCGTCCTCTACGTCACGGGCGAGGAGTCGGCCGGGCAGGTGCGCCTGCGCGCCGAGCGCGTCGGCGCCCTCGCGCCCGGGCTGCTGCTCGCGGCCGAGACGGACCTCGCGACCGTCCTCGGGCACATCGAGGCCACGGAGCCCGACCTGCTGGTCGTCGACTCCGTCCAGACCGTCGCGTCCGCGCAGGTCGAGGGCGCGCCCGGCGGCGTGAGCCAGGTGCGCGAGGTCGCGGCGTCGCTCATCACCGCGGCGAAGGCCCGCGACCTGCCCGTGATCCTCGTCGGTCACGTCACGAAGGACGGCTCGGTCGCCGGCCCGCGCACGCTCGAGCACCTCGTCGACGTCGTGTGCCAGTTCGAGGGCGACCGGCACTCGCGCCTGCGCCTCGTCCGCGCGGTGAAGAACCGCTACGGGCCCACGGACGAGGTCGGTTGCTTCGACCTCACCGAGAACGGGATCGTGGGGCTCGCCGACCCGAGCGGCCTCTTCCTCTCGCACACCGGCGCGGGCGTACCGGGCACGTGCGTCACCGTGACGCTCGAGGGCCGCCGGCCGCTCGCGCTCGAGATCCAGTCGCTCGTCGTGCCGAGCTCGCTGACGAACCCGCGCCGCACCACGAGCGGCGTCGACTCGAGCCGCCTCGCGATGATCCTCGCCGTCATGCACCGGCACGCGGGCGTGCGGCTCGTCGACCAGGACGTCTACGCGTCGACCGTGGGCGGCGCCAAGGTGACCGAGCCGGCCGCCGACCTCTCGATCGCGCTCGCCGTCCTGTCCGCGCGGGAGGACGAGGCCCTCCCGCAGGGCACCGTCGCGTTCGGCGAGGTCGGCCTCGCCGGGGACATCCGCCCCGTCGCCGGCCTCGACCGCAGGCTGGCCGAGGCCGCGCGCCTCGGCTTCACGCGCGCCGTCGTGCCGCGGGGGTCGTTCCCGCGCCCCGTCGAGGGCATGACGATCCACCCGGCGCGGCACCTCGGCGAGGCGGTCGAGCTCGCGCGGAGCTGAGCGCACAGGCCGCGGCGGGGTAGCTGCCGGGCAGCCACCGAGCGGGGCCCGCGCGCGGGGCCCGACGGCCGCCCCGCCGCGGTCGTCAGCCCTCGACGCCGGCCGAGCGACGGCGCCGCACCAGCAGGACCGTCCCCGTCCCGACGGCTACGGCCAGGCCAGCGAGCGCCGTGAGCAGCGCGACGCTCGCGCCCGTGGTCGCGAGCGGGCCGCCGCCACCGGGGGCGGGTGCGGCCGTGGCTCCCGGCTCGGAGGGCTCGGGCGCCGGCGTCGTGGGCGGCACCGGGTCGTCGTCGTTGGTCACGGTGCACGTCACGGCGTCGTCGGGCCCGACGACGACGACCTCGTCCTCGACCGCGAGCGCCGCACCCTCCCCGTCGGCGCACTCCCACCCGAGCGTGGTGTAGCCCGCCGGCCCGTCCTCGGCCAGCGCGTACGTCCCCTCCTCGACGGGCACCGCGGTGACGTCGTCGCTCCCCGACGCCCCCGTGACGACGAGGTCGCCGGTCTCGGCAGACCCGGACGCCGTGAGCGTCCAGTCGGCAGGCGCGGCGGTGCCGCCGTCGTCGTTGACGACCTCCTTGACCAGCGTGAGCATCGGCGGGCACACGACCTCGTTCGTCACCTCCACCTCGCGCGTCGGCGACCCCGCCGTCGTCGTGAAGGGCAGCGCCTCGTCGACCGTCTCGCCGTCGACGGACGTCACGCGCGCACCGGTGAGGACGCAGCCCGCGGGAAGGGTCGTCGTCTCGTCCACGACGACCTCCTGCGCGCCCGCGTACCCGCCCCGCTCGGCGCCCCACGGCTGGGCGCTGGGGCCCGCGCCGTCGGGCCCGGTGAGCGTGAGCGCGGCCTCCAGGCCCTCCGGCTGCTCGCCCTCGGCGAAGGTCTCGCCGCGCACGACCCACGTCTTGTCGACGACGACCGCGGACTGCGGCCGGTTGCGGATCGTGCAGCTCACGAACCCCGAGGGCGGGAGGTCGACCGTGAAGCCGGTGGCACCGGAGCTCTCGACCGCGACCGGGGCGTCCTGCGCGAGCTTGTCGACGCACACGGCGTTCGCCCCGGCGGCCGTGACGAGGTCGTAGCCGTCCTGCTGGGTCTCCGCGACGGTCAGGGTCGCGGTCTGGGGCTGGCCGCCGTAGTCGACGTCGAACACCACGCTGCCGGTGCCGTCGTCGGGCGTCGTCTGCGTCGGCGGCGTGACCGTGACCCCGGCCGTCGTCGTGCCGGCCGAGATCTCCCACCCCGGTCCCGCGGGCACCGCGCCCGTCACGTCCTCGCCGAGGTTCTCCGCGGGGACCAGCTCCTTCGTCACGGTGAGCCGCGACGCGCAGCCCGAGAGGAGCACGTCACGGAGCGCGGACCCCGCGGACTCGAAGTCGGCCAGGTCGAAGTAGTCGGCCGACCGCGGGTCGCCGCCCTCGTAGAAGGTCTCGCCGGAGAGCGCTCGCAGGTTGAGGCGCGTCACGTCGTCGATCCCGCTGCCGACGCCGAGCGCGAGGAGCCGGGATCCCCGTGCCTTGACGGCGTCGGCGGAGTAGATCCCGTTCTCGACGTCGCGGAAGTGCGTGGTGCCGCCGCTGCCGAGCAGCGGGTCGGCGCTGAACCGCGTCGGGTTGCCGTCGGTGAGCAGGACGACCACCTGGTAGTCCGGCGCGGCCTGCGCGACGGCCCACAGCGCCTGGTCCCAGTTGGTCCCGGACCCTGTCGCCCAGCCCGCGTACTGTGCCTTGAACGCGTCCGCGCCGCCCTGCGTCGAGACGGGGACGAGCGTCGGGGCGTTGCCGCCGTTCGTCGCGGGCGACGTCCCGTCGAACGAGAAGACCGCCATCCGCGACGGCGTCCCGACGAGCGCGTCCGCGATCGAGTCGGTCGCGGCCTTGAGGTTCGTCACCTGGCTGCCCAGGGACGCCGACAGGTCGAGCACGAGCGCGACGTCTACCCCGCACTGCGCGGCGAACTCCGGGTTCGTGCGCGACTGCTGCCACACCCCTTCCGAGTCCGTCTCGGGTCGGCCGCTGCCGGCGCTGCCGAACATGAAGGGCGGCTCGGCCGCCAGGGAGCTGTACGTCTGGCCCGCCTCGAGCGGCGGCGTGAGGAACTCGTACGGCCGGGCGACGGAGCCCGACCCGCTCCCCGCTCCCGTCCGCAGGGTCGGGTTGGTGTACCACCCCGCGGGCGCCGACAGCTGGCGGACGAGGAACCGCGCACCGGCGTTCGCGCCCCCCGGGCCCGTAGCCGGGACGACGAACGAGCAGTCCCCGTCGGCGTCGGAGGTGCACAGCGCCCAAGGCTGGTCGACCGGCTCGGGCGTCGCCCCCTCGGTGTACAACCCGAGCACGACGCCGGGCAGCGGGGCGACCTCCCGGGTCCCGACCCGGTCCCCGCCCACGCGGACGGTGACGACGGCCTCGCCCTCCCCGGGCTCGGGTACCTCGGCCACGGCCGAGGTGCCCGTGGCGAGGGCGGCGAGGCCCACGAGGACGAGCGCCGCGGCGCCCGCCGCGGCGGACCTCCCGACCTGTGCGAACGACCGACGACGGTGCACGTGCCCTCCCCGAGCCGCTCCGATGATCTGCTTCGAGCACCCACTCTGACGGAGCCCTCCGGAGGCGGCCACCGGTGCGCCCGGCGCCCGGACCCGGCACGCCCCACGACGCCGAGACCGGATCGTGACCGCTTTGTGGCGTGGCGCCGGGGTTTTCCGGAGGTGCGGAGGGGCTCGCAGCGTAGGATTCCCCCGTGGCCAACTCCCCCGCGCACCCCGACGAGCTGCTCCGGGAGACCCTCGCCGCCGTGGCACCGGGCACCGAGCTCCGTGACGGTCTCGAGCGCATCCTGCGCGGCCGGACCGGCGCGCTCATCGTGCTGGGCCTGGACAAGGTCGTCGAGGAGATGTGCTCGGGAGGCTTCCAGCTCGACGTCGGGTTCTCCGCGACGCGGCTGCGCGAGCTGTCGAAGATGGACGGCGCCGTCGTGCTCGACCGCGACGCCAACCGCATCCTGCGCGCCGCCGTCCAGCTCCTGCCGGACCCGACGATCGAGACCACCGAGTCCGGGACGCGGCACCGCACCGCCGAGCGCGTGGCCAAGCAGAGCGGCTTCCCCGTCATCTCGGTGAGCCAGTCGATGCGGATCGTCGCGCTGTACGTCGGCGGGCAGCGCCACGTCCTGGAGGACTCCGACACGATCCTGTCGCGCGCCAACCAGGCGCTCGCGACGCTCGAGCGCTACCGCGCGCGCCTCGACGAGGTGTCCGGCACGCTGTCCGCGCTCGAGATCGAGGACCTGGTCACGGTGCGCGACGTCTGCGCCGTCGTGCAGCGTCTCGAGATGGTCGCGCGCATCTCCGAGGAGATCGCCGGCTACGTCATCGAGCTCGGCACCGACGGCCGACTCCTCGCGCTCCAGCTCGACGAGCTCATCGGCGGCATCGGCTCGGACCGCGAGTTCGTCATCCGGGACTACGTCGACCTGGGCCGCAAGGACCGCTCGCTCGCGGAGGTGCAGAAGGCCCTGGGCGGCCTCGACTCGACGCAGCTCCTCGACCTCGGTCAGATCGGCCGCGTGCTCGACCTGCCGGGCGGCGGCGACGCGCTCGACGCGGCGGTCGCCCCGCACGGGTACCGCCTCCTGTCGAAGGTGCCGCGCCTGCCCGCGACGATCATCGACCGGCTCGTGGCGCACTTCGGCGGCCTGCAGAAGCTCCTCGCCGCGAGCATCGACGACCTCATGACCGTCGACGGCGTCGGCGAGCAGCGGGCCCGCGCGGTCCGCGAGGGCCTGTCCCGGCTCGCGGAGTCGAGCATCCTCGAGCGCTACGTCTGACGCTCCGACCGTCCGCACGACGCACACGGAGGGGACCGTGGACCACGTCGACGAGTGGTCGGCACTGGCCGACGCCTGGGCGCGCTGGTGGGCGCCCGCCGCCGAGCCCGCGCAGCGGGCGATCCTCGACGCCGCGGGCGTCGGGCCGGGCTCCCGCGTGCTCGACGTCGGGTGCGGCACGGGCGAGCTCGTCGCCCTGGCCGTGGCCCGCGGGGCCGAGGCGGCCGGGTGCGACGCCGCCGCCGGGATGGTCGACGCCGCCCGGCGCCGCAGCCCGGGCGCGGACCTGCGCGTCGCGCAGGCGGAGCGACTCCCCTGGCCGGACGACTCCTTCGACCTCGTGACGCTCGTCAACGCGCTCGCCTTCACCGACGTCGCGCGGACGCTCGTCGAGTGCCGCCGCGTCGGCGGGCTGGTCGCCGTCGCGACGTGGGCCGAGGACGCGCTCAACGACCTCACCGTCCTCGAGCGCGCGGTCGCGGGCGAGGACCACGAGCCGAGCGACGAGAGCCGCGAGGAGGGGCACCTCGGCGCGCTCCTCGCGGAGCACGGCTTCACGCCGGTGACGGAGGGCGTCGCGGACGCGCCGATGGTGCTCGCCGACGCGGACGAGGTCGTCGCCGCGATCATGTTCGGCGAGTCGGACGAGCTGCGCGCCGAGCTCCGCCCCGACGTGCTCCGCGCCGCGCGGCCGTTCCGGCGGCCCGACGGGTCCTACCTGCTGCGCAACACCTTCCGCTGGGCCCTCGCCCGCCGCTGACGCCCGCGACCCGGGAGCGTCCGAAGGCCCCTCCCAGAGGTGGGGCAGCGTCCCGGGCGGGGGCAGCGCCGCCGGTCTACGCGCCGTCGGCAGGAGGACCGGACGGGGCAGGCGGCTCGGCGCCCTCGGCGGGCGCCGTCCCCTCGGCCGGCGGCGCTCCGTCGGCCGGGGCCGTCCCGTCGGCGGGAGCGGTCCCGTCCGCCGGGGCTCCCTCCGCCGGGGTGGTCCCGTCCGCCGGGGCGGTGGGCTGGGCCGGGTCCGGCGTGGGCGCGGGCGGGGCGAGCAGGGTGAAGGTCACGGGCTCGCTCGTCGCGCCGTCGACGCCGGCGATGCTCACCACCGCCGTGTACGTGCCGGGTTCGACCTCGGGCTGGTCGGGCGCGCAGCCCTCGACCGAGCGGTGCCGGTCCCACCGCACGAGCCGCGACGGGTCCTCGTCGCCCGTGCTCATGAGCAGCAGGCGCTCGGTGGACCCGCAGTGGGCCGACGACCACACGAGCTCGTCGCCCGAGTAGACGAGCACCTGGCGGCCCGCGTCGGAGCCGTCGACGAGGCACGGCCGCCCGCCGGAGTGCCGGACGGTCACGTCGAGCTGCACGGCGCGACCGGGCGCGTACTCGGCGGCGTTCGTCGTCACGGCGAGCTCGAGCGACGCCGCCGTGCAGTCGCGGGGCGGCCCCGCGGCCTCGGGCGTGGGGGGCGGGGACTTGCCCTCCTGCGCGCTCGCGTCGCCGCTCAGCAGCGGCCCGACGGCGCGGACGGCCACCTGGCCGAGCAGCACGAGGCCGACGACGAGCGCGACGAGCAGGAGGAGCGCGACGAGCCGACGCCGCACCAGGGCGGCGCGCGTGGGGGCGCCCGGCCCGGTGCTGGGGCGGGTGCTCGGCCTCGGGGTGCGGTCGGTCCGCGGCGTGCTCACGGGTCCTCCGTCGTGCTCGTGCTGGTCGGGACCACGCTAGCCGCGGGGCCGCCCCGCGGCGCCGGTGCCGCGCCGACGGCGGCGCAGGTCGGGGCACAATGTGTCCGGCCCGTGCACCTGCCTGTGCGCCTGTCCTGTCGATCTGCTCCGTCCCCCGGCCCGCCGCCCCGACCCTCCCGAGGACCCACCCGTGCCAGCCCCCGCCCCGCGCTCGCCGCGTCCCGACGGCCGCGCCCGCCCGGCGCCGTCGAGCACGACCGCGCCCGGTGACCCGCACGCGGGGCTGAGGGACGCCGTCGGGCGCTGGTTCGGCGCGACGGCCCGCGACCTGCCGTGGCGGGCGGCCGACCGCACCGCGTGGGGCGTGCTGGTGAGCGAGGTCATGCTGCAGCAGACGCCGGTCGTGCGGGTCGAGCCGGCGTGGCGGGCGTGGATGGAGCGCTGGCCCGAGCCGGCCGACCTCGCCGCCGCACCGACCGCCGACGTGCTGCGCGCGTGGGGCCGGCTGGGCTACCCGCGGCGCGCGCTGCGCCTGCAGGAGTGCGCCCGGGCGATCGTCGAGCGGCACGACGGCGAGGTGCCCCGCGGCGAGGAGGCGCTGCGCGCGCTGCCGGGGGTCGGCGAGTACACCGCCGCGGCGGTCACCGCGTTCGCGCACGGGCGCCGCGCGGTCGTCGTCGACACGAACGTGCGCCGCGTCCTGGCGCGGGCGGTCGGGGGCGTCGCGCTGCCCGCGCCGTCCTACACGGCCGCGGAGCGCGCGACCGCCGCCGCCGTCGCCCCGCCCGACGACGACGACGCGGTGCTGTGGGCCGCGGCGTCGATGGAGCTCGGCGCGCTCGTCTGCACGGCGCGCGCGCCCCGGTGCGGCGTCTGCCCCGTCCGCGACGCGTGCGCGTGGCGCCTGGCCGGGCGCCCCGGCGACGAGCACGCGGCCCGACGCCGCACGCAGGCCTGGGCCGGCACCGACCGGCAGGCGCGGGGCCGGGTCATGGCGGCGCTGCGCGACGCGCCGGGCCCGGTGCCGCGCGGCGTCGTGGCCGAGGTGTGGCACGACGCCGCGCAGCTCGACCGGTGCGTCGCGAGCCTCGTCGAGGACGGTCTCGTCGAGCAGGAGGACGGGCCGGGCGGGGTGCTCTACCGGCTCCCCGTCTGACGCGGCGGGCGGGCCGTCAGCCGCGCGCGACGTCCGCGGCCCGGTCGCGGTCGAGGTCGGCGGGGCCGCCGGGGACGGCAGGGCCGTCGAGGTCGAGCAGCATCCGCGTGTTGCCGAGCGTGTTGGGCTTCACGCGCGCGAGGTCGAGGAACTCGGCGACGCCGTCGTCGTGCGAGCGCAGGAGCTCGGTGTACACCTCGGGGGACACGGGCGTCCCCTCGATGGTGCGGAAGCCGTGCGCGCGGAAGAAGTCGACCTCGAACGTCAGGCAGAACACGCGCCGCAGGCCGAGCGCGCGGGCGCGGGCGACGAGCTCGACGACGAGCGCGTGCCCGACTCGGTGCCCGCGCCACGCCGGGTCCACCGCGAGCGTGCGGATCTCCGCGAGGTCGTCCCACATGACGTGCAGCGCCCCGCACCCGACGACGCGCCGCGCGTCCGCGCCGTCCGCCGCGTCCGGGTCCGGCACCTCGGCGACGACGAACTCCTGGACCGCCTCGTAGTACCCGACCATCTCCTTGGCCAGGAGGATGCGGTCCTCGGCGTAGGGCTGCACGAGCGCGCGCACCGTCCGCACGTCCGCGGGCAGGGCGGGACGGACACGGACGGCGGAGGTCGTGGGCACCGCGACACTGTACGCGCGCGGAGCACCCGCTGCATAGTCATGCATCAGGGCGCATATGTGCGCTCTGCGCTCACGAGCCCCCGACGAGGTGGGCCGCCGTGATCTCGTCGACGACGAGGTCGGTCACCACGCCCGCGCGCAGGGCCGCGCGCAGCGGCGCCACCTTGTTGTCGCCCGCGACGGCGCACACCCGCCGCGGCACGCGCCGCAGCTCCTCGGGGGCCGGCCCCGTCGCGCGCTCGTTGAGCGCGATGTCGCGGTAGGTCCCGTCGGCGCGGAGGAACACGGTGCAGACGTCGCCGACGACGCCCTCGGCGTCGAGGACCGCGATGTCGTCAGGGTCGAGGTACCCCGCGGAGTACACGTGCGACGGCACGCCGCCGGCGACGGCCCCGACGGAGAACAGCGCGATGTCGGCCCGGTGCTGCACGTCGAGCACGCGGCGCACGGACCGCTCGCGCCACATCGCGCGCTTCGTCTCCGCGTAGTCGAAGAACGCGGGCACTGGGAAATGGTGCACGTGGGCGTCGAACGCGCTGCCGAAGCCCGCGATGAGGTCGCCCGCGTAGTGCACGCCCGACGTCCGCGTGTTCGCCGCCCCGTTGAGCTGCACGACGGCGCTCCCCCGGGTCGGCTTGCGGGGCAGGTGCCGGGACACGGCCGAGAGGGTCGTGCCCCACGCGATCCCGAGGATCATGTCGGAGTCGAACCACGTCGACAGCAGGCGCGCGGTCGTCAGCGCGACCTGCTCGAGCCGCTCGACCTGCGGCGCCTGGTCGGGCACGGGGACCACGTAGGCGTCGATCCCCCACGTGCTCGCGAGGTGCTGCCCGAGCCCCGGTCCGCGGCTGCGCGCGGGGCGCAGCGAGATCTCGACCAGGCCCGTGTCGCGCGCCCGCTTGACCAGCCGCGACACGGTGGACCGCGACGTGTGCAGGTGCTTGGCGATCGCCTCCATCTTCATGTCCTGGAGGTAGTACATCGACGCCGCGCGCAGGACGTCCTGCTCCCGATCGACCATCGCGGTCTCCTTCCCGTCACCCCCATTCTGCACGTTCGTGCACCACGGTTGCGCGGGCGTTCGCAGCGTGGTGGTCTGGACCGTGTGCCTTCGCGCCGGAGACCCCGGTGCGCGCACGGCGGTTCCCGCTCGCGCACCCTGGTCGGGCGTGGGACCGTCGCTGTGAGCGCACCGTGGGCGCGATCGTCCCGCGGCGTGCCGCAGCACCGAGGGACGAGAGAGGAAGACGGATGGCATCCACGAGACTCACCGCGGACTCCCGGCGGCAGGCGCTCGCCGCGCTCGAGGCCAGCACCAGCGCGGACGCCGAGCTGGACGTCCTCGTGATCGGCGGCGGGGTCACCGGCGCCGGGATCGCGCTCGACGCGGTCACGCGCGGTCTCTCCACCGCGATCGTCGAGGCGCAGGACTGGTCGGCGGGGACGTCGAGCCGGTCGAGCAAGCTCGTGCACGGCGGCCTGCGCTACCTGCAGATGCTCGACTTCCACCTGGTCAAGGAGGCGCTCACCGAGCGCGACCTGCTGCTCAAGGAGATCGCGCCGCACCTCGTGCGCCCGGTCCCCTTCCTGTACCCCCTCGAGCACCGCGTGTGGGAGCGTGCCTACGTCGGCGCGGGCATCGCGCTCTACGACACGCTCGCGAGCGTCGCCCCCGGACGCCGCGCGATGCCGCTGCACCGGCACCTGTCGCGCAGCCGCATGGAGAAGAAGTTCCCCGACCTCGCGCACGACGCGGCCGTCGGCGCCGTCCAGTACTGGGACGCGTCCGTCGACGACGCCCGCCTCGTCTCGACGCTCGTGCGCACCGCCGCGTCGTACGGCGCGCACGCGGCCTCCCGCACGCAGGTCGTCTCGCTCACCAAGGGCTCGACCGGCGCCGTGAACGGCGCCGTGCTCCAGGACCTCGAGACGGGCCGCGAGATCACCGTCCGGGCACGCGCCGTCATCAACGCCACCGGCGTCTGGACGGAGGACACCGAGGCGCTCGCCGGCAGCGAGGGCGGGCTGCGGGTCCTCGCGTCCAAGGGCATCCACATCGTCGTGCCGCGCGAGCGCATCAAGGGCCAGGTCGGGCTGATCCTGCAGACCGAGAAGTCGGTCCTGTTCGTCATCCCGTGGTCCCGCTACTGGGTCATCGGCACGACCGACACCCCGTGGGAGCAGGAGCTCCAGCACCCCGTCGCGACCGCGGCCGACATCGACTACGTGCTCGAGCACGCGAACGCCGTGCTCGCCCACCCCCTCACGCGCGACGACATCATCGGCACCTGGGCGGGCCTGCGGCCGCTGCTCCAGCCGGGCACCAAGGAGGGCACCAGCTCCGCGAAGGTCTCGCGCGAGCACACGGTCGCCTCCCCGACCCCGGGCCTCACGGTCATCGCCGGCGGCAAGCTCACCACCTACCGCGTCATGGCGAAGGACGCGGTGGACTTCGCGATCGGCCAGCGCGCGAGCGCCCTGCCGTCGATCACGCACAAGATCCCGCTGCTCGGCGCCGTCGGCCTCGACGCCGTGCGCCGCCAGGCACGGCCCTGGGCGTCCCGGTACGGCTGGACCCCGGCCATGGTGGACCACCTCCTGCACCGGTACGGGTCGAACCTGCGCGAGCTCGTCGAGCTGTGCGAGGCGCAGCCGGACCTGGCCCGCCCGCTCGAGCACGCGCCGGCGTACCTGCGCGCGGAGATCGCGTACGGCGTCTCCCACGAGGGGGCGCTGCACCTCGAGGACCTGCTGCTGCACCGCACGCGGCTCAACTACGAGGTGCCCGACCGGGGCCTCGCCGCGCTGCCCGAGATCGCGGCCGTCGCCGCCGAGATCCTCGGGTGGGACGACGCGACGCGCGACGCCGAGATCGCGAGCTACACCGCCCGCGCGGAGGCCGAGGCCGCCGCCGAGCAGGAGCCCGACGACGCGTCCGCCGAGCGCACCCGGCTGGAGGCGCCCGACGTCGCGCCGCTCCAGCCGCTCCGCACGACCTGACAGCTGCACATCGCCGCGAGCGAGCCCCGGTGGCCGACCGACGGGTCGGCCCCGGGGCCCCGCACACCGACCCCACGGGGCGCCACGCCGACGGCGGACCGACCCGAGGACCCGGCGCTCAGGTGCGTCGGGACGGTTGAGACAGAGAAGTCCACCACGAAAGAGAGAGCACGATGGATCAACTCCTCATGAACGCCTTCTGGTCCGAGATACTCGGCACGGCGACACTGATCCTCCTCGGCGCGGGCGTCGTCGCGAACGTCGTCCTCCCGAGGACCAAGGGCTTCAACGGCGGCTGGCTCCTCATCAACTTCGGATGGGGCCTCGCGGTCTTCGCCGGCGTCTACGTGGCCTACAAGTCGGGTGCGCACCTCAACCCGGCCGTGACCATCGGCCTCTTCACCGCCCAGGAGCCGTTCTTCTCCGTGACCGGCCCCGAGGGGCTCGTGACGGCGACCATCGAGCCGACGGTCGGCAACATGTTCCTGTACTTCGGGGCCCAGATGATCGGTGCCTTCATCGGCGCCGTGCTGGCGTTCCTGGCGTACAAGAAGCACTTCGACGAGGACGCGCCCGGCGCGACCAAGCTCGCGGTGTTCTCCACCGGCCCGGAGATCCGCTCCTACGCGTGGAACTTCGTCACGGAGGTCATCGCGACGTTCGTGCTCGTGTTCTTCGTCGTGGCGTCCGGCAAGACCCCGTCCGGCCTGGGGCCGCTCGCGGTCGCGCTCATCGTGGTCGGTATCGGCGCGAGCCTCGGTGGTCCCACCGGCTACGCCATCAACCCTGCCCGTGACCTCGGTCCCCGCATCGCGCACGCGGTGCTGCCGATCCGGGGCAAGGGCTCGAGCGACTGGGCCTACGCCTGGGTCCCGGTCGCCGGTCCGCTGGTCGGCGGCGTCCTCGCCGGCCTGCTCGGGGCCGCCTGGGTCTGACCGACCCGGACGACCGGACCTCTCCCCCGCGTGACCGGGGAGCCGGGGGCCTCCCCGGTCACGCGACCCGCGCCGTCGGGCGCCGGGCACCAACGCCGCAACCACACCCACACCGACGTGAAGGACTGAACGCACCATGGCCGACTACGTTCTCGCCATCGACCAGGGGACCACGAGCTCCCGGGCCATCGTCTTCAACCACTCCGGGGAGATCTACTCCACCGGGCAGCTCGAGCACGACCAGATCTTCCCGCGCGCGGGGTGGGTCGAGCACAACCCCGAGCAGATCTGGAACAACGTGCGCGAGGTCGTCGGTCTCGCCCTCACCCGAGGCAACCTCACGCACGAGGACATCGCGGCCGTCGGCATCACGAACCAGCGCGAGACGGCCGTCGTCTGGGACAAGACCACGGGCAAGCCCGTCTACAACGCCATCGTCTGGCAGGACACGCGCACCCAGAAGATCGTCGACGAGCTCGGCGGCGACGAGGGCCCCGAGAAGTACAAGTCGATCGTCGGTCTGCCGCTCGCCACCTACTTCTCCGGCCCGAAGATCAAGTGGATCCTCGACAACGTCGAGGGCGCGCGCGAGAAGGCCGAGAAGGGCGACCTGCTGTTCGGCAACACCGACACGTGGGTGCTGTGGAACATGACGGGCGGCACCGAGGGCGGCGTGCACGTCACCGACGTGACGAACGCGTCGCGCACGATGCTCATGGACCTCGACACGCTCTCCTGGCGCGAGGACATCGCCGCGGACATGGGCATCCCGCTGTCGATGCTCCCCGAGATCCGGTCGTCGTCCGAGGTGTACGGTCACGGCCGGCCCCGCGGCCTCGTCCCCGGCGTCCCGATCGCCGGCATCCTCGGCGACCAGCAGGCGGCGACGTTCGGCCAGGCGTGCTTCGAGGTCGGCCAGGCCAAGAACACGTACGGCACCGGCAACTTCCTGCTGCTCAACACGGGCACGGAGAAGGTCATGAGCAAGAACGGCCTGCTCACGACCGTCTGCTACAAGATCGGCGACGCACCCGCGGTGTACGCGCTCGAGGGCTCGATCGCCGTGACCGGCTCGCTCGTGCAGTGGCTGCGCGACAACCTGGGCATGTTCGAGGACGCGCCCGACGTCGAGTGGCTCGCGGGCAAGGTCCAGGACAACGGCGGCGCCTACTTCGTGCCGGCGTTCTCCGGCCTGTTCGCGCCCTACTGGCGGCCCGACGCGCGCGGCGCGCTCGTGGGCCTCACGCGGTACGTCAACCGCAACCACATCGCGCGCGCCGCGCTCGAGGCGACGGCGTTCCAGAGCCGCGAGGTCGTCGACGCGATGAACGCCGACTCGGGCGTCGACCTCACCGAGCTGCGCGTCGACGGCGGCATGGTCGCCAACGAGCTCCTCATGCAGTTCCAGGCCGACCAGCTCGGCGTCGACGTCGTGCGCCCCAAGGTCGCCGAGACGACGGCGCTCGGCGCCGCCTACGCCGCGGGCATCGCCGTCGGCTTCTGGAAGGGCGAGCAGGACGTCATCGACAACTGGGCCGAGGACAAGCGCTGGAGCCCGTCGATGGAGTCCGGCGAGCGCGAGCGCCTGTACCGGAACTGGAAGAAGGCCGTGACGAAGACCATGGAGTGGGTCGACGAGGACGTGGAGCAGTAGCCCGTCCCGGGACCACCTGCCGAGGGGGTGGGGTGCACGGCGCCGCGGCGTCGCGCACCCCGCCCCCTCGTCGTGCTCCCACGGGGCGAGTCGCGCGCGTCGTGCCTAGCGTCGAGGTGCCGCGCCCCGCGGCCCGACGACGGGAGACGACATGACCGGCACGCACCACGAGCAGCCCCACGCGAGCTCCGACGAGGTCGCCACGGTCCGCGAGCTCATCAAGGACGAGAAGATCGCCATGCTGACCACCGTCGCGACCGACGGGAGCCTGGTCAGCCGGCCGATGGGCGTCCAGGCCGTCGACTTCGACGGCGACCTGTGGTTCTTCGCCGCCGCCGACTCGCACAAGGTCGCCGAGATCGCGCGGGACTCGGCGGCGAACGCGGCCTTCTCGGGCTCGACGTCCTGGGTCTCGGTGTCCGGGCGCGCCGCGGTCGTCCGCGACCGCGACAAGATCCGCGAGCTGTGGAACACGGTCGCCGACGCCTGGTTCCCCGACGGCCCGGACACGCCCGGCGTGGTGCTCGTCCGGCTGCACGCCCACTCCGCGGAGTACTGGGACTCCCCTGGCGGCCGCGTCGCGACGCTGTTCAGCCTGGTCAAGGCGAAGGTCACCGGCTCGCGCTACCACGGCGGGGAGAACGAGACCGTCGAGCTGTGACACGTGCCGCCGACCGCCGGGAGCGCCGCGCGCGGCGCGGCTAGGGTGGCCGGGTGAGCGTCGCCCACGAGACCGCGTACACCCTGCCCGGCATACACGTCACCGACCGCGAGCTCGAGGTGCCGCTCGTGTGGGACGACGACACGGACCCTCGCCGCCTCACGCTGTTCGTGCGCGAGCTCGTCGACCCGGTCCGGCGTCACGACGACCTGCCGCTGCTCGTGTTCCTCCAGGGCGGCCCGGGTGGCAAGGGGCCCCGGCCCACGGGGCCGGACGGCTGGGTCGGCACCGCGCTCGCGACGCACCGAGTGGTGCTGCTCGACCAGCGCGGCACCGGCCGGTCCTCGGCCGTGCGCGGGGCGGCGCTCGCCGCGCGCGGCCCGGGGGCCGCCCAGGCGGAGTACCTCTCCCGCTTCCGGGCGGACGCGATCGTCGCCGACGCCGAGCACGTGCGCCGGACGGTGTACGGCGGGCGGCGGTGGACGTCGCTCGGCCAGTCCTACGGCGGCTTCCTCACGATGACGTACCTGTCGCGTGCGCCCGAGGCGCTCGCCGCGTGCTACGTCACGGGCGGGCTGCCCGGCCTGACGGCGGACGCGCGCGAGGTGTACCGCCGCACCCAGCCGCGCGTCGTCGCGAAGAACGCCGCCTACCGGGAGCGGTACCCGGACGACGCGGCCCGTCTCGCGCGCGTCGCCGACCTCCTCGCGGCCGACGACGTGCGCCTGCCCGACGGCGACCGGCTCACCGTGCGCCGGCTCCAGTCGCTCGGCACGGACCTCGGGATGAAGCCCGGCCCGGAGCGCATCCACTGGCTCGTGGACGAGGCGTTCGACGCGGACGCGCCGGACGCCCTCACGGACACGTTCCTCGCGGAGGTCGCGGCGGCGACGTCGTTCCGCACCAACCCGCTCTACGCCGTGCTCCACGAGTCGATCTACGCGCAGTCGGGCACCGGCCCGACTGCGTGGGCCGCCGAGGCGGTCCGCGCCGAGGAGCCGGCCTTCGACCCGGCGGCGCGACCGCTGCTCCTCACCGGCGAGATGATCTACCCCTGGATGCTCGAGGAGATCGCCGCGCTGCGGCCGTTCCGCGCGGCGGCGGAGGCGCTCGCCGCGCGCGAGGAGTGGCCCGACCTGTACGACCTCGACGTCCTCGCGCGCAACGAGGTGCCCGTCGAGGCGGCGGTGTACGTCGACGACATGTTCGTCGACGCCGGGCTCTCGCTCGAGACGGCGGCGCGCGTGGGCAACGTCCGCACGTGGGTGACGAACGAGTTCGAGCACGACGGCCTGCGCACGGGCGACGTCCTCGCGCGCCTGGTCGAGCGGCTCGGCGCCCGCGGCGGCCCGCGCGCCTGAGGCGTGCCGCGCCCGGCCCGCTGGACGGGCTGCGGCGCCCGGCTCCCAGACCCCGGCTGGGCGGAGTCAGGCCGTCTGGTCGCGGCGCGCGCGCAGCACCCACGCCCCGGACACGAGCGCCCCGCCCAGCACCAGTGTGAGCAGGTCGAACCCGGCGTCGCCGCGCGGCGGGGCCGGTGGCACCGCGGCGGGCGCCCCGCCCGCGGCCACGACGACGGCGCCCGACGGGTCCGCCGTGCCGACCACCGGCGCCAGGTCGAGCGCGGGCCCGTCCGCCGTCGTCGGCGCGGACGCGTCCGGTGTCGCAGCGGGCGCCGGGGCGGCCGGAGCAGGCGACGCGGGCGGGGCGGCGGGCGCCTCGGGGACGGCCGGCCCGTCGAGCACGAGCTCCCACGACGCCTCGCCGACGAGGACGTAGCCGTCGAGCGCGCGCGCCGTCACGGTCACCGTGCCCCGGGCAGGATGGCGGCCCGGGGCGAGGACCCGCTCGTCGAGGACGAACTCCACGCCGTCGGCCCGCGGCACCTCGACCGCGGCCGCCGCGCCCGGGCGCGCGGCGACGACCACGGGCGTCGGCGCCCGGACCTCGGTGAGACCGGAGAACACGAGCTCGACGGCGCGCGACCCGTCCGACCCCGGCAGCACCGGCTCCGCCGCGCCCTCGGCCGCGAGCCGCAGGCCCGCGGCCGGGGAGAGCGTCAGGACGACGCGCGCCACGTGGTCGAGGTACCCCTCGACGGCGTGCGTGCTGCCGGGCGGGAGCACCGCGCCGGTCGCGTCGCGGACGACGAGGCCCTCGGCGTCGGGCACGGTGTACGTGTCCGCCCTACCCGGGCCGTCCTGCGCGGCGGGGAGCACCGCCGTGACGACGGGGAGCAGCTCCGTGACCGCCTCGGCGGCGGACCGCCCGTCCGGGAGCTGCAGCACGTGGCCGTCCTCCGCCACGGCCGTCGCCCGCAGGACGCCGCCGTCCCGCGGCGCCTCGACGGTCCGGTACCCGTCGACCACGACCACGGTGCACGTCATCGGCTCGCCGCCCAGGGACCAGCGCACGCCCTCGACCACCGGCACGAGGTAGACCGCGTCCCCGGCCGCCGCGCGGACGAGGACCGGCGGCAGCACGACCACGCGGGGCGCGGGCCCGCCGTCGGGCACGGTGGGGTCGGGGCCGGGGGGCGTCTCGCCCTCCTCCGGGGCCGCCGGGTCGGGAGCGGGGACGGAGGGAGACGCGCCCTCCTCCGGAGCGGCCGACCCGGGCGCGGGAGGCTCCGGTCCGTCCGGCACGGGAGCGCCGGGCACGGCAGGCACGACCGGCCCGACGCCCACGGTGCCGGCGCCCGCGCCGGAGCCGGAGTCCGTGCCCGCGCCGGGGTGCGTGCCGGATGCCGCGTCGGGGCCCGTGCCGTCGGCCGCAGCGGTGGACGTCGCCGCACCCGCGGCACCGGGCCGGCCGTCCTCCACGACCCGCGCGAGGGTCTCCGTCGCCACGGGCGCGACGCCCGGGTCTGCCGTGGCACTGGCGACCGGGGCGGCGTGGGCCGTCGTGGACGCGCCGACCACGACGGCGCACACCAGCACCGCGGCGAGCGCGGTCCGTGGGCGGGCCCGGTGCACAGACATGGGCGTGCGGCTCCTCTCCGGTCGCGTCCGCGGGTGGACGCGACCGAGGCCCCTATGCACGCGAGGGGCCGCGCTGTCCGCATCGTCCCCGGGCGTCCCGTTTCGTCCGGGGTGGCGGGAGCCGCGGGCGACCTGGTTCGAGCGCTTCACCCGCCTTCCCCGAGAACCGGCGCACCTCCTCGCCTAGGGTGAGAGCGGATCACGGCGCGGTGCCGGCTCTCGGGGCGGAGCCGTGGCCGGACGCGGTTCGCCGCCGTCCGTCCGCCCGCCCGTGGAGCGGGGGAAGCACGGAGGCAGCATGTCGGTGACGGACACGACGACGTTCCGTCTGTACGGGGCGCCACGCCCCCCGCACACCGAGCTCGTCCGCGAGCGCCTGCTCGACCGGCTCGAGGTGGACGCCGCTCTCCGCGTGGTCCGCGGCCCCGCAGGTGCGGGCAAGACCTCCCTCCTCGCCGAGTGGTCCCGACGCCGGGCCACGCCGGGTCTCTGGCTGTCCGTCATCCCGGAGATGTCCCGGACGGACCTCTGGCGCGCGGTCGCGCGACGCGCCGCGCGCGCCGGGCTCGTGGCGTTCGAGGCCGCGCTGGGTCCCGCGGAGCTCGCCCCCGACGACGTGCCCGGCCGGCTGGCCGACGCGTTCCTCGCGGTGCCCGGGGAGGTCGTGGTCGTCATCGACGACTACCAGGACGTCACGGACGCCGCGGTCCACGACGACGTCCTCGCCCTGCTGCGCCTGTGCCCGAACCTCTCCGTGGCCGTGGCCACGAGCACGGTCTCCCCCCTGGAGGCCGCATCGGTCGGGCTCGAGCTCGACCGGACCGTCATCACGGCGGACCAGCTGCCGCTGACCCGGGACGAGACGGCCCGCATGCTGCGCCAGGCGGGCGTGGACCTCGACCCCGCGGAGGCGCACGTCCTCACCGGCGGCCAGCCGCTGTACCTGCGGGTCGCGATGCTCGCCGCGGAGATGGCCGGCTCCCACGGGACCCCGGCGCACGTCCAGGTCGCCGACGAGCTGCTGCGCGCCGCGCTCGAGAAGCAGCTCGAGGGCGCCGAGCGCCCTCGGCTCGAGCAGGTCCTGCGGCGGTGCGCGGTCGCGGACGTCCTCACCGCCGACCTCGCCGTGGCGCTGACGCGGGAGCCCGCGGCACCGCAGCTGCTGTGGATGCTCGAGGAGCGCGGGCTGGGTGCGTGGGAGCGACGTCCCGCGGGCCGGGTCTTCGTCCTGTTCCCGGTGGTGCGGACGTTCGTGGCGGAGCGCGTCCGCGAGGAGCACCCGGACGAGTGGGGGCTCGCCCAGCTCGCCGCCGCACGCTGGTACCTGACGAACGGCTATCCCGTCGAGGCGCTGCGGCGCGCGGTCGGCGCGGGCGACCTCGGGCTCGCGTCCTCGGCCGTCTCGCGGTACTGGGGCGAGCTGCTCGAGCCGCAGGCGCTGGCCCGCCTCGACGTCCTCAAGGGCCTCCCGCAGACGGACCTGCGGCGCTGGCCGCTGCTCGCCGGGGCCCTCGCGATCCACCACGACAGCGTCCCCGGGGAGCGCACCGAGGCGATCGAGACGTACCAGCTGACGCTGGCCGCCCTGCGCCCCCGGGCGAGGGCGACCTCGACGACGGAACGCGTCGTCCTGGACGTGCTCGAGAGCGTCGCGCTGCGTTCCACGAACGCGACGCAGCGCGCGCTCGAGCCGGCGCGCCGGGCTCGGCAGACGCTCGACGAGCTGGGCGTGGACGAGCGCCGGGAGCTCGTGCGCGAGCTGCCCCGGCTCCGCGCCGAGGTCGCGATGTCGTTCGCGCGGGCGGGCGCGGACGACGAGGCGCTCGCCACGCTCGAGGACCTCGGCGGCTCCCCCGCCGTCGACCCCCGCACGCTCTACGGCCTGTCGCTGCGTGCGCTCGTGCTCGCGCTCCGCGGGGACCTGCCGGAGGCCGTGCGCGACCTCGAGGTCATCGAGGCGTCGCCCCACGCCGAGGTCCGCGCGGGGCGCGACGACCACCTGTACCGCATCGCCCGCGCGATCGTGTGCCTCGAGCGCTTCGACGCCCGCGGCGCCCAGGCCCACCTCGACGTGCTGCGACCGCACCTCGCGACGCTCGAGACCCGCCCGGTCGTCGCCACGGTCCAGGCGTACGTCGACCTGGTGTCCTTCGAGCCGGCCCTGGGCATCGAGCGGCTGCGCCGCTACATCGAGTCCGAGCGCGGCCGCCGCCGCATCTCCGCGCGCGACATCGACCACCTCGACTACGTGAGCGGCCTGCTCGGGCTCGCGCGCGGCCAGGTCGGCGCGGTGCACTCCTGGCTCAAGGTCGCCCCGGCGACGTCGTCGCTCACCTGGCTGCTGCGGGCCCACGTCGCCCTGCTCACCGGCCGGTGGAGCACCGCGCGGGACGTGCTCGTCGCGCACACGCCGCCGCGGACCGCCGCGCCACGCCTGCGGGCCGCGCACGCCGTCCTGCTCGCCGCCGCCCTCACGCACGCCGAGGAGGAGACGCAGGCGCGCGACGCCCTGGACAAGCTCGCCGGCGTCGCCGAGGACCGACGGCTGCGGTTCGCCCTCGCGCTCCCCGCCCGGCACGACCTCCTCACGCTCGTCGAGCTCGCGGCACGGAGCAAGGACCAGACGGCGCAGCGCCTCATCGGGGACGCGGAACCCGTGCCGGAGCTCTTCGCCGCGACGGTCGACCTCCCCCAGCCCCTGTCCGACCGCGAGGTCGTCGTCCTCGACACCCTCATGCGGCACGCGACCGCGGTCGACGTCTCCCGGAGCCTCACCGTGTCCGTGAACACGGTGAAGAGCCAGCTCCGCTCGATCTACCGGAAGCTCGGGGTGCGTCGGCGCGAGGACGCCCTCGCCCGCGGGATCGAGCTGGGGCTGCTCCCGGCCCAGCGTCCCCTGCCCGCGAGCGGCACGGACGGGCGCTGAGGCCCGGGCCGGTCAGACGAGGTCGTCGACGATCTTGGCGGACGCGCGCATCTCGGCGCGCGCGAGGTCGTCGTCGATCTCGCGCCCCGCGGCGATGAGCGCCGCGCGCGGCAGCCACGAGAAGACCACGAGGACGGGGTAGCTGTCCTCGCCCACGTACACGCGGCGGCGCCAGGCGGCCCACGCCACGGCGCGCGTGAGCGTGCGCACCGGGTCCTCGAGCTCGTTCGCCGCGTGCGCGGCGTTCTCCCACCCGTGCTGCGCCTCGCTCATGACCCGCGCCCCGCCGTGCCCGAGCGGCCGGGCGAGCGCCGCGAGGCCGATGTCCTCGGCGATCACGACGGCCTCCGACGGGACCAGGTCCAGGCCGTCCCGGTACGTGCCGAACGTCGCGGGGTCCAGGTGGCGCCACGGGTCGTCGTCGGGCAACGAGTCCAGGAGGTCGGTGAGGGCGCCGGCGAGGAGCGTCACGGCGCGCAGCGGGTGCGCCTTCGCCTGCGCGCGCATCGCGGCCATGGTCGCGAGCCGGTCGTCGGGGTCGATGAGCGGCTCCACGAGGCCCACGGCCCAGATGGCCCAGGTCGTGTCGTCCCACGGCGCGCCGGCGCCCTCCTCGGGGGTCACCGCGACACCACCCCGCCCGGGGCGTCGGCGGCCCGGCACGGCGACGCCGTCGAAGCGCAGGACGCTGCGTGCACCCGGTCCACCTCCTGATCTCGTCCTGCCCTGTCCAGCCGGCGAGCCCGTCGCCGAGGACAGCATCCCACCGTGGCGAC
Source organism: Cellulosimicrobium sp. SL-1 (assembly GCF_011033075.1). NCBI lineage: Bacteria > Bacillati > Actinomycetota > Actinomycetes > Micrococcales > Promicromonosporaceae > Cellulosimicrobium > Cellulosimicrobium sp. SL-1. The sequence continues at coordinate 37,758 of NZ_JAACJC010000013.1, read as the reverse complement.
GTCCGCGAAACACCCGCGGCGGGCGAAGCGTGCGGAGATCACCCGCTGCCCGGGGCACCCGAGGGTGAAGTCCGGTGTGAAAGACGGTGTCCCGCGCGCCAGGAGCCCCTCCGGGTCCGCATGCTTGGACCGTGACCGACCGGACCCTGCTCGACCCGCGCCCGCAGCGGGCGCGCGACGCGCGTCCCGTGCGCGCCGTCGACGAGGGCCCGCAGGAGGACGACGACCCCGGGGCGCTCCGGGACGAGGTCGCCCGCGTCGTCGCGATCGAGGACGACGACCGCTACCGCGCCGAGGTCTCGGCGCTCCTCGCCGCCCACGCGACGCAGTGGCGCCGGATCGCGGCGCGCCTGTGCCGCACCAACTCGGTGCCCGCGGCTCAGCACCTCGACGACGTCGCGGCGATCGTCGTGGAGACCGCCTGGGAGATGCTCGAGCGGTCCCGGCGCGACCCGGCGTACCTGCGCAGCATGCGCTCGTTCCTCGCCATCGTCGTCTACACGGCCCGGCCCCGGGTCCGCTCGTTCCTCGACCACGCGACCGCGCCGGCGTCGGGCATGGTGGCCGCGCAGCGTCGCCGCCGCGAGCTCGCGCGCACGCGGTCGGAGCTCGCCGCGCTGCGCGGCGCGGCACCCTCGGTCGAGGAGGCCGTCCGCGCGACGAACGAGCGCCTCGGCGCCCACCGGGCAGACGTCGTCCGGCAGGGCATGGTCGTGACGGAGGCCGACGAGCTCGTGCTGCGCGGCGCGCTGTCGTTCGACGAGGCCCTGGACTCCGCGCGCACGACGGACGCGCACGCGGACTGCGTGCTGCACGCGGTCGAGGTCCCGGCGCTCGTCCGCTCCGTCGTCGACGCGGCGCACGCGGAGGACCCGGTCCGCGGACGGGTCGCGGCGCTCTGGATGTCCGAGGCCTACGGGGGCGGCGGCCCGCTCCCGGGCCACGACACGGTCGTGTGGATCGCCCGGACGCTGGGTCTGCCCCGGCACCGGACCGTCGCCCACATCGACCGGGTCCGGGTGCTGGCGGCGCAGCACCTCCGGGACGTCGGCATCGTCCTCGACGCCGTGGACAGCGTGTGAGCGCGAGCGTCGCTCCACGACCCGCACCTGCCGGGAGGCCCGCGGCGTACCGCGGCGAGCAGGAGAACCGCACCGTGGCGCGCACGGGGACCAGGGGGCGGCCGCAGGGCGGGCGCAGGAGCACGGGGGCAGCAGGACATGTCTGACGAGGGACCCGGGTCTCGACGCTCGGTCGTCGAGGACGCACGCGTCGTCGCCGCGACGGTGCCGGAGGGCGAGCGCGAGCGCGCGGTGGACGGCCTGGTCGCCGCGCACGCCGTCGGGCTCGCGCGCGACGCCCGGCGGCACGTGCGCGCCGCGGGGGTCTCGGGGACGGACCAGGTCGCCGCGCTGCGGGCGGTGACCGACGCGCAGCGCGCCGTGCTCGACGACCTCGTCGCCGGTCGCCGTCCGCCCGAGGGCCGCGCCTGGTCGCCCACGGTGCGCTTCGAGGCACTGCGCGCGGTGCGCGCGCTGGCCGCGGAGGGCGCGGTCGCCGTCCCGCCGTACCGCCACCGCCTCGCGGCCGACCGCGCGGCCCTGCTGCTGCTCCGCGAGACCGCCGCCGTCGTGGACCGTCCCGCGCCGCGAGAGGTCGTCCGCGCGGGTGCCGTGGCGGTGGGGCTCCCGCCCACGCCGCACCCGCTGGACGAGGCCACCGCCACGCGCGTGCTCCCGACGGTCCGGCCTGCAGCGTCGGTCTCGTCGGCGCACACCCTCGCACGCCAGGAGCGCCGCCGTGCGCCCAGGGTGCGGGGACGCGCGCGCACCAGCGGCCCGGGTCGTCCCGTGCGCTGGGGCGCCGCCGCGGTGCTCTCGGCCGCGACGCTCGCGTTCGGGGTCGTCGTCGCGCCCGCGCAGGACGAGGTCGGTGGTGGCCCGGGCGTCTCGGCACGGCCCGAGCAGGTGCTCCTGGGCACGACCCCGGGGACCGGCTCGACCGCGTGGGCGCCGCTCGACGGCGCCGGCGCCGCATCCGTCCGCCTCGACCTGTCCTCCCCGGTGCTGACGGGCCTGGCGCCGTCGCCGGCACCCGCGGTCGAGCTCGTCGACGAGCCGGCGGACGAGCCGGTCGGTCCGCGGGTGGGCGACGCCGTCGAGGTGCCCGCCGCCGAGCCCGGCAGCGGGCCCGTGGTCGAGCCGCTGCCCGTGGTCGTGCCGGCCCCGCCGGGCCCGGCCGTCCCGCAGACGCCCGCGCCAGCACCCGCACCGGCCTCGGGAGCGGCGCCGGCACCGGCGGCCACGCCCCAGCCCGCGCCGCCGGCTGCAGCGAAGCCGTCGCCGAAGCCGACGCCGAAGCCCGCGCCGGCCGCTCGGCCCGCTCCGACGCCCGTGCCCGCGCGACCCGGGCCGCCCGTCACGCGTCCGGCTCTCCCGAAGCCCGACCGTCCCGCACCGCGGTCGGACGACGCACGCGGCTCGTCCCTGTCAGGGACGGCGACGCCGCAGCCGCAGACGTACGACGACCGGCGCCCCGACAAGGACTCGGGCCGGCAGGACCGGGGCCACGGCGGCGGCCGCGAGGGACGCGGGTAGCGCCCGGCGGGCCTCCCGACGGGACGGGCACCCCCGACGGCGGCTCTCCGCCGCCGCGGGCCCCGCACGTCCCGTGCGGTGCGTCAGGAGCGCGCGTCCAGCCCCAGCAGCGCGCGGGCGCGCGCCTCGCCCCCGGGCGCCCCGAGCGCGGCGGCCCGGTTGTCCGCGGCGACCTGGTCGACGATCTCGGCCCGGTGGACCCGCACCTCGCGGGGCGCGTCGATCCCGACGCGCACCCCGTCCCGGCCCACCGACACGACCGTGACCACGACGTCCTCGCCGACGAGGATCCGTTCTCCCACCTTGCGTCCCAGCACCAGCATCGCCACGTCCTCCTGACGTCCCGCGTGTCATCCTGACCGTTCGGAGGACCTATGCGGGTGCGGCGCGGGTCAGCCTGCGGGCCGCAGCTCGGGGAGCCCGAGCGCGAGCACGGAGTCGGGCGTCGCCGTCAGCTCGCGCCCGACCACGACCATGGCGCGGACCAGCACGAGCCGCTGCACCTCGGCGACCCAGCGCTCGGTGTCCGCGGGCTTGCGCGAGGCGTCGACCACGACCGCGACCTGCTCGGCGCCCAGCTCGTCGAGGACCCGCGCCACGCCGACCGCGTCCACGCGCACCCCGACGGCCACGACCGTGGCGCGGGCCGCACGAACCCCGCGGGCGCGCGCCTCGGTCGCCGCGCGGCGGTCGTCGACGCGCACCGTGTCGTCGTCGGTCGCGCTGCCCGCGCAGGCCGTGAGCAGGCCCTCCCGCTGCGCCAGCGCGCGGGCCGCCGGGACGACGTCCGCGGCCAGCCCGACGAGCGCCACGAGGTCGCCCGGCGCCGCGCGCGGCAGCGGCGACACGGGCGCGGGCGGGGCGGTGACGGCCGCGGGCGGCGGCTCCGCCGTCTCGGCCACGAGCTCGTCGAGCAGCGCCGCGAAGTCGTCGCCGCGGGTCGAGACCTCGACCGCCGCCGACGGCGCCGGGCGCAGCGCGTCGCCCTCGTCGGCGTCGTCGAGCAGCGCCGCGATGCCCGCCCGGCGGGCCGCGGGGAACCGGACCGGCCCGACGGCGGTCCGGGGCGGCGCGTCGCCCACCTCGACGACCACCTCGTAGTGCTGCCGCCCGAAGAGCCCCTTGAAGCCACCCGTGATGACCCGCTCGGCGGAGACGATCCGCGCGTCCGGGCCGTGCAGGCGCCGCGCCTGGGCGAGCACGGCGTCGAGGGACTCACCCTCGAGCCGCAATCGCCGGGGCATCGTTCACCACCCCGACCGTCTCGATGAGCGCGTTGCCCGCCGTCACCTCGGTGTACGACAGCACGGCGAGGTCGGGCACCTGCGTCGCGACGAGGCGCCGGACCGCCGCGCGCAGCGACGGCGCGCACACGAGGACGACGTCCTCGCCGGTGGCCCGGGCCTCCTGCACCCGCTCGCCCACGGACGAGCGGAACGCGTCGAGGCGCGCCGGGTCCACGACGATCGCGGTGCCCTGGTCGCCGCCGGGCTGGCGGCCCGCGAGCATCGCCTGCTCCAGGGCGGGCGCGATCGTCACGACCCGGATCGTGCCGGCGACCGTGTGCCGGGCCGGGATCGCCGGTCCGAGCGCGGCGCGCGCCGCCTCGACGAGGTGCTCGGGGTCGGTCGAGCGCTTCGCGGCGAGCGCGAGCGCCTCGTAGATCCGGGGCAGGTCGTTGACGGCGACCTGCTCCTCGAGCAGCCCCTGCAGGACGCGCTGGACCTCCGCGAGCGACAGCAGAGCCGGCGTGAGCTCGTCGACGGCCGACGGGTTGGTCCGCTTGACCTCGTCGGTGAGCACGCGCACGTCCTCGCGGGACAGCAGCCGCGCCGCGTTCGCGGCGATGAGGGCGGACAGGTGCGTGACGAGAACGGAGACCCGGTCGATGACCGTGGCGCCCGCCATCTCGGCGCTGTGCCGCATCTCCACCGGGACCCACTTGCCGTCCATGCCGAACACCGGGTCGACCGTCGCCAGCCCGGGCAGCGCGGCGAGGTCGTCGCCGAGCGCGAGGACCTTGCCGGCCGGCGCCTGGCCGCGACCGGCCTCGACGCCGGCGATCCGCACCGCGTAGGTCGACGCCGGGAGCTCCAGGGAGTCGCGCGTGCGGACGGGGGGCACGACGACCCCGAGGTCGGTCGCGATCTTGCGCCGCAGGGCGCGGACCCGTCCGAGCAGGTCGTCGTGCGCGCCGGTGACCAGGTCGACGAGGTCGGGCGCGAGCAGGATCTCGAGCGCGTGCACGCGCATCTGCTCGAGGAGGTCCTCGGTGCCGTCGCTGCGCGTGCCCTCCTTCTCGATCTGCTCGGCCGCGGCGCGCGCCACCTCGGCCCGCCGCTGGCTCGCCTTGATCTGCTGGGCCGCGATGATCAGGCCCACCCCGAGCACGAGGAACGGCAGCTTCGGCATGCCCTCGATGAGGGCCATGGCGAACGCCGCGACGCCCGCGATGGCGAGCGCCTGCCGGGACTGGACGAGCTGGCTCGACGCCTGCGAGCCGACGTCGCCCTCGCCCGAGTTCGAGCGCGTGACGATCATGCCCGTGGCGACCGCCATGAGCAGCGCGGGGACCTGGGTGACCAGCCCGTCGCCCACCGTGAGGATGGAGTACGTGTCGACGGCCTCCATGGCCGGCATGCCGTGCATGACGACGCCGATCACGATGCCGCCGAGCAGGTTGATGAGCGTGATGACGATGCCCGCGATGGCGTCGCCCTTGACGAACTTCGACGCGCCGTCCATCGCCCCGTAGAAGTCGGACTCCGCGGAGATCTCGGCGCGGCGGGCCCGCGCGTCCTGCTCGCTGATGAGCCCCGCGTTGAGGTCGGCGTCGATCGCCATCTGCTTGCCGGGCATCGCGTCGAGCGTGAAGCGCGCGCCGACCTCGGCCACGCGCTCGGCGCCCTTGGTGATCACGAGGAACTGGATGACGACGAGGATGAGGAACACGACCATGCCGATGACGAGGTTCCCGTCGACCACGATGTGGCCGAACGCGCCGATGACCTCGCCCGCGTAGCCGTCCCCGAGCACGAGCCGCGTCGAGGCGACGTTGAGGCCCAGCCGGAACAGCGTCGCGACGAGCAGCAGCGACGGGAACACCGAGAAGTCGAGCGGCTTCTTGACGAACATCGACGTCAGCAGGATCACGAGCGACAGCAGGATGTTGACGATGATGAGCACGTCGAGCAGGGCCGCGGGGATCGGCACGACGAGCAGCAGGACGATGCCGACGACGCCGAGCGGCACGGCGATCATGGCGAGGGATCGGTTCTTCACGCGGAACGCTGGTCCTTCCGGGTCCGGGGCGTCGGCGGCTGCTGACGCGACGTCCTATGCAGGTCGTGGCCGCCGCAGCGCGCGCCGACGGCTCGGCCGGGCGGGGTCACGCGGCCCGCGCGTCGTCGGCGGCGGGCCACTCGCCCGGCGCGATCGCCGGGCGGGCCATGCGGTGCGGGACGGACGAGGCCGCCGCGCCGCGGCGCGTGAGCGCCATGACGAACGCGAGGACGCGCGCGACGGCCATGTAGAGCTCGACGGGCACCTCCTGCCCGACGTCGCACGCCCGGTGCAGGGCGCGCGCGAGCGGGACGTCGCGGACCATCGGCACCCGCGACTCCTCGGCCTTCTCGCGGATGCGGGCGGCGACGTGGTCGGCGCCCTTCGCGACGACGCGCGGCGCGGAGCGCCCGGGCTCGTACCGCAGCGCGACGGCGACGTGGGTCGGGTTGACGACGACGACGTCCGCGTCGGCCACGGCGGCGATCATGCGGTTGCGCGTCATCGAGCGCGCCATCGACCGGCGCTGCGACTTCACGAGCGGGTCGCCGTCGGTGCTCTTGTTCTCGTCCTTGAGCTCCTTCTTGGTCATGCGCGTCTTCTTGCGGTTGCGTCGCGCCACGACGAGCACGTCGAACAGCGCGAGGGTGAGGCCCGCCGCCGTCGCCCAGACCAGGAGCGAGCGCACGCCGGAGCCCGCCGCCTCGAGCAACGACGCGATCGGCAGGCCGCCCGCGGCCAGGAGGACCGGCATGAGGGACTGGACGACCGCGTAGAGCACGACGCCGACGACCGTCGTCTTGAGCAGGGCCTTCGCGCCGTTCCACAGCGCCTGCGCCCCGAACATCCGCTTGAGCCCGCTCATCGGGTTGAACTGGTCGGCCTCGGGCCTCAGCCGCTTCAGGTGCAGGCCGCCCTGCGCGACCGACGCGAGCAGCACGGCGACGGCGATCGCCCCGAGCAGCGGCAGCATGGTCGGCACCACGGAACCGAGCGCGTCCTGCGCGAGCTGGAGCGCGACCGCGGGCTCAGGGTTCTCGATCACGGTGCGCAGCGACAGCACCTGGTCGGTCGCGGCCCGTGCCGCAGCGCTCACGGTCAGCGGGATCACCGCACCGGCGATCCCGACCCCGACCCAGGCCGTGAGGTCCTGCGACTTGCCGAGCTGGCCCTTGGACCGGACCTCCTTCATCTTCCGGTCGGAGGCCTGCTCGGTCTTCTCCTCGGTGGAGTCGGCCATCAGCCCACCCCGCCCATGCGCTCGACGGCCTCGGCCGTGAGCACCGAGACGACATGCGGGAGCGCGACGAGCACCGTCCCGACGAGCGCGAGCGTGAGGAAGATCTTCAGCGGGAAGCCCATCGCGAACGCGTTGAGCGCGGGGGCGACCCGGTTGACCAGGCCGAGCCCGGCGTCGGCCAGGAAGAGCACGACGACGATCGGGCCGGCGATCTGCAGCCCCGCCACGAACGAGCCGGTGAGGGCCTCGACGAACGACGCCGCGGGGACGCCGGCCAGGCCGCCCACCGGGACGGCCTCGTACGAGCGGGCGAGGCCGAGCACCATCAGCTGGTACGCGTCGGAGACGAACATGAGCACGACCGCGAGGAGCGCGAAGAGGCGCGTGAACTGCGACCCGTTGACGTTCGTCTGCGGGTCGTACGCCATGCCGAGCGAGAACCCGCCGAACAGGTCGAGGTGGGCGCCGGCGGCGGTGATCGCCGAGAAGACGACCATGACGAGCGTCCCGAGCATCGCGCCCGTGACCGCCTCGGCGACGAGGTGCGCGAGGAACGTCGCGGTCCCGGTCGCCTCGTACCCGGGGGCGGCACGACCGGAGACCACGAGCCCGAGCGACACCGCGAGGATCGCGCGCACCTGGCGCGGGATGGCGTGGTGCGAGAACGGCGGCGCGATGGTCATGAACGCGGCCATGCGCACGCCCGCGAGCATCGTCGCCTGGAGCCACGCGAGGTCGATCTCGAGCTGCACGGGACGTCAGCCCCCGTTCAGCAGCGACGGGATGAGGTCGAACATCTCGTGCGTGAACGTCACCATCTCGCCGATCATCCAGTTGCCGCACACGACGAGCGCGACGGCGACCGCGAGCGCCTTGGGGACGAACGAGAGCGTGATCTCCTGGATCTGCGTGACGGACTGCACGATCGAGATGGCGAGGCCCACGACGAGCGACGTGACGAGCACGGGGGCCGCGAGCTTGGCGGCGAGGACGAGCGCCTGCGTGGCGACGTCGAGGACGGCGGCGGTCTCCACGGTCAACCCATCCCGTACGAGCCGATGAGCGACGTCGTGATGAGACCCCACCCGTCGACGAGGACGAAGAGCAGCAGCTTGAACGGCAGCGAGATCATCGTCGGCGGCAGCATCATCATGCCCATGCTCATGAGGGCCGCGGCGACGACGAGGTCGATGACGAGGAACGGCACGAAGACGACGAACCCGATGATGAACGCGGCGCGGAGCTCCGAGATGACGAACGCGGGGACGAGCGTCGTGAGCGGGACGTCGACGGGGGTCGCCGGGTTCTCGAGGTCGGCGGCGCGCGTCATGAGCGCGAGGTCCTCCTCGCGAGTGTGGGCGAGCATGAACTCGCGCAGCGGCACGGCGCCCGCGTCGAGCGCCTGGCTGAAGGTCGTGGTGCCGTCGAGGTAGGGCTGGACCGCGGTGTCGTTGATCTCGCCGAACACCGGCCACATGACGAACAGCGAGAGGAACAGCGCGAGCCCGGCGAGGACCATGTTGGGCGGCACCGTGGCGGTGCCCAGCGCGTTCCGGGTCAGGGCGAGGACGACGAAGATCTTGGTGAACGACGTCATCATGAGCAGCAGCGTCGGCGCGAGCGACAGCAGCGTGATGCCGACCAGCGTCACGAGGGACGACGACGGCTCGCCGTTCGGCCCGTTGATCTCCACCGAGAGCGTCGACCCGCCGTCCTGCGGGTCGACCGGCTGGGTGGGCGGGGCCGGGTCGGTCGGGTCGACGACCGCGGCGCCCGCGTGGGGCGCGAGCAGGACGGTCGCGACCGCGACGAGGAGCAGGACCGCCCCGACGAGCACCGCGACGCGCAGCGCGCGGCGCGACGGGAGGGCGCGTGTCACCGGGCACCTCCTCGCACGACCCGCGCGGCCTTGCGCCACGTGTCGGGCGCGAGGAAGGTGCGCAGGGCGCTCGTCGGCACGGGCGGCGCGACGACGGCGGTCGTGAGGGCCCCGGCCCGAGGCCCCGAGACGGCCGGGGGCACGTCGGCGGGCACGTCGGCGGGAACCGAGCCGGGCTCGCCGTTCCACGCCGGGGCGTCCCCGTTCGCGGGCGGCTGCGCGAGCCACAGCCGTGCCGCGGTGACGGCGTCGTCGAACGACGGCTCGTCCGAGGTCGGGGCACCGGGCGTCGCGTCCGCGGCGGTGACCGTGGTGACCGCGGTGGGCGGGACGTCGGACGGCACGGATAACGGGCCGTCGATGACGGTCACGGACGACTCCGTCACGCCGAGGAGGTACCGGCGGCCCCCGGCCTCGAGCAGGACCGCGGCGCTCTTCTGCGACAGCCCCTGGCGCGCGACCACGGTCAGCTGCTCCTGGCGCCCGCGCGGCGCGGAGCGCGAGGTCTTGCTCGCGACGCGGTACGAGACCCACAGGAGCCCGAGCACGACCGCCAGCGAGAAGGCGACGCGCAGCACGGTGGTGACGTCCATGCCGGTCAGTCGTCCGCGTCGAGGATCTTGGTGATGCGCACCCCGTAGTCGCCGCCGTCGACGACCACGACCTCGCCCTTGGCGATCGTGCGGCCGTTGAGCTGCACGTCCGCCGGCGCCCCGGCGGACCGGTCGAGCTCGACGACGGCGCCCGGCTCGAGGCTGAGCACGTCCCGCACCGGCATCCGGGTGCGGCCCACGATGACGGAGAGACGCATCTCGACGTTGGAGATGCGCGCGAGCCGGGCACCGGTCACGGCCTCGTCGGGCAGGCTCTGCAGGGCGCGGCGCGTGCGCACGACGAACCAGCCCGCCGTCGGGCCGTCGTCCGTGGAGAGCTCGAACACGACGGACTCCGGGTCCTCGAAGAGCGCGGTCGCGTCGGCGACGCGCACCTCCCCGAGCACGCCGACGCCGGTGGTCGACCCCGCGGCCTCCAGGGCGGGGCGCAGGACGTCGGTGACGTCGAGCGCCGCCTCCTGGGAGGCGTCGGCGAGCGTGTCCTGGTCGATGAGGGCGAGCGCGAGGTCGGTGCCGGAGTCCCCCACGTACGAGGCGACGACCGCCCGTGCGGCCTGCGGGCCGACGGGGGCGCCGCCGCGCAGGGCCGCGCGCAGCGGGGTGCTGGTCGGGACGAGCTCGACGAGCGCGTGGGCGGCGGCGGACGCGGCCTCGACGACGGACTGCTCGACCGGGGTGGCGGTGCTCATGGGTCAGTTCTCCTCGGTGGTGACGATGCGGCAGGCGAGGCGGGAGCCGGACGAGCCGACGGCGCCGCGGGCCAGGACGTGGCCGTCGACGATGACGTCGAGCGGGCGGGACTGGGCGTGGGGGACGTGCACGACGTCGCCGACGGCGAGGTCCAGCACCTCGGTCGGCGTCATGGACGCGCCGGTGAGCTCGACGGTGACGTCGACGAGCGAGCGCGCGACGTGCTGGCGCGTGCGCCGGGTCGCGTCGGCGGGGTCGTCCGCCGGGTTGGCCTCGCCGAGGTGCGGGAGCAGCGCGACCGACGGCACGGCGAGGGTCGCCCGGCACGCGCGCTCGCCGACGCGGAGGTCGAGCTCGGCGACGATCATGAGCTCGGCGGTGGGGGCGGCCTGGGCGAACTGCGAGTTGTGCTGGATCGACGAGATCCGCAGCGGGTTCTCGAGCAGCCGGCCCATCGAGTGGCGCAGGTCGCGCAGCGTCTCGGTGAGCAGCGACGTCACGAGCGTGCGCTCGACGTCGGTGAACTTGCGGTCGACGACCGGGATGGTCGGTCCGGCGCCGAGCATGTGGGCGATCCACGTGAGGGCGTCCGTGTGCGGGAACTGCAGGACGGCGCGCGGGCCGATCCCCTCGAGCTCGCACACGACGAACGTCGTCGTCACGGGCAGCTCGGCGACGTAGTCGTCGTAGGTGCGCATCGCGACCGCGGCGAGGTTGACCTGGCTCACGACCCGCACGCGGGCCGTGAGCTGCGTGCCCCACTGGCGCGCGAAGCTCTCGAACGCCATCTCGAGGATGCGGTGGTGCTCGCGGACGAGCGTCGTCGGGCGGCGGAAGTCGTAGACCTCGACCTTGCGGCTCGGTGCGGGCTGCTGGACCCGCTCGGGTGTCGTCGTGCTCACGACCGCTCCTATGCGGGCGCGCACGACGCGAGCCTGCGCGACGCCGCGCAGGCTCGACGGACCGCGTCACTCCCCCGGAGCGCCCGCCTCCCCCGCCGTCTCGGCGGCCCGCGCGAGAGCCCGCGCGTCCGCCTCCGCGGCCGGGACGTCCGCCGCGCTGAGCTGCCCCGACAGCACCTGCGGGATGAGCGCGCGCACGGCCTCCGGCGCGGACGAGAGCACCATGATGTCGACGCGGCGGTTCGTCGCGAGCGCCTCGGGGCTCGTGCCCTCGGCGAGCGGACGCGCCGACCCGAAGCCCACCGCGGCGATCCGGTGCTCGGCGAGACCGTCCTGCTCGACGAGGTGGCGCAGCACGGCGGTGGCGCGCGACGACGACAGCTCCCAGTTCGACGGGAAGACCGACGTCACGGTCGAGGTGTAGTCCGCGTTGCCCTCGATGCGGATCTCGTGCGCGGTCGGCGCGAGCGCCGGGCCCACGACGTCGAGCACCGCCCGCGCCTCCTGCGTGAGGTCCGCGCTCCCGGGCGAGAAGAACGTGTCCGCGGACACGAGCCGCACGGTGAGCCCGCGCTCGTCGATGTCGAACCGGACCGTGTCGGACCGCCCGTGCGCGGCGAGGTCGCGGGCCATCGCGTCGCGCAGCGCGGAGAGGTCCGACACCTCGTCGAGCGCGCGCTCGAGGTCCGTCTCGACGTCGACCGGCTCCTCCGCCGGGTTCTCCACGACCTCCTCGACGACCGCGGCGTCCTCGACGTTGCCGAAGCCCTCCGCGAGCGAGGACTTCAGCTCCTGGTACTTGCCCTGGTCGACCGAGCTGATGGCGAACAGGACGATGAACAGGCACATGAGCACGGTCACCATGTCCATGTACGACACCATCCAGCGGCCGGAGCCGCCCGTGTCGTGCCCGCCACCGCCGCCCCCGCCGCCGTGGCCGCCCCTGCGACGCCGCGCCATCAGGCGGCCTTGTCCTCGGGCAACGACCACTCGGGGACCATCGTCTTGAGCCGCTCGTCGATGACCCGGGCGCGCGAGCCCGCCTGGATCGACATGTAGCCCTCGAGGAGGACGTGGAGCCGCTCGATCTCGAGGTCGGACAGGCGCTTGAGCTTCGCGCCGATGGGCAGCCAGATGAAGTTGGCGGAGAGGATGCCCCACAGGGTCGCGATGAACGCCGCGGCGATCATGTGCCCGAGCTTCTCGGGCTCGGACAGGTTCTCCAGCACGTGGGTCAGCGAGACGACGGTGCCGACGATGCCGATCGTGGGGGCGTAGCCGCCGATCGCGTTGAAGAAGTCGTACGCGACGGCGTCCTCGCGGGCCTTGGTCTCGATCCGCTCCTCGAGCAGGGTGCGCAGCTGCTCGGCGTCCGAGCCGTCGGCGAGCGACTGCAGCGCGCTGCGCTGGAACGGGTCGTCCGTCTTCTGGGACTCGGCCTCGAGGGCGAGCAGGCCGCCGTCGTTCTGGACGATCTCCGCGGCCCGGACGACCTCCTCGATGGCCTCCGCGGGACGCGGCGCCTTGCCCGTGAACGCGCGCGGCAGCGTCTTGAAGGCCCGGACCGAGTCCTTGAGCGTCCCCGACGCGACGGCGGCGAAGATGCTCGCCCCGAAGACGAGGATGATCGGTGCCGGGAGCAGGATCGAGGTGATCTGCGACCCCTCGAGGTACACCATCGCGATGAGCGAGCCGAACGCGACGAGGATGCCGATGATGGTTGCGGGGTCCATGGCCTACTTCGTCCTCGTGTCGGGCAGGGGTGCGAGGGCGACCGGGCGGTCGCCGGGGGCGGGGGCGTCGTCGGGCGCGGACCGGACGACCTCGAGCGGTGCGCGCTCGGCGGGGGCGGGCAGGGAGCGCGCGAGCGCGAGCACGCGCGCCTTGTGCTCCTCGACGAGGCGGATCACGACCTCCATGGGCTCGGTCACGATGTAGCGCGAGCCGTCGATGAGCGTCACGCGCGTGTCCGGGTTGGTCTCGACGCGGGCCACCAGGTCCGCGTTGATCGCGATGCGCTCGGAGCTGAAGCGCGTGAGGACGATCACGGCTCTCCCTTCGGGTGGGACGGGTCCGGGTCAGGTGCGGACGGGTTCGGGACGGAGGTGCGGGTCAGGGGGCGGTGCGGGGTCCGGTCCGGGGTTCGGTGGGGTGCCTCCCGGTCGGGCCGGGAGGCACCCCACCGCGCCCGGGTCAGCGCTTGAGGTTGACGAGCTCGGTGAGCACCTCGTCGGACGTCGTGATCACGCGCGAGTTCGCCTGGAACCCGCGCTGCGACACGATGAGGTTGGTGAACTCCTGCGAGAGGTCGACGTTCGACATCTCGAGAGCGCCCGCGGTGATCGAGCCGAGGCCCGGGTCGCCCGCGGCGCCGACCAGCAGGTCGCCCGAGTACTGCGTCGCCGCGAAGAGCGAGTCGCCCGCCTTCTCGAGCCCGCCGGCGTTGGTGAACGTCGCGAGCGCGACCTGGCCGAGGACCTCGGTCCGGCCGTTCGAGTAGCGGCCGACGATCGAGCCGTCGCCGGAGACCGAGTACGACGTGAGCGACCCGGCGGCCCCGCCGTCCTTGCTCGCGACGGCGACGTTCGACAGCCCCGCGTACGACGTGAGCCCGTCGAGGCCGACCGTCACGCCGCCGACGGCGAGGGACCCGCCGCCGGTCAGGGCACCACCCGTGAACGTGAGGGCCTGCGGGCCCGCGAGCGTCGCGCCGGTCGCGCCGTCGCGGGCGCTCACGGACCAGCCGCCGGCGGCGGCCGTGAAGACGAGCGAGAGCTTGCTCGCCCGGCCCGCCGCGTCGAAGACCTCGACGTCGCGCACGAGCTCGGTGCCGTCCGCGGCGTCCGAGGGCAGGTTGCCCCCGAACGTCACGCCCGTGGTCGCGCGGGGCGGGATGACGTCCCCGACGGGGATCGTGAGGTTGCCGAGCGGGCTGCTCGTGTTCACCACGCCGTCGGTGGCGGTCCAGCCCTGGACGAGGTCGCCGCTCGCGTTGACGAGCCGGCCCGCGCCGTCGAACGTGAACCCGCCGTTGCGCGTGTAGTACGCCTGGCCGCCCCGCTCGACGACGAAGAACCCGTCGCCGTCGATCATGAGGTCGGTCGGGACGCCCGTCGTCTGCGCGGCGCCCTGCGTGAACTGCGTCGTGATGGCGGCCGTCGTGACGCCGAGGCCGATCTGCGCGGGGTTCGCGCCGCCGACCTGCTGGTCGGGCGCGACACCCGCCGCGACGAGCTGGGACAGCGTGTCCTGGAACTGGGTGCGCGAGGACTTGAAGCCCGTCGTGTTGACGTTCGCGATGTTGTTGCCCGTGACGTCCAGCATGTTCTGGTGGGCGCGCAGGCCGGAGATTCCGGTGTTGAGGGAGCGGAGCACGAGAGTCCTTTCGGGTCAGGCGGCGGAGCTGCCGTGGTCGTCGGTGGCGCCGTCCGTGGCTGCCGGGGTCCCGGTGGCATCCGTGCTGACCGAGGAGGTGACGGCGGAGACGTGGTCGAGGTCGACCGTCACCCCGCCGATCGTCACGGTGGGTACCGCGTCGCGGTACGACACCGCGGTGGCGGTGCCCGTGTGCTCGACGCCGTCGGCGTCGAGGTAGGAGACCTTGTTGCCCAGGAGGTCGGCGGCCGACTGGCGCATCTGGAGCGCGAACGACTCCTCGACGAGCCCGGTCATCCGCGTGAGCGCCTCCATCATGGCGAGCGACGTCGTCTGCGAGACGATCTCGCCGGTGTCCATGGAGCTGGACGGGTCCTGGTTGCGCAGCTGGGTCACGAGGAGCCCGAGGAAGAGCTCGCTGTCGTACTCCTGCTTGGGCGCGCGCACGCTCTTCGTGGCATACATCGATGCCGGCGCCGGCGCGCTCACGGGTTCGACGGGCACGTGGTTCCTCTCCTCAGACGAGGACGTCGAGGCGCCGGGCGGCGCCGTACGTCCTGCCGACCACTGTCGGCTCGGTCTCGGGCTCGGTGGCCCCTCGGTGCGGCCGGGCCGGGCCGCGGTCGTGCGCGCCGGGCTCCTGCGGGTCGCGACGCGCGCCGGACCCGTCCGCGGTGGCGCCGCGGCCGTCCCGACCGTCCACGGCCGTGCCCGGTGCTCCCGCGTCCGCGACGGTGACCGACGACGCCCCGCCCGCGATGCCCGCGAGGTCGCGCCGCAGGTCGGCGACGATGGCGCGCAGCGCCTCGCGGCCCGTGTCGTGCGGCGCGTAGAGCTCGATGCGCAGGTCACCGCCCGCGACGTGCGCGCGGACCGTCACGGGCCCGAGGTTCTCGGGCGTCACGGAGAGCGTGAGCACGTGGTCGCCGTCGCCCGCCTCGGCGAGCCGGACGACGGGCCCGGCGACCTGGGCGTGCAGCGGCTGTGCCGGGTGCGACGCGGCCGCCGGGGCGGTCACCGCGGGCGCGCCGACGGCGGCCGGTGCGGCAGGGGCCGCGACGGGGGCGGCGGCGAGGAGCTCCCCGGCGGCCCGCGGCGCGGCGTCCGGCGCGAGGGTCGTGCCCTCCGGGCCGGTCGGGACCGGTGAGGTCACGCCGTCCGCCTCCCCCGGTGCAGGGGCGACGGCGACGCCCCCCGAGCTGGTCGGCGCACCCGGCGCGGCGGGGACCGGCGCACCCGGCGTGGCGGGGACCGGACCCGGCGGCGGGGTCGTGGTCGTCCCGGCCCCGGGCCCGGCGCTCGCCAGGGGTCCGGCCGTCGCGACGGCCTCTCCGGCACCACCGCTCGCCCGCGTCGCGGCGGGCACCGTCACCGGGCCGTCCGCCGTCGCCGTCGCGTCGGACGACCACGGTGCACCGGTCGGCGTCCGAGCCTCGCCCGGCCCGGCCGCCGCCGCGGTGCCGACCGCCGAGGCGGTGCCGGCCGCCGAGGCTGTGCCGGCCGCCGAGGCTGTGCCGGGTGCGCCCGGGCGGTCGCCCGTGGCCGGGGCAGCCGTGGACGCGTCCGGGGCGCCCGCGGCGTCGGCCGACGACGCGGCGCGCGTCGGACCGTGCTCGTCGCCGGGCGCCGCGTCGTCCGCGACGGCGGCAGCTGCCGCGCCGTCCGGCGTGGCGGTGCCGGCGAGCGCGCCGTCGAGACCGACGGGCGCCGCGTCGGGGAGCACCGGCAGGCCCGGCAGGCCGACGGGCACGGGCGGCACGGCGGGCTGACCGTCCGCGGCGGTGGCGCCGTCCGCCGAGGAGTCGGCGCCGGGGGCCCCGGTGGCCGCGGGCCCGTCGGTCGAGGACCCGTCGGTCGAGAGCCCGGCGGTCGAGAGCCCGGCGGTCGGGGTGCTGCCGGTCGAGGACCCGGCGGCGGGCCCGTCGTCGACGGCCCGGTCGGCAGGGGTGCCCCCGCGAGCGCGCGCGGGCTCCGGGCGGCCGCGGGCCGCCTCGCCGAGCGCGGCGTCGAAGCTGCGGCCGAACGCGTCGGCCGACGCTCCGGACGCCGCCCGGGGCCGCGCCGTCGTGGCCGGTGCCGGAGCCGCGACCAGGGCGTTCGTGGTCAGGGTCATCGTGGTCCTCCTCAGCCGATCACGCGGCGGACGGTCGTCACGGAGGCGTCGGTGACGTCCGTGATCTCGACGGTGCGGCCGGGCTTGGGCGCGTGGATCATCTGCCCGTCGCCCACGTAGATGCCGATGTGCTTGCCCCCGCGCTGCACCACGAGGTCGCCGGGTCGCGCCTCGGCGAGCGAGCCGACCTCGGTCCCCTGGCGCATCTGGTCGCGCGCGACGCGCGGCAGGTCGACGCCGTGCGCGGAGTACACGAGCTGGACGAGGCCCGAGCAGTCGAGGCCGCCCTCGCCGAGGCTCTCGCCGCCCCACACGTACGGCACGCCGAGGTACTGGCGCGCCGTCTCGACGACCGACCGTCCCGCCGCGCCGTCGGTCGCGCCGTCCGGCGCGGTCGCCGGGCCGGCGGGCGCAGCGGGGGCGGCCGGCGCGACGGCTGCCGCCGCCGCGGCGCCCGGCGATGCACCCGCCCCGAACAGCGCGCTGCGCGCGAGCTCGTCGGCGCCGGTCGCCCCGGACAGCGTGCCGAGCAGGCGCCCGACCACGTCCGAGCCGGTGCCCGTCGCGCCCGTCGTCGGCAGCGCCGAGAGCGCCGAGAGCGCCGACGCGAAGTCGGTCGCGCTCGTGGACGACGACGACGCCGGCGTCGACCGGCCGGGGGCGGTCACGACGTCGTGCAGCGCCACGATCTCCGTGCGGATCTCGCCCACGCGGGCGAGCGCCTGGGTCATGCTCACGTCGTCGACCCCCCGGCCGTCGTGCGCCGCGCGGCCGAGGCGATCTCGTCGAGCGCGGCCTGGTCGGCGCGCCCTTCCGCGCGGGCCGTCTCGGCGTCGTGCCGCTCCTCGAGCTTCTCGAGGCCCAGCGCGGCGGCGCGGGCGCGCGCGAGCTCGGCGCGCGCCTCGTCCACGGCGTGCGCGCGCACGCGCTCCTCGGACTCGAGCACGGAGAACAACGCGCTCGCCGCGGCGCGGGAGGCCGCGAGCCCGGACAGCGCCGCGCTCGTCGTCGGGCGCTCGGGCGAGGCGTCGAGGTAGGCGGCGAGACCGCCCGCCTCCTCCACGGTGCGCGCGAGGTCCGCGTGCGCTCCCGCGAGCGCCGCCTTGGCGCCGTCCTCCTCGAGGCGACGCAGGCGCAGCACGCCCGCGAGCCGGAACTTCCCCGCCATCAGTCCTCCCCTCCGGCCAGCACCTGGGTGAGCCGCGTGAGGCGCGCCCACGACTCCTCGGCCGGCGTCCTGTCGGTCATGACCTGCTGCAGGAAGGCGTCGATCGCCCCCTGGTGCTCGAGGCTCGCGTCGACGAGGGGGTCGGTGCCCTTCTTGTACGCCCCGATGTCGAGGATGTCCTGCGCCTTGCGGCGCGCCGCGAGGACCCGGCGCAGCGTGAGCGCGACCGACCTCTGCTCGGGCGTGGTCACGCGCGACGCGACGCGCGAGACCGACGCGAGCGCGTCGACCGCCGGGTAGTGGCCCGAGACGGCGATGGACCGGTCGAGCACCACGTGCCCGTCGAGGATCGAGCGCGCCTGGTCGGCGATCGGCTCGTTGTGGTCGTCGCCGTCGACGAGGACGGTGTAGATCCCGGTGACGGAGCCCGTCGCCGCGGTGCCCGCGCGCTCGAGCAGGTTCCCCATGAGGGAGAACGTCGACGGCGGGTAGCCGCGCGTCGCGGGGGGCTCCCCCACGGACAGCCCGATCTCGCGCTGCGCCATGGACACGCGCGTGAGGGAGTCCATCATGAGGACGACGTGCGACCCGGCCTCCCGGAACGACTCGGCGATCCGGGTCGCCGTGAAGGCTGCGCGGCGGCGCATCATCGCGGGCTCGTCGGACGTCGCGACGACGACGACCGACCGGGCCAGGCCCTCGGGGCCGAGGTCGTCCTCGAGGAACTCGCGCACCTCGCGCCCGCGCTCGCCGACGAGCGCGATGACCGACACCTCGGCGTCGGTCCCGCGCGCGACCATCGACAGCAGCGAGGACTTGCCGACGCCGGAGCCGGCGAACAGCCCGATGCGCTGGCCCCGGCCGAGCGTGGTGAGCGTGTCGAGGACCCGTACGCCGGTCTGGAGCGGCGTGTCGATGCGCGCCCGCTCCATCGCGGCGGGCGCGTCCGCGTCCACGGGCACGCGGGGCGCGCGCCCGAGCGGGCCGCGCCCGTCCACGGGGCGGCCGAGCGCGTCGACCACGCGGCCGAACAGGCCGCGCCCGGTCGGGACGAGGACCCCGGTGCCGCGCGTGCGCACCGGGTCGCCCGCGCGGACACCGGAGAGCCGGCCGAGCGGCATGCAGCGCGCCCTGCCCTCGGCGGTCGCGACGACCTCCGCGTCGAGGGGGTGCGGGCCGTCGCCGACGTGGACGAGGTCGCCGATGCCGCAGCTCAGGCCCGCGACCTCGAGGCTCAGCCCGACGGCCGACGTCACGACGCCGACCCGCTCGGGCCGCGCCACCGCGACGAGGGACTCGAGCGCGGGCGGGCGGGAGTGCGGGCGGGTCGCGCCCGCCGTGGTGCGCGTGCCCGGCACGGCGGAGCCGACCGGGGCCGTCACGACGACCCTCCGGCCGCGCCGGGCCCGGCGTCGGGCGGGAGGTCGGGCCCGACGTCGAGCAGCGCCAGCTCGGCCCGCGCCCGGTCGACGGCGGCGCGCACGCGCGCGTCGAGGAAGCCGTGCTCGAGCTCCGCGACGGCGTCGCCGCGGTCGAGCGACGCGTCCGCGACGAGGCGGACGTCGTCGACCCCGGCCTCGGTCAGCAGGCGCACGTCGTCGGGGTGCAGCCGGACGGCGACGACCGCGCCGTCGGCGACGGCCGTCGCGCGCGCGAGGGCCGCGCGGGCGGCCCCCGGCCGGTCGGTGAGCTCGTACCCGAGGACGGACCCCGCGAGGTCGAGCGCGCCCCGGACCGTGGCGTCCTGCGCCGCGGCGACGACGGGGACCGTCCGCTCGCCGAGCGCCCGGGCGGCCTCGCGCAGGACGGCGACCGCGCGCGCGGTCCGCTCGTCGCGCTCGGCGGTGCGCCGCGCGTGGTCCGCCTCGAGCGCGGCGCGCAGGCGCTCCGCCTCGTCGCGGGCCGCGCGGGCCCCGGCCGCGTAGCCGGCGGCGTACCCGCGGGCCGACGCCGCCGCCTCGACCTCCGCGACGCGGTCGCTGCGCAGGACCGGCACGGCCCGCGGCACGAAGGAGGCGTCAGTAGACAAGCTCGTCCCCGTCCGTGCGGTGGATCGTGATCTTCTCGTCGGCCTCGAGGTTGCGGACGACGCGGACGATCTCCGCGCGCGCCTCCTCGACCTGGCTGATGCGCACCCCGCCCAGCCCGGCGACCTCCTCCTCCAGCAGCGCCCGGTTGCGCTCGGAGATGTTCTTCGTGATCGTCTCGACGACCTTGGCGGTCGTGCCCTTCATCGCGAGCGCGAGCACCGACATCTCGACGCCGCGCAGGATGATCTGCACGTCGCGCGCCTCGAACGAGGCGATGTCCTCGAAGGTCAGCATGCGCGAGCGGACCTCCTCGGCGAGCTGCGGGTCGCGGGCCTCGAGCCCTTCGAGGACCGCCTTCTCCGTGGCGCCGTCGGAGCGGTTGATGATGTCGACGAGCGGCTGGACGCCGCCGAGGATCTCGACCGGCTGACGCGGGGTGATGCTCGCGCCCATGCGGGTGCGGAACTGCTCCGACACGATCTTCACCGCGTCCGGCGACGCGGTGCCCATGGTCGCGAGCGCCTGCGCGACGTCCGTGCGGTAGTCGTCGGCCAGCTTGGCGAGCACCGCGGACGCGACGCCCGAGCTGAGGTGCGCGAGGACGAGGGCGACGGTCTGTGGGTGCTCGCCGTCGAGCAGGGACACGATCTGTCCCGGCTCGGTGCCGTCGAGGTACTCGAACGCCTTGCCCTGCATGCTCGCGACGAGGCGCTCGACCACGTCGGCCGCCCGGTCGGCGCCCATCGACGCCTCGAGCAGCCCGACGGCGAAGTCCTTGCCCCCGCGCGGGCGCGGCGTGCCGGACAGCGCCATGTCGTAGAACTCGTCGAGGGCCGCGACCGCCAGGTCCTCGTCCACCACCTGGGTGCGCATGATCTCGGCGGCGACCTCGGAGGCCTCCTCCTCGGAGAGCAGCGACAGGACCGTCGCCGCCCGCTCCTGGCTGAGCTGCATGAGCACCAGGGCGACCTTCTGCACCCCGCTCATCGCGGCGACCTTGCGCGCCGCCTCGGTCGCGGCCGCCGCGGCGGCGGGGTCGAGGGCGGCCGCCAGACCGGCGGCGCCGGTGCCCGGCGGCGCCGTCTCGGGCGGTGCCGTCGTGACGCTCATCGCTGCGCCCCCGCCCGGTCCTCGGCGAGCAGCACCCGCAGGTACTCGGCCGTCTTGTCGGGGTCGGTCGCCGCGAGCGCGTCGATCTCGGCCCGACGCTGGTCGAGGCTCGTGAACCGCGGGGTCGGGGGCTGGATCTCCGGCCGCTCGGGCACGGGCTCGAGCTCGCCCTGACCGCCGCCGGACAGGAGCGCCGGGTGCTCGTCGTCGCGGTCGAGCTCGTGCAGGGTCGTCATGCGGAGGTCCTCGAGGTCGACCGTCTCGCGCCGCTCGCGGCGACGACGGGCGCGCCGCACGGCCACGAGCACGATCACCAGGGCGATGAGCACCCCGGCGACGACCGCCGCGGTGCGCAGCATCTGCGCCCGGCTCTCGGCGGCGGCCGCCTCCTCCGCCGCGGCGAGCGCGGCCTGGGCCGACTCCGCGGCGCCCGTGTCGAACGGCAGCACCGCGACCTCGACGGTGTCCCCGCGCTCGGCGTCGATGCCGGCGGCGGCGGAGACCATCGCGGTGATCGCGGCCGTGTCCATCCCCCGGGCCACCTCGGCGTCGAGCGCGACGGACACGGCCTGCCGGGTCAGCGCGCCGGCGGGCGTCGTCGTGGTCTCCGTGACCTTGTCGATCGCGTTGTTGCGCGTGGCGTCCTCCGACGTGTAGCTGCTGTCCCCGCCGGCGCCGCCCGGGACGGCGATGTTGTCCGGTCCCAGCACCCCGGCGACGCCACCGCCCGCGCCGGTGTACTCCTCGGTCGTCGTGGACTCGTTGAGGACGGGCCCGCCCTCCGGCGTGCGGAACGTCTCCTCGAGACGCTCGGAGCTCGCCACGTCCATCTGCGCGGTCACCGCGACGGTCGAGTTCCCGGCCCCGACGACGCGGTCGAGCATCGCCTGCACCTGCCCGGACACCTTCTCCTCGTACTGCCCGGCCTGCTCGCCCGACGAGCGCGCCCCGACGCCGACCTCGGAGAGCACCTCTCCCTGCGCGTCGACGACCGCGACGTCGGTGGGTGCCATGCCGTCGATCGACGCCGAGACGAGGTGGACCATCGCCTCGACCTGCTCGGTCGTGAGCTTCTGGCCGCGGGCGGGAGCGACGAACACCGACGCGGTCGGGGTGCCCTGCTCGGCCGCGAAGACCGTCTTCTCGGGGATCGCGAGCTGGACGGTCGCCGTCTCGACGCCGTCCATCGCGGAGAGGGTGCGGGCGAGCTCGCCCTCGAGCGCGCGCTTGTACGTCACGTCCTGCTGGAACTCGCTCGACGTGACGCCCATCTCGTCGAGCAGCGAGTAGCCGCCCGTCGACTCGTCGGCGGGCAGGCCGGCCGTCGCGGCCGCGAGCCGCTGCTCGTAGACCCGCTCCTCGGGCACGAGCACCGTGCCGCCGCCGTCGGTCAGCTCGTAGGGCACGCCCTGCGAGCGGAGCTGGTCGACGATCGCGGCGGCGTCCGCGCTCGACATGCCGGAGAACAGGGGCGTGTAGCTGGGGCGCGACGCCCACGACACGAGCGCGACGATCCCGACCACGAGGATCGCGAGGGCGAGCAGCGCGAGCGTGCGCTGGGCGATGGTGAAGTCGCGGACGGCGCCGAACGCGCGGCCGAACGTCGACCTGATCTTCTCGGGCATCGTCAGGCCTGCATCCTCATGATCTCGTTGAACGCGTCGACCGCCTTGTTGCGCACGGCGGCGACGAGCTCGAGGGTCGTCTGGGCACGGGTGGAGGCGATGGTCGCCTGGTGGACGCTCTCGAGGTCGCCCGTGACGGCGGCGATCGCCAGCTCGTTCGCGGCGCCCTGGAGCTGCTGCGTGCTGTCGACCGCGCCGCCCAGCACGTCGGCGAAGGCGCTCGCGCCCGCGGCACCGGTCGACCCGGTCGCGGCGGCAGCGGTCGCGGAGAGGCTCTCGACGCCGGTGAGGTACCCGGTGCCGGTCGTGGCCTCGACGGAGGGGATGGACATGAGGATCACTTCCCGATCTGGAGTGCTGCTTCGTAGGCCGTCTTCGCGCGGTCGATCACGGCGGCGTTCGCCTGGTAGCCGCGCTGGGCGAGGATGAGGCTGCCCATCTGCTCGGACATGTCGATGTCCGGGTAGCGCACGTAGCCGTCCTCGTCCGCGAGCGGGTGGTCCGGCTCGTACGTGAGCCGGCCCTCCGCGCTCCCCCACGCCGCCCCGGCGACGTACGCGCCCGGGTTCTTCTCGCCGCCCTCGGTGGCGAGGACGTAGCGGGCGCGGAACGCGGCGTCGTCGGTCGACGTGACGGTGTTGACGTTCGCGAGGTTGTCCGCGACGGCGTCGAGCCACTTGCGGTGCAGGGTGAGGCCGGTGCCGGCGATGCCGAGAGCGTCGTAGGTCATGTCAGGCCGTCCGCATCGCCGCGCGCAGGGCGGCGGCCTCGCCGCCGACGGCCTGGGTCGCGAACTGGTAGCGCAGGACGGTGTCGACGTTCGAGACGGTCTCGGTGTCGAGGTTGACGTTCGAGCCGTCGAGCCGGGTCGGCTCGAGCGAGCGGTCGACGGTGAAGGCGGTGCGCCGGGCGTCGCCGTCGGCGACGGAGGCCGCCAGCGCCTCCTCGAACTGCACGCGCTTCGCGGTGTAGCCCGGGGTGTTGATGTTGGCGACGTTCTCGGCGATGGCGCTCTGCCGGGCGGACAGCCCGTCCAGCGCGCTCTGGATCGCTACGGAGGTGACGGAGTCGAACACGGTCGCGGATTCCCCACGTCGTCGGTGTCGGCCGTCCGATGGCCTGCGGGGGGAGCGGTCCGTGCTCACCCTGAGCCGACGACGGCCGAGGGGCCGCCGTCGTGCGTCGTGCGCGCGCAGCGGGGACGCGTGCTGCGCGGTCGGTCGTGTGCTCACCCGACCCCTATGCAGGGTCGCGACGCGTGAGCCGTGCTCGCCCGGGAGCGCCGCCGGGCCGGAGGTGTCGCGAGGGTCAGGCGCTCACGTCGAGGTACGCCGCCGCGGTCGAGTCGTGCGCGCGGGGCACGCACGTCAGGGCACGGGAGTGCCGCCGGTTCTCCACGATGGCGGCGTGCAGGCGGTCCACCACGTCGGCCTGGCGGACCAGGACCTCGAGCGCGCGGTCCACGAGCTCGGCCGGGAGCCGCCCCAGCCCGGTCGGAGGGGTCCACGCGGCCAGGTGGGCGACGGCCGTCTCGCCGGCGTGCTCGCCCGCGACCGACGCCATCGCGTCGAGCTCGTCGAGGGCACGGGTCCAGGCCGTGACCGTGCCTGCGCGGTCAGGCGACACCGGTCGCTCCGCCGCCGTGCGCCGCGGCGCTCCCGTGCCCGGCGGGCAGCACCTCCGCGGCCTGGCGCCACGTCTCCTGGAGCGGCACGACGATCTCGAGGACCTCGTGCGTGCGCCCGATGTCGCGGTGGACGTTCGCGGCGATCAAGGCTTCGTGGACGTAGACGTAGAGGGCCATGAGGTCCTCGGCACCGTCCCAGACCGTGGTGTCGAGCGAGCCCATGAGCTCGGCCACGATCGCCTGGGCGTGCAGGAGCTGCTCGGACGCGGCGGCCCACCGCTCCTCGCCCTGCGCGGCCTCGGCCCGGCGCAGGTCGAGCACGAGACGGTCGTAGAGCAGCGTCAGCAGGCGCGCGGGGGACGCGGTGAGGATGGCGTCGCGCCCGTAGGCGCTCCGGGCGAGGTGGGTCACGGCGGTTCCTTCGCTGGAGGTGCGGCTCAGCGCTTCGAGGACGAGGAGGGCATGAGGGTCGCGAGCTGGCCCGTCAGCCACTGCTGCTGCGAGTCGAGCTTGGCGAGCTGGACCTCCATGACGGTGTACTGCGCGGTGAGGCGCTTGAAGCGCTGCTCGAGCCGCTGGTCCCACCGGGCGATCTGGTCGTCCAGGCGGGTGGCCTGGGTCTCGCGGTTCTTGACGGACGTCGTGAGGAGGCCGTCGTACTTGTCGGAGAGCATCTCGGAGGCCTTCTGGACGCGCGTCGCGACCTGCGTGAACGTGCTCATCGTCGTGTCGGGGTCGGCGGCGAGGGCCGCCGAGAGCTTCTCGGCGTCGAACGTGACCTCGCCGTAGCGCGTGATCTCGATGCCGATCGACGACAGCGACGCCCCGTCCACCGGGTCCGTGACGGCGCCGAGCAGCGACTGGCGCGCGTTGCGCACGATGGACTCGCCGGCGAGCGTCGCGCCGGAGGTCGATCCGTCGGACCCGATGGTCACCTTGGTCTGCGTCCCGATGCGCGCGAGGATCGCGCTCACGGCGTCGACGAGGCTGCGGACCTTGTTCGCGCGCGCCTCGGGGTCCTCGGCGACGGTGACGGTGACGGGGTCGGCGGACGCCTTCGAGACGGTGACGTCGATGCCGGGAAGGAGGTCGGTGAACGTGCTCGACGCCGAGGTGACGGTCTGCTCGGCGGCGGTGCCGGCCCACAGGCGCACCACGGAGTCGGCGGCCGCCGTGACGGTGGCCGCGCCGGGAGCGGCGAGCAGGTTCGTCGCGGTGCCGGCGTCCACCTCGGCGGCGGTCCCGGCGTGGAACGAGAACGCGCCCGCGGCGCCCGTCGCGGCGCCCGTGAGCTGGAGGCGGTAGAGCTTCTCCCCCGTCGCGGCGTCGGTACCCGCACCGACCTTGACCGCGGTGACGCCCGCGTCGGCGCGGTTGATCGCCGCGACGACGTCGTCGAGCGACGTGGAGGCCGCGGTCAGCTCGGTGTGCTCGCCCGCGGCGTCCGTGAGGGTGAAGCGCGTGGTGGGAGCCGTCGTGAGGGTCGCGGTGACCGACTTCTGCGCGGTGGCGACGGCGTCGACGACGACGTCGATGCTCCCCGGGGAGGCGCCGGCGCGGGCGGTGACCGAGACCGCGTCGGACGAGCCCTTCGCGGTGAAGAGCGCGAGCGCGTCGCCGGCGGTGAGCTCCTTGGCGAGCTTCGCGAGCGCGGCCACGCGCGTGTTGAGGTCCTGGAGCGCGGAGATCTCGGAGCGCTCGGCCTTGACCTTGGCCTGGAGCTGCTGCTGCGGGATCGACTCGACGGCGATGAGCTGCTTGACGAGGTCTGCCGTGTTGAGACCGCTCGACAGCCCGGTGAAGGAGATGCCCACGCGGATCACCTCCAGGTGTGGGACGGGGGACGTGCTGGGGACGTGGTGCGGAGAAGACCCGGCGGACGGCGCGGAGGGCGGTCCGTGCCGCCCGCCGGGTGGCCGTCAGGGTCAGCCGAGGAGCTGGAGGACTCCCGAGCTGGCCTGGTTCGCCTGGGCCAGCATCGCGGTGCCGGCCTGGGACAGGATGTTGGTGCGCGAGTAGTTCATCATCTCCTTGGCCATGTCGACGTCGCGGATGCGCGACTCGGCGGAGGTCAGGTTCTCCGTCGCGACGTTGATGTTGGAGATCGCGTACTCCAGGCGGTTCTGCGTCGCACCCAGGCCCGAGCGAGCCGTCGACACGGCCTTGAGCGCCGTGTCGATCGTCTCGATCGCCGCCTGCGCGTTCGCCGCCGTGTTCACCGTGAGGGAGCTGCCGCCCGCGGTGTTGTACACGCCCGCCTCGATGACCGTCTGGAGGTCGTTGGTGGTGAGGTCGATGGTGATGGTGTTGCCGTCACCGGTGCCCTCGGCGCCCACCTGGACCGTGAGGTCGGTCGCGCTGGCCTTGAGCAGGTCGATGCCGTTGAAGTTCGTCGAGTCGACGATCCGGTCGAGCTCGTCCGCGAGCTCGTCGAGCTCCGACTTGATGGCGGTGCGCGCGTCGGCGTTGTTCGTGTCGTTCGCGGCCTGCACCGACAGGTCACGCATGCGCTGCAGGATCGACTGCGCCTCACCCAGCGCACCTTCCGCCGTCTGCACGACGCTGATGCCGTCCTGCGCGTTGCGCGCCGCCACGCTGTAACCGTTCACCTGGGCCTTGAGACCCTCGGCGATCGACAGACCCGCTGCGTCGTCCGCCGCACGGTTGATCCGCAGACCCGAGGACAGCTTCTCCAGCGACTTGCTCTGGCTGTTCTGGGTGCTCGTGAGGTTCCGGTACGTGTTGAGTGCCGAGACGTTCGTGTTGACGCTGAAGCCCATGATGAGTCCTCCGTGAGACGGGCGAGTGGATGATCCCCCAGCCCATCCGTGGGCCGGTCACCGAGCACTCTCGGCAGCCACCACCACGTCGTGGGGGACGACTTTCGACGAGTTCCCCGTCCCGTCGGGGGCGCCCGCGGTGCGCACAGCACGACGGCGTCGCACCGGGTGCTCCGGTGCGACGCCGTCGGTGGGGACGGCCGCGCGGGACCGGCCGCGCGGCCGTCAGGGTCAGCCGAGGAGCTGGAGCACTCCCGAGCTGGCCTGGTTCGCCTGGGCCAGCATCGCGGTGCCGGCCTGGGACAGGATGTTGGTGCGCGAGTAGTTCATCATCTCCTTGGCCATGTCGACGTCGCGGATGCGCGACTCGGCGGAGGTCAGGTTCTCCGTCGCGACGTTGATGTTGGAGATCGCGTACTCCAGGCGGTTCTGCGTCGCACCCAGGCCCGAGCGAGCCGTCGACACGGCCTTGAGCGCCGTGTCGATCGTCTCGATCGCCGCCTGCGCGCCGGCGGCGGTCGCGACGTTGAGCGACGTCCCACCGTTGGTGGCGTCGTAGACGCCGGCCTCGATGATGCCCTGCAGGTCGTTGGTGGTGAGGTCGATCGAGATGGTGTTCCCGCCGCCCGCGCCCTCGGCGCCGACCTGGACCGTGAGGTCCGTCGACGTCGACTTGAGCAGGTCGATCCCGTTGAAGTTCGTCGAGTCGACGATCCGGTCGAGCTCGTCCGCGAGCTCGCCCAGCTCCGAGCTGATGGCGGTGCGCGCGTCGGCGTTGTTCGTGTCGTTCGCGGCCTGCACCGACAGGTCACGCATGCGCTGCAGGATCGACTGCGCCTCACCCAGCGCACCTTCCGCCGTCTGCACGACGCTGATGCCGTCCTGCGCGTTGCGCGCCGCGACGCTGTAACCGTTCACCTGGGCCTTGAGACCCTCGGCGATCGACAGACCCGCTGCGTCGTCCGCCGCACGGTTGATCCGCAGACCCGAGGACAGCTTCTCCAGCGACTTGCTCTGGCTGTTCTGGGTGCTCGTGAGGTTCCGGTACGTGTTGAGTGCCGAGACGTTCGTGTTGACGCTGAAGCCCATGATGAGTCCTCCGTGAGACGGGCGAGTGGATGATCCCCCAGCCCATCCATGGGCCGGTCACCGAGCACTCTCGGCAGCCACCGCCCCCTCGTGGTCAGTGACCTGTGTCACTTTTCGGGAGCCTCGGGGGCTCAGCCCAGGAGCTGCAGCACCGACGACGGCGCCTGGTTGGCCTGCGCGAGCATCGCCGTCCCCGCCTGCGCCAGCACGTTCAGGCGGGCGCCGTCGCGCAGCTCCTGGGCGAGGTCGGCGTCCCGGATCCGCGACTCCGCCGCGCGCAGGTTCTCCCCCGTGCTGCCCGCGACGCGCGCCGCGTGGTCGAGCCGGTTGATCGTCGCGCCCATGCGCGAGCGCTCCTCCGAGACGCGCGAGATCGCGCGGTCGATCGCCTCGACCGCCGCACGCGAGGTCATGTGCGCGAGCTCTGGGTACCCCGCGCCGGTCAGGCTCACGCGCAGGTCGCCGTCGCCCGCGACGAGCACCGACGACACCGCCCACGTCACGCGCGGGAGCTGGACGGAGATCGTCGAGGCGGCGTCCCCCTCGGCACCGACCTGGAAGGTCACGGTCGGCTCGCTCGCGAGGAGGAGCTGGTCGGCGAAGGCCGACTCGTTGTGGGTCCGGCTCACCTCGCGCGCGAGCGCCGTCAGCTCGTCCTCCATCGCGGCGCGCGCGTCCGGCCCGTTCGTGTCGTTCGCGGCCTGGAGCGCGAGCTCGCGCATGCGCTGGAGCATGCTCTGGATGCCGCCGAGCGCGCCGTCCGCCGTCTCGAGCATGGCGACCGCGTCCGCCGCGTTGCGCTGCGCGACGGCGCTGCCGTTCGCCTGGGCCCGCAGGCCCTCCGCCGTCGTCAGGCCCGCGGAGTCGTCCGCGGCGGTGGTGATCCGCAGGCCGGACGCGAGCCGCTCCGCCGACGCCCCCTGCTCGCGCTGCGTCGTCGCGAGGCGGCGGTACGTCGTCGTCGCCGCCACGTTCGTCACGATCGAGAGACCCATGCGTGCGCTCCTGTCCCGCGCGGCCCCGGGCGGGCCGGCTCGTCCGGTACCGGCCCGTCACCTCGACCGGCCTGCTCCTGGGGACTGTCGGACGCCGCGGCCCGACGGTGGCCGACGTCGACCGACGCCGGTCGACGCCGTCGCGGCCCGGGTCACGACGCCGCGGGCACCGCCCAGGCGGAGCGCTGCGTGGCACCGCCCGCGACGCGCTCGCCCATCGCGGCGAGGTACTCCCGCCGGCGGGCCGTGAGCGGCGCGGCCGGGCCCTTCGCCTCGCGGCCCGAGTAGTGGGCCTCGAGCCCCTCGCGGAGCAGGCGGACCGCCTCGATGCGCGCGTGCGAGACGGTCGAGTGGCTGATCCCCAGCTCGGCGGCGAGCTCGCCGACGCTGCGCCCCGCGAAGTACACCTGCTCGACGACGTGCCGCAGCTGGTCCGGCAGCGCGGCCACCGCCTCGCGCACCACGTGCCGTTCCTCGACGGACAGGACCTGCTCCTCCGGGGTCGGCGCCTCGAGCGCGACGTGGTCGTAGGTGGTGTCCTCCATCGCCACGATCGAGCGCCCGGCGTCGTCCCGCGCCGCGCGCACGTCCGCGACCGCGACGCCCATCGCCTCGGCGACCTGCGCGTCGGTCGGCTCGCGGCCGAGGGACGCGGTGAGCGACGCCGTCACGGCCGTCAGCGCCTTGATGCGGCGGCGCGCCGAGCGCGGGGCCCAGTCCTGCGAGCGCAGCTCGTCGGCGAGCGCCCCCACGATGCGGCGCCGCGCGTACGCGCCGAACGGCACGCCGCGCGTCGGGTCGAAGCTCGTGGCCGCCGTGGTGAGGGCGACCGCGCCGACCGACGCGAGGTCCTCGCGCGAGAGGTGGTCGGCCCGCGCGCACAGGTCGGAGACGAGGAAGCCGACGAGGGCAAGGTTGTCGACGACGAGAGCGTTGCGCTCGGAGAGGTTCACGCCGAAGCACCTTTCTGCTGGGGCGGGCCCGGTACGGCACCGGGAGACGCGGGTGAGGCACGCGGTGGCACCGCGTCCTGACCTCTCCCATGCAGCGGGCGCGGGGATCAGCCGCCACATGCGCGCCGCGCGTGCCGACAGTGGGTCTCGAGCGGGCGCTGCCCGCCGTCCCGACCGACCACCGCGCACACAAGGGAGAGCCACGTTGGGCCCTCAGGAGCTGTCGACCCTGCTGTGGCGAGAGCGCGAGCTGCTCGAGATGCTGCTGTTCAAGCTCGAGGAGGAGCAGCTGCTCCTCACCGCCGGCCGCACCCGCTGGCTCGCCCACGCGAACCGCGAGGTCGAGACCGTGATGGAGAAGGTGCGCGAGGCGACCCTCGTGCGCACCGTCGCGTCCGAGACCGTCGCGGCCGAGTGGGGCCTGGCGCCCGACGCCACGCTGCGGGAGATCGCCGCGGCCGCCCCGGCCGCGGGGCCCTGGCGCGAGATCTTCGAGGGCCACCTCACGGGCCTCACGGAGCTGACGGTGCGGATCAAGACCGTCCGCGACACGAACACGCAGTTCGTCAACCACGCGTCGCGCTCGACGCAGGAGACGCTCGCGACGCTCGGCGGCGAGCCCCGCACCTACGACGCGACCGGCGCCACCACGGACCGGTCCGACGTCGCCCGCCTCTTCGACACGGTGCTGTAAGGAGTCCCGCCCATGAGCTCGTTCTCCATCCTCAACACCGCCTTCCGGGGCATGAGCGCCGCCCAGGCGGGCATCGACGTCACCGGTCAGAACGTGGCCAACGTCAACACGCCGGGCTACACGCGCCAGCGCGTGCAGCAGTCGGCCACGGCCCCGCTCACCGAGATGGGCCTGGGGCGGCTCTCGCAGTCCGCCCGGTCCGGCCAGGGCGTGACGATCGACGGCGTCGCCCGGCTCGGGAACCTCTTCCTCGAGTCGCGCGTGCGCCAGACGGCGTCCGCCGACGGGTACGCGAGCGTGCGCGCCGCGGCGTTCACGGCCGTCGAGGACATCCACGGCGAGCCCTCCGACACCGGGCTGTCCGCCGCGCTGCAGTCGTTCTGGGGCGCGTGGCAGGACGCCGCGAACTCCCCGGGCAAGGACGCCCAGGCCTGGGTCGTGGTCGAGGAGGCCGGCGCCGTCGTCGACCGGATCGTCGACGGCCGCGCCCGCGTGGAGGCCGCGTGGGGCCAGGCGCGCACGAGCGCGGGCTCGCTCGTGGCCGAGATCAACACGGTCGCCGACAAGATCGCCGCCCTCAACACGCGCATCCTCGACGCCTCCGGCCAGAACGGCTCCGCCAACGAGCTCGTCGACCAGCGCAACCAGCTCGCCGCCGACCTGGCGCGCCTCGCGGGCGCCCAGACGAGCACGAACCCCGACGGCACCGTCAACGTGCTCCTGGGCGGGAACCTCCTCGTCGACGGCCACCACGTGAACGAGGTCCGGCTCGTCGGGTCCTCGACGCTCGACGGCGCGGCCGACGACGCGGTGCGGCTCGAGTGGTCGCACCGCCCGGGCGCGGCCGTCGGGCTCGAGGGCGGCGAGCTCGCCGGGCACCTGTCGGCCCTCGCGCCGGTGTCGTCCGGCGGGATCTACGCCCAGGCCGCGGCGGGCTACGACGCGCTCGCGTCGGCGCTCGTCACGCAGGTCAACGCGCTGCACACGACGGGCCTGACGCCGTCGGGCACGCCGGGCGGCGCGTTCTTCGCGATCGAGCCCGGCAGGTCCGCGGGCGCCGGCCTGCGGGTCGCGGTGACCGCGCCCAGCCAGGTCGCGACCGCCGCCGTCGGGGCGGGATCCCTCGACGGGTCCGTGGCCGACCGCATCGCCGCGCTCGGGAGCGCCGGCGGCGGTCCCGACGCGGTGTGGTCGACGCACGTCACGCAGCTCGCCGTGAGGTCGAGCTCCGCCGGCTACGACGCGAAGCTCGCGACCACGGCGTCGACGGCGGCCTTCAGCGACCTGCTCTCGCACTCCGCCGTCTCGCTCGACGAGGAGACCGTGAACCTCATGCAGTACCAGCACGCCTACCAGGGCGCGGCCCGCGTGCTCACCGCCGTCGACGAGATGCTCGACCACCTCATCAACCGCACCGGCCGCGTCGGGCTGTAGCCCACGACCAGGTCCGCAAGGGGAGAACCGTGCGCATCACCAACCAGATGCAGGCCTCGTACGTCACGAGGAGCCTGCAGTCCAACCTCGCGAGGATCGCCGAGCTCCAGGAGCAGGGCACCTCGGGGCGCAAGCTCACGCGCGCCTCGAGCGACCCGTCGTCCGCGGCGGACGCCCTCGCGATCCGCGGCCGCCTCGCGGCCGAGCAGCAGTACGACCGCAACATCGCGAACGGCGAGGGCTGGCTCGCGACGCTCGACTCGACGCTCGGCACCGTGACCGACATCGTCCAGCGGGTGCGCGACCTCGTCCTCCAGGGCGCGTCGGACACGACGTCGACGGAGGGCCGGGAGGCCGTCGCCGCGGAGCTCGTGGAGCTGCGCGACGAGCTGCTGCGCCAGTCGAACTCGACGTACCTCGGGCGCACCGTCTTCGCCGGGACCTCGGACGAGGGGGTCGCGTTCCGCGACGACTACTCGTTCACGGGCGGCGGGGCGTCCGTCGAGCGCCGCATCGGCGTCGACTCGACGGTGCGCGTCGACATCGACGGCGCCGCCGTCTTCGGCACCGGGTCCGGCTCGGTGTTCGCGCTGCTGGACACCGTGGCGGCCGACCTGCGGGCCGGCAACGGGAGCGGCAGCCATCTCGCCGCCGTCGACGCGCGGCTCGACGCGGTCCTCACCCAGCACACGACCGTCGGCGCGCGCCAGAACCAGCTCGAGCGCGCCGCCGACACCAACCTCGGCAACCGCACCTCGCTCGAGACGCGCCGCGGCGCCATCGAGGACGTCGACCTCGCCGAGCTCGCGATCGACCTCCAGCTCAAGCAGGTCGCCTACCAGGCGACCCTGAGCATCGGCGCCACCCTCCTGCAGCCCTCCCTCCTGGACTACCTCCGCTGATGACCACGCTCACCTTCGTCACCCCGCCTCCCGGCCTCGCGGCCCGCCGGTTCGAGCTGCTCACCGAGCAGGGCGACGGCGTCTACACGCTGTCCGCGCTCGACACCCCGGGCGTCGAGATGCTCGTCCTCGACCCCGGCCGCTGGGTGCCCGGCTACTCCCCCGCCATCCCGTCGTCCGACCTCGCGCGCATCGGGGCCGAGGACACCGACCCGCTCGTGCTCGTCGTCGCGAGCGTGCGCGCCGGCGGCGTGCACGCGAACCTCATGGCGCCGGTGCTCGTGCACCCCGACACGGGCGCCGCGGTCCAGTCCGTCCTCGACGGCCAGGGGCTCGACCTGCGACGGACCCTCGTCACCGCCTGACGTCGCGGACGACCGCGTCCCCACCCCGACCACAGCCGCCCCGGCGCCGCTCACGGCACCGGGGTGGCTGTCCGTCGTCGTGCCGTGCGGTGCGGTGCCGGGACGCGCACCGGGACGGGCACCGGGGACGGGCACCGGGGACGAGCACCGGGCCGGGGACGACGAGAGGCCGGGCCCGGGGCGTGCGCCCCCGGCCCGGCCTCCGCACGGGTCGGTCCCGTCGCCGTCAGGCGAGGACCACCGTCAGCGCCCCGCCGCCGTAGCCGGCGATCTCGATCTCCGCGTCGAGCCGGCGACCGGTGCTGCGCAGGAACGACACGGGCGCGCCGGGCAGCGGCCCGCGCGTCGAGTCGAACACCTCCGCGAGCTTGAGGTGCGGCGCGTCCTCCGCGTTGAAGAGCGCGGCGGTGACGTTGAGGACCTCGGACAGGTTCTCGAGCAGGACGTCGCTCAGCGTGCCCTCGGCCGCCGCGTCCTGGGCGGGGCCGGGCGGCACGAGGCCGATCGAGGCGCCGAGGTGGGCACCGAGCGGGACGTCGACGGCGACGACCGCCTCGACCTGCGCCCGGTGGCTGACGTAGGTCGCGGCGATGACGCCCGGCCGCGTCTCGGGCGTCAGGAGCGCGCTCGCGCGCACGGCCGTGCACCCGCGGCCGACCAGTCCCGCGTACAGGTCGCGGATCTCCTTGAGCTCGGGCAGGGGGGTCGTGGTCACAGGGGGCTCCTCCGGGGGGACGTGCGTCGGGTCAACGGACGTGGGGACGCAGGACGTCCTCGAACGTGTCCGCGTCGAACGGCTTGGCGATGAGGAACAGGGCGCCCTCGGCGTCCGCGAGCTCGCGCATCTGCGGCGAGCCCTCCGACGTGACGAAACCGAACGGCACGGTCGACCCCGCGGCGCGCAGCGCGCGCAGGACGTCGATGCCGTTCATCTCCGGCATGTTCCAGTCGGACAGCACGAGGTCCGGCTGCTCCGCCTGGGTGAGGGCGAGCGCCTCGGCGCC
Organism: Cellulosimicrobium sp. SL-1; assembly: GCF_011033075.1. Taxonomy (NCBI): domain Bacteria; kingdom Bacillati; phylum Actinomycetota; class Actinomycetes; order Micrococcales; family Promicromonosporaceae; genus Cellulosimicrobium; species Cellulosimicrobium sp. SL-1. The sequence continues at coordinate 3,290 of NZ_JAACJC010000013.1, read as the reverse complement.
GTCCCCGGCCTGCAGGATCTCCCAGTCCTTGAACCCGGCCTGGCGCAGGGTCCGGACGACGATCTGCCGCATCACGCGGCTGTCGTCCGCGACGACGACTCTCACAGCTGTTCTCCGTCCTTCGAGGTCCACAACGAGATGACGAGGGGTTCGCCGCGCCACAGCAGCGCCTGCGCGTGGTCGGCCGCCCGCGCGACCGCCGGGCCCGTGGTGTCGACCACGGGCAGGGTGAGCGAGGAGCCGCCGTCGAGCATGCCCTTGAGGTTCCCGCCGACGACGTTGGCGACCTCGCCGAGCGCGTCGCGCACGTCGTCGAGGCCCACGGTCTCGTCGTCGTCCAGCTGGAGGAGCGCGCGCGCGATGCGGTCCGCGGTCGGGCGGGCGGTCACGACGAGCGTGCGCCACGAGGTCGGGCCGACGATGTCGACCCACGCGTGCACGGGGTCGGGGATCGGCGCCCCGAGGGCGTCGACCGGCTCGAGCAGGCCCGGCTCGCCGTCGACCATGGCGGCGAAGAGGTCCTGGGCGATGGGCAGGACGCTCTGGGTGAGCGTGTCCCGGGTGTCGATCATGCGAGCTCCTTGGTCGGCAGGAGCCCGAGCATGTCGAGCTTGCCCATGAGTGCGTCCGGCGTGAACGGCTTGATGAGGTACTCGTGGGCACCGGCGGCGAGCGCGCGCACGATGCGCGACTGCTCGGACTCCGTGGTGATCATCATGAGCGTGAGGTCGCGCCACTCGCGGCGCGCGCGGACGGCCTGCACGAACTGCAGCCCGTCCATCACCGGCATGTTCCAGTCGACGCACGCGAGGTCGAAGCGCTCGCCCGCCTCGAGCAGGTCGAGCGCCTGGCGTCCGTCACCCGCCTCGGCGGTCTCGAAGCCGAGATCCCTCAGCGTCGTGGCGACGATGCGGCGCATCACGCGGGCGTCGTCGATGATCAGCGCTCTCATGCGCTGCCTCCTCGGAGTCGGTAGATGGAGCCCTGCGTGACGTCGACCCGTTCCCACGCGGGATCGACGCCGACGGTGGTCTCGGCGGCCCCCAGCAGGAGGAAGCCGCCCGGCCGCACCCGGCTGCGGAGCCGGGCGAGGATCGACTGCTTGGTCGGCATGTCGAAGTAGATGAGCACGTTGCGCAGGAAGACGATGTCGAACATCCGCGGCCCGGGCGGCGCCGTGAGCAGGTTGTGCTGCTGGAACGTGAGGTTCTCCCGCAGCGCCGGGTCGACCTCCCACTCGGCGCCCACGCGCCGGAAGTTGCGCACGAGCATGGGCGCGGGCAGGCCGCGGTTGATCTCGAGCTGGCTGTAGCGGCCTGTCCGGGCCCGCTCGACGACCTGCGCGTTGATGTCCGTCGCGAGGATCCGGTAGCTCCGCACCCGCTCCTCGCGCAGGACCATCGCGATGCTGTACGGCTCCTGGCCGGTCGAGCACGCCGCGGACCAGATGCTGAGGTCCGCGCCCGCGAGCTCCGGCAGGATCGCCCGGCGCAGGGCGGTGAACGGCGAGGTGTCGCGGAACCAGGACGTCTCGTTGGTCGTCATGGCCTCGACGACCCGCACGGTCTCCGCCGGGGAGCCGCCCCGCAGGTAGCGGCGGACGTAGCTGTCGACGGCGTCGGGACCCTGCAGACCCTTCTCGCGCGCGAGCGGCCCGAGCCGGGCCTCGACGAGGTACTCCTTGCCCGGCGCGAGCTGGATCGCGCTGTGCTTGCGGACCAGGTCGCTCACGTAGGCGAACGACTGGGTCGAGACGGTCATGCGTGCGCTCCTTCGGCCGCACCGACGATGGCGCGGGCGACCTGGTCGAGGGGAAGGACCGCGTGGGCGTGCCCCGCGGTCGTGACGGCGCCCGGCATGCCCCAGACGACCGAGCTCTGCTCGTCCTGGGCGAGCACGTGGCCGCCGGCGCGGGCGATCTCCCCCGCACCGTCGCGGCCGTCGGAGCCCATCCCCGTGAGGACGACGGCGAGCAGGTCGCCGCCGAGCGTGCGGACCGCGGAGCGGAACAGGACGTCGACGGCGGGGCGCGTGAAGTTGACGGGCGGCCCGTCCGTGACGAGGGTCGTCAGGCCCGTGCCCTGGCGGCCGAGCTCGAGGTGCCGGCCGCCGGGCGCCAGGTAGGCGTGACCGGGACGGAGCACCTCGCCGCCGGCGGCCTCGACCACGGTCGTGGGCCCCGCGCGGTCCAGGCGCTCGGCCAGCTGCCGCGTGAACACCGGCGGCATGTGCTGGACCACGAGCATCGGGACGGGCAGCGGCGTGGTCAGGGACGACAGCACGGTCCGCAGCGCCTCCGGCCCGCCCGTGGAGGAGCCGACGACGACCGCGCGCACCGGTCGGGCCGGGGCGGGACGCCGGACCGCGGTCGTCGTCCCGCCGGACCGCGCCGTCGGGGCGGCGGGCGCGCGCGGGACGAGCGCCTTGATCTTCGGCGTGAGCTCCAGGCCGACGCGCTCGAGCGCGGTCTGGACCGACCCGCTCCCGCTCGGCTTGGTGACGTAGTCCGTGGCTCCGGCCGTCAGGGCGTCGAGCGTCGCGGCCGCCCCGCGCTCGGTGAGCGTCGAGAACATCACGACGGGCATGCGCCGGCCGGCCGCGCGGAGCGCCCGGACCGTCTCGATGCCGTCCATGACGGGCATCTCGATGTCGAGCGTGACGACGTCGGGATCGAGCTGCTCGACCTTCGCGAGGGCGAGGCGACCGTCGGCCGCCGTGCCGACGACGGTGATCTCGGGGTCCCGGTCGAGCGTCTGCGCGACGAGGCGACGGATCACGACGGAGTCGTCGACGACGAGCACGCGGATCATCGCCGACCTCCTCGGGCGCGGCGCGCGCCGGCCGCGCGGGGTGTGGGCGTCATGGCCGGCGGTCTCAGAGCCGGAACCGGGAGACCTGGGCGTCGAGCAGCTCGGAGACGTGGGCGAGCTCGCCGACGGCGACGTTGAGCTGCTCCATCGACCGCGCGCTCTCCTGCGCGCCGGCGGCGATGCCGGTGATGTTGCCCGCGATCTCGCTCGACCCCGTCGCCGCCTCCTGCACCCCGCGCGACATCTCGTTCGTCGTCGCCGTCTGCTCCTCCACCGCCGACGCGATCGTCAGCTGGTAGTCGTTGATCCGACCGATGATGTCCGCGATCTCCCCGATCGCCTCCACCGCACCGACCGTGTCCCCCTGGATCGCCTCCACCCGACGCGCGATGTCCTCCGTCGCCTTCGCCGTCTCCTGCGCCAGCTCCTTCACCTCGCTGGCCACCACCGCGAACCCCTTGCCCGCCTCACCCGCACGAG